>CAWFXN010000046.1:0-42036 GCA_963819665.1 uncultured Alphaproteobacteria bacterium
GAAGCACAACAGCGCGCCATCGAAGATCAAAAGCGCCTTGCTGAAGAAGAGGCTGCCCGCAAGGTTGAGGAAGAGGTTGAAAGACAGCGCGCAGCGGAAATGGCTAAAGCCAATGAAGCCGCCAAAGCGAAAGAGGAAGCTGCTGCTCCGCGTGTTCCGATACGGCGCCCAGAGCCCATACGGCGTACGGGGCCGGATGTGCGGATCGTGCGTCCTCAGGCCGACGAACGCCGCCCGGTTGCCCGCCAGGGTGAAAGCGGCCCGCGCGCTCCAGCAAAAGACGGCGCCCGCGATGGAAGCCGCGGACCCGCGCGCGAAGGGGTAAGAGCTGACGGATCACGTCCAGCTGGCGCTCGGCCAGGGGCCGGTGGACGGCCAGCGGCAGGAGGCCCGCGGTCCGCGCCTGCGCCAGTTCTGGAACTCGGCGGCCGGTCTGAGCGGATGCGTGAGGGTGAACTCGCTCTCAAGTCCCGCCCGGCTGACGCCGAAGAAGAAGATCGCCGCGTGAAGCGTGGCGGCCTGCCCGGGAAGGCGCCGGAGCGCGCTACGCCGGTGAAGAAAACGGCCGTCGATCAGCGCCTTGGCCGCCAGCGGCTCACGCTTTCAAACGCCCTCGACGAGCAACAGCGGGAACGAAGCCTCGCTTCTCTCAAACGCCAGCGGGAACGCCAGAAGCTTCAGGCACTGGGCGGCGCTCGGCAGGAACGGGTCAAGATTCAGCGCATGGTGCAGTTGCCAGAAGCCATCACAATCCAAGAACTCGCCAACCGCATGGCCGAGCGCGCGGTCGACATCATCAAGTTCCTGATGAAGCAGGGACAGATGTTGAAGATCAACGACGTGATCGATGCTGACACGGCGGAGCTCGTCGCGGCCGAATTTGGTCACACTGTGAAGCGCGTTTCCGAGGAAGATGTCGAAGAGGGCTTCATTGGCGAGGTTGACGCCGATGAGACGCTGAGACCGCGCGCGCCGGTCGTGACCATCATGGGCCACGTCGATCACGGCAAGACGTCGCTGCTCGACGCCATCCGGCAGGCGAATGTGGTCGCGGGTGAGGCTGGCGGCATTACGCAGCATATCGGCGCCTATCAGGTCACCACGCCCGCCGGCGATCCCATTACCTTTATTGATACTCCTGGCCACGCAGCCTTTACGGCCATGCGCGCTCGCGGAGCGAAGGTGACGGACATCGTTGTGCTCGTCGTCGCCGCTGATGACGGTGTCATGCCGCAGACGGTGGAGGCGATCAATCACGCCAAAGCCGCGGGCGTCCCTATTATCGTCGCGATCAATAAAATCGATAAGCCTGATGCCGACCCCTTGCGCGTCCGGACCGATTTGCTCTCTCACGATATCGTTGTGGAAAGCATGGGCGGCGACACGCTGGAAGTCGAGGTCTCGGCAAAGCAGCGGCTCAATCTCGACAAGCTGCTGTCCGCGATCAACTTACAGGCCGAAGTGCTTGAACTGACGGCGAATCCTGACCGGCCAGCGGAAGGCATCGTCATCGAGGCAAAGCTCGAGCGCGGGCGCGGTCCGGTAGGCACCGTACTCGTTCAGCGCGGCACATTGAAGGTCGGCCAGCTCATCGTGGCAGGGCGCGCCTGGGGCCGAGTACGCGCCTTGATCGATGACAAAGGTGAAAACGTGGTCACTGCGGGGCCATCAACTCCCGTGGAGGTTCTCGGTTTCGACAGCGCGCCCGAGGCAGGCGATCAACTCGCTGTCGTCGATAGCGAGGCCCGCGCCCGCGAATTGACCGAACACCGCGTCCGCAAGCTTCGCGATGTGAGAGCGGTTGGCGCTGGAGCCCGTACGCTCGAACAGATGATGAAGCAGGCGGCGAAGGGCGGGAAGAAAGAGTTTCTGCTCATCATCAAGGGCGACGTGCAAGGTTCCGTGGAAGCGATCAACGCCGCGCTTGAGAAGCTTGGCACGGACGAGGTGGAAGCCCGCATCATCCACTGGGCCGTCGGCGGCATCACGTCCTCCGACGTCGCTCTTGCCGAGGCTTCCGGGGCTGTGATCATCGCCTTTAATGTCCGAGCCGATGCGCAGGCCAAGCAGCAGGCTGAGCGCGATGGCATCGAGATCCGCTACTACAACATCATCTACGACCTCGTGGACGATGTGAAGAAAGCCATGTCGGGTCTTCTCGCGCCGATCACGCGCGAAGAGTTCCTCGGCAATGCCGAGATCCTCGAGGTGTTCAATATCTCGAAGGTGGGCAAGGTCGCGGGTTGCCGCGTTACCGATGGCAAGGTGGAGCGCGGGGCGAATGTTCGCCTCATCCGCGACCATGTGGTGATCCACGAAGGCAAGCTTTCCACCCTCAAGCGCTTCAAGGATGAAGTCCGCGAAGTGGTTGCCGGACAGGAATGCGGCATGGCGTTCGAGAACTACCAGGACCTGAAGCAGGGCGACACGATCGAGTGCTTCCGCACACATATCGAGACGCGCTCGCTGTAACAGGAGAGCCTGCCCGCGCAGACGCAATGGGAGGCGGTCATGTGGCCTCGCGATGGCCTCCGACAATTAGTTGGGATCGAATATCCGATCCTGCTCGCTCCCATGGCCGGTCCCGGAACTGCGGAGCTTGCCATCGCCGTGTCGGAAGGAGGCGGCCTTGGAAGCTTGCCGTGCGCCATGCTCTCGCCGGAAGAGATCAAGGCGCGGGTGCAGCTCATCCAGCAGCGCACAAGCCGTCCTTTCAATCTCAACTTCTTCTGCCACAAGCCGCCAAAGGCAGACGCTCAACGCGGAGACGCCTGGAAAAGCCGTCTGCTCCTTACTATCGCGAATTCGGGCTCGATCCTTCGGCGCCGGTCCAGCCTGCCAGCCGCACGCCGTTCGCCGAAATCCACTGCGAGTGGATCGAGGAGTTAATGCCCGCCGTCGCCAGCTTTCACTTCGGTCTGCCGGAAGAGCGGCTGCTCGCTCGTGTCAAGACGGCGGGGTGCAAGGTCCTATCCTCGGCGACGACCGTCGCGGAAGCGCGTTGGCTGGAAGCGCGCGGCGTCGACGCTATCATTGCCCAAGGGGCTGAAGCCGGCGGGCATCGCGGCATGTTTCTCACAAACGATGTGATGGCGCAGCCAGGGACGTTCGCGCTCGTGCCCCAGGTGGCGGACGCTGTGAGAGTTCCCGTCATCGCATCTGGCGGCATTGCCGACGGCCGGGGCATCGCTGCAGCTTTCGCGCTCGGCGCGAGCGGCGTCCAAGTCGGCACGGCCTTTCTTTTCTGTCCCGAGGCGAAGCTGCCAGCGCCACATGCGCGCGCCCTCGGCGAGGCTCGCGATGACGGAACTGTGGTGACGAATGTCCTGACCGGCAGGCCCGCGCGCGGCTTCTATAATCGCGCCATCCAGGATCTTGGCCCCATGGCGGCCGATGCGCCTGAGTTCCCGTCTGCCGCGACCGCCCTGGCGCCGCTGCGCGTCCGCGCCGAAGCGAAAGGATCAGGCGATTTCTCTCCGCTGTGGGCTGGACAGGCCGCCGCCCTTGGCCGGACCATGCGGGCTCAAGACCTGACCCGCAGCCTTGCCCTTGAAGCGCTCGCCGTGGTCAAGGCTTTGAATGGTTGAAATCGCGGCCGCGCTCGCCATGTCCTGCGGGGCGCTCACGCGGCTTCAACGGGAGTTCGAATTTGGACGGGAAATGCGCCGCTTGGAGCGTGAGCGTTTTAAAAGGCGCGCGCGATGTTCGCCAGGATGATTGGGATGCTTGCGCGAATTCGCCGCGCCTTCCGTACAATCCTTTTCTGGCCCATGCCTTTTGGTTGGCGCTTGAGGAAAGCGGATCGGCATCGCCCCGAAAAGGCTGGGCTTCGCGCCATCTTGTGCTGAAGGACGGGAGCGGCGCGATTGCCGCGATTATGCCGTGCTATCTGAAATCCCATTCCTACGGCGAATATGTTTTCGACCACTCCTGGGCTGTCGCCTATGAGAGAGCCGGCGGCCGCTACTACCCAAAGCTTCAAACCGCGGTGCCGTTCACGCCGGTCCCTGGGCGGCGGATTCTCATCAGGCCCGGCGTTCCAGAAGACGAGGCGCGGGCGTTGCTCGCGGCGGCGGCGGTGGAAGTCGCCAAGCAAAATCGCGCTTCATCTTGGCATTTGACCTTCGCGACTAAAGAGGAGTGGGAAGCGCTCGGCGCGCTCAACCTCTTGCAGCGAACCGACACACAATACCATTGGCATAATCGCGGCTATGAAAGCTTCGACGATTTTCTGTCCACGCTCGCGTCACGGAAGCGCAAGACGGTTCGGAAGGAACGCGAGCAGGCGCGCGCCTCCGGCGTGACGCTTGAATGGTTGACCGGCTCCGACATCAAGGAGGCGCATTGGGATATTTTTTTCCGCTTCTACATGGACACCGGCAACCGGAAATGGGGCAGCCCGTATCTGACGCGCGCCTTTTTCAGCCTCGTCGGTCAGAGCATGGCCGATCGCATCTTGCTGGTAATGGGAAAACGCGACGGCGCCTACGTAGCGGGCGCTCTCAATTTTATCGGAGGCGATACGCTATACGGCCGCTACTGGGGATGCCTCGAAAATCACAGCTTCCTGCATTTTGAAGCGTGCTACTATCAGGCCATCGATTACGCCATCGCCAACAAGCTTGCGCATGTGGAAGCAGGCGCTCAAGGCGAGCACAAACTCGCGCGCGGCTATGCGCCCGAGACAACCTATAGCCTGCACTATTTCGCTGATCCGGGGCTCGCGGCTGCTGTTGCAAGCTACCTGCGCCAGGAGCGGCAAGTGGTTGAAAGAGAAAAGGAAATTCTGAGCGGCGCCTTGCCATATAAGAAATGCGGCTAAAACTTAAGCGCCTCGGTTCTTGACGTGGGCCGCGGGATTTCCCTAATACTTGCCGAACCGTGGTGATTTGGCCGGCCGGCTTGCAGCCACGTTAAAAAACTCGCTAAAAGGTCGTGGTGCGGCAGCCCCGGCTTTCGACTGGCCGTTTTGGACCTATGTCCTGGAGGGAGGCTGGCCGCAGCTTCATGAATTTAATGCCTTGCTCCGCCCGTGATCCGCGGGTCTCATCCGATGACAGCCTAATTTTTCGCAGCGACAACGCGTTGCCTCTCGATTGCGGGCGCGCCCTTGCGCCCTTCGAGATTGCCTACCAAACCTACGGCGCTCTAAACGCCGATAAATCAAACGCTGTTCTCGTCTGTCATGCTCTGACAGGCGACCAGCACGTCGCTAATCTGCATCCGATGACGGGCAAACCGGGTTGGTGGGAGACCATTGTCGGGCCTGGCAAGCCGGTCGATACCGACCAATATTTCGTCATATGCTCGAATGTCATAGGCGGCTGCATGGGTTCGACCGGTCCCGCTTCCCTCGATCCCGCGACCGGCAAGCCCTATGGCCTCGGCTTTCCCGTCATCACCATCGACGACATGGTAAGGGCGCAAGCCTGCCTCATCGATCATCTGGGCATTCCCGACCTCTTCTGTGTGATCGGCGGCTCGATGGGCGGCATGCAGGTGCTGGAGTGGTGCGCAAGCTATGCGGACCGCGTTTTTTCGGCTGTGCCGATCGGGACCCCTCCGCGGCACTCGTCGCAGAATATCGCCTTCCACGAAGTTGGCCGGCAGGCGGTCATGGCGGACCCGGAATGGCGCGGAGGGCGCTATCTCGAGGAGGGCACAAACCCTGCCAAAGGGCTCGCGGTGGCGCGCATGGCCGCCCACATCACCTATCTCTCCGACGATGCGCTGCATCGGAAATTCGGACGCAATTTGCAGAACCGCGAAAAGGTGACGTTCGGTTTCGACGCCGATTTTCAGGTCGAAAGCTATCTGCGCTACCAGGGGATCAGCTTCGTCGACCGCTTCGACGCCAACAGCTATCTCTACATCACGCGCGCGATGGACTACTTCGATCTTGCCGCCGATTATGGCGGCATCCTTGCGAACGCCTTCAAAGGCACCAAGACGCGCTTCTGCCTCGTATCCTTCACAAGCGACTGGCTCTATCCGACGCGCGAATGCCGCGCCATCGTTCAGGCGCTAAATGCGGTGGCGGCGAATGTCAGCTTTGTCGAAATCGAAAGCGACAAGGGCCACGACGCCTTTCTCCTGCAGGAGCCGGAGTTGTTCGACACGGTCCGCGGCTTCCTCGAAGCAGCAAAACAAAAGCGCGGGTTGCCCTCCACGCCGAGCGAAAGGGATCGGACATGACGGTGGCGACTTTTGAGGACCGCGCGGCGCAAGCTGCCGCTCAAGTCCCGCAGCCTCGTATCGACCTGTTGCTGATCGCCGGCATGGTCGAGCCCGGCGCGCGGGTGCTGGATGTCGGCTGCGGGACAGGCGACCTTTTGAAGCTCCTGGAGGAAAAAAAGCAGGTCGATGGGCGCGGCGTTGAGCTGAGCCAATCCGGCGTCAATTTCTGTGTAGCCAAGGGGCTCTCCGTGATCCAGGGCGACGCCGATCATGACCTTGTAAACTATCCCGACCAGGCGTTCGACTACGCGATCCTAAGCCAGACGTTGCAGGCGACGCGGCGTCCGAAGACCGTGCTGGAGGAACTCCTGCGCATTGCGCGCCATGTGATCGTCTCGTTCCCGAATTTCGGCCATTGGCGCATTCGTTGGCAGATCCTTCTCCACGGCCGCATGCCGATGACCTGGAATCTGCCCGAGACGTGGTACGAGACGCCGAACATTCATTTTTGCACGATCGCGGATTTTCGGGAGCTATGCCAGGTGGTTGGCGCGAAGGTAGAGCGCTCGTTCGCGCTTTCGCCTTACGGCCACCCGCTCGGCACGAAGGTGCCTGCGTTCCTTCATAACATCATCGGGCAGCAGGCCGTGTTCCTCCTGACTGCGAACGATGCCACGAAGTCAAACGGGGGTATTCCACGCAGAAAGACCGCGCGATTGCGCGGCCCTTCTAAGTGACATCATGGCGGGACGTCTGAAGTGCTGGATTGTTCTGGCCAGAGGTTACCAACCCCAGCCGCCTCCGTTCCAGCCCCAGCCCCCGCCCCAGCCGGGGCGCGCCCCAGCCCCAAGGCCGGCCCGGCCACCAGCGGGCGCCACAGCCCCAGCCGAAGGAGCCGCAAGGACGCCAGCAGGGACGGCAGCAACCGCAGCCACCCCAACCGCCGCCGCCCCAGCCACCCCAGCCGCAGCCGCCACCCCAGCAAACCTTCTCAACTGAGCCGCCGGATGTGACGGCCTGCTCAGTATGGACCGCAGAAGGCGATAGCGGAGCAGCTTGTGCAGCGGATACCGCTAGCATCGCTCCGATCGCGATGAACGCAGCAACAATGTATTTCATGAAATTCACGTTCCTTTCCTCGACGATTTTGTTAAATACCGAAATGATTCTAAAAGAACGTAAATATACTTGCTGAACGCCTGTAAAAAATTTGCCGCGCCTAGGCTGTAGTTATTCGCGCCCTCGTTGGGCTGCCTCAAGCTGCATCAGCAGCCTTCTCGCGCGGTGAGGCGACTAATCGAGTGAGGAAGTGTAACGGAGTTGGGCGGTTGGCTTGCTGGTAGGGCGGTAATCTCGGCTGGGCGAGATTATCGCGATCAGAGCTGTGATGGACAACGCGCTTAGCTACGCGGTAAATGGTGAGGCTTGGATCGCAGGTTTTAGTGCTGACGCTGTAAGAACCTTTCTGCCTGGGTGGCCCTGATTGCGTCAGCGGCCTCTAGGGTCTTGCGGTTAATATCTTCGGCGCTAAGCCAGTTCAGGTCGCTCCCTTGATATGTGGAGCGAGCCTGGAAAGGAGCTTTCTGCCTTTGCGTCACCCCAGCAACCGCGAGGGCGAGAAACGCAATGAAAAGGGCAATGGCAAGTAACGCGGAGGCCTTTAAAAACATATCATCACCTTTAACGGCTGTCGGTATCGAAACTGGTTCAGTGGCGGCTGATAAAGCATCGTTCGCTTTCGACATCACCATCCAACAAATTGGGGCACAGCCGCTGTCTCTTGTGGAACAACACTGAAAAAGCGTGCTGCGCATCTGCGTGCCCGTAGGTTGCCGGGGGTGAGAGCAAGCAATGGCGCGCGCCGAAAGGACGCGATGAGGATGCGAACAAGTTAGAGCGTGGGAGAACTGGTCACGGTGTGCGAGGCTGGCGACAGGACACCGATTAACGATCGGGTTGCAGCCAATTGTGGCGAGTCTTACTAATGGCCCGCGCATCGATTTTCGCGACCGGAGTTAAGATGAGGGGAGAATTGACGATGCCTGTTGGAATTGCGCTCCACACTCTCGCCGCCGTCATCTGGGTTGGTGGCATGTTCTTCGCGTATCTGGTTTTGCGGCCGAGCGCAGGCGCGCTGGAACCCGCAATCCGCCTGGCGCTCTGGCAGCGCGTCTTCTCGCGTTTCTTTCCTTGGGTTTGGCTTAGCATCGTCGTCTTGCTCGCAAGCGGTTTCTTCATGATAGTCATGGGCTTGGGCGGGTTTGGAGCGGTCGGCATCTATGTCCACGCGATGATGGCGCTCGGCATCGTCATGATGGCGATCTATGCCCATCTCTATTTCGCGCCGTGGAAGCGTTTCCGCCGAGCGGTGGCGGCCAGCGATTGGCCGGGAGCCGCTAATGAGCTTGGGCAGATTCGCCGCATTGTTGCGGTCAATCTCGCCCTCGGCCTCGTTACGGTGCTGATTGGCGCGAGCGGGCGTTATATCGGATAGATTCACGGAAGCGCTCCGGCGCTTCCTCGGTTGTCCGAGAGTGTGGCCCGAGCTTGTGTTGAACGGCGGGGAGGATGGCGGAAGCTTAGCTGTTAGTGGGAGTGACCAAGCGAGCCACCTGGCCTGCGGCGGACAGGGCCGCCGCCGCTTTCGCGACTTTCAAGCGCAAGCGGAACCTTCGTCGAGCCTTCGGCATTCGTAGCTGGAGGAAAGGGGGAGAAATTTAGGGAGAAATGTCATGCCCACAGGCGAGACGGCCGCGCAAGTTGATGTGCCCCAACATTATACCCATGGCGACCTCCTGGAGGCGATACGAGCGGGGCTCGCCTCGCTTGGCAAAACGCCGGGCAACCTAACGGCGGATGACCTTGCTTCAGTCGATGAATTTCATATTGGAGGACGCCAAGCCTCGATGGACCTTCTCGATCAGCTTGGTTTCGCTCCCGACATGCATATTCTCGACGTGGGTTGCGGACTTGGAGGCGCGGCTCGTTTCGCTGCTTTTCGGTATGGAAGCCGCATCACCGGCATCGACCTGACACCCGAATACATCGCAACGGGTAACACCCTGTGTGACTGGGTAGGGCTTCGGCCGCGCGTCTCGCTGCATGAAGGCAACGCGCTCGCCATGCCATTTGATGACGGCGCCTTTGACGGCGCGTATATGCTCCATGCGGGCATGAATATTGCGGACAAAGACAAGCTCGCCGCAGACGTCTCGCGGGTTCTGAGGTCTGGTTCGCTCTTTGGGGTCTATGACATCATGCGAACAGGGCGTGGGGACCTTGCCTATCCTGTTCCCTGGGCATCCTCTGCTGGCTTGAGCCAGGTGGCAGAGCCGGAGGATTAAAAGCGCGCGCTTCAGACAGCGGGGTTCGAAATAACGGCCGAACGCAATCGGCGTGATTTTGCGCTCAACTTTTTCGAGGAATTCAGAGCGAGGAATGCGGCGCCCGGTGGCCGCCGCCGCTTGGTCTGCATCTTCTTATGGGCAAGACAACACCGGAGAAGATGAAGAACATGATCGCAAATGTTTCCGATGGCATTGTTGCGCCGGTGGAATTGATCGCCCGCAAACTCTAAGGCGTGATCGCAGTGGCATGGCGGAGGAGGGGGTTACGCTAACGATAACTGATGGGAACCAGCACAACCAACGTGCGTTTTAACGGGCGATGGATTTGACTCGGCCTACGTTGATATCGGCCTATTGTATAAGTTAACCTGAAGTAAATAATGATCATTTTGTCATATACATATCATTATTCCTAAGCTCAAGATCGGCTCAAGCAATTATTACTTTTCATTTAACTGTATCGGTGATGCAATCGAGGCATAAAGGGCCGTGGCGTCGGACAATCGAGTTGCGCCACAGCTTGAGCATTGCTTCAAGAGGAACTCACCGATGCAAACAAAGAGGTTCTTGATCCCGGCTTTGGCTGCGCTGGGATTCTTTTTCTTAGGCTTGTCGGGGTTAGGCTTGTCGTCGGCAAACGCCGCGGGCCTCTCGCCAATGAGCGCCGGCCATGACCAAACGGCCATGTCCCGCCAAAGCAGCGTTACGAAAATTCAATGGGGCTGGCGCGGGGGATGGGGACCAGGCTGGGGGTGGCGCGGTGGATGGGGACCGGGCTGGGGCTGGCGGGGCCCGGGCTGGTACGGCGGCGGATGGGGTTGGCGCCCAGGCTGGGGCGCGCCCGTTGGCCTCGGATATGGATTTGGATCCCCCGGTTGGAGTTACAGAAGCTGGGGTTGCGGCGGTTGTAGCGGTTGCGGCTATGGCGGCTGCGGCGGCTGGTAAACTGAACCTCACTTGGTAATGAGTCCCGGATGCGCTCGCACCGGGGCTTTTTTCTTGTCAGCGAATACCTCCCGCTGGCTTGCTCTTCTCCTCATATCGCACCCGCTCGGCGCCGCGCGGATTGCGTTCGGCAAGATGAGCGCAGTCTCGTCAGGTCGGCGATGGCGCGAGGGGGTCAGCCGCCCCTTCAGGCCCATGTTCGACGAAGGGTGCGGTCGATCTCTTGTTCGTCACCGTGTGCGATGCTCGCATTCCAATGGCGGGATGGGTTTTGGATGTCCAATTTGGATGGGCGGACGCGCGAGGAAAGTTCGAAGCCACAGTTGGAGCAGGTCGTCGTGGCGCGGGAGTGAGACGCAAAAATGGGACGTTTCTGTTATCTGTAGACGTACGAAAGGGCGTTGCGAGGCAGCGACACGGGGCGATCCAAGCCGTTCACCCAGAGGGAACACTGACGCCAGTTGCAACGATAATTCTCGATGTAGACGTCGGCATTGTAGGGAAACGTGCAGACAGGCGTGCCCCACCAGTCCTCTCGCGCCACCGCTCCCCAAGGGGCGATTACTTTGTAGACCGCACCGGTAAGGAGCGTATTCATGCTGGGAACCCCGGCCTGCAGGCAGGTCGTCCACTGCGCATGGGCCGCGCCGGAGCCAGTCAACAACATAACGAGCGCAAGAACTCGAACTCTCATCGGAACCTCGAACGCAGGGAACTATTCACCACAAACCCAACTGTATGCATGATTGGTAAAAGGCAGGTGGTTGTGGCGGGGGAGTGAGACCATCCTATGCTTACGATCAGCTCAATCGGCAAAGTCGCACAGCGTGACAAGGGCGCCGCCGAGCGGATGCGTCGGCTGCGCCCTCGATTGCACTCATCGACCTGTAGGCTTGTGAAATTCAGTTTGGCTCGCCGACGGCATCATGATTGCCCTTTTTCGTTATGCGTCACACCGAAAGGGGGGACGTCCCGAGCGGAGCGCGTCGTCGAGAAGATCAAGCCGGTCTTGGCCCCAAAACACCTCTCCATTGAGGACATAGCTTGGTGAACCGATAACTTCGAGTGCAATGGCGTCTGCGGTGTTCTGTTCGTATTTTACCTTGGTCTGCTCGCGCTTGGCTTCAGACAAAAGTTCCGCGCCAGGAAGTTTTTCGGCGTTGGCAAGCTTGGTCAGCGTCGCGTCGTCCGCCAGATTTTGCTCCTCTTCCCAGACGGCGGCGAAGGCACGGCGCAGAAATGGATCGGGATCATGCCCCGCAGCAGCTACGGCGACGGCGAAGCGGTCGGCGGTCTCGACCGCGAATGGCCAGAACTTGGGATGCAGATTGAACTTCAACCCGCGCTTCTGGCGCCAGCGCTGCAATTCAAGGATACGATAGCGAAGCCGCGCCGGGTGTCGTTTGCCGAACGGCAGGCCACCCGTCTCGGCAAATACATCGGAAAGCGAGGTTGGCTTGTAAGTCACAGTCACGTCATGGCGGCGCACGACCTCCATGAACGGCGCGTGACCGATATAGGCCCAAGGCGATAGCATCGTAAAATAATAGTCGACATTTTGCGACATGACGGTTCTCCTGTCCGGGTGGCAACGGCGCCTATGCTACAGCACACAAGATCCTAAAGCAGGCGCGTCCGAATACTCCCCTGGGGGTCGTTTCGAGTGGGAGAAAAAAAGCGGCCCGCAAAGCGCGTGCTCGGGCATCAGGTACGGGCGCCTTTCGTTTAGCGTCGGAGGAAGGGTATGTGGTGGCGGACGGCGAAGATTTACGAGCTATATATCGACAAATTCGCGGGCGATATCAGAACGCTCACGGAGCGCCTCGATTATTTCACGCGGCTTGGCGTGAACTGTTTGCATATTCTGCCGCATTATCCCTCGCCGATGGTCGACGAGGGCTACGACGTGAGCGATTATCGCGGCGTGCGCGCCGAGCTGGGAACCCTCAATGATTTCGAGGCGTTCCTAGCAGCGGCCAAAGCGAAAGGCCTCCGTATCATCACGGACTTGGTGCTCAATCACACGAGCGTCGAGCATCCGTGGTTTATCGAGGCGCGCTCGTCGAAAAAGAGCCCGAAGCGCCGCTACTACCTCTGGAGCGAAACGGGCCGCGAGTTTCCCTATGCCATCAATCCGATGCCGTTCGCCAAACCCCGCAACTGGATAACGAGCGGGGCGGGGGATTATTTCTTCGCCACGTTCTACCCGCAGCAGGCGGATCTCAACTGGGACGAGCCGGCCGTCTTCGACGAGATGCTATCCATCATGGAATTCTGGATCGAGCGCGGCGTTGACGGCTTCCGCCTTGATGCCGTGCCGTTCTTGATCAAACGCGAGGGTACGGATTGCACGAACCTTCCCGAGACGCACGCGCGCGTGCGGAGGCTGCGCGCGGCTCTGGCCGCACACCCAGACGTAGCGCTTCTGGCAGAGGCCGGCACCCACAGTTGGACATACTTCGGGAACGGCGACGAGTGCCAGCTGGTCTATAATTTTTATGTCACCGAATGTTTCTGGATCGCGCTCATGCGCGGCGACCCCTCTGGCGTCGAGCGCGCGATGGCGCAAACGCGCAACATCCCGCCGCATTGTCAGTGGGTCACGTTTTTGGGCAATCATGACGCCATTACGATTTATTCGTTGTCCGGCGAAGAAAAGCACGCCGTCATCCGGCGGCTCGACCCGAGCGGCGCATACACCAGCGACGATAGCCCAGCGGTGCGCGTGGCCGAGGCGCTCTCCGGCTACACAGAGAAAATGCTCGCCGCTTTCGAGATGCTCTACCGCGCTCCCGGCGCGCCCGTCATGTACTACGGTGACGAGCTCGGCATGCGCAACTTGCCGGCGCGCGAGGGCGTCGCCGATAAGCGGGTCTATGTGCGTGCGCCGTTTGACTGGGAAGAAGCGCGGCGACAGATGGGTGATCCATCGTCTTTCTTTTCCAGGGTCGCCGCCATCATTCGCGGTTCACGCCGCGCGTGACGAAGCCAACGATACGCGGCGAAAAATTGGAAGCCGCGGTTGGAGCGGGTGGTTGTGGGGAGTAGTAGGGGAGCGACGCGAGTCACGAGACAGATCACATGAAGTCCGGCAGGATGCAGAGGAGGCATGTGATTCTGTCCCATTTTTGCGGTTGGGCCGACGATGGCTGACAAAGATCTTCGTGACTTGGAACGTTATTTTCGCGATCCGAAATTCGGCGATCGTGTTCTTGAAGCAGGCTTAGTGTGTCCGGCCTGCAAGAACATCCGTCAAGCCCTGCGAGCGCTCGGCTTCCATGGCGAGTTCGGGCAGATCGATTTCAGTGAGAATTATGACATCACGTTAGCGCGGCACGTCCTGCGCTTCCAAGAAGCGCTCAAGCATACGTCCCGTGACGGGCGGTTTGGGCCGGGCACGCGCCGCCTCTTGACCCGCGCGCTTCATGAACAGTTTGGCGATTCAATATTCAGGCGCATGACTGATCCGGAGCAACGCGGTCTTGGCCATATTTTCGTCAGCTACTCGCGGAGCGATCGCGCCCGTGTTCTCGACGCCGTGCACGAAATTGAGAGTTGGGGGTTCAATGTCTGGTTCGACGGGAATATCAGTGGCGGCGAACGTTGGAATGCATCCATTCAAGACAAGGTGCAGAGCTGCTACCTCTTGCTCGTATTCTTGAGCGCGAAGTCTGTGAAATCCAAGTGGGTGCAACTCGAGGTGATGTACGCCTTTCAGCAGAGCAAAGACATTCTTCCAGTTAAGCTCGACTCATTACCGAGCGGCCACGCCCTCGAGATGGTGCTGCTCACACGGCAAATGCTTGATGCATCGAAGGACGGTTCAAGCCCCGCTGAGGAAGCGGATTTTAAGTGCGCCTTGAAGACCGCAATTCAAGTTGCACATCGCCGCCAGATGTAAAACACGCGTTGTATACAAGCGCAACCGCAGGGATAATTAAAAGCCGTGGTCGTGGCAAGAAGTAAGGGGAGATAGCCTCAAAAGTCACGGCGTTATACGAACCTCGTAGACTACTCCTTTATGTCGTCTGGCATCAGATGTTGATGAGTAAGAGTCCAGGTATATTGGTTCTGCTTGTCATCGTAATCGAGGACCCAAACAAGGTTGAATATATCTGGCCACGGATGCTTCTTGAGCTTCTTATAGTTCGAAATCGGGTACCTCTCGTTGATATTCTCAACTATGTTGATAATCCTGTGATGCTCCCAGCAAATCAAGACGCTCCCTGAATGCTGCAGCACGTCGTCAGCAAGTTTATTTTCATCCTTGTCAATGTCATACGCCAGATTGAATCTGGGGGAGTTTGGCGTGTACTTGAGCCACCGCGCAAGAGGCGTGACAGTTTCACACGGCCGTTCACTTTCCCCTTTGGGGTTTGCAGCGTATATGTAATCTGGGGTGGCAATCTTCGACTTTGCAGGAACGGTCTTGTACGGAGCAAAAAAGCCAATCAATGCTCCGGCTCTTTCCCAACCCGCCACAATTAAGGAGTGACCTTTGCCGCTCGTTCCGTCCTCCTTTATATCCCACGGACCACTCTTATTCGGGGGATCCGGCGGTTTTTCAGCGTGACGGATCAACATGATCTTCGTGGGTGGCGGAGCCGCCATTTTCCTTCTCCTTTAGAGGTGTGCGCGAATATTGCGGTCAGGCGTTCCTCTTGATTGAGGACAGAACCTCACGCATTCGCACCTCGAACCAGCCGAAGCTCTCAGAGAGAGGGTAAAGTCCGTGTCGTTGTCTGTCGCGTCCCGTCGCGATAGGTCGCGTCAGGCGCGACGGGAAAGTTTTGATCGTCCATGCCCCCAGTGTACCAGGTGCGCCAAGCGTCACAGGCGCCTATCCATAGTAGCGCCGTGTACGGGGGCGAGGTGAGTCGTCTTGTAGGAGAGACCCTATCACGCCAGGACGGAGCGCTAGAACACCCGCTCGAGGCGCCACCCTGCCGATTAAGTTAGGCGGAAATGCGGTAAGTCTTTGATTTTATTGGTGAGCCCAGATGGATTCGAACCATCGACCCTCTGATTAAAAGTAGGGTGCTATTGGATTTATGATCATTCCCGGCCATTCCTAAAGATGTATTATATAACTGAAATAACAGCATCCTTCTCATCTGTTCGCTCCCTGACATTCCTTGAAATGTTTTCCTGGTGCCTATAATCTGGCTCCTTATAGGCACATCCTTATAGGCACTCCTCCCATGAAGGCCAAACTCACCAAAACGGCGCTCGACGATCTTCGGGCCAAGGCGATTGAAGCAGGGAAGACGATCTATGCGTGGGACAGCGAGCTTACGGGCTTTGGTGCGCTGGCCACGGCAAAAGGCTCGGCCAGCTATTTCGTTGAATACCGCATCGGCGGACGGGGAACGCCTAACAGGCGTCTCTCCATCGGGAAGCACGGCCACATCACGCCGGAGCAGGCACGCAAGAAAGCCAAGGTTAAGCTTGGCGATGTGGCCGACGGCGTGGACGTTGCGCAGGCCGAGAAAGAGAAGAAACAGCGCCTTGCAATCGGTACGTTCCGAGAACTTGCAGAGCGCTATCTGACCGTCGAGGACCGCGGTAACAAATATTGGCGGGAAACGCGGCGGCTCTTTGAAAGAGAGATTTACCCGACGCTCGGCGCCAAGCCGATTGCGGCAATCAAGAAAGTGGATGTGTCCGCGGTCATCGGTGCCGCACGCGAACGCTCACATGCCACCGCCCGAAATGCCTTCGCTGCAATTCGCCCATTTTTCGCGTGGGCGCACGATCAAGGGGTTATTGAGACCAACCCCGTGGTTGGAATGCGCGGCCCGGAGCCCGTCAAAAGCCGCGATCGCGTCCTTTCCGACGATGAAAGCGCTGCTTTTTGGCGCGCAACCGAACGGCTTGGCGGCGTCTTCGCTCCGATCTTCCAGCTCCTGTTGCTGACAGGTCAGCGTCGCGAAGAGGTGGCGGCCATGCGCTGGGATGAAGTGGAACTGGAGAGAGCCGTTTTGGACGATTCCGGCTGAACGCTGCAAAAACGGCAAGCCTCATCATCTCGATTTGTCGCCACAGGCGCTCAGCATTTTGCGCTCTTTGTACAAAGATCGACTCGCGGATCACGACTTGGTCTTCACGACAACGGGCGTAACGAGCGTTTCCGGCTTCTCGAAAATCAAGACGCGGCTCGATCCGCTTATGAAGAAGAGCTTGCAAGACCTGTCAAGCCATGGCGCACACACGATCTCAGGCGCACGGCTGCCTCAGGGATGGCAGGGCTTGGCTTCGCCCCTCAAGTGGTGGAGCGTGTTCTGAACCACGTCTCAGGCGCTCAAGGCGGCCTAGTGGGCGTTTATCAGAAGCATCAGTACAAGGGTGGAGCGCAAGGCAGCGATGCTGCGTGGGGCAACTACGTCGAGAAGCTGACAGCGCCGGATGAAGCAAGTAACGTTGTTGCCTTGCATCGTGCTGCGTCGGGAGCCGAATGAGGGAGTCCGTTGCAGGGGGCCCTGCAAAGTAGGGCAACGGTGGGTGGGGTATGCCCGCCCCCCGCGCGTGCCGGGATCAGCCTATAGGTACCCCTCCGTCACCGAAAAAAAATTCAAAAATTTGAACTCTTGCCTCTTTCAAAAAAATAAAAATGAAAATCGACCGGCTGCCCGGTAACCATATTGCGGGTTGCGCAGCGCTCAATTCGAGTCCGTGGCCAGCAGGAGGGAGTAAGGCAGGTACTTTTGTGCCTGGTTGCCGGGGGTAAGGCAGCCCAAGGCCGATAACAGACCAAGACACTCCCGCTTTCTGATCACTTTGCAGACCACCTTGCCTTGAGCCTCAAACGGTGACGGTGGGCCAATAAGCGACGTGAATGACGATCCAGGAAACAATCGCGACGATGAGCGGGGATATACATTTGCGGACATCGGGGCTGCTTTAACATGGCCCGACAGGTCAGGCGCAGGACTTCGGCATTTGAGTGTGGAGAAGACTTGGTCTGGCGGAGTTGCCGGGCTTGTGGTCGACGACGAAGACGTTTGCATAATAGGAGTCCGGCAGGTGGAAGAATATAGCGACAATACTCCATATCCGGCATCGAAGTGACTGTAGATCCGAGGGAGGACCTGTTTGTCCCTTCAAACTGCGGTGCCGCAAAACCTGGTAAAAAAATAAGGGAGGCGGCTGTCTGTCAATGCTAACGGCAGCACCCCTGTTGTGTAAGCCAGCCCTGGAGAGAGAGATATGGGCTCGCCCAATTCTTGGCGTTTTCGTCGAGCGAGGCACTCGGTGTTATCAGCGGCTGTTTCATAGCGCTCGGACTGCGAATCGGACTGGCGGTATCGTGGATCGCAAAGGCGATAATCTCCGCCTTCGTTTACCGTTGCAAGTTCCGCGTGCCCTCTTTCCAGCATTTGCGGGCCAACGATATTTTGGGACGCGGGCACATTCAGGCAGCTTGAGCGCCATCAGCACGCTCGGCATCGTATTCGGCGAAATCTGCCGCTGAACCAAACTATCAATGCCGGGAGAACAGATCTCGGAGCTTGCATAGTGCTGTGGTTACGTGGAAACGCCGATTGGGCAGGGCTTCGCCCGCGAGAATCCGGGTTAGCGCCGCCGCCGGATCGGTTTCGCCGGTTAGCAGCACTTCCGCGCCGCGCTTTTTCATGTGGCGCACGAAGCCATCGCCCGCACTTCCCGCCACCACGATGTCGACGCCATCCAGCGGGTGCGGGCCGTCGTCCTCGCAGTGATGCATCACCTGATGTTTCGCCAATTCGACGCGTTGGGGTTGAGGCAAGGATCCCGCTGGCGGCGTCTGCCCAATATCATAGACGAGCCAACGGCGCGCCTGGCCTGCATGTCCGCTGACGCTTAGCCAATCCTTGGTGACGATGGCGATTCTCATGGCATTTCCTTATTGGGCCCAAGCGGTCGCCAGGCACAGTGCAATCGTGCGTTCGTGCTTGGACATAGGGCCGCATGGAAACAGGTCTTGAACAGCAAGAATCAAAAGCCGTGCCAAAGTAGGTAAAACCCATCAAACGGGAATCGAAAGAAGAACCTCTCGCCCTTCCGACTGACAGTGTCCGGTTCCCAACAACAGCCGGCTGGGCGTTTGTTGAATTTCCAACAAAGCGTCCCTCGATTCACTATTTTCTTGGTATAAAACAGTGATTTACCTGAATGGCACGGTCGTTGCTCGCAGAGGGCCGGAGACAGCTGCGCCATAATCTGGGGCAGCGCAGAAAAATGGGCTGGCTTCCCCTGGAGAAGTGATGTTCGGTACTCAACAACCGCAGGAACCCGTCGAAAGTGTCAAAACTCTTGACGAGGTCTTACAGAAGATCGCAGAGCATAAGGGGTGTAACACTCACGGCGGAAGCGGCAAGGCGAGTTGCGGATCGAGCGCTGGTAAGAACGATCTTCCGCCGGAGATATGGGAAAAGGTCAAGAACCATCCCTGTTACAGCGAAGAGGCTCACCATCATTTCGCACGCATGCATGTGGCGGTCGCGCCTGCCTGTAACATTCAGTGCAATTACTGCAACCGCAAATACGATTGCGCCAACGAATCCCGCCCAGGCGTCGTCAGCGAAAGGCTGACGCCAGAGCAAGCGGCCAAAAAGGTTGTCGCTGTCGCATCGACGATCCCGCAGATGACCGTTCTTGGGATCGCGGGCCCCGGCGACCCGCTCGCGAACCCCGCCAAGACCTTTAAGACCTTCGAACTGGTCGCACAGAAAGCTCCCGACATTAAACTGTGCTTGTCGACCAACGGTCTTGCCCTTCCGAAATACGTCGATACCATTACGAAATACAATATCGACCATGTCACGATCACTATCAACATGGTCGATCCCGCAATCGGCGCGAAGATTTATCCCTGGATCTTCTACGAGCACAAACGTATCGAAGGCATTGAAGCAGCCCGTATACTTTCCGAGCATCAGCTTCGCGGCCTAGAAATGCTGACAGAGCGCGGCATTCTCTGCAAGGTCAATTCGGTTATGATCCCCGGCGTCAACGACCAGCACCTTGCCGAGGTGAACCGGGCCGTGAAGTCTCGGGGCGCCTTCCTGCACAACATCATGCCGCTTATTTCCGCGCCGGAGCATGGCACGGTATTCGGACTCACCGGCCAGCGCGGCCCAACGGCGCAGGAGCTGAAAGCGCTGCAAGATCAGTGCGAAGGCGAAATGAACATGATGCGGCATTGCCGGCAATGCCGGGCGGACGCCGTCGGCCTTCTCGGCGAAGACCGCAGCGCGGAATTCACCACCGAAAAGATCATGCATATGGACGTAAACTACGATCTTGAAAGCCGCAAGGCCTACCAAGCCAAGGTCGAGGAGCAGCGCCAAGAGAAGGTTGCCGCCAAGAAAGCTGAACTAGCGACGCTCGCCGGCGAGATGAGCGATGTCAAGATCCTCGTTGCGGTCGCAACGAAAGGCGGCGGGCGGATCAACGAGCATTTCGGCCATGCCAAGGAGTTTCAAATTTACGAACTAAGCTCCGCCGGCTCGAAATTCGTTGGCCACCGGCGGGTGGACCTCTATTGCCAAGGCGGTTTCGGCGACGAAGACAGCCTTGAAACCGTAATCCGCGCCGTCAACGACTGCACGGCGGTGTTCGTGGCCAAGATCGGCGGCTGCCCGAAGAACAATCTTTTAAAGGCCGGCATCGAGCCCGTGGACCAATACGCGCACGAGTTCATCGAGCAATCCGCCATTGCCTACTTCAAGGACTATCTCGGCAAAATCAAAAGCGGGGAGGCCACGCACACAAAGCGGGGCGACGCCGACATCCGCCAAGGCGCGTTCATCGCCGCCTGAGCCAACTTTCTTCCCAGAAACGGAGATCTCTCAATGGCCTACAAAATCATCGCTTCCCAATGCACGAGCTGTTCGGCTTGCGAGGCTGAATGCCCGAACGTCGCAATCAGCGAGAAGAACGGGACCTTCGTCATCAACCCGAAGAAGTGTACGGAGTGTATCGGCTATTTCGACGTGGCCCAATGCGTCGCCGTATGTCCGGTCGAGAACACTTGCGTAATCGACAAGAACTATCCGCGCTACGAAGCCCGCGCTTAAAGCGAGCGGGCCTCTAACTCGTGACCCTCGCTCTTCTCTCAGGGGAAGAGGAAAATCCTACGACCGCTTTAAAGCGCTCAGAAAGAGAATGAATGCAACTCTCGCCAGCGGCCCAACATGATATAGACGCGATGGCGGAAGACCCCATCCTTGCCGCTGCCATTCTTGGCGCCGGATTGCCGGAGGCCGCCGGGCGGCATTTGCGCCTTGCGGCTCGCTCCTACCAGGATGCGCGAGTGGCGGAAGCGCATTTGTGGCGGGCGCAAGCGCTTGCTCCCACCCATGCGGCGGTGCTGATTGGGCTTTACCGCTTTTATTTCTACCAGCACCGCCTGGCCGACGCGTTCGAGGTCGCTCAAATCTGCCTGAAGAAGGCGGCGCGCGACAATGGCCTCCCCCTCGATTGGCGCGAAGTCCGGCCGGATCAGGCAAATTTCAGCGACTTCGCCGCCGTGCTGCCGCGCTTTTACCTCTTTACACTGAAGGCGGCCGCCTACCTCTCGATGCGCCTTGGCGATCTGGCGGAGGGCCGCGCGATGGCGGCAAAGCTGCTTGAACTTGATCCAGCCGACAAGATCGGCGCGAAAGTGCTGCTCGGCATCCTCGACCGCATGGGAGAAGAAGATGACGGGTGACATCGACGAAGCCATCGATTGGCAGGGAAGGCAGGTGGATTGCGGCCCCTGCGCCCATCGCGGCCTTAATGAAGGCGGGCGCTGCGCGCTCAAACACGCTTGCGTCCGCGACCGCTATGCAAGGCGGATCGATCGCTTTTTCTCTTGGAACCCGGCGCTCTCCAATGCCTATCTCGATCACCCGCATTTCGAGGTGCGCGCGATTGCCGCCAAATTCGCGGACTTGGTCTTGCTTCCGCCGCTGCTGGCCGACCGGACGAGACCGTGCGCTGGAACGCGGTGCGCCGGCTTCCCCGCCGCTATCTGCTCTTGCTCCGCGAGGACCCGCACCGGGAAGTGCGCATCCGCGTCGCTTCGCTTCTCGAAGGCGGGGATCTCGTTCCGATGATGCGCGACGAAGATTACTACGTCCGGCTAACGGTTGCGCGCCGCATAGGCGCGGATTTGCTGCCCGCGATGATGGCGGATGAGGAAGCCGAGGTCAGGCGCGTTGTGGCGAGCAGGATCGGAGGCGGCGCCCTATACCGCATGGCGTCGGATGAAGACAGGGAAGTGCGCTTGGCCGCGGTCCGCCGTCTTGAACCGAGGGACCTTAGCGGCTTTCACCGCGATCCGGATTGGCGCGTCCGCTATGAGGCCGCTTGCCGGGCATCGCCCGGCCTTTTGCGCGAGATGATCAATGACCCAGACGAGATGGTGCGCGAGTTTGTGCTGCAACGCCTGGAGCAAGTCGAGGCGCAGAAGGCCACCAATGTTGTGCGGCTCGATCCGCGCCCCAGCCGTCAAACCCCACGGGAGCCGCTGAGATGAAAATCAGCCGCGATAGCGACATCGTCGAACTCGATCGCCCGCCTGCCTTCGGCTATGGCGACAAGGTCAGGAGCCTCCGCAATATCCGCAACGACGGAACCTTCCCGGGCAAGGACATCGGCGACATCCTGTGCAAGAAGGGCGAGGAAGGCTATGTCGTCAGCATCGGGACCTTCCTGCAGCAGTTCTACATCTACGGCGTCGAGTTCGTGTCCACCGGTTATCGCGTTGGCATGAAGCGCAAGGAACTCGAACTCGCAGACCCAGCAGCTTCCGAGGGAGGCAGCGCATGACCGAATCGCAACAGCCGAAATTCCAATGGGGCCAGCCCGTCGCCGCCTCGATCGACCTGTTCAATGACGGGACCTTTCCGGGCGAACCTGAAGGCGCGCTTCTCGTAAAGGCGGGAGATAAGGGCGAGATCGTTCAAATCGGCGCGCATACGGAAACCGGGACGCATGTCTACCTCGTCGAATTCACGGAGAAGCGGGTGGTCGGCTGCCTCGAAGGCGAGATCCATTCAGTTTGAGGAATGAAACGGTCTTGAACCAGCCAATGCGGCGAATTTGGAGCGCTCTATGAAAGTCATGATCCGGAAGACCTCCGACGGAAAAATCTCCGCCTATGTCCCGAAGAAGGACTTGGAAGAACCCATCGTCTCTATGGAAAAGCCAGAAATGTGGGGCGGCGTCGTCACGCTTCAGAATGGCTGGCGGCTTGAACTTCCGCAGATGGCCGCAGACACGAAGCTTCCGATTACCGTTGAGGCGCGAAAGCGAGGCGGCGAATAATCATGGCGCTGACGCCTGCGGACATTGCTGGCATCGAGGCCGCGCTTGGTGAGGCGGACGCCGTGGCGGAGGCCTACGCGGCGCTGCGCACCCGCTTCCCAAAACTGTCGCTGACGCGTGCCGATGAGTCCGACATGGGCATGGAAACGCCGTTCCGGCAATATGCGCTCTTCGATTTGTACCTGGTCGACGGCGGCAATCATTGCTGGACGGTGACGGGCAGCCCGGAACGCGCGACCGGCCTTATCCTCGCGGCAAAGCAGGGGAAAGCGTGAACGAGGACAATATTCCCCTTTCCGACCCGCATATTACGCGCGGACGTTAGCGCCGAAGGCTGCGGCTCTCAACTGGCAAGGACCGTAACATGACCATGAACGCGATTGGAGCGATCCGCGAGGCGCTCGCGCAGGGGCTTGTGATCCCTTATTTCGGACCGGGGGTGCTGAAGCTCGCCGGCGAAGCCTGCCCGCTTCCTGCGGCTCCCGAAGTCCTGGTGGACCGGCTGACGGCGAAAGCCAGCGTTCCGCATAAAATCCGCAAACAGCTTACGGCCGCCGCCCAGTTCATCGAGAACTTCAAGCACCGAAAAACCGTTGCGGCCGCGATGCGGGACGCTTTCGGCGCCGCCGTGCCGCCAACGCCTTTGCACCGCCTCTTCGCTTCCGTGCCTGCGGTGAGGCTCATCGTCCATGCCTGGTACGACGACCTTCCGCAGCGCGCGCTCGCTGGCAAAAAGGGCTGGGGCATGGCGCAGGGCGTAAGCCAAGCCGAGCATTTTGGCGAATGGGTGCATTATTTTCACGGCGAGAATGGCGAGCGCGCAGAGCCGGCGGATGCGGAGAACTGGAGCACGCTGCTTTACCAGCCGCTAGGTTCGGTTTCACCCGCGGCAAACTTCCTCGTCTCGGATTCCGACTTCGTGGAAGTCCTGACCGAAATCGACATCCAAACGCCTATCCCCCAAGCGGTGCAGAATATCCGCAAGGGCCGCCATTTCCTCTTCATGGGATGCCGGTTCTCGACCCAGCTGGAGCGGATTTTCGCTGAGCAGGTCATCAAGCGGTCGTCTGACCGGCACTGGGCCATATTGCCGGAGGAGCCGACGCGCAATGAGGCCCGCTTCCTCTCGCGATACAACATCCAGCGTATCCCGCTTCCGCTTTCCGCGCTGACGGCGCTTCTGCAAGGCGATGCTGCGCCAATGCAAGCCACGACCGGCGCGGCGGCTTGAAGGGCGCTCAAGGGTTGCGGCCTCCATCTGCTGCGCTTATCGAATACCTAATATAGGCTTAAGATTGGTTTCGTTTGGTAAAAACGGGGTATCTAGCTATATAAGTAGTTTATTGGCTTGTTGTTGCGCTCCACATCCAAGCAAACGTCTATGGTTTCGCCAACGCGGATGAAGTCTGTAGTGGGTCAGGAGCGGTAATGCTCAATCTGAGTAGATCTTGGCGGCTGAACCTCCAAAACCGAACTCATGATCGAGGGCGCAGTTCTCGCCGAGATAAGCAAGCGCGGTCCTACCGATGACCTATCTACATCAACCCGTTAGAACTGGCGACCGTCGAAGAGGGGCGACAACGAATTTACCTCGGAGGGCGAGACCTGCGCATGGGCATAATGAGCGGAGCAACTAAAGCTTTAGCAGTAAGCCCACGATCCAATACCAAAATAGAGCGCCCACCACAAAAACCACAATCCAAGAAAACGGCGCCCAGAAAGGATGGTCCATGCGTTCTGGGTCTTCTTCGTCGGCATCCATGGGTCAACAATACTGGAGCTATTGCCCAACGGTGTTCAGAGATGAAGGCACCGTAAGGGAGTGATACGCCGTGCAGAACCATGATATCGTCAAGCTGATTGGTATGGATATGCTTTTTTATGGAAGAAACCAGACAAGGGGGTCATAAAGATGATTTTAAGGTCCAGCCAGATTGACCAGTTTTCTATATAGTCAAGGTCGTAACGTACCCGCTCCGCCATTTTTTGGGGGTGATCTACCTCCCCGCGATATCCATGGATCTGCGCCCAGCCCGTCATGCCTGGTTTTACTCTGTGACGGTTGGCGTAATTTTCTACGAGTTCTTCGCAGTGTGAATTGTGCGCGGGGTCATGCGGCCTCGGCCCCACTATCGACATATCACCGCTGAGAACGTCTATGAGTTGAGGCAATTCATCCAGGCCGGTCCGGCGGAGGAACCGGCCGACGCGCGTGAGCCGCTTGTCGCCTTTCTGCGTCTGAGAGACGTTTTCTCCGTCCGCAAGGACTGTCATGGTTCTGAATTTCAGAACCTCTATAATGCAGTGGTTATAGCCACGACGCCTTTGACGGAATAAAACGGGCCCTTTACTATCAAGCTTGATGGCAAGTGCGATAAGAAGCATCGTCGGCGTCGCCAAGGCTAGGCCGATCAGCGCAATTGTAAAATCTTCAACCCTCTTCTGGAAAACACCCCAACCCTCGATCGGCCTTGAAACGGTCGTGATAAAGGCTAGGTCCCCGGCCCGATGCAGACGCATGAGCGGAATCTTGGAGTCACCTAGATCGGGGAGTATATGGATATCCGCTGCAAGGGTTTGCATTTGCCGTACGATTGAATCCATCAAAGCGGCGCGGGAAGCGGGCAGCGCGATTAGAACTTCTGGCACGGCGCTGTTGCGCAGGCCTTCGACAAAGCTCTGCAGGTACTCCCGTGCTGGAGCGCAACTCGCTTCCGGCAATTCCAGAACATTCGCGAGACGGAAATGCCGCTTGTCGTTCAGAAGAAGTTCCCTGACCTTCGTGAATTGCGGGCCTTCCCCAATTAAGGCGATGGGCCGTTGAATGGCGCCTATTCGAATGAGCCGCCTGACCTGACCCGCAAATACTATACGCCCTACGCTGCCACACACCAGAAAGATAGCCGCCCAGAGGATGAACCATACGCGGGAATAAGTGTCGGACGCCTTCATAAAGAAGAGCATCACAAACGTGAGCGCGAAGGTCGCCGCGCATACATAGATCATCGCATATATCTGCGACAGAAATTCATCTACCTTGTCTGTATTATAGAGACCGTTTTGCCGCGCCACGAGATGGAAGAATATGGAGGTCACTAGGATGAGACTTGCGTACTCGAGGATCAGCCACTTTTCGGCTCCATAGTAAATGTAGCGCGCCAGTAATCCGCTGATCACAATTGCTAAGAGGTCATACGTTGCCAGTAAATCACGGAGCATATTCCGCGATACCAGAAACGGCCTCTTCGGCACAGCTGTAGATTCATCCGTAATCGACGCACGAAAGTTCATTATACCAACAACATTTTGATTAGAATTTCCGGCTCTCATACTACGCGTGGAGGTCAATACAGTCAACCGAGGCTAAAACCCGGTAATGGCTCTAAAGAGCTCAAGGCGTTGTGATGTACGACGTAAATGGCAATAAAGTAGTACCCCCTTCATCTAGGCTTCAGTAGGCTGGAAGCTTCCAAAAACGTAGGCGTTTTGGCCACGAACTGTTTCGCGGTTGTTGGCGCCGCATACTTTACGGCGCATATGCTGTGCTTAAGAACTGAAAAGCTTTCTATCCTTGCTTCGACGCCCAAAAATGCGCTTGAAAAGTCCAGGCGCGATTGCCGAGGACACAACGTTTGCCCGGCTTAAGACGTGAGGCCGCCACTCCAGCTTCACCCTCAGCTACGGGCGGCCAGCAAGCTTAGGTCCTTGGTCAAGCCGCGAATGTTTGCTTTAGGGCTTGCAGGGTTCGATCTCCTTTCCCTCAGCGCGCGCCGCTTCGCGGACGCAGCTATCGGTGACGGAAACGCGCGGCTCCGCGAGGCCGATCCAGGCGTGGACGCGCTCGGGCTCAAATCCAGCTTCGCGCCGCCCATCCGCTTCCATCAGCGGGCGGCGGATCAGAAGCGGGTCCGCGAGCATCAATGCGATTGCGGCGGCTTCATCCAAGCTCTCCGGCTGCACTTCGCCGGATTTCACGCGCGGGCTTGACCGGTTGAACCAGTCGGCGACGGGCCGGGCGCCGAAAAAGCTGCGCAGGCGCCCCGCATCCCAAGATTCCGCTAGAAGATTGCGCACATCGAGCTTATGCCCGCTCACGGAAAGCAGGGCCTTCTGCCGGGCATTTCCGGCGCAGCCCGGCTTCTCCCAAAAGATGACATGCGCCATCTTCTATCCCCGCTGTTCGGCAAACACGCCTGTTTTGATGCGGCGTGCGCTTTCCTCGTCAATGGCCTTCATTGTCGCCATCGCGATTTTGCGCCCGCGCTCGTCTATGCCGGTCCAGTGGGCCTGGCGGCCGCGTGGATCGATCTCAAGAAGTTTCACGCCCGCGGGCACTTCCGTGGAATCCCGGACGATGCCGCGCACAATCCCGTCGAAGGGCGCGCGGATGACTTCGCTGTTCAGCTTGCCTACCGCGAAGTTCCTGAACACACGGGTTCCGATGTCCACTGCGCAATGCCATCGTCCAGGAATTTTCGAGTAGACGAAGCGTTCCCTTCCCACTCCGCCGAGCATCCGCGGGACGCCATCGGCCGCATCGGTCTGCTCCGAAGCGAGGACAAGGCCGTTCTTCGATGGATGCGTTTCGATTGCGATGTCGCAATTTCCGCCCGGCGCGAATTCGGGTCCCACACCAATGGTTAGATGGGCGAGATATCTAAGGTCTGGAGTGACCGAATATTTTTGCATGCGCGCATCGATCAGCAGATGGATGGCGCCGAGCGGGATGAGATCGAGAAGTCCCAGCCGCGTCACGGCGACGCAATCGCCAGCGGCAAGAAGCGGGCCGATATCGAGGCTCCGCTCCGCATAAACTCCGTGCACGCCTTCGACCTCCGCGGCGTCGTCGAAAAGCGCGTCGTGGAAGGACATGCGCCGCCGGATGACCGGAGGATCGGGATCGTGCGAAAGAAGCGTGCTCCAGTTGCCCTTGTAAAGATGCACGGCGATGGCCGAGGCGATCTCATTGACGCCCAATACAACAGCAAATCCGGCTTTAGGGCGTTGGGATGTCCCGTTTATTGTGGAAGTCATGGCGCACTTTCATCGATGCGCTGCGAAGCGGGCTTCATATCGCCTCGCATGGCGGTTGAGCATGAGAATTAGACCGGCCGGTTTTCGTTGCGGTTGCGTACCGGTCCCATCAGCTTTAGTCCTTCCTCGTAACTTAAAGGCGGGAATGTATCGTTGAACTTAAGGGCCGTGTCGGCGACCTTATCGAGCTTGCCTGCGGTATCGAGCTTTTTAAGATCGTTTTTTTCGAGATAGAGCAGCTGCAAAAGCTCATTGTTCACATTCGCCTCGTCAATCGGCAAAACATAAAAGCTCACGCCGTTCATCTCGACCTGATAGCGCTTCAAAAGGTCGATATTGTTGCAGTAAACGAAATACTTGCCCGTCGGCGAAAGCGTCTCGCCCAGCACTTCGGCGAGCGTCTGCAAATGTTCGAAGGAATGCAAGTAGCAAGCAAGGAACGGGATCGTTGGGCCGCCTGCCTCAGCGACCGCCATAACCTGTTCGGCGGGGAGTTCCGGCGGCCGTGCTTCGTCGGCAAGCTTCGGCGCGAATTTCAGCGCAAGCTCGCCACGGAAGCCAAAGCGGCCCGGCTTCTTCGTCGCCGCCTTATAAACCGGGTTGAGCATCCTGCCCTCGGCCTCAAGACGGACGAACGCCGTGTCGGAGATTTTTGTCATGCGGGTTATCCTTGTCGTTGCGGACCCAATCCGCTAGCTGGTGAAGCTTCTGTTCGATATTCCGGCGGATGCCCTCGTCGGGCACGGCGTCTTCCAGCGCGCCGCGCATGCAGGCCATCCAGGCGTCGCGTTCAGCCGGACCGATGGCGAAGCGGGAATGACGCATCCGCAAGCGGGGATGCCCGCGTTTTTGCGAGTAAAGCATTGGCCCGCCAAGCCATTCGCCGAGATACTCTTTCAAAATCGCCTTCGTTGGGCCGAGATCCCCTGGATGCATGACGCGGATGGCGCGCGCTCTGGCCTCGGCGTCCATACGCGCGTAAAAAGCCTCGACCAGCCGGTCCACCGCACGAGCGCCGCCGATCAGCGAAAAATAGGTGGGATTTTCTTGTCCAGCCTCAGTCATGCCTGGCTTAGAGCAACCCTCATGCCAAGCCTGCAAATGCCCGGTTTTCGGTGTTTTGCGCGGAGCGCGAGCCCGTCTTACGCCGCGCTTGTCGCAATGGCGACAGTCCGTGTTATTTTCCAGACATATGAACAAAGGCAGATCCGGAGAGCTTCACGCGGCTGAGTCCAGCCTATCCCGCGGCTCACCTCTCCTTGAGGGGCATGAATGAGAGCTGCACCATCTGGTTCGCGCCGCGCCCGAGCAGAATATTCACTTTCTTGCGGACGCTCTCGACGGTTAGCGGCTTTGTCAGCACGCTGTGCGCGCCAGATTTCAGATAGGTTTGCGCATGCGCGTCCTGCCCGGCCTCCGCAATCAGCATGATCCGAGCGCCCGGCATTTTCGCTCCGATTTCCTCGAGCAGGCCGGCCCCTC
This sequence comes from uncultured Alphaproteobacteria bacterium, assembly GCA_963819665.1. Classification (GTDB taxonomy): domain Bacteria; phylum Pseudomonadota; class Alphaproteobacteria; order Rhizobiales; family Rhodomicrobiaceae; genus Rhodomicrobium. The sequence continues at coordinate 29,280 of CAWFXN010000046.1, forward strand.
GCGCGTCGACGATTTCCAGGCCGAGAAGCAGCAGATTGGGCTTCCATTCGGCGGCCTTGGCATAGGCCGCGCCAAGGTCCGGCAGATCGTGCGCTTCATACTCGTCGTGGAGCATGAATTGCAGCGCCGCTCGCGCGATCTCGTCGTCCGACACGATAAAGATGCGCTTGTTTTCCACCGCGCGCGAAGTTTCGACACCTATTTGCATGATCGTCATTCCAGGAATTGCTCCAGTGTGACGCTGCAAATTTTGGGCCGTGGGCGGGCTGTCGGCTTTCATACAAGCTCAGTTTGTGTGTCAGATTCGAAACACCGGACGCTGCGCCGGGATCTAAAAAAATCGCATTATCCCATGTGTTTTCAACGCATTAACGAGTTGGCACGCGCCTTGCTCAAAGGGTGGCGCGGGCAAATGATTGCTGCATGCTCCGCTCCTTCGAGGATGAGCAAAAGCCCCCGCCTTCGGATGTCAGCGTGCGCGCCGATGGGGCCGTCCGACGACGGGCGAACGGAATACGCGCTGTCTGGCGGCCGGGGCGCGGAAGTCACTCAATTTAAGGAGACCTGCATGTCACTGCGGCAAATCGCATTCTACGGAAAGGGGGGGATCGGCAAATCGACCACTTCCCAAAACACGCTGGCCGCGCTCGCCGAGATGGGGCAAAAAATCCTCATCGTCGGTTGCGATCCGAAAGCTGACTCGACCCGCCTCATCCTGCACGCCAAGGCCCAGGACACCATCCTGAGCCTCGCCGCCGAGCAAGGCAGCGTCGAGGACCTCGAACTCGAGGACGTGATGAAGATCGGCTACCAGAGACATCAAGTGCGTCGAGTCCGGCGGTCCTGAGCCGGGAGTGGGCTGCGCTGGCCGCGGCGTTATCACCTCGATCAACTTCCTCGAGGAGAACGGCGCTTACGAAGACATCGACTATGTCTCCTACGACGTGCTCGGCGACGTGGTGTGCGGCGGTTTCGCCATGCCCATCCGCGAGAATAAGGCGCAGGAAATCTACATCGTGATGTCCGGCGAGATGATGGCCATGTATGCGGCCAACAACATCTCCAAGGGCATCTTGAAGTACGCCAACTCCGGCGGCGTGCGTCTGGGCGGCCTGGTCTGCAACGAGCGCCAGACCGACAAGGAGCTTGAACTGGCCGAGGCCCTTGCCAAGAAGCTCGGCAGCAAGCTTATCTACTTCGTACCGCGCGACAACGTCGTCCAGCACGCCGAGCTGCGCCGCATGACGGTGCTCGAGTATGCGCCGGATTCCAAGCAAGCCGAGCACTATCGCAACCTCGCGAAGAAGATCCATGCCAATGCGGGCAACGGCACGATCCCGACTCCGATCACCATGGACGAACTCGAAGACATGCTGATGGAGCACGGCATCCTGAAGGCGGTCGACGAAAACATCATCGGCAAGACCGCGGCCGAACTGGCTGCCGCCTAAGACAATTCATTCCCGCCGGGCCTGTTCTCAAGGCTCCGGCGGGGAAACGGTAATTCAGGTTGGAAAGGCTAACTCCATGAGCCTGGCACTCGCGGAAGACGTTGAAGACATCAAGGCAAGAAACAAAGAACTTATCGAAGAAGTTCTGAAGGTCTATCCGGACAAGACCGCCAAGCGCCGGGCCAAACATCTTGGCGCCTACCAGGAAGGCAAGCCCGACTGCGGCGTCAAGTCCAACATCAAGTCGATCCCCGGCGTGATGACCATTCGCGGCTGCGCTTATGCAGGCTCGAAGGGCGTGGTCTGGGGACCGATCAAGGACATGGTCCATATCAGCCACGGCCCGGTGGGCTGCGGCCAATATTCCTGGGCCTCGCGGCGCAACTATTACATTGGAACGACGGGCGTCGATACCTTCGTGACGATGCAATTCACGTCGGACTTCCAGGAAAAGGATATCGTCTTTGGCGGCGACAAGAAGCTCGCCAAGATCATGGACGAAATCCAGGAGCTGTTCCCGCTCAACAAAGGCATCACGGTTCAGTCGGAGTGCCCGATCGGCCTCATCGGCGACGACATCGAAGCGGTTTCGAAGAACAAGTCGAAGGAATATGGCGGCAAGACTATCGTCCCGGTCCGTTGCGAAGGCTTCCGCGGCGTCTCCCAATCGCTGGGCCATCATATCGCCAACGACGCCATCCGCGACTGGGTCTTCGAAAAGACCGACGGAAAGCCGCTGGAGTTCCAGGCGACGCCTTACGATGTCACCATCATCGGCGACTACAATATCGGCGGCGACGCGTGGTCTTCGCGCATTCTGCTCGAAGAGATGGGCCTGCGCGTGATCGCGCAATGGTCGGGCGACGGCAGCATCGCCGAGATTGAAAACACGCCGAAGGCGAAGCTCAATCTCATCCATTGCTACCGCTCGATGAATTACATCTCGCGGCACATGGAAGAGAAGTACGGTATTCCGTGGGTGGAATACAACTTCTTTGGCCCAACCAAGATCGAAGAGTCGCTCCGCAAGATCGCATCGCATTTCGACGACAAGATCAAGGAAGGCGCCGAGCGCGTTATCGCAAAATACCGTCCGCTGATGGATGCGGTCCTCGCGAAGTACCGCCCGCGCCTGCAGGGTAAGACGGTCATGCTGTTCGTCGGCGGCCTGCGCCCGCGTCACGTGATCGGCGCCTATGAGGACCTCGGCATGGAGGTTGTCGGCACGGGCTACGAATTCGGCCATAACGACGATTATCAGCGCACCACCCATTATGTGAAGGACGGCACGCTGATCTATGACGACGTGACGGGCTACGAGTTCGAGAAGTTCGTCGAGAAGGTCCAGCCCGACCTGGTCGGCTCCGGCATCAAGGAGAAGTACGTCTTCCAGAAAATGGGCGTGCCTTTCCGTCAGATGCACTCCTGGGACTATTCCGGCCCCTATCACGGCTATGACGGCTTCGCGATCTTCGCGCGCGACATGGACATGGCGATCAACTCGCCTGTCTGGAAACTCGCAAAGGCGCCCTTCTAACTCAAATTGCGGCGCGCTCCCGCCCTTCCGGCGGGAGCGGGAGCGCCCGGAACGAATCGAGGACTTTACATGGGTCAAAATGCACAGGAAGTCTTGGACCATTTCAATCTATTCCGCGGGCCGGAATACACCGAAATGTTCAAGAACAAGAAGGAGACGTTCGAAGGCCACGTCGGTGATGCGGAAGTCGAGCGCGTCCGCGAGTGGCTGAAAACTCCCGAATATCAAGAGAAGAACTTCGCCCGCGAAGCTCTGGTCATCAACCCTGCCAAGGCCTGCCAGCCGCTCGGCGCCGTTTTTGCCGCCGCTGGATTCGAGGGGACGCTGCCCTTCGTCCACGGCAGCCAAGGTTGCGTGGCGTACTATCGCAGCCATTTCTCGCGTCACTTCAAGGAGCCGACCTCGTGCGTCTCCTCTTCGATGACCGAGGATGCAGCCGTGTTCGGCGGCCTCAACAACATGGTCGACGGGCTTGCCAACGCCTACAACATGTACAAGCCCAAGATGATCGCGGTCTCGACCACCTGCATGGCGGAAGTGATCGGCGACGACTTGAACGCCTTCATCAAGACCGCGAAGGAAAAGGGTTCGGTTCCGGCCGATTTCGATGTGACATTCGCTCACACTCCGGCCTTTGTCGGCAGCCACATCACCGGCTACGACAATGTCATGAAGGGCGTTCTCGAGCACTTCTGGGGCGGCAAGGCCGGCACGGCGCCGAAGCTCGAACGGCAGCCCAACGGGAAGATCAACTTCATCGGCGGCTTCGACGGCTACACGGTCGGAAACCTGCGAGAAATCAAGCGCATTTTCGATCTGATGGGCGTCGAATACACCATCATCGGCGACAACAGCGATGTGTGGGATACGCCAACCGATGGCGAGTTCCGCATGTACGATGGCGGCACCAAGCTGGAGGACGTGGCGAATGCGGTCCACGCCAAGGCCACCGTTTCGATGCAGGAATTCTGCACCGAAAAGACCTTGGGCTATATCCAGGGCCGGGGCCACGAGACAGTTGCCTTCAACCATCCGGTCGGCATTGCCGCAACCGACAAGTTCCTGATGGAAGTCTCGCGCCTCACGGGGAAACCTATCCCGGAAGCGCTGAAGAAGGAACGCGGCCGGCTGGTCGATGCGATTGCGGACTCGAACGCGCATATCCATGGCAAGAAATTTGCGATCTATGGCGATCCCGACCTCTGCTACGGCCTCACGGCCTTCCTGATGGAGCTTGGCGCGGAGCCGGTGCATATCCTTGCGACGAACGGCTTTAAGGCTTGGGAAGCCAAGATGAACAAGCTTCTCGCCAGCTCGCCCTTCGGCAACGAGCGGCAAGGTCTATCCGGCGAAGGACCTCTGGCATATGCGCTCGCTGCTCTTCACCGAGCCGGTCGACTTCCTGATCGGGAATACCTACGGCAAGTTCCTCGAGCGCGATACCGGCACGCCGCTGATCCGCATCGGCTTCCCGATGTTCGACCGGCATCACCATCATCGCCGCCCGCTCTGGGGCTATCAGGGCTCGATGAACGTGCTCATCACGATCCTCGACAAGATCTTCGACGAGATGGACCGGAACAGCAACGTCGCGTCGAAGTCCGACTACAGCTACGACATCATCCGGTAAGTCCCAGACGCTGGCATGGCCGGATCAATGCCGGCCATGACAAGGAACACCGCGGCCCAGGAGACGTGAATGAATTCGCTCTCGAATAAAATCCAGGACGTCTTCAACGAGCCTGGCTGCGGCAAGAATCAAGGCAAGTCCGAAAAAGAGCGCAAGAAGGGCTGCACCAAGCAGCTGCAGCCCGGCGGGGCGGCGGGCGGCTGCGCCTTCGATGGCGCAAAGATCGCGCTCCAGCCCATCACCGACGTCGCGCATCTCGTGCATGGGCCCATCGCCTGCGAAGGCAATTCCTGGGACAATCGCAGCGCCAAATCCTCGGGCCCGAAGCTCTACCGGACCGGCTTCACCACCGACATGAACGAAAACGACATCGTGTTCGGCGGAGAGAAGCGGCTCTACAAATCCATCAAGGAAATCATCGACAAATACGATCCGCCGGCGGTGTTCGTCTATCAAACCTGCGTGCCCGCCATGATCGGCGACGACATCGACGCCGTGTGCAAGAAGGCGGCCGAAAAATTCGGCAAGCCCGTGCATTCCAATCAATGCGCCTGGCTTTGTGGGGCCGAAGAACCTCGGCAACAAGCTCGCGGGCGAGGCGATCCTCGATCACGTCATCGGCACGGAGGAGCCGGAGTACACCACGCCCTACGACATCAACATTATCGGCGAATACAATCTTTCCGGCGAATTGTGGCAAGTGAAGCCCCTCCTCGACGAGCTGGGCATCCGCATCCTCGCCTGCATCTCCGGCGACGCAAAATATCACGAGGTCGCGCGATCGCACCGCGCGCGCGCCGCGATGATGGTGTGCTCGAAGGCCATGATCAACGTCGCGCGCAAGATGGAAGAGCGCTACGGCATTCCCTATTTCGAGGGCTCGTTCTACGGCATTGGCGACATGAGCGACTCCTTGCGCGAGATCGCACGGCTGCTTGTGCGGCGCGGCGCGCCTGGCGATCTGACCGCGCGCACGGAAGCCGTGATCGAACGCGAGGAAAAGCGCGCCTGGGAGCGGATCGCGGCCTATCGCGAGCGGCTCCGGGGGAAGAAAGTTCTCCTCATCACCGGCGGCGTGAAGTCCTGGTCGGTCGTGGCCGCGCTGCAAGAAGGCGGCATGGAGATTGTCGGCACCAGCGTCAAGAAATCGACCAAAGAGGACAAAGAAAAGATCAAGGAGATCATGGGCCAGGACGCGCACATGATCGAAGATATGGCGCCGCGCGAGATGTATAAGCTTCTGAAGGAAGCGCGCGCCGACATCATGCTGTCGGGCGGCCGCTCGCAATTCGTGGCCCTTAAAGCCAAGATGCCCTGGCTCGATATCAACCAGGAGCGCCATTACGCCTATGCCGGCTATGAAGGCATGATCGATCTCGTGCGCGAAATCGACAAGGCGCTGTCGAACCCAGTTTGGCGGCAGGTACGCACGCCAGCGCCTTGGGATGAGGCTAGCTGGGAAGAGCAGGCCGACAAGGAAAATGCGGAAGAAGCCGCAGCTCTTGCGGCAAATCCGGAGGCGGCGCGCGAGGCAGACCGCCGAAAACTGATCTGCGAATGCAACAGAGTCCATGCGGGCGCCATCGAGGATGCGATCCGCGCGGACGGCCTGAGAACAGTAGAGGAGGTGACGGCGCGAACCCTCGCGTCAGGCGGCTGTGGCTGTTGTGCCCCGAGCGTCGCCGCGATCCTCGAACGGATAAACGCGCCGCTTCCCGCAAATGAGGCCGGCGCTCCCCTCCCTTCCGTTCAGGCGGCGTGAGGGCGGCATGGCGAAAGTCGAAATTTCCAAAAAGGCCTGCACGGTCAATCCGCTCAAAATGAGCCAGCCCATCGGCGGCGCTCTCGCTTTCATGGGCGTCAATGGCTGCATGCCGCTTCTGCACGGAAGCCAGGGTTGCACCTCTCTCGGGCTTGTGCTGTTCGTGCGCCATTTCCGCGAAGCGATCCCGATGCAGACCACGGCGATGAGCGAAGTGGCCACCGTGCTTGGCGGCTATGAGAACGTCGAGCAGGCGGTCATTACAATCGCGAACCGCGCCAAGCCTGCGATGATTGGCATATGCTCCACGGGCGTGACCGAGATCAAGGGCGATGATGTGGACGGGTTTATCACGCTGATCCGCCAGAACCGGCCCGAGTTGAACCACCTGCCGCTCGTTTACTGCTCGACGCCCGATTTCAAAGGCGCGTTTCAGGATGGCTGGGCGGCCGCGGTGACGCGCATGGTGGAAGTTCTGGTTGAAACGCCCGCTGCTAACGCCACGCGCGAAGCGAACCGCATCAACATCCTTCCGGGTTGTCATCTCACTCCCGGCGATCTGGAAGAGTTGCGCGACATCGTGGAAGCCTTCGGCCTGGCGCCGTCATTCCTGCCCGATCTCTCCGGCTCGCTCGATGGGCATATCCCGGAGACTTTCACGCCCACCACCATCGGCGGAATTTCGGTCGAAGAGATCGCGCGCTTGGGACGCGCGGCCTGGACCATCGCCATCGGCGAGCAGATGCGCCCCGCAGCTGTTGCGCTGGAGAAAAAGACCGGGGCGCCGTTCAAGCTGTTCGACCGGCTTACGGGCCTCGCGCCCAACGACGCTTTCATCGCGTTTCTAGCGAAAATCAGCGGAAAGCCTGTGCCGAATAAATACCGGCGGCAGCGCAGCCAGCTCCTGGACGCCATGCTCGATGGGCATTTCTCGTTCGGCGGCAAAAAGATCGCGGTGGGCGCTGAGCCGGACCTGCTCTTCGGCGTTTCGAGCTGGCTTGCCGAGATGGGGTGCAGCATCGCCGCCGCCGTCACCACAACGGAATCGCCAATCCTGGAAAAGGCGCCCGCGGAAGCCGTCCTGATCGGCGATTTGGAGGATCTGGAGCACGCCGCAGGCGGCTGCGATCTGATCGTCACCCACGCCCACGGCCGTCAGATGTCGGAACGCCTCGGCATCCCGCTGTTCCGCTATGGCCTGCCCATCTTTGACCGGCTCGGCTCCGCGCATCGCGTCTCTGTTGGCTACCGGGGCACGCGCGACCTGATCTTCGAAATCGGCAACATCTTCATGGCGCAGGTGCACGAACCAACGCCCGATAGCTGGCGGCTCGAAAGCGGTGAAGGCCATGCTCAAGCGTCACTTACGGCTCATTAGCGGCCCAGGGAAAGGAACAAACGGTGAGAAAAGTGCAGAAGAAGGGGCCGGCAGCATGAAAGTCGCCTTTGCAACCCAGGACCTAAAGCGCGTGGATGCGCATTTCGGCTGGGCCAAAAATATCGCGGTTTACGAGATCGCGCCGGAGGGCCACCGCTTGGTGGAGGTCTTCCAATTCGAAGGCGATCTCCAAGAGGACGGCAACGAGGACAAGCTCGCTCCGAAGATCGAAGCAATCAAGGACGTGGCGATCCTGTATGTCGCGGCCATTGGAGGCTCTGGCGCTGCACGCGTGGTGGCCACCGGCATTCATCCCGTCAAAGCCAGCCAGCCCGAGGAGATCTCCGTGCTTCTCGACAAGCTGGTTGCAGTCTTGCAAGGCACGCCGCCGCCATGGCTACGCAAGGCGATGATGAAAGGCAAAGCGCGGGATCTCGATTTGGAGGACGAGGCGATCAATGGCTGAAGCAGAAATAATCGAAAAAGAGGCATTGGCGAACTCGGTCTTTCTCAAAGAGCTGATCAAGCAATGGCGCGCACAGGACGCGCATGGCGCCTGGGACAAGAAAAGCGATCTCGAACTCATCGGGCCCTACATCATCACCAAGGAACAGCGCCGCGAGATTCCGATCATGGGCGATCCCGACCCGGAGACGCTGTGGCGGCTTGAGCTGTTCTATAATGCGGTTGGGCTTTCCGTCGAACGCGCAACCGGCATCATGGTCTCGCCCATGATGAAGATGCATCACGAAGGCTTCGGGCGCCTGGTGCTGACGGCCGGACGGCTGGTCGTGATCAACAAGCACCTGCGCGATGTGCATCGCTTCGGTTTCGATAGCCTCGAAAAGCTTGTCGCCGAAGGCGAGAAGCTCGTCGCGGGAGCCATCGGCATGATCGAGAAATTCCCTGAAGTGGCGAAATATTAATAGGAACAGCGCATGAGCGACGTCGAGACCTTAAAGGGCGAAATCAAGAAACTGTCGGCTAGGGCGATGCAGGCCAAGATGGATTTGCACGACCTTTCCGAGGAACTGCCGGTGAACTGGCAGAACATCTTATCGGTGGCGCAGCGCACGCATGATGCATTCGCCACGCTCGAAAAGAAGCGCGCCGAACTCAAGCAACTCGAAACCGCATGAAACGCACAGCAGGAGTAGAGCGATGGCGAACTTCACGCGCGACGGCCGCGAATGGGTCCCGGAATTTCTGATCGATATCGATGCCAAGACCTGTATCGGCTGCGGCCGCTGCTTCAAGGTGTGCGGCCGTGGCGTCATGACCTTGAAAGGCCTGACCGACGAAGGCGAGCTAATCGACGTCGATCCGGACGGCGATGACGATGACGAATTCGAGCGCAAGATTATGACCTTGGCCGATGCGGGCGCCTGCATCGGCTGCGGCGCCTGCAACAAGGTCTGCCCGAAGGACTGTCAGACATTCTCCGCCACGCCGCCAGCATTGGATTTGGCTGCTTAGCGCTGAGGGTAAAGCGGCGATGACGTATGTGAAAGCTCCCTCACTTCATTCTTCCCAAACGAGGGAAGAGAAGGGGTTCCACGTCCCCGCTTCGTCAGCGGGAGCAGCGCCGGGTGAGGCGGGTCTTGGCGCCGCTTTGGAACGGCTTTCGCCGGAGGACATCTACCGCACTTTGATGGAAGCCTGTGCTCTTGGTTGCGACGCTTTCGACGCGCATGTTGTTGCGTCGATTCTGGCAGTATCTTCCGCTGATGCAGAAACCGGCGCACCGCCGCAAACCGCTTCCGTCGGGCTTTCGGCCTTGCAGTTCAGCGCTCTTATCGCCCAATTTTTCCCAAAAGCCGCCGCCTGGCGCTTATTCGGTGTAAGCGAAAGCGTCGAACGCGATGGCGGCGAAGCCTGCCTGCTCGAACTGCTCGAACGCTGCACCACTTCGCGCGAACCTTTCGAAATGCTGCTTGCCGCCATGATCGCAAGGCGCGCGCAGCGGCCCAACCACCTTTGGCAGGACCTCGGCTTGCGCCATCGCGGCGAATTAAACGAACTGATGGCGCGGCATTTCAAGCCGCTCGCGCTTCGTAACAAAGCCGACATGAAATGGAAAAAATTCTTCTTCCGGCTGATTTGCGCCGATGCGAGCTTCTCACTCTGCACCGCGCCGAGCTGTAGCGAATGCGACGACTTCGCGCAATGCTTTGGCGAGGAGACGGGGATGTCCCTCCTGGCGAGTATCCGCCGCGCGTCCGAGGCAAGCTAATTAGAGCAGCCCGCGTGGAGGTTCGGTTAATAGAGCTTGCACATTCCCTTAAAAAAGCGTTTCGGCCCATGCGCGCGCGGGTTTGGAAGCCCAACGCGATTTTCCTAAAATTCTTAAATGGGCGATAACAAGGTTATTAAATTACGAACTATCCGATGTATTATTTCCATAAATTACTCATATATTCACTTATACCCTTTTTACAAAACAAACCCAATTCGGTTAACCGGCGTTCAAGTTTCATAGCGTGACGCGTCTTCTGCGGCTCTTTTCATGACGAACCGGACGAAACGTTCGCCCTTCCCCGACAGAAGTGTCGCAAAGCCGACAATTGCAGCTCCCGCTATGCGCAAATCGGCGCAAACGCTCGTTTTATCAATGGCTTGAGCAATTGGCACGGGAGTTGCTGCCCAAGCCTCAAACTTCGTAACGCAGGAACGATCCGCACATGATCCAACTCACCGAAAGCGCAGTCAACGCCGTCCGCTCAGCCATTTCCGGAGCAGGTACGCCCGTTGAAGGCTTGCGTATCGCGGTCGATGCCGGCGGTTGCGCTGGCTTCAAGTATCAAATGGGTCTTGTCGCCGAGATCAATCCCGATGATGCCGTAGTCGACTGCGACGGGGTGAAGGTTTTCGTTGACCGCGGGAGCATCCCGTACATCGCAGGCGCCACGGTCGATTTTGTGATCGGGCTGCAGAATTCCGGCTTCACCTTCGATAACCCGCAGGCAAAATCGAGTTGCTCCTGCGGCAAATCCTTTGGCTAATAGGGAGCGCGCCATGCTAGAAGTCCTCGAACAAACCGAAGCCCTTGCGCCGGAGTCCGCTCCCGAGACGCCGGAAGAGCGAAAATTCCGCCTCGTCTCCCAAGCCGTCGACGAGCTTAGGCCCCACCTCAAAGCCGATGGCGGCGACTGCAAGCTGGTGGGCGTCGAAGGCAATATCGTGAAAGTGAAAATGGGCGGCGCCTGCGTGGGCTGCCAGCTCGCTTCCGTCACTATCCACGGCATTCAGGAGCGGCTCATCGCAAAGCTCGGCATGCCGCTGCGCATCATCCCGGTGCTGGGCCCGACGTAACGCCTCCCGGCAGCATCGCTAAAGGAATGAGCGGAACGGATCATGAGCGCGGTCTATCTCGATAATAATGCCACGACGCGGATTGATCCCGCCGTGCTCGCGGCGATGCTCCTCTATTACACGGACCATTTCGGCAACGCCTCCTCGCAGCATGCCTTCGGCGCGGCGGTAAGCGAAGCGGTCCGGACCGCGCGCGAAGAGGTGCAGGCCCTCATCGGCGCGAAGCACAGCCATGAGATCGTGATCACTTCGGGCGGCACGGAATCGGACAACACCGCGATCCTCTCCGCGCTCGATACCCAGCGCGAGCGCAATGAGATAGTGATTTCCGCCGTTGAGCACCCGGCCGTGATGGCGCTCGTCCAGCATCTCGAAAAGCATCGCGGCATCATCGTGCGCGTCATCCCCGTCGACCCGGCGGGCCGGCTCGATGTCGATGCCTATCGCGCAGCGCTCGGGCCGAAGACGGCGATCGCCTCCATCATGTGGGCGAATAACGAGACGGGCGTTCTCTTCCCGGTGGCGGAACTGGCGGAAATCGCTAGTACGGCCGGCGTTTTATTTCACACCGACGCGGTGCAGGCAGCGGGGAAGGCGCCGCTCAATGTGAAGGCCACCAAGATCGACATGCTTTCGCTTTCGGCGCACAAATTCCACGGACCGAAAGGTATTGGCGCACTTTATGTGAGGAAGGGCGTGCGCTTTCACTCGCTGATCCGGGGCGGCAAACAGGAGCGCGGGCGCCGCGCGGGCACCGAGAACGTGCCGTGCGCTGTGGGGATGGGCAAAGCCGCGTCACTTGCCCTGGCTCGGCTTCCAGAAAGCGTGCGCCTTGCCGCGCTGCGCGACAGCTTTGAAGCTGGCGTTCTGGCTCGCATTCCGGGCTGCTTCATCGCAGGGGACAGGTCAAGCCGCCTATCGAATACCTCTAACGTTGTGTTCGACGGCGCCGAAGGGGAAGTGATCCTGACCGGGCTCAACAATGCCGGAATCGCGGCCTCCTCTGGCTCGGCCTGCTCGTCGGGCTCGACGGAGCCTTCCCATGTGCTGCGCGCCATGCAGGTGCCCTATGTCTCCGCGCTTGGCGCCATCCGCTTTTCGTTCTCGCATGAAAACAGGGCTGAAGACGCCGGGCGCGTGCTTGAGGTTTTGCCCCAACTCGTCACGAAGGCCCGCGAGGTGTCCGGCTTCTCTCAGGCTCCGGCTTCATCCGCGACAGCATGATTGGCGGACACTTACGGTGTTGGAAAAGGAACGGACGATGGACGATGCAGCGAATTGGAACCGGGCCTTGAAACCAAGCTCAGGACAGCAGGACTGCGCCCGACGAGGCAGCGCGCCGATCTCGTCCGGCTGCTTTTCGGACAGGGAAACCGGCATGTGACGGCCGAGATGCTGCATTCCGAAGCCGTGACCCAAAAGATGCCAGTCTCGCTCGCTACGGTTTATAACACCCTGAACAAATTCGCAGAATGCGGTCTGTTACGGGCAGTCGCCATCGAGGGTTCGAAAACCTATTTTGACACCACGATTTCAGACCACCAGCATTTTTACTTCGAGAAGGATGGGTCGCTTACCGACTTGCCGCAGGGCGAGGAGGCCACGGTGATAGTGCCGAAACTTCCAGCGGGCATGAAAATTGCGCGAGTGGATGTACTGATCCGGCTTGTGCCAGCGAATTGATACA
>CAWFXN010000047.1:0-47048 GCA_963819665.1 uncultured Alphaproteobacteria bacterium
GTTCGTCAGCGTGGTCAGACCGCCGGCGGGAGCGGAGAACTGACGAGGGATCTGCGGCCCGGTCTTCATGTCGCGCCCTTTCCGCAGACCGTCCAGCAGCGCCTTGAAGTTTTCGGGTGTGAGGTCCTCGTAATAGTCGTCGTTGATCTGAACCATGGGCGCGTTCACGCAAGCGCCAAGGCACTCCACCTCGATCCAGGAAAAAACCCCTTCCGGCGTCACCTGGCCCTGAGGGCCGATTTCGCGCTCGCAAACGGCTTTGATGTCATTCGAGCCGCGAAGCATGCACGGCGTCGTCCCGCAAAGCTGCACATGATAGCGGCCCACGGGCGACAGATTGAACATGGTGTAAAAGGTCGCGATCTCGTAAACCCGGATGTAGGGCATCTCGAGAAGATCGGCGACATAGCGAATCGCCGGTTCAGGCAGCCAGCGGTCATGCTGCTCCTGCGCTCTCCACAGGACCGGGACGACCGCTGCCTGCTGGCGGCCCTCCGGATATTTCTTGATCTGCTCCATCGCCCACGCAAGGTTCTCATGCGTGAACTCGAAGTCGCTGGGCTGATTGGGGTCAAGACGGCGAACGGACATGCGGCGTTTCCATGGGTTCTTGTCTGTTAAATACCCGAGATACCGGGCAACGGCTAGGGGTTAAGAAGGCGCAGAGGATTGGCGGCGGCGCCATTATTGGGGCAGCATGTTCAGCTCACCGAAAGCCACCATGCCGAGCAGGACAAATGTGCTGAAGAAACTTAGGAAGAAGCACCAAGTGCCGCGCCGGAAAGAGCGCACGATGAGATAGAGCGTGTCTTCAATCTCGTCCTCGGACAGCGTCGAGAGCAAGTGAAATTTCGACTTGGGATGCTTGAAGTTCGCGTTCCAGCCGACGGAAAGCGTCAAGCAGCGAAGATATAGGAAGCATGCCGCGAGAATGAAGGATGCCGTCACCGCGAGGAGGGATGCATAAATCGGCCGGTGGTCGGTCGCAGGATAGATCATGTCATTATAGAAGTAGACGCAGACGGCAAAAAGGATCGCCGTGAATTGGAGGAGGGAGCCGGCATTGTTCTGCAGGCGGCCGATCTCGGACAGATGCAAGCCGATCTTGTCGGCGGATGAAATCTCGTTGTTGAAGGCGACCATTTCACTTCCCGCGGCGATCTAACCGAGCGCCGCTTTCGCTTGTCACATACCGGGGAAAGACCGGGCAGGCAAGGCTCACCGGGTGAATGTCAACGCTCCGAGGCGAGCGCATCCGTAAAGGTCCTGCCATTGACGTCGGTGAGACGCAGGACGGCGCCGCCCGGAATGTCTTTCGAAACGGCGCCGCCGGGGAGGGTTATCGTGGCCACGGAACCGACAGCCGCTGCCAATCCATAAGGCCCGGCCTTGAACTTGTTATAGGCGAAATCGTTGGCGATGGCTGACGCGGGCAGGGCTGAAAGCGCCGCCGTGTCCCACGCCGCAAGCGTCTTACCATCCGCACTTAACAGTTCGGCCTTCATGATGTGGGCGGGTACAGCGGGCGTGCCGCCGTCAACATAGATGTGAAAGCGCACGCTGCCGCCTGTCAAAAGAGTGGCGCGCGAAAGCGTGAAATGGTGTGCCGCCGAGCTGACGGGGCCACCGTGGTAAGCCGTGAGAACCGAGCCGCGGTAGTAGTTGTAGATGCCGATGTCGAAGACGAGAACAAAGGCGAGCACGGCGAGGCCAACCTTGCGAAAGGCTTCGTCCGTGATGGGCAGCTTGAGGCTGCCGCCACCCCAGCGAAACCACGGCCGTTCCGCCAGCGCCGGGTTCCGGCGAAGAAGCGCATTATCGACCGAATACGCCGCGCTGCCAGCCAGCATCAGCGTTGCGCCCATGGCCAGATTACAGGCCGCCATCGTCCACTCGTCGATGCATGTTCCGCCCTGCCAGCCGAACATCAGCATCAATGAAATCGAAAGCCCGGCCGACGCGAAGGCGGCGAGCCGCGTCATGAGGCCAGCCATCAGGGCAAGACCCGCGATCAACTCGATCGCGCTGAAGATGATGATCGCCGCGTAAAGCAGCCAGAAATGTTGGAGCAGGTAGGCGATCACGCGATCCAGGCCGAAAAGCGCGCCCGGCATCGCGGCCTGGAACTTGTTCGCCATCCAGCTCGATTGATCCGGATCGAGCTTCCAGGGCGCGTAAATGAAGCGGCGCGACCCACCGCCCCAATAAATGAAACCCTGGATGACGCGGACGGCCAGCATCGCAATCGCCGCGGCGCGCCAGTCGCTGCTGGCCGCGATTTGCTCCTGCGCCTTGGCGGACTTGAGAACGCTGTCATACGATCCTCCTGCGTCATGGATGCTCCATATCCGTCAGTCTTGCGTTCCGCCCGGCAGCTCGTTGTCCGGCCAGCGCTTGTTGGACCACATCCATTGCTCCGGGCGCTCCCGAATCCAGGTCTCGAATTCTCTTTGTATGGCGGCTGTCATCGCGCGGATATCTTCGTCCGGCCTGTCCGTGCGCGGCACTTTCAGCTCCTTGAAGGTGATTTTGAAGCGCGAGTCCTTGCCGATGCGGATGCAGCGGCCGACGCAAAGACGCGTACCGGCGCGGCGGGCAAGCCATGCGGGCGCCATCGTCGCCCACATCATATGGCCGAAGAACGGAACCTGGATGCCCTTCCAATCCACGAGGTCGGCCAGCATCCCAAGCGCTCCGCCCGCCCGCAGATGAGCGGCGATGCGCATGATCGTCGCCAAGCCTTCATCGCTCTTGGTCGCGAAGAGGCCTCCCGGATAAAGAGCGGCGCGCTTATTGCGGAGCCAGCGGTCCACGTAGGGGTTTTCCACGATCCTGTAGACGCCGGCGGGCCGCGCATTGATCGCGTGAAGAGGCAGAATGCCGACCTCCCAATTGCCCATGTGCGGCGCCGCGATCACGAGAGGGCCCGTCTTGTCGCGATAGCGGGAGATCAAGGCTGGATTTTCGAACTCGAAGCGCGAAGGGTTCTTGAGGAGGCGATCAAGCTGGAAGGTCTCGGCCATGACGCGTCCGAGATTATCCCACATGCCGAGCGCAATGGCCTCGCGTTCAGCCTGCGTTTTCTCCGGCATCGCTTTCTCAAGATTTTTAAGCGCCCGCCTGTGACGGCGGGTTTTCGGCGCAAGGAAGCGCCATGCGCCGGCCGAGAAGGATGTCGCCATTTTAAGCGGCATCGCCCGGACGAGCAGGCTGATCGCCAGGACAAGGCCATATTCGAGCCGCTGGCGGATATCGAGGAGCATAAATCCCGGCGGGGTTAGCGTGCGAGCCCGCCTGTCTTGCAAAGCCTCAGCCGGAACGTCAAGACATTAGAGCAGCCCGCGTCGATTTCGATGCGGATAAGCTGCTGCCCATGGTTCGACAAGCTCACCATGAGGGTCAACTTTCCGTCTTCATCCTGAGCTTGTCGAAGGATGAGCAACCCGCTAAACGAAACCCACAGGCGCCATCCCCCGCCGCATGAAGGCCCGGCGCAGCGGTCCGATGGAGCCGAGCGCGTACAGACCCAAGCCGCGCGCGGCTTGAAGCGGGAGCAAATCGGACAGCAGAACTCCGATTGAGGATATCCGCCCCGACCGTGCGGCTCATGATGTCGCCCCGGCGGGCAGCGGAATAGCTGCGCAGCAAAGCGTCGGAGCCGACGTCTTCATTTTTCTCCTTCGCCGCCGCGAGAAGGTCCAGGAGGGTCTCGACGTCGCGAAAGCCAAGATTGAGCCCTTGGGCGCCGATCGGGGGCGTGACATGCGCCGCCTCTCCGACAAGAGCCACGCGCGTGCGCCCATATTCGCGCACCGCGAGCGAGGACAGCGGGAAGCGCGCCCTCTCGGTGACGCTAGCGACGCGGCCCAAAGCCAGATGCGACGCCTTCTCGATCTCCAAAGCAAAATCTTCATCATCCAGGGCAAGCAGGCGCTCGGCGTCGTTCCTGCGCTCGACCCAGACAAAACTCGACGCGTTTCCTGGCAGCGGCACAAGCGTGAGCGGCCCCGCGCTCCGGTGAAACTCGATGCAGGTCCCGCGGTGAGGACGCTCATGAGTGAAGCTTGCCGCCATCGCGATCTGGTCGTAGGTCCACGCCAGCTTACGAATGCCCGCGGCTTCGCGCATCGCGGACATGCGTCCGTCGGCGGCGATGGCGAGCGGCGCCCGAAGCTTCGGTTCCATCCGCAAAGCGCAAGGACGCTCCGGTCGCCGTTTCGCGGAAGCTGGCGAGGGGACCGGGCTTCATGACCGGCAGGTTCTGCTTTTCCGTCTCGGCTTTGAAGGCGGCGGCGAGATCGGCGTTTGTGATGTTGTAGCCGAAGGCGGTCTCGCCGATTTCCTCCGCGTGAAAGACGCAGTCCGGCGCACGGAGGCGGCGTCCGGTATCGTCAATGAATTGCAGAGACCTTGAGCGGCTCGGCGTGCGCCTCGCAGCCTTCCCAGACGCCGATCCGCTGCAGGAATGCGATGGTCTTGTTGAAAAGCGCGGCGCTTCTTCCCTTGGCGGCGTAGGTGGACGCGCTGCTGGACGTATCCACGAGAGTGGGCGCAAACCCGGCCTTCAGGCATCCAAGAGCCGCGGCGAGCCCGGCAGGGCCAGCGCCAACCACAATGACATCCGATTGATTCAACTCGCTCATGCCACCCCGCTCTTCCGCACGTTAACTCATTCTATACAATGGCAGACTTTACTGAGGACTGAAAGCCGCCCGCACAACGCGGTTCGCACGGCGAACCATGCGGAGCGCCAAAAGCTTGTTCTCCGCCGCGGAGGCTGCCCAATTTTGGTGCGCTTGGTTGGGGATAAGTCAAGGTTGCATCTCTCTTGCAGCAAGGCGCACTCTCGAGGAAATAGGTTTTGAAACAGTGGGTTATATATCACAAATCACACGCCGAAGATGCAACTTGTGGAAAAACCACTCGTCAAGCTAATTCCGTTTTGATGCCTTATTTTCGTCCAACCCCTGCGGCATACATATCACATCACGAGGCGGCGATAAGTAGCCTTGCCCCAGGAAACAGCGCTGGTCGTGAGTATAGTAAAGTTTGTTTTGCGTTGTAGTCGAGTTGGTTGTCAGAGTTATTGTTGCGTTCGTTGAGTATTAGTGGCGTCTGTCGTGTATGATTTGGCGCCATACCAGTCCTGCGTAGCGCTGTGCTGCCTCGGAGACCGGAACGATCGCGTAACACTTGGTTTACATGTTTTGGTTTACAGTCTTGGACACTAAGGGACGCTGATCCCGGTAAAAGTTGCCCCTGAGAGACGAGGCCACCTGCATGGCCCCCACCCCCCCGCTAGCCATCGGCCTCGTCTCTCTCTTTCACCTTCCTCCGACACTAAAACACCCCCCGCTCCACATTGCCCCGGTAGGGCGCGTCACCCGGCGCGAACGAAAACCGCCGCAGGCGCTTCGCGGAACAGCGTCGCAGCGTTGAGCTTTGCGCCGAGCTCGACCCCCCGTCCGGTCAGGAGCTCGCGCCACTGCCCCCCGCGCAGCGGCTCAGGCACGGGCAGCGTCGCGGCCGGCGGCGTGCCGCGGATTTCCCGCCGCCCCGGAAAGCGCGCCACCGCCACCAGCATGGCCGCATCCCCGTGCCTGCGCGAGAAGGCGCAGACCTCGTCCGCCCCGTCGCCCTCCGCTGAAAGCCCCTCGTAATCGCCCTCGGCGAAGAGGAGGGCGACTCGCGGCGAAAGCCGAGGATGGCCGCCATCGCGGCGAGCTTGAATTGCGCGTCCTGCCAGGATGTGCAGATAGCGCGCCATGGCGCCCTGCCGGTCGTCGGCGGCGGTCTCCAGGATCTCCTCCAGCAGCCGCTGGCGCAGCGCATAATCGACCGGCCGGCGATTATCGGGATCGACCAGACTGAGATCCCAGAGCTCAGTCCCCTGATAGATGTCGGGCACGCCGGGCAAAGTGAGCTTCAGCACGGTCTGAACCAGGCTGTTCTGCGCGCCAAGCCGGGCGACGCGCTCTGCGAAGGGCAGGAAGGCTCCGAGAAACGCGGCGGAGCGGGCTGGGTCGAGGGCAAGCCCGGCGAGGCCGAGCATCGCCTCCTCGTAGGCCGGATTTGGCGCCGCCCAGGTGGAGTGCGCCTTGGCTTCGCGCAGCGACTTTGTGAGCGCCCCCTTGATGCGCTCGGCATAGGCGGCGAGGCCCTCCGCATCGGGCGAAGGGCCGAGCAGCTCGACCGGCCAGGAGCCGATGAGCATCTGGTAGAACATGTACTCGTCATTGGGGTCGGGCGGCGCGGTGCCCTCGACGTCGCCGCGCCCGGCGCGCAGGATGCGGCTCCAGATCTCCACCTGTTTCGCCCAGTCCTGCGGCAGCTCGGACAGCACCGCAAGGCGCGCCCGCGTGTCCTCGCCGCGCTTGGTGTCGTGGGTCGAGGTGGCGAGCATGGCGTGCGGCCAGCGCTCGCAGCGCTGGCTGTTGGCCTTATGGAAAGCGGCGAGCGAGAGCCCGAACTGTTCGGGGTTGCCGCCTACTTCGTTGAGCGCGATAAAGCGGTTGTAGCGGTAGAAGGCGGTGTCCTCGAGCCCTTTCGCCATGACCGGGACCGCTATATTGCTGCAGCTTCATCGCCAGACGCAGCACCGCATGGCGGCTGAAGCCGCTGCGCGGCTTCTCCACCAGCTCGCCCGAGAAGAGCCTCGCCAGGAAGTCGAAGACGCTCGGATCGATTGCGGTCTCGTTGCGGCGCGCGCGCGCGAGCGCCCAGTCGAGGTCGCGCTTGTCATCCGCTGTGCACTCGCCGTCCGCGTCGACATAGGTGCGATAGACCGGGAAGCAGGCGACGATTTCGCGGATGGCTCGGCGAAGCAGGTTGCGGGTGAAATCGGTGGTGCGCGGGTTCTGCCGCGCCACGCGGGCGGCATCGCGCGCGAGCACGTTAAGCTCGCTCGCCATCTCGTTGCGCATGATGCGAAGTTTGCAGTCGTGCACGATGTCCGCGAAGGGCTCGCGGTGGCCGGTCAATCCGGTGTAGAGGCTGTCGAAGCTTTCCTCGCCCGCCGGATCGACCAGCAGCGCGAGAACGAGGTTCGTGAAATCGTAGCCGGTGGTGCCCTGGACGGGCCAGTCCTCGCGCAGCGATTCATGCGGCGCCAGGATCTTCTCCACCACGAGATAGAAGTCGTTCCCCGCCTTCTCGCGCAGTCCGTTCAGGTAGCCCTTGGGATCGAGCAGCCCGTCGATATGGTCGATGCGCAGACCGTTGAGAACGCCGGTTTTCAGAAGCCGGAACACCAGGCGATGCGCGTGGTCGAACACCTCCGGCAGCTCCATTCTCAAGCCTGCGAGGTCGTTGATGTTGAAGAAGCGGCGATAGTTGATGTCGTCGGCGGCGACGCGGAAATGCGCGGCGCGCCAATATTGCTCCTGGATCAGCGCGTCGAGGCTGCGCCAACTGTCGAGGTTGCCGGACGCGCCATTAAGCCGCCCGACCGCAGCCGCCAGCGCGTCGCGCACATCGGCCCGTTCGCGGCAGAGCGCGGCAAGCTCCGCCTTGAGTTCGCCCGCGCGCCGTCCGACCTGCGGCCGCCATTCGGGCAGGCCCGAGAAGGCGTCGCCGAGCCGCTCCAGCTCGGGATGCGCGTCGCCGAGGATGCGCGCGTAGTGCAGCGGGCAGACCGGCAGCTTGTGGTTATCGTAGGCCCAGACCGCGAAGCTGCCCTCCTGCTCGTCGAATTTGAGGGAGAGCTGCCCCGCCTCCAGCACGGCGCCGTACTGGTCCCCAAGAAAGGGAACGAGGAGCTTGTCGTGCAGGTAGCGGCGGTCCGGGTCCCAGTCGATGTCGAACCATCCGGCGTGAGCCGAATCCGGTCCCCACTCCAGCATGTCGAGCCAGAGCGGATTGTCGGCGCCGCCGACCCCCATGTGGTTCGGCACGAAATCCAGCACCTGCTGGAGCCCGTTTTGGGCGAGCGCCTCATTCATCCGGTCGAACGCAGCCTCATCCCCAAGCTCCGGGTTGAGCGCGTCATGATCGACGATGTCGTAGCCGTGGGTGCTCCCAGGCCGCGCCTTGAGATAGGAAGAGGCGTAGAGATGACTGACGCCGAGCCGCGCCAGGTAGGGCGCAAGTTCGGCGGCGCGGTCGAAGCCAAAATCCTTGTGGAACTGCAGGCGGTAGGTGGCGCGTGGAACGGCGGGCGGCATGTCTCTGCCTTTCTTCGGGGAGTCGGGCGTTGGTCGGGTTTGCCCGCAATGATTCGAGGTGTAGATAATTACTTATATTGTTACATACCCCGCTTTTACCAAACGAAACCAATTTCAATTCGTTGTTAACCCTGCGAATGTTCCGCACCCGCAAAGCCGCCATCATACGCGGTCGATCGACCAGCGCACGGCCCACGGACCGAAGCGGCCGCTCCTCGGCGTCGCCTTCTTGCCAGAGGACGCGGCCGGACAGTTCGGGGAAGCCCTCTCGCGGCGTCGCCGAGAGATTGGCCGCCAGCACTAGCTCCTCTCCGCCGCCGAGACGCCAGCGCACAAGCACCGCCTCCTCGCCGATGAGGTCGAAACGAGCCGCATGGCCGCCAAAGCCAGCGAGCCTCGGCACGATCTCGGCGTGGCGGACGCCAAGCAGGCCGCGATACCATTCGAGCCAAGCGGCATGGGGCTCCGTGGCCATCTCGTCCCAGTTGAGCTTGGCCGAAGCGAAGGTGGCCTCGGCCTGCGGGTCGGGGATGCGCTCCCGCGCCTTCTTGTCCTTGAACTCCGGGAATTTGGCGAACTCCTTGCGCCGCCCCTTGCGCACGGCGTCGGCGAGCTCGCCGACGAAATCGCAGAAGAATGGGAAAGGCTGCGAAGCGGCCCATTCCTCGCCCATGAACAACATCGGTATCTGCGGCAAAAGCAGGTACACCGCCGCGACGGCGCGCACCGCCTCGGGCTTGGCGATGGCGGTGATGCGCTCGCCGAAGGCGCGGTTGCCGACCTGGTCGTGATTCTGAATGAAGGCGATGAAGGCGGTGGGGGGCAGACTGGCGCTGGGCTCGCCCCGCGGCTCGCCGCGGTACTCCATCGTCTCGCCCTGGAAGACGAAGCCCTCCGTCAGCGCCCGGCCGAGTTTCTCGGTATCGCCGATGTAGTCGGCATAATACCCCTTGTCCTCGCCGGTGGACGCAGCGTGTAGCACATGATGGACATCGTCGTTCCATTGCGCGGTATAGTACAGCGGCTTGCCGTCAGCGCCGCGGGCGAGCCTTCTCGCCTCGTTATAAAAATTCTCCAGGACCAGGTGCACGCGCCGGTCCGCCAGTCTTGGCGCGGACGCGTTCGGCCAGTTCGTCCAGCACATGCTTCGGGCTGTCGTCGACGATGGCGTCGACAGCGTCGAGCCGCAGCCCGTCCAGATTGAACTCCTCGATCCAGTAGAGCGCGTTCTCGATGATGAACTCGCGCACCGGCCTGCTGTGCTTGCCGTCGTAATTGATGGCGTCGCCCCAGGGCGTCTTGTGGCGCTTGGTGAAGAAGCCGCGGGGCGTAGGTGGAGAGGTAGTTCCCGTCGGGGCCAAAGTGATTGTAGACCACGTCGAGGAGGACCATGATCCCGCGCTGGTGGGCGGCCTCGATCAGCGCCTTGAAATCCTCCGGGCGCCCATAAGTGGAGTCGGGCGCGTAGGGCAGCACGCCGTCATAGCCCCAGTTCCGCCGGCCGGGGAAATCGGCGACCGGCATGATCTCAAGCGCGGTGACGCCAAGCCTGGCCAGGTGATCGAGCCGTCCGATCGCGGCCCGAAACGTGCCTTCTTCCGTGAAGGCGCCGATATGAAGCTCGTAGAGCACCGCCTCATGCCAGGGCCGTCCCCGCCAGGCCTGGTCGGTCCAGCGATAGGCTGCCGCGATCGATCACCTCGCTCGGCCCGTGCGCATCCTGCGGCTGGAAGCGCGAAGCCGGGTCCGGGACTTCGAGCCCGTCCGGCAGCACGAAGCGGTAAAGCGCGCCAGCTCCGGCCTCCTCGACAACAAGCTCGTGCCAGCCCTCACCGGCGGCGCGCATGGGCAGAAGACGGTCCTCCGGCTCGAGCGAGAGAGAAATGCGCTCATGGGCGGGCGCCCAGAGGCGAAAGCGGACGCCGCCCCCCGGCATGATCTCGGCGCCGTGCGCCCGATGGAAGACGCGGCGGCCATCGCCTGCGCCGGGATTGCAGCCGGTCATCGCCGCCGTCCCGTGCGGGAGGCTGGGGCCTTGGGCCGCATCAGGAAGAGAAGCAACGAGCGGCCGGTGACCTGATAGCGCTTGCCGAACCTGAAATACGGCCGGTCTTCCTGGTCCGGCGCATTGGTGTCGAGCAGCGAGTTCCCAGCCGCTGCCGCCTGGGCTTGGCGGCAGGGTGAAGTTGACCACGTCATGGAAGCTGTTGAGGATCATCAGGAGCGTCGCATCGTGGCCGCGCTTGCGGATGCCGGTGACCTGGGCGCGGCCGTCCATCAGCATGCCGAAGCATTTCATATTGCCGTCTTGCCAGTCGTCCGGCTGCATCTCCGATCCGGAAGCGTTGATCCAGGTCACGTCCTTGACGCCAAGTTCCTCGATGTACTCGCCGGTAAGGAAGCGGGTGCGCCGGAGCATCGGATATTCATGGCGGAGCCGCGTCAGCTTCTTCGTGAAGCGGATCAGCGCCTGGCCCTTCTCCTTGATGTCCCAATCGAGCCAGCTGATTTCGTTGTCCTGGCAATAGGCGTTGTTGTTGCCTTGCTGGGTGCGGCCGAACTCGTCGCCGGCCAGAATCATCGGCGTGCCCTGCGACAGAAGCAGGGTGGCGAGGACATTGCGGATTTGCCGCTCCCTCAGCGCGTTGATGGCGGGATCGTCGGTCGGCCCTTCATGCCCGCAATTCCAGGAGCGGTTGTGCGAGTGGCCGTCTTGGTTATCCTCGCCGTTCGCCTCGTTGTGCTTATCGTTGTAGCTCACGAGGTCGTTGAGGGTGAAGCCGTCATGAGCGGTGATGAAGTTCACCGAGGCCCAGGCGCGGCGGCCGCTGTGGTTGAACACGTCGCCCGACGCGGCGAGACGCGGGGCGAGCTCCGCAGCGGAAGCCTCGCCGCGCCAATAGTCGCGCACCGTGTCGCGGTATTTGTCGTTCCATTCCGCCCAGCCTCCCGGGAAACGACCGACCTGATAGCCGCCGGGGCCGCAATCCCAGGGCTCGGCAATGAGCTTGACGGTGTTGAGCAGCGGGTCCTGGCTCACCGCCATCAGGAAGCCGCTCTGCTCGTCGAAGCCATGCGGCTCGCGCGCGAGGATGGTGCCGAGATCGAAGCGGAACCCATCCACATGCATCTCCTGCACCCAGTAGCGGAGGCTGTCGGTCACCATCTGCATGACGCGGGGATGGCTCAGATTGACGGTGTTTCCGGTGCCGGTGTCGTTGATGTAGTAGCGCTTCTGGTCGGGCAGCAGGCGGTAATAGGAGGCGTTGTCGATGCCCTTGAAGGAAAGGGTCGGGCCGCGCTCATTGCCTTCGGCCGTGTGGTTGTAGACCACGTCCAGGATGACTTCGAGCCCGGCATCGTGGAACCGCGCCACCATTTCCTTGAACTCGCGCAAGGAGTTGGCGACGTCGGCGGCGTAGCGCGGGTCGGGCGCGAAGAAGCCGATGGTGTTGTACCCCCAGTAATTGGCGAGTCCCTTCTCGATGAGATGATTGTCATTGATGAAGGTGTGCACCGGCAGCAATTCGACCGAAGTGACGCCGAGCGACTTCACATATTCGATCACCTCACCGGCGCCGAGGCCGGCATAGGCGCCGCGCAGCGTCTCCGGCACGTTCGGATGACGCTTGGTGAAGCCCTTGACATGGGTCTCGTAGAAGATGGTGTGGTCCCAGGGCACGAACTGGCGGTTGGGTTCGCCTTGCCAGTTGAAATTGGGATCGACCACCACGCATTTGGGCATGAAGGGCGCGCTGTCCCGCTCGTCGAAGGTGAGGTCGTCCATCGACTCCATCTGATAGCCGAAGACCGCGGGGTCCCATTTGAGCTCGCCCGCATGGGCGCGGGCGTAGGGATCGAGCACCAGCTTGTTGGGATTGAAGCGGTGCCCGTGCGTCCGGCTCATAGGGGCCGTGGACGCGATATCCATAGAAGGCGCCTGGCCCGACCTCGGGCAGGTATCCGTGGAAGATCTGATTGGTGTATTCGGGCAGCTCGACCCGCGCGATCTCCTTGTCGCCCGCGCTGTCGAAGAGGCAGATCTCCACACTCGTGGCGTTGGCGGAGAAGAGCGCGAAATTGGTGCCCTCGCCATCCCAGCTCGCCCCGAGCGGGAAAGGCGAGCCTTCCCTGATCTGGAAATTGCTGACCCCTAGCCGAGCCGCGCTCCGCGCCGCATGTCCCAAATATTCAAGCCGATCCAATGTCTAACTCCCTGCCGGACCATCGTGACGTCCAAGTCGCAAACGCCTCTCAGGCTGGATATGATCCTTAGTAAGCAATCTGTTACCTGCGCTCCGCCGGTGAGCCTTATTTTGGGGGAGCAGTATTGTTCTTCCAGATAGGGATCGGCGCCCGAAACCGGACGTTAGTGCGGGAGTGGGAACGCCAGAACCTCGCGCGTATAGTTCTCAACGACAAAGGAGAACGGGGCGCCGCCGTTTGCTCTCAGGATCGCCCGATGCTCCAGGATGTGATCGGGGGCGTCCAGGCTGGCGCCCGGAGGCGGAAGAGAAGGCTCCGGCGAAAGCTCCCAGCGCTCCGGCAGCGGCGACCACAACAGCTTTGCGGATAGGGTTTCACGCCGGAAATCGAGATCGTGAACCACCCGGCCGAAAGGCGCGTCGGTTTCATCCAGCAGGCGGTTCATTTCCGGGGTCAGGCGGCTGGGCACATACCAATTGTCGGCTTCGGACAGAAGCTTGTCTCCGCAAAAGAGCCGCACATGGCGGTAACGAAGTTCATCGTCGGCCGGCGCCGCCAGCCGCTCGCGATCCCTTTCCTCAATGCGCTTCTGGGCGCCCCTGTCGAGGCGGGCCACAAGCTTCGCGTCAGATGCAAGACCGTGTCCGCCACACCAGCGCTCAAGCGTCAGGGTCGCGCTTGAATGGCTCAGAAGCTCCGCATTGAGCGTCTCGATCAATGCTAGAAGCTCGACGCGCGTCAAAAAGCTGTCCTGCCAGCTCAACGGGGCCAGTCCTCCGAGCCACGGACAGAGGGAGAGAAGAAAAAACCATCGCCATGGCGCCATGGACGGCCTCGGATGAACGACATTTCACCGAACTAAGGTCTTGGCGGGGACGATTTCAACCGCTCTCCGCGGGTAAGTAGACCCCGCAGGTTGACGGCGGAAGCGCCATCTCGCCGCAGAGACGCAACGTTTGTGTGAACCCATTTTCATCTCCGCGTGTTTGGCGGCTGCTTCTCTAGCGCGCAGGCAGGGGGAGAAGGTGGAGACGCTCCTTGGGATTGTAAGAAGCACGACGGGCAAAGAGCCGAAGTGCATCGACTGTAAGCGTCACAAGCTGTACGAGGCGGACACCGTTCTGATTTTCTCTTCGCCCAAGCATCGCTGCACCGCTGTCATCGATATCGTGACGGGCGATACGATCGAAACGGATTGCTACGCAATGCGCCATCAGCGGTGCGAGTGCGGCCCTACCGCCAAGCTTTTTGAGGCTCGCGCGAAAGACGCGGATGCTACCAAAAAAGAAAAGTCCCGTCCGGCGGACGGGGGCATGAGCATAATATCGATAGCGTTACTGCTATTGGTCTCCCTTGCGCTGCTGGCTCTCATTTACTGGGCGTATGACATAGACACGTCTCAACCCCACGAAAAAGAGACGCCTCAACCCAGGGTCATCAAAACCGGGGAAGTCTTGCTGAAGAAAGTTTCGCTGAAGGATGGAACATGCTGCGTCACCGCCCGCACCCGGCTCATGGCCACCGGCAAGAGTTCGCTTTGGCAGGTTGAAACATCGCCCGGTAATTGGCGAGACTGCGGTAACGATTGCGAACAGGCCCTGCAAAAGGCGCTGGGCAAATAGCCGCGACGGCGGATTCATCCACGACTGAAGCCAACGCGCGGCCTGAAAAAGCTTGCGGAGCCTTTTTCCCGGCTGTTAGACCCTCTGGCCTAAAGGCAATTTCCTTGCTGGAGCGTCGATGTTGAAAACCATCCTTTCTGCGCTGACCGCAATGCTGATCACGGTCAGCAGCGCCCATTGTTCGGAATTCATAAACAAGGACGCGCATTTTGATGACGCGGTCGACTTCGGAGATGTCTACGGGGTTGTCTCCTTTGAGCTTAAGTCACCCTACACGCAGCAGAGCGTGCAAAGCGTTCTGAAGAACCTCGCGCGGGCATTGGTCAATGCATCGGGAAAAGATAAGGGAAATGCATTACTGACAATCGACCTGCAGGGTAACGATGGGAACGCGGCTGTAAAATTGAGCAAGCCTCTTTTATCGGTAAGCTGGCAAGACCATAAATTGCTTTTCTTTTCAGTCGCCAAAGGGGTTGAAACCGTCACGGTTTACAACGGTACACTGTTAGACCATTTAAGAACGGACCCTCAGAAGAACAAATGGACTGTCACGATTTCCGCAAAATATACGGAAGATGTGAGCTTCGATGCGAAGCTATTATCGGATTCTGTCAATCTTTTTTCGAATTTCGTAAGCGGAGGTCCATTCATATCTGCCGCGACCCAAAGTGTCGTGAGTCAATTCACAAAATTACTGGAGCCCCCGGCGAATACTCATAACATTGAAAATAGCGATCAGATTACCGGCGAGATGCAGTTTATCAATCCGGGCAACGTTGATAGCACTGCGTTCAAAACTGCAGACGCCAAGTTCGCTTTCCCATGGCCCGATGGACAGCAAGCCTATTTGTCGATCCGGATCACATTCGCAACCAGGCCGACACTGTTCAGTCATTTCGTTCGCGATGACGCCGGCGGCCATTTTGAAGGCTCGTTCACGCCCACTTCCTTTCTCATTCAGGCCGACCAAGTCGTTCACCTTACAGGCGAGAAAAACCTGACCGACGTGCTGTTGGCGAAGTCCGACAAAGATAGCGACGACGATAAACAAGCCAAGGAATTTGTGGCGAAGCTTTTGAGCGGGGGGAAATACGAAGGTTCCGATGTCGGAGATAGATGCAAGCATTTGCTGAAATTTCTTGGCAAGTTTTTCAGCAATCGCGACATGTATGCCGTCTATTGGTCTTTTCTCGGAAGTAACTCCGATAAACTTGCAGCTTCCTCGGCCAGCAGTTCCCGCTGCGTGACCGATCAAAAGGATGAGTTACAAAGACTTCGGCTGGACCCTGCAAAAATCCTTGCGCAAGCGACGCATTGATTACCGTTTCATCCACGCTCGAAGACGGCGCGCCGCCTCCCACATATCCGCAAATGGCCCCGCATAGCTGAACCGGACGAAGTGGCGGCCCTCTTCCTCGTCGAAGTCGATGCCCGGCGTCACCGCGACGCCGGTCTCTTTCAGGATGCGCTGCACGAAGCTTTCGCTGTCGTCCGTGAGGGTCCCGACGTCGGCGTAAAGATAGAAAGCGCCGTCGGCGGGCGCGAGCTTGTCGAAACCGGCGCGCGGCAGCTCTTCAAGAAGCATGGCGCGGTTTTGGGCGTAGACGGCCTTGTATGCCTCCAGCTCCTCGACCGCGTCGAATGCGGCCAGCGCGCCAACCTGGGAGATTGTCGGCGGGGCGATGTAGAGGTTCTGAGCAAGCCGCTCGAACACGCGAGCGAGAACCTCGGGCACAACCATCCAGCCAATGCGCCACCCTGTCATGGAATAGTATTTCGAGAAACTATTAATGACGATGGCCTTCTGCGAGAAGGACAGCGCCGTCGCCGCCGGGCCGCAATAGGTGAGGCCATGATAGATTTCATCGGAGATGAACCAGCCTGGCGTAGCGTCCACCAGGCGGGCCAGATCGGCGGCGGCCAGCATGGCTCCTGTCGGATTGGACGGGCTCGCCAAAAGAATCGCGCGCGCGCCGCCTTCGCTGAAGGCGAGCGACACAGCCTCTGGCGTCGGCATGAACCGGCTTTCGGCGCGCGCCTGCAAGGGGATCGGCTTCAGCCCCAAAACGCGGGCGATTTGCCGGTAACAGGGGTATCCCGGTTGTGGCAAGGCGATGCCGTCGCCCGGATCAAGGAGACCGAGAAACGCGAGAACAAATCCTGCCGATGAGCCCGTCGTGACAACGACCCGGGCAGGGGAAATGTCGAGATTGTGCGCCTCGCGGTAATGGCGTGCGATGCGCTGGCGAAGTTCAGGGAGGCCAAGCGCGTCGGTGTAGCCAAGCGGGCCTCGGCCTATCTCGCGTTCGACCGCTTCGCGCACGAGGCGGGGAGCGGGCGTTCCAGGCTGGCCGACCTCCATGTGGATGATGTCGCCGCCCGCAGCCTGGCGCGCATTCGCCTGCCTCATGACATCCATCACCACAAAAGGATCGATCGCGCTTCGCAAGGATGGCGCAAGTGTTTTCCTAGATGTCTCTGGCGCGCGCTTCGTCATGAGGTCTCCTCGCAGGCCGCAGCGATGCTTCCAGATTGGAAACTAGCGCAAATCTTTGCGACCGTCCGCCATGCAAATGTCATCCTTACGCCCGATTTACAAAGCCTTGCTTGCACGGAAGACATGGATTGCAGCGAGCCTGCCTCGGGCAGTGGCGTCAGCCGGGTGGATAAGTCAATGGCTGTATTACATACAAGAGCGCGCTCCGAGGGCGCGCCAGAAATAAAGTTTCAATCTGCGCCCCGCAAGAGCATCTCAAGGCTGACGGTCGCCTTTGCGGCGCTTCTCTCGATAGCCGTACCCGTCACGCAAGCGTCGGCGCAGGAGCTGAGCCTGATCCGCGACGCCGAGACCGAAGCTCTGATCGCCGACTACACGATGCCGATTTTCCGCGCGGCGGGGGTGTCGAGCAATAATATCAAGGTGCATTTGATCAACGATACGAGCTTTAACGCCTTCGTCGTCGATGGCCGAAATATGTTCATCAACACAGGCGCGATCCTCCTGTCGGAAACGCCCAACCAATTGATCGGCGTGATCGCGCACGAAACCGGTCACATCACGGGCGGCCATATCACGGGGCTCCGGCAGCAGATCGCGAAAATGCAGACGGCGGCTCTCATGCTTCAGGTCTTGAGCCTTGGAGCAGTGGCGGCAGGCGCGGCGACGGGGAGCTCCGATACCGCGCAGGCGGGGACCGCCATGATGTTCGGCGGTCAGCAGGTTCTCATGCGGTCCATCCTTTCCTATCGCCGCGCACAGGAATCGTCCGCCGATCAGGCCGGTGTGGATTATCTCACGAAGTCGCATCAATCGCCGGCGGGAATGCTGAAGACGTTCCGCTATTTCGCGGATCAGTCCGTGGGCACGCTCAAGGTCGATCCCTACATTCAAACGCATCCGGTCCCGATGGAGCGTATTGCGCAGTTGCAGGAGATTGCGCAGCGCAGCCCGTACTTCAACGAGAAGGACACGCCGCAGCTTCAGCTGCGTCATGATCTCGTCCGCGCGAAGATTTATGCATACACCTACAAGAACAATCCGCAGCGCATCCTGCGGCAATATTCCGACAATGGCCTGCCCGCGCGTTACGCCCGCGCCATCGTAAAATTCCATGGCGGCGGCTATCAGGCTGCGGCCCCGGCTTTGGACGAACTCATGGCGGCCAATCCGCAGAACCCTTGGTTTTATGAGCTGAAGGGTACATTTCTTATGGAAAGCGGAAATGCCAGGGAAGCCGTTGGGCCGTTGCGAAAGGCTGTATCTCTCGTGCCGAAGTCGGGATTCATGCGCATAGAACTTGCCCAGGCGATCCTGGAAAGCGGCGGCGGAACCCCGGACGAAGCGTTGCAGCTTCTTCGCGCTGCCCTTCTCGACGAGGATCAGTCCTATCTCGGCTATCGCCTCCAATCTCAAGCTTATGGAAAACTCAAGCGTTATCCGGAAGCCGATCTTTCCGCGGCCTTGGCGAGCTTTCACCAGGGCGACGTCAAGAATGCGAAAATGCTGGCGGAGCGCGCCAAGAACGGCTTGCAGCAAGGAACTCCCGGGTGGGTCAAGGCTGATGATATTTTGAACTTTAAAATAGAAAAAGTGCGTGGTTAGGCGCCTCTAACTCGGCTAACCCTTGTGATCGGAATTTCGGAGGAGCAATGAAAAAACCAATCAAAGTGGCAGCCGCTGTTTTTGTGGCCGCGGGCCTGACCTTCACCCTGCATTCCGGCAGGTATCCTGCAATGGCGCAAACGGATAGCTTCAGCGAAGGGCAGGTGAAGTCGATCGAGAAAATCGTCAAGGATTATCTGATCAATCACCCCGAGATCATGCTCGAAATCCAGGAAGCGTACGAGAAGAAGGCCGAAGCCAAGCGCGGCGAAGCAACCCGCTCTCGCATGCCGGAATTCTACGGCGCCCTTTCCGGCATGAGCGGTGACCTCGCCCGGCTAAGCATCGGCAAAGGGGATGTCACCGTCGTCGAGTTCTTCGACTATAATTGCGGTTATTGCCGACAGACTCTTCCGGAACTGATCAAGTTGATGGATGGCGACAAAAAAATCAAAGTGCAGTTCATGGAGTTCCCGATCCTCGCTCCTGGATCGACGGAAGCCTCAAAGATTGCGATCGCTGCAGCCAAGCAAGGCAAGTATCTTGAGTTCCACAAAGCGATGTTTGCCGCTGGCCGCGCAAACAAAGAAACTGCGCTTAAGGTTGCCGAGCAACTCGGTCTCGACATGGAGAAGGTGAAGGCGGATAGCGCCGCGCCGGAAACCGAAGCTTTGATCACAAAGATCTCGGAGCTTGGAAAGCGCATATTTGTTGATGGAACGCCAACATTCATCATCGGCGACAAGACGAATCCTGGCGCCGCCGACTACGATCAACTTAAGCAATTAGTGGATGAAACTCGCAAAGAGGGCTGCAAAGCTTGTGCGGAAGCACCGCGCCGGCCGGTGCAAAAGACGAAAAAAAGTCCTGACGTTTTTTGCACCGCGTCATAAAAGCTGGTAACAGAGAGCAACAGCTCGTTTGGCGTGTCCTGCCGTTTGGCAGTACGCTGAACAATGCTTATCTCCAGGAAGCGCGCCTCGGCTTCAGTGAAGGCTGGGGGTGTTTCTGTTTCCAGCGGAAGATCGCCGCATTCGAACCAATGAAGCCAATTTTTATTCTCAATGGCCCTAACCTGAATCTCATTGGCGAGCGAGAGCCTGAGATTTACGGCGCCGGCACGCTTGCCGACATTGAGGAAGGACTCCGCAGGCAAGCGTCCGCGGCGGGGCTGGAGATCGAATTCCGGCAAACAAACCATGAGGGTGTGCTCGTCGATTGGATTCAGGAAGCGCGTCATGCTGCGTCTGCGCTTATTCTCAATGCAGGGGCTTACACCCATACCTCCGTTGCGGTCCTGGACGCATTACGGTCGCTTGCCGTGCCTATTGCGGAGGTTCACCTCAGCAATATTTTTAAGCGTGAGTCCTTCCGGCATCGCTCCTACGTGTCGCCAGCGGCTACTGGCGTGATTTGCGGCTTTGGAGCGCAAAGCTATCGGTTGGCTCTCGCTGCTATGATCGAGATTCTAGAATCGTCCGCTGCTTCTACCCGGGGTCTTCATGCCTGAACCGGCCAAAAAATCGATGCCTGTACCGGCTCAAAAGAAATCAGACAGTGAGGCTCTCATCCGAAGCCTCGCCGAATTGCTGAATGAGACCGGGCTTTCCGAGATCGAGATCGAGGAAAATAATTTGCGCGTTCGCGTCGCGCGTACGATGACGATGCCGACGCATTTGGCGCCATCCTCCTATGCAGCGCTCGCAACGGCAGGGGTCTCGTCTCCGAATTCCGGCGCGAGTTTGGAGAATCATCCCGGCGTCGTAACATCGCCAATGGTGGGCACGGCCTACCGTGCTCCCGAGCCAGGCGCTGCATTTTTCGTTGAAGTCGGCTCCGCGGTCCGCGAAGGTGACACGCTGCTGATCGTCGAAGCGATGAAGACCATGAACCAGATCGGCGCGCCGAGGGGCGGCACGGTCAAGCGCATCCTTGTGGAAAATGGTCAGCCTGTCGAGTACGGGGAACCGCTCATGATCATCGAATAGGAGCGGCCCATGTTCGACAAGATTCTCATCGCCAATCGCGGGGAGATCGCTCTTCGCATCGAACGCGCGTGCAAAGAGCTCGGCATCGCGACCGTCGCCGTCCATTCCACGGCGGACGCGGATGCGATGCATGTCCGCCTTGCCGATGAAAGCGTTTGCATCGGTCCGCCCGCGGCCAGCGAAAGCTACCTGAATATTCCACGGCTTCTCGCGGCATGCGAAATTACCGGCGCGGACGCCTTGCATCCAGGCTATGGTTTTCTGTCCGAGAATGCCCGGTTCGCCGAAATTCTTGAAGAGCACGGCGTCACCTTCATAGGGCCTACGCCTGATCATATCAGGATCATGGGCGATAAGATCCGGGCGAAAGAGACGGCAAAAAAGCTCGGTATTCCTGTTGTCCCCGGCTCTAGCGGGGCCGTTACCAGCGACGAAGAGGCCGCCAGAATTGCGCGCGAGTTCGGCTATCCGATCCTGGTCAAGGCGGCGGCAGGCGGCGGCGGCCGTGGCATGAAGATTGCGCGAACGGAGGAGGATTTGCCGACTCGCGCTATCGACGGCGCGTGCGGAATCCAAGGCGGCTTTCGGCGACGACGCGCTCTATCTCGAACGTTATCTCATGCGGCCGCGCCACATCGAGGTTCAGGTCATTGGAGACGGCAAGGGAAACGCCGTCTATCTCGGAGAACGCGATTGCTCCTTGCAACGCCGGCACCAGAAGATCATGGAGGAGACGCCATCGCCCGCTCTGAATGAGGCGCAACGCCGCGAGATTGGCGAAACGGTCGCCAAGGCTATGCGCACGTTGAATTATCGCAATGCCGGCACTGTCGAGTTCCTCTTCGAAGATGGGGAATTCTTCTTCATAGAAATGAACACGAGGCTTCAGGTCGAGCATCCGGTCACCGAGATGGTCACCGGGATCGACATCGTGATCGAGCAAATTCAGATCGCGGCAGGCGCGGCCTTGAGCCTCAAGCAGGAAGACATCCGCTTTGAAGGCCACGCCATCGAGTGCCGCATCAATGCGGAAAATCCGACGACCTTCCGTCCCTCGCCCGGAAAGATTTCCTATTTCCATCCGCCTGGCGGCCTTGGCGTTCGCGTCGACTCCGGCGTCTATGCGGGCTACACGATCCCCGCTTATTACGACAGCCTGATCGGGAAACTCATCGTGCATGGGAAGAACCGCAATGAATGCCTCATGCGGTTGCGCAGGGCGCTCGGCGAGTTCGTCATCGATGGGATCGAGACAACGATACCGCTGTTTTCGTCGCTGATTCAGCAGCCCGACATTGTCGACGGACTTTATGACATCCACTGGCTCGAAAAGTATCTCCAGAAGCATTAGATTAGTAGCTAGGGATAACAAACGAAGGCAAACCCGCAGACGATGGGATCGCCCTCCAACCTGACCATCGAAATCACGCCCCAGGTGCTCTTAAAAGCCTATGCCTGCGGCATCTTCCCAATGGCCGAAAGCGCCGGCGACCCGACCCTTTACTGGATCGAGCCCGAGCGCCGGGGCATTCTCGCCCTCGATAACGTGCACGTTCCAAAGCGGCTTGCGCGCATTATCAGGCAGAACAAGTTCGAGGTTCGCGTCGATAGCGACTATGAGGGCGTTATCGAAGGCTGTGCATCCTCGCGCGCGGGTCGCCGCACGACCTGGATCAACAAACGCATCCGCGAGCTCTATGCCGAACTCTTCGAAATGGGGTTTTGCCATACTATCGAGAGCTGGCGAGACGGCAAGCTGGTGGGCGGACTCTATGGGGTGGCGCTCGGACGCGCCTTCTTCGGCGAGAGCATGTTCTCTTACGAAACGGACGCCAGCAAGGTCGCGCTTGTCTACCTCACTGCTCGGCTGAGATATGGCGGCTTTTGCCTGCTCGACACGCAATTCGTCACCGACCACCTGCGACAGTTCGGGGCTCAGGAAATAAGCCGCGCGGCTTTCCATCGGCGCCTGGAGCAGGCGCTTCAAGGCCTTGGCGAATTCGGCCGTCTCCCAAGCGACGTTTCGGCCTCGGGCATTTTGCAGCTCGTCAGCCAAACATCGAAGGTCGGGTGCTCAACGGCGTGAATGCCGGGGCTCTCGGCAAAGGTCCAGCCCGTGAAAATGCGCCTCGCCGAGCCATCCAAGAGAAGTTCGTCAACCTCTATAAAGGCGCTTGTGAGCGGGTTTTCGGTGGGCGGCCGGGTGTAACAAGCCCTCGCCGTCACTTTCAGCGCACCGAAAGCTACGGTTTGCCCCATCTTGATTTCGAGGGGGGAGACGCGCCCCGTAACCTTGTCGAGCGCGGCAAAAACGGCCACCGCATTTGAAATGCGCTCAGCGCGCGCCGAGGATGCGCCAAAGGCCAGCGAAGCGGCGAACGCGACCAAAATCGAAAGTGTTGTCTTTCGCGCATTCATGACGCTTTCCGATAGCGCAGTTTGAGAAGCAGGAACCGGCTGGACCCTAGCCGCCGAAAGGAGATGTCACAAGTTTTTTGAGAATGGCGGGACACGCCGCACTATGGACAGGCTTTATGCGGCAAAACTCTGGCGAGACGCCGATGCGCAGGGCCATCTTTTCCATCGCCCTGAGTGGACACGAGAGGCGGCTTACTTGTCGAGAAATTGCTTTACCGCGGCGACCGTCCGCGCCGGGTCTTCTTCCTCGGGGGCGTGCCCCAAATCCTCGAAGATCACCAAGCTGCTGCCCGCTATGTCTCGGTGGAACCGCCTCGCGTTTTCCGGCGGAATGAGACGATCCCTGCCGCCCCAAATAATCAGGGTGGGCAGCTTCAACTCCGGAATGCGATGCGCCAGGCTGCCGCTGCCCCTGTATTGGTGAAAGCGGTCAAGCAGGGCACGGCGATTGCCCTCGCGCTGGGTCAATTCGATCGAGCGTTCCACCATCTCCGGCGTTACCTTGTTCGGATCGCCCCAAACATCGCGAAAGCCTTGTTCGACAAGGTATCGCGGCAGGATGTTTTCGAAGAGCCAATCCATACCCGGAATGCTCGCGAGACGAAAACCGAGGGGCTGCGAAATAGGCTTGGTTGGGTAGCCTCCCGCATCGACGAGGATGATCTTCTCGACCCGCGATGGATGGGTGAGCGCCGCACGCCAGGCGATACCGCCGCCGAGCGAGGCGCCCCCCAGCACGCAATGATCGACGCGGAGCTTGTCGAGGATCGCGATCAGCACGCCAATGTCATTGTCGCTCGAGTAAACGCCATCCGGCGACGGGCCGGTCAGTCCGAAACCCGGCAGGTCGAAGCGGATCACGCGCCTCTTGTCTTTCAAGGCTTGCGCCCAGCCCTCCCAGGCGTGAAGGGAGGAACCCGTCCCATGCACAAGCACGATAGGGCTCTTGTCCTCTTTCGGCCCTTCGTCGCGCAGATGAACCTTCATGCCTGCAATGTCGAGGAATGTTGAGGGCGGAGGGGCCCAGCGAGCCTGCAAATCCGCAACGGAGCGTTCCGGCGCCCAATTGGCGGCGACAAAAAGGGCCGCCAACAGCACGAGCGCGAACAAAACGCCCGCAACGCTCATCATTATGATCTTCATCGCGTTCAAGTCTCTCCTGCGACGCGAGGCCGAGCGGCCACGCATCGGTGCGGAGTGAAGACGGCCTCCAGGAGCGATGCTTCCTCCGGTGTGGATACGAGGTCGGGCCAATAGTGGAAGCCTTCAGGCATCAGCATGCGGAGTGAACCGACGGCCGGGAGCGATGGTTCCGTAGCTCTCGTTTTACCGTGCGTCTTACGGACGCCTCTAAGCCCGGTCGCGCGCGCTTTCTCTTTCGCTCTCGCTGCGCCAGCTTTTCGCGGCTGCCTGCGAGGCTTCAACCCCCGCCGTATTCGCAGGTTTGCGTTCCGGTTTGTAACCCGTGATCAAGCGAGCGCCGGCCTGAAAGGTCACCCAGTTCCACAGCCAGTTGAAGGCGACTGCGAAGCGGTTTCTCAAGCCGATCAGAAAGTAGATATGCGCGATGCCCCAGAAGAGCCAGCCCGCAAAACCGGTCAGTGTGAACGAGCCGACCTTGACGACGGCGGCCTTGCGCCCGATCGTTGCGAGGTCGCCTTCATGTCTGTACCGGAAAGGAGCGATATCCTTCCCCTCTAGCGCCGCCACAATCCTTTGCCCGGCATACTGCCCCATTTGTTTGGCCGCCGGAGCAATGCCCGGCGCAAACTCGCCGTTCTCCCTGCGAACCGCCGCAGTGTCGCCAATTGCAAAAATATTCGGGTAACCGGGTACCGAGAGATCGTTGTTCACTTCGATACGCCCCGCCTTGTCCGCCTTGACGCCGAGCCATTTGGCGGCGGGGGAAGCGACGACCCCTGCAGCCCAGATAATGGTGGCGGCGTCAATGCGGCCCTTCGTGGTGTCGACGCCCTTCTCATCGCAGCCTGTCACAGCAGTTGATGTCTGCACCTCCACGCCCATCCGGGCCAGGGCGCGCGCCGCGTAGTCGCTCAGCTTCTCAGGCAGGGCCGGAAGAATTCGCGGGCCGGCCTCAAGGAGAATAACGCGCGCGTCGCCAGCATCGATATTCCGGAAGTCGGGTTTGAGCGATTTCCGGGCAATCGTGGCGATCGCCCCGGCCATTTCGACGCCCGTCGGACCTCCGCCCACGATCGCGAATGTGAGGAGCGCCTTGCGCTCCTCTTCGGTATGGGCGAGCTCCGCCTTCTCGAAGGCGAGGAGCATATCGCGGCGGATTGTGGTGGCGTCCTCTATGGTTTTCAGGCCCGGCGCGGCCGCGGCCCAATCTTCGTGCCCGAAATAGGAGTGCGTCGCCCCTGTCGCGAGAATGAGGAAATCGAAAGGAAAACTTCCTGAATCCGTCAAGACGAGATGCTCTTTCGGATCGACGCCTGTTACGTCGGCCATCAGAACCGTGACATTGCGCTGCCGCCGAAAAAGGGCGCGGATCGGCCACGCGATATCCGCCGGAGACAGCGTCGCCGTCGCCACCTGATAAAGCAGCGGTTGGAAGCAATGGTAGTTGTGCCGGTCGAGGATGGTGATGTCCACGGCGGCGTCCCGCAAAGCCCTCGCGGCATCGAGTCCCCCAAAGCCGGCGCCGACGATAACGATCTTCGGCCTTGCGGGATCACCCTGAGACTTATCGGAAGTTCCAGCCCCATCATGCTTGGAGTTGGCTGTCATGGCGCGCCTCTTCCTTGTGAGACAATTCGATGGACAACGTGTGAGCGGTTAGAGCGTTGCCGGGAAGTGTGCGGTTAACGCAACAGGTTAACGGCGACGTTAATCCGGGTACGCATTTCGGCTACCCAGGGCGGCGAGATTCCCTTACAAACGCGAGTAGTGAGAGTTGCATCGAGTACACGTGTTCAGAGCAGGTAGCGTAACTCAATGTCGGATTTGTCTTTGTTTCCGTCCCGATTTGACTATGCGTGCAGAGCCAAGAGAATGTCCCCGAGGGAAGTTGCGGTGCGAGCAGGCCTTCCCGGAGACGCTGGCCGAGATCTCCACGTAACAGCCATCCATCTTCCACTTTATCGTCTTTGCTACGTCGCGGACGCGCTTGACGTAAGCCTCGATTGGCTCCTCGGCCGGGGGGCCGAAACGCAGAGGCACAGCGGAGCGGCGCAACATTGGCGCTAAAACTCTTACCGATCCGACCTCGTCTTGGCCGCCTCGTAAAACACGATAGCGGCGGCATTGGAGATATTCAGGCTCTTGATGGGCCCGGCCGCCGAAAGGGCGTAAACAGCGTCGCATCCTTCCCGGACGAGACGACGCAAGCCCTTATCCTCGGCCCCAAAAACAAATACGGCGCGGGGTGAAGCGACGGCGGACCGCTCAAAGCGGTCCGCCCCTTCCGAAGTCGAAGCCGAAACATTGAAATCCTTGCTCTTTCAGCCGTTCGAGAGCCCGTGACAGGTTGACCGTGGAGACGACCGGCACATGGTCGAGCGCACCCGAGGCGGCCTTTGCCAGCGTTCCCGAAAGAGGCGGGCTGTGCCGGTCCTGGACAATCAAGGCCGCGACGCCGAAAGCAGCCGCAGAGCGAAGCACGGCCCCGACATTATGTGGATCGGTGACCTGATCGAGCATCGCAAGCGCGGCCGGGGCATCTTCGGGCAGGCTCACGAGGAATTCCTCAAGGCTTGGCTGCACGAGCGGCTCGACATGCAAGACAGCGCCTTGATGGACTGCTCCGCCGCCAACAAGCCCGTCGAGATCGGGCGGAAGCAATGGGGTGACGGGCGTCTTGCGCTTGGCGATCAGCGGCCCGAGCTTGGCGGCCGCGTTATCCGTCAGATAGGCATGGAGGATGATCCGCTTCGGATTGGATAAGGCGGCTTCCACAGCGTGGAAACCGAAGAGCACTTGGTCAGCCGGAATCGGCGCAAGTCTTCCTCGCTGCCCTTCTGCGCCGCGCGGGGTGGCTGCGTGCGAAGGCTGAAACACCTTATGCCTGAACTTGGGACGCGCCATGAAGCTCCTGGCGCCGCACCATCGGCGCTGAGCATTTCAAGCAGCTTATCGCGGATGTGGTGTTTGGCCTCCTCAGCCGTGACCTTTTTTCTCGACGCGTCCGTGACATAGAACACGTCAACGGCCTTTTCGCCGAAGGTCGCGATATGAGCCGAGGATATGTCGAGGCCGAGGTCGCTCAAAACGCGCGACAGGTCAAACAGAAGGCCGGGTCTGTCGAGGGCCTGGACCTCGACCACCGTGAAATCCTGCGAGCCCGCATTGTCGATCACGACGTCAGGCGGCACCGTAAAGGCTCCAAGACGCGCCTTGGGACGGCTTGAGCGCACTTTCTGCCCATCGATAGAACGCGCGCCTGAAATGACGTCTCCTATGACGCGCGCGATTTTCTGAACCTGAAGGATTTCCTCGCTGTCCTGGGAATAGCTGCGCTGGAAGTGAAGCGTGTCCAAGGCGAGCCCATCGCGAGTCGTGGAGATTTGCGCCGAGGCGATGTTCGCTCCCGTCGCGGCGCATGCGCCTGTGCACTGCATCAGAAGTCTCGGATGGTCCCTTGTCACGAATGTAAGTTCGGGGATCGGATGGGCGACATCGCTGCATCGGACGTCCGAGGCGAGCGGAACACCATCGGACTCAAAGCGGCGAACGAGATGGGCGTGCTGAACTTGCCGGGCGGTATCGGTCCTGAGCCAATAATCGGGTTCGTGACGCTCGATAAAATGCTCGACCTCCAGAGCCGGCCAATCTCGAAGCGCTTCCCGCAGGCGGATTTTCGCATCCGTGATCCGAGCCTGCCGGGGCGCCTTCGTGTGGCCGCCCGCCAGGAGCGGCTCCGTATCATAGTAGAGGGCCCGCAGGAGCTGGCCTTTCCAGCTGTTCCATGTGCCTGGACCGACCGCGCGTATGTCCGCCACCGTCAGCAGAAAAAGCAGCTTCAGCCTTTCGGGGCTTTGCACGATGTCGGCGAAATTTTTGATGGTCTGCGGATCGGAAATATCGCGGTGCTGCGCGGTCTGGCTCATGACCAAATGATATTGGACAAGCCACGCCGCGGTTTCCGCTTCCGCAGGGGAAAGCCCTAATCGCAGTGCGAGCACACGCGTTAAGCCGGCGCCGACGATGCTGTGGTCGCCTTCGCAAGCCTTGGCGACGTCGTGCATCAGGACCGCAAGATAAAGCGCGCGGCGATTCTGAATATCGCCGATGATTTCCGTCGAGAGCGGAAGCTCGGCGGCGAGCGTGCCCTTCTCGATCTCGGCAAGAATCCCGACGGCCCGAATCGTGTGCTCGTCGATAGTATAGTGATGGTACATATTGAACTGCATCATCGCCACGACGCGGCGGAAGTCGGGAATGAAGCGGCCTAGAACGCCAGACTCGTTCATATACCTGAGAGAGGTCTCGGGAGCGTTCCGCGAGGTCAGAAGATCGAGAAAAAGCTGGTTGGCCTCCGGATTCGCCCTGAAGGCGTCGTCGATCAGTTTCAGAGATGACCGGATGAGCCGGAGGGCTTCAGGGTGCAGAAGCAGGTTGTTGCGCTCGGCTTCGATGAAGAACCGGATGAGGTTCAGCGGATCTTTTTGGAAGACATCGGGCTGCTTGACATTCAACCGGCCGTTATCGAACCGGAAGGCGGTCGTCGCGGCAAGCTTCGCCCGTGAGCTCCAGGGCAGCACGCCGTAGAAATCGCTCAAAGTCGGCACTGTCTTGAGCTGCCTCAGTTCGAGACTTGAACAAACTGTGCGCGTGAGGTCGCCGACATCCTTTGCGGTTAAGAAATAGTGCTTCATGAAGCGCTCGACGCCCAGAAGCCCCTTGCGGTCATGGTAACGAAGGCGGCGCGCCATCTCGGGCTGCACATCGAAGGACAACCGTTCCTCCGGCTTGCCTGTAAGAAAATGCAGGTGACAGCGTATCCTCCAGTGGAAGGCTTCGCAGTGATGGAAGGTCGAAATCTCGTGCGGCGTAAAGATCTTGTTCTCGGCCTGCCCATTTTTTCCGGGGTTGAGGTAGGCCGCGAGCCAATGGAGCATGTTGAGGTCGCGCAGTCCCCCTTTGCCTTCCTTGATGTTCGGCTCCACCCTGTACCGGGATGCGCCCGCCCGCTGCAGCCGCTGTTCGCGCTCCGCAAGTTTCGCCGCGATGAACTCACGCTGCGAGCCCTGCACGATATTGGCGAGGAAGCGCGCCCATAATTCGCGAAACAAAGCGCCTTCGCCATAGACGAGCCGCGCGTCCAGAAGCGAGGTTCTTATCGTCATGTCCTCCTTTGCGGCCCTCAAGGTCTGGTCGATCGTGCGGGTGGCATGGCCAACCTTGTAGCCGAGGTCCCAGAGGAAATAGAGGACGGATTCGACGATGCTTTCGCCCCATGCTGTTTGCCTGTATGGCAGAAGAAAAAGCAGATCGATATCCGATGACGGCGCCAGCATTCCGCGGCCGTATCCGCCTGTCGCGACAATGGCCATGTGCTCCGCCGCCGACGGATTTTGCGCCCGATAAAGATAGGTCGTGGAGTAATCGTAAATGAGCTTGATGAGCTCGTCCTGAAACGTGGCGAGAGCCTTCGCGCACGCGCAACCATCGCCTGTTCGCAAGAGCAGCGCTTGTGCTTCGGCTCGGGCGTTTTGCTTCAGTTCCTTGAGCCGGCGAAGCACATGCGCCCTTATCTTCGATGGCGTTTCGGTTCCTTCCCGCCAGTAGGAAGCGAACTCCCCACGAAGAGCGGCCGGGTCGAAATAGGGTGGGGTCGGGACGTTGATCTGATCCATCGGGCCTGTCTTTGCCGTTTCCGCCCAACTTACATGATTGTCAGGCCCGGGCCTACCGTCACGTCAGGGATGCGGTAAGGGCAACTTAGGGTAGGATAACCGCCGCCGCCCGATCAACTCAAGACGGCTTTGCGTCCAAATGGCGGGACGGTCCGAATCTCGTATGCAGCCTCATTCCGCCGCCGACGACAATGGCGGGGCGACAGCCTCCAAAGGCTTTCGCTCGGCGGCGACGCCCCAGATCGCCTGGACAACAGCGGCAAAGATCATCAAGCCCGCGCCAAGAAGGTAACCTTGGAAGACGCTCGCGCGCTCGCCGGTTTCGATCAGGCTCCCAAGCAGATAGGGCGCGCCCGCGCCGCCGATCGCCGTCCCAAGCGCATAGAAAATGGCGATGGCAAGCGCGCGAATCTCAACTGGAAAAACCTCGCTCACGGTAAGATAGGCGCTTCCGGCGGCAGGCGATGCGAAGAAGAAAATCAGAGCCCAGGCGATGGTTTGCTCCGTTGCGCTCAACTGATCGTGGAGGAAAAGCCAGCCGCTTATCGCAAGCAAAACTCCCGATATC
The DNA here is from genome assembly GCA_963819665.1 of uncultured Alphaproteobacteria bacterium. Lineage (GTDB taxonomy): Bacteria > Pseudomonadota > Alphaproteobacteria > Rhizobiales > Rhodomicrobiaceae > Rhodomicrobium. The sequence goes on from CAWFXN010000047.1 coordinate 29,885, forward strand.
GCATAGGTGAAAGCGATCATCGTCTTCCGGCCCACGGAGTCGAAAAGAGGGCCAAGGATCAGCGGGCCAAGCACATTGGCGAGCGCGAACGGCAAAATGTACCAGCCCACATCGTGGACGGGAACATTATAGAATTTCGTAAGGACAAGCGCGTAGGTGAAGAAGATCGCATTGTAGAAAAACGCCTGCGACGCCATCAGCGTGAGCGCCACCAACGCGCGGGTACGATAGGTCACGAAGATCGTTTTGAACACTTCCGAGAGCGGCGTATGCGTTCTTGGATGCACGCGCATGGGCTTCAACTCGGAGGCATCCTGAAAATGCGCGCCATGCTTTCGCAAGCCCGCCTCGATATCGCCGACGACCTTCTCGGCCTCCTCTTCGCGCCCGTGGATGACAAGCCAGCGCGGACTTTCCGGGAGAAATGAGCGCAGGAAGAGAATGCCGAGGCTGAGAACCGCGCCGATAAAGAACCCTAGCCGCCAGCCGATCTCGGGATTGATGTTTGCGGGGTTGAGCAGCACGATCGAGCTTACCGCTCCAAGTGCGCCCCCGATCCAGAACGTCCCGCCGAGCGCCAGATCGGTCCAGCCCCTGTATCGCGCCGGGATCATCTCCTGGATGGTCGAGTTGACGGCGCTGTACTCGCCGCCAATGCCCGCGCCGGTGAGAAAGCGGAATGCACAGAAGCTCGCAAGGTCCCAGGAAAAGGCGGTCGCGGCCGCCGATAGGAGATACAGCCACAGCGTGACGAAGAACAGAAGACGCCGGCCAAGCCGGTCTGCGAGCCAGCCGAACACGAGCGAGCCGCTGACGGCGCCTGCGAGATAGAAGCTCGACGCGAGTCCGACTTCGGAATCGGTTAAATGCAAGACCGGGCTTGCCTTGAGCGCGCCCGCCACCGAGCCTGCGAGCGTAACCTCAAGCCCGTCCAGCACCCAGGTAATGCCGAGCGAGACCACCACCAGCGTGTGGAACCGGCCCCAGGGCAAGCGGTCGAGACGCGCGGGCGCGCGAGTCTCGAGGACCGCCGGTTGCGCGTTGGCTCTGTCGATGATGTCCTGCATGGATCGCCTTTCAAGGCTTGAAACCTGAGAAAGCGAAAACGCTCCCCCAATGCGGAGGCAAGCCGCAGAGGCGCGGCTTGCTTTGGGGGCGTTGGTAAAGGATCATTGAAGATTGGTTTTGTTTCGTAAAACAGGCATATCTTTCTAAGTAATCATATTTTGCCTGTCTTAACCTTTTAAGAGAGCTCACGGCAGGCGGCCTAGCTCGGATCGTATCTCTTCAAACACGTTGTCCTCGATCCCGAGCAAGCGGACGTGTTCGGCGAGATTATCGAAGTATTCCCGGTTCGTCCCAAGGCGGCCTCTTCCCGCTGCGATGATGGCGGCGGCTTCGGCGCCGCTAACATCGGCAAATTCCGGGCTCGATCTATCCACCACGAACGCGAGCGCTTCGACGCGGGCCTTGCGGCGTTAACACCGGCCGGAACACCGGCGTGTAGCCATGACCAATCATTTCCCGCATCCAGAGGATTTCCGTCTCCCGGTCCACCAAATTAGCCGGCTAGCCGGAACGCCAGGCCGTGGCATTCCCCGCCAAGGTCGAGGGCGGCCATCAGGGAAGGAGCCTTCCTCGACCCGCGCCCGATCGTGATTTTCAGACAGAAGCGCCGATGGAAGCCCGGAAGGGTCGCTCGTCTGATTTCGACGATGTGGATCGCGGGGTCCCACATCAGCGACCCGTAGGCGAACACCCAGAGGTCGGCGTCGAGCCGCCCAGCGAGCGCAGCGCGCCGCGTGGCTTCACGATCCTCGTGCGAGCGGCGCCATCCGGGGTTGCCTGCTGCGGCCGCGCGCCTGTCCCATTCCTCGAACGACGCCAGCGAGATCCGGAACGACGAATTTTCCGGTTCGATGATCTTACCGGTCAGCATCGGAACGTGAACGAATGCGTCGGGCGATAACGGCATGGCGGCCTCTATTCGCTCAAATTGTACAACCTGCCTGCCGCGCTATTCACAAGACCGCAGGCGCTCCGGAAAGCAGTTCTGAGCGCGTTCTTCCGGATGCAGCTAGAGCCTTGAATAACTTTGAATTTCTGCACGGATTGCAGGTTTTTCCCTGGGCGCCCGCCGAGGCGGCTCGGAGTTTTTTCCACCGGCTTTTCACAAGCCCCACTACTCGATTGACTCTACTTCTATTTGTAAATTATTAAAGTTGTATCGACCCCTATGGAAGCAACCTCTAGCGGTACACCCCCGCACCGCTAGGGGTTTTTTTCGGGTTTAGGCTCGGTGTTGCGGGGTCATTGAGGTTCATGAACAAGCAGATCCGGCCGTGAGCCGTTCGACCTGCATCGCTCGCCGATGCGGCCAGATGACCGCTTTCCATTTCCGCAGCGGAGCATTAGCTTTTGGGAAGCCCTAGCTAGGACAAGGCGGGCGCGCCGAGCCTTTCGGCGGACTTCTTGCGTGCCCGCCGCTTTTGTCCAGAAAAGTCGCAGAGGCGTTGTAAACGCTCTCGGCTTTCCCCGGATGCTAAAATCGGGAGTGTGAAAGTGTTGCACGAACACAATGGCTTCGCTTCGGTCTTGGCGCCGAGGGAGTTTTCATCTCCGTGAGGTGTTGATCGCGGCTGCCGCTTTTAGCGTGCGGCGATTGATTTCGTCCGCGCTTAAGTTGCTAAATCTTTGGGAGGAGTAATCCGGTGCGCCGAACTGGGAGATCCATTCGCTTTTGGAGAACCGGAGCGACGACAGGTACTGCGGCGAGAGAACCAAGGAAGAGGACGAACGCGAGCCTCATCAAAGATTTCCACGACATACTTATCACCTAACAACAAACAAACAGGTGTGTGGAAAGCGCAGGTTCGATAGGTTGACCGCTTTTAGGGCATTGGATATTCTTTGCTTCGCCTTGATTTAGCTTGACCTTAAGGTAGCTTTTAAGATGATGAGTTTTGTCGCCAAAATCACATTAAATTGAAGTGTGAATGAGAGAATAAAAAGCAAAACGCCCTGAAATTGCCGCAATGCGCGCAATTTCGTGCGTGTTGTCGACAATACACGTTTTAGGTGTGCGTCCTACCAAGGACATTTAGAAACGTGAGGGTTATTCGCGCTGGCTGACCTGCTTCAGCGGTAAAGCACACCAATGCGGCCGGTGGCCGGAATAGTCGAAAAGCTTGAGCAGATCGGCCATGGCGATGGTCGTTGTCTTCGTGTTGACGAGCGGGTGGGCGCTCACGGTCTTTGCCTCTCTCATCCGGTGATCGAGAATGACGCGGACGCTTCTCTTGCGGTCGTTGAAGACTGCGAAGGGCGTGACGCTGCCGGGAAGCACCTGAAGGGCAGCGCCCAGCGTTTCCGGTGACGCGAAGGAAAAGCGGCCGTCCGCCCTGACGCTCGCCGCAAGTTGCTTAAGGTCCAGCGGAGGCGTGAGAAGGTGCATCGTCACTAGGTAAAGCTGTTTGCTTTTGTCTTCGACAACGATGTTCTTGACGGGAAACTCCCATTGACCGGCGTCGCGTTGCGCAAGGCCTTCGGCGGTGAGAACGGCTTCATGCTCAACCGTGTTGGACGCGATGCCAAGCTCGTCGAGAAGTTTGAAAAAGGCGCGGTCATCGTTCATTTGAAAGACTATATGCGGATCATGATGGCAAGGTTGAGAGTCCAGCGATGTGTAGCGCCGGGGCGAAAATAATGCAAAGCGCGTTAGCAAGGCGCCTCTCTCCCCGATGGCCGCCTCAAATGGCTTTGCTGAGCCGATGAGGATTTTCATTTATTGATTTCGTAAAATAGACGTTGATAATGCCTTCCCTGGGCTGGCGTGAGATTTTAGAAGCGAATCATCGCCTTTATTCATTTGGTGTCCCATGCGAGATGTCGCAGTAGATTTTCTTCGGCGCGTACGTTCAATCATCGAAGTAGCCGAGCGGGGCCTCGTCAGGGAGGACGATCTCGCCGCTGGACGACAGTCCATGAATGAACTGCTTGAGCAGGATTGGGTGATGCCTCGGGCCGTATCCGAAGTCAGCATTCACTGGAGACTGATCGAGGACTCCCTCAGGACCATTCTGGAAGGTCAGGCTGGCGTACAGTCGCCGACAGAAGAGCTGCAAGCCGCCTGGACTGCATACCGCGAGATTGAAGAAGTTCTTGCAGGCCCCTGAGTGATGGCGTTCACACTAGTGCCCCGAGTCATTGGAACTGAGGGTATAGCCTTTTGAGCTTAATGCGGGCGTCCGCGGTTGTGAATTGCCAGTCGGCTTTGGCGTGATGGGTGTTGCGATTGTCCTGCCATGCGGCGACTTCGCTGATCAGGGTTTGTTTGTCGGGAATGCGGCGATCCAGACACTGGGTTGAGAGAACGCCGAGTTCGGATTCGGCCATGTCGAGCCAACTGCCGTGCTTGGGGGTGTAATGCCATTCGAACCGTTCGACGAGGCGGCGCGCCTCGGACGGCGGAAAGGCCTCGTAGAGCGAAGCGGGCTTGTGGGTGCTGAGATTATCCTGCACCAGCACGATCTTCGCGGCGCCGGGAAAATGGGTGTCGGACAAGTCCTTGAGCGCATGAGCGTAATCGATGGCGGTGTGACGGTCGGTCACTTTCACATGCCGCCAGCCTTCCAGCGGCGCGAACATCATGAACAAATTGGCTGTGCCATTGCGCTCGTATTCGTAATCGTGACGCGCCTTGCGTCCGGGCTTGGCGGGGATCGGTTCGCGCGTTTCGACGATCATCTGCTTCGAAGTCTCGTCGAGGCACACTACTGGGCGCAGCGGATCGTGCGGCCTTTGATAGACTTCCAGTACGTCTTCCATATTGGCGACGAAGCCGGCGCTGGCCTCGGGCGCGATCACCCATTGCTGTTTGAGGTGCGGCTTAAGGATGTTTTTTTGAGCGTCCGTCCGATGGTGTTGTCGCTGGCTTTCTCGACGATGTTCAGTTCGACGACTTTCTCTTCAAGCAGGCTCAGAGTCCATCTGGCGCAGCCCGCCGGAGCAGGCCCACAGGCCAGCGCGATCAACTTTGCTTCCGCGGCGCCGTCAAAAATCCGGGGACGGGCAGAGTTCGGATTGTATTTGCGCGTCAGCGCCGCCTCGAAGCCTTCCTCCACCAATTGCCGTCGTGTTCGCTCGATAGTGGCGACGCTGGTGTCCAGAGCCTCGGCGATCCGGGCGTCGCTCCAGCCTTCGCCCGCCTCCGAGACATCCGCCTTCAAGAGGATGCGCGCCTTCGTCAGCAACTGCGCTGCCCGATTTCCCGACCGGATCAAGGACGCAAGCTGATCGCGCTCCTCTGCGCTCAGCCGCACAACGTATTTCTTAACGGCGATCTTGTTTCCGGCCACGAATCACCCCCATCGCTGCTTTGAGGCGACAGAGATTCAGAACTAGCCATCAAAATCAATGACGGAGGCCACTAGTGCAGCCCGAGGCAAGTTCGCACCCCGACAGCCGCGAGCGCTCAGGCGAACTTGCCTCGGATAAGCTGTACTAGAACCAATGAGTTTCTAGTACGCTTTATCCGCGGGAAGTCCTGTCAGCCCCCGCTGCATGTGGGGCAGGACTTCCCGCGGGGCGTACTAGGGGTAGACAGCGATTGTCAGGCGGCCCAATTCCAGCGCCGTCGCCGCTCGCAGGTTAATTTTAGCTTGGAAGCCAGGTCGGCAATGCGCTCAAAGCCCGCAGCCGCAACCAGGGCATGCTGCCTAATCCGGGGATCGGTCGCCCTTTTGCTGAGCGCGCGCATCTGATTTGCGTACTCATGCCAGAGCTCTGCATCGTGTAAGGTGGTAGACATGGCGACTGCTACTCACGAATTGACGACAGCTCAATTTTTCCATGATTTTATGAAAAATGTTTTGACTGTAGCTGATTTGTCACGGGCTTTTACCGATCATGACCGCATTCAAGGGCAGCACATTCAGCGCAGCCTATGAGCCTTCACTGTGTGAAGAAAAAATCGATGAAAGCTCCAACTGGCCTCAGCGACTGAGGAAGCTTGAGCGCGTTTTCGGAAGGAGAACTGGCAATATCATCTGTGCCCAACTCTTTGTTGCACATAGGCAAATCTCGACAATGCGGCCGACATGCAATTTGCCGCGCCAGCGGTCAGGAGGTGAGACGAAGATACGCCCCATGCAAATGGGGCAACTCAAAGATAGTAGGTCCCTTTAATGGGAAAATAAGCAAGAAACCTTAGACTGCAGCGCTATGTTTAAGAGCGAGTGCGGGAGCGTTCAAAATCATGATCGAGTTAGCCTTTATAAAACCATTCGCCTACAACGATCCTGAAACAGGCGACAAGATCGAGATCTCAGTCTCAGACTTATACACGAAGCTGTCGGTGAACGATCGCGAGTATTTTTTTGTTCGGGAGAATGGCGTGTTCGACGGCGCCGCAACGACCAAACACACAGGTCCTATTTTGGTTTACGCGGCGGATTGAACGGGTCAATCTTTGCCGCTTCCCATTTGCGAGCGCTTTCCTCCGTCCGCGCGCGGCCAACAATAACGAGGCGGCCATTTTCCCAACGCTGCCGGTGTTCCTGCTCGCGGCGGGCGGGGTCTCTCGTGACGCCGCTTTGGACAATCGTGTTCCCAACTTTGAAATCGTACGTGTAATAAACCCTTTTTTTCATCAATTGACCTCAGCGTCGAATCGGGCGTCCGGATCATGGCGTGATTCGCGCTCCGTTGGTCAATGAACAATCAGCAATTGCTCCATCTGGTAAAAGCCGATGCGGGAAACGAGATGTCCAAGGTTCGCTTTAGGAGGCGCTGTCCTCCGGTATGGCTGACTACGTGCGTCCCGAGCGCTTCTTAGGCCCCAAATATTTTGGATTATTGAGAACTTAGATCTCGCTGGAGCTTGCTCTGGCGCAATCTTACTTGCCTCGGAAGATCAACATACAACCCTATCAAGGTTGCTAGCTAATATTCGTCGCGCGCTGTGGCTTTAATACCTCGGTCAATGCAGTTATCGAGGTGGATAATGGTCGATTGCGTTTCCATCAGCACAAGTCATCTCTTCGGGGGCAACCCTATCTACGAACAGCACAGGCTAAGGCATGAATGCATCGTGCAGAGGCAGTCATGGAATGTTCCCACCATCCGGAACATGGAATACGATCAATACGACAATCCGGCAGCCTGTTACCTCGTTTGGCGGGATAAAACCGGCACGGCGCGCGGCTCTTCCCGGCTTTATCCGACCGATCGGCCCTATATGCTGCAGGAGATTTTCCCCCATCTCGTAAGCAAGATTTCGATGCCGAAAAGCTCCCGGGTCTGGGAGGGCAGCCGATTTTGCATCGACGCAAACCTGCAGCCGGAAATGCGCAAGCGGATCATGCAGGAAATCATCGTGGGCTATCTGGAATTCGGGCTCGTCAGGGCGTGGCCAACTTCGTTGGCGTCATGTACCCGGCCTATTGGCGAAATATCTTCATCAGCAATGGCTGGGACGTCGAATTCCTCGGTGAACCTCACAGAAGTGCTGAAGGCCACAAGATCGTTGCGGGCTCCGTCACCGTATCGAGGGCCGCGCTAGAAAAGGTCAGAGGCAAAACCGGCATTCGCGGGACCGTCTTGAACTACGGCGACGAAATGGAGTACCGGCATGCCGCCTAGCAAACGTGATCCTGAAATAGCTCAAACTGATAATGAGTCGATTCGAGGCATATTATTGGCGTTACGCTATCTTTCCCGTGAAGCCGAAGGCGCAGGTCTCAAGGAACTTGCGAGAACGCTAGAGGAGGCGGAATTGAAATGCGATCGAGGGACTGAGAATACCCGGGAACCTTCCTAGCCCTGCTCTTTATCACACAATGCAAAACAATCGAGATCGGCCAATGTCTCTACGTGAATCCCGCCTTACTATCGCAAGACGAGACCGACGATTGTTGTCTCGACAAACCGCGCTCTCCCGGAGATAAACTTGCGGACGCCTTGCAATCGCAAGTCATCAACGCGTTCGAGGGCGCCATTTACCAGGGCATGCGCCCCATGGATGCGCTCGCCGTCATTCTGTCGTGGATGTCATCCGAAATGACACGCATCCAGGCGGAGCAGGCAAAACGGTCGTTATGGTAGAAGCGCCAGGCTACTCCGTGGCGATTGTCGGCTCCTGCCCCATCTCGGCGCGGCGCCGATAGAGGCTCGCAAAGTCGATCGGGTCGAGAAGCAGCGGCGGGAACCCGCCCTCGCGCGAGAGATCGGCGACGAGGCGCCTGACGAACGGGAACAAAAGCGCCGGGCACTCGATGAAGAGAACCGGCTGGATCGCTTCCTGCGGCAGATTCCTGAGGACGAAAGCGCCTGCGTAAACAAGTTCGATGTTATAGAGGACGCCCTCGTCGCTTTTTGCCTCGCCTTCGAGGGAAAGAGCGACCTCATAAGCATCCTGCTGGAGATTGCGGACCTGGACGTTGAAGTTGATCTGAAGGTTGGGGTTTTTCCCTGGCCCGCGGAAAAAGCGCGTCGCATCCGGGCATTCGAAGGAAAGATCCTTGATATATTGTCCTACGACATTGACCTGGGGCGCCTGGCTATTGTCCGGACCCGGCTTCGGGGTGTTGCCGCCATTCGATCCATTGCTTGCAGACATCGTTTTAATCTCCGCCATTTCTGATTGGGCTTTGCGTGCATAGATGCGACTTCGCCGCAGGCGGCGCGCTCTCTCTGAAGCGGAGCTAGCATGGCGTACCGTGAACTGCAATGCCTTCGGGACCCTAATACAGTGTCGTCCCAAGAAATGCGCCCGATGGCGCCCCTCCCTTTATTTCGGCTGCACGGACGGGTTTCCGCCCGGCGTCCCGGGCGGCGGTATCACCGGCGTGCTGTGCGGATCGGGGTCCGGGACCGGAACCGCGATGCCTGGATCCACTCCGGCGGGCGGATGAATCACGCCGCTGTTGCGGTCGAGCCGCTCGCTTAAGGTTTCTCCCGGCCGCTTATCCTGTCCCGTGGCGCGCGGGTCCTGCGGAACGGCCTTCGGCGCCTCCTGCGAAACATCCGCTTTCAGCGCGCTTGGAGCAAACGGCAATAAAATCATGGCGATAGCCACAAGCTTGCGGTGAAGCATTGATGGCCCACGGGACGAGATTGCAGCCACAGCGTGTTCCTCGATTTCCCTTCGGAAACCGATTGAAGCGCCTCTGGTTCCTTCCAAGAAGATCACTCTGCTGGCGCAGCGGCAAGTTGCGTCCGCCCACGAGAGAGGAGCCAGGTCGCCAGCGCGCAGGCAAAGATGACGGCGGCGATGGCGGCGGCGACCATGAGCACCTCCCCAAAGCCGCCAACGCGATGAAGAGCGCCGATGATCGGCACAGCCATGCCTCCGACCGTAAAGCCAATGAAGAAGCGGACCGAATAGATGCGGTTACGGAATTCGTCCGGGACATAACGGCCGATCATGGCGTCGTTGACCACCACCTGCCCGTAGATTGCGGCCGTCACCAGCGTGAGCCCCATCGCCATCGGCAAGCCAACGGTCGCCGCCGCGATAACCAATCCGGAGAACTGCAGGAGCGCAAGCCCCACGAAGATCACGGGCAATTCGAAGCGATCGATGAGTCGCCCCACGGCGATTTGCGTGAGCGCGCCGCAGAAAAATATGCTTGTCGTGAGCCAGCCTATCGCTGCGAGGGGAACCGGAAGGCCGAGGCGCTCGTCGATGACCTTCGGCATCGCAATCGTTACGATGTTGAAGGTCAGCCCACCGGCGAGAATGGCCGTCATGAACAGCGTGAGCAGCCAGATCACGCGCTTGCGGTCGAGGTTCAGGGTGTGGCTGGCGGTTCCTTTCTTCCCCGTCGCCCGATCGTCCTTGACGAAGAGGACAAAGGCGATCCCGGTCGCAATCAGCACTGCGCCGGGCGCCAGGAATGCTGCGCGCCACCCGAACGAGGCCGCAAGCGCCGCCGTTATCCCGGAGGCGAGCGCCGCGCCCATATTGCCCCACACACCATTCACGCCAAGCGCGCGGCCAAGCTGCCTGGCGTTCGCGACGATCATCGCGCTGCCGATGGGGTGATAGATCGCGCTGAAAACGCCAAGCAGGAAAAGCGCAATGGCAAGCATCGGGAAAGAGGTCGAGACAGCGACGAGCAGGCAAGCCGCCCCATATCCGAAAAAGAACGCTGTCAAAAGCGCGCGGCGGCCAAAGCGGTCCGCGAGCCACCCGATCGGCAGCGCAAAGAGCCCGAAAGCCACGAACGCTCCGGTGGAAAGCCAGATCAGGTCGCCATAATCCCGTTTGAGCTCGGCGGCGATGGCGATTACGGCGGTCGGAAAAATCAGCAATACGAAATGGTCGAGCGCATGCGCCCAATTCACGAACAGGATCGTCCGGTTCGTCGCTCCGTCTTCCGCTTTCATGATGTGATGTTTCGTTTCCGTTGCCGCTTTGGTCCTCACTTTAACCTTGTATAAAGGTCGTTCGAGCCGAAAACTGTCGCAGGGTATGGCGCGCTTCGGCCGTGCTGCTCAAAAGAGTGTGAGGGCGAGGCGAAACTCCCTCGCAAACGGGCCAACGAAGCCCTTGCAAAGAACAAGCTCCCAGTCTTAAGTTTAACAGGATAGTTTCGCCTTGATCCGAGGTAGCCTCTCAACAATGATGGCGCAAGACATGGCTGCCGAGGGGCTTTTTCATGAGCGATGATACCCTGACACGCCTGGCGGCCACCATAGCCGCGCGCCGTTCAGCGACAACCGCCTCCTCATATACAAAGTCGCTCCTGGATAAAGGCCCTGCCGCGTGCGCCAAAAAGCTTGGCGAGGAAGCGGTCGAGACGGTGATCGCCGGGGTGAGCGAGAGCGACGAAAAGCTTTGTGCGGAGGCGGCCGATCTGCTTTATCACCTTCTCGTACTTCTCGAATCGCGAAACGTCGGGCTGGATGCCGTGTTGAGCGAACTCGACCGAAGAACGTCGAAATCGGGGCATGCCGAAAAGGCTTCACGGGGGCAGAGCGGTAGCGCGCAATGAGCTTGCAGTCACAGGTTCTGGATCTTGAGCCGCGGCAGGCGCTTGACCTGTCGCCTTACCGCACGTTCACGCGGGCGCAGTGGTCCGAGCTACGCAACGGCGTGCAGCTCACGCTGAGCGATGAAGACCTGACGCGGCTGTCCGGTCTCATCGAGCGGATTTCGCACGACGAAGTGACAGATATCTATCTGCCTATCGCGAAGCTCGTGAACTATTACGTTCGCGCGGCGCAGCTCCTTCATTCGGCGACGACACGATTTTTTCAGCACCGCGCAGCGAAAATGCCGTTCATCATCGGCATCGCGGGAAGCGTGGCTGTTGGAAAGAGCACCTCGGCTCGTGTGCTTGCCGAGCTTCTGGCCCGTTGGCCCAATCATCCTCGCGTGGACCTCGTGCCGACGGACGGCTTTCTTTTGCCGAACGCCGAGCTTGAGCGACGCGGCATCATGCACCGCAAGGGCTTTCCCGAAAGCTTCGATCAGGCGAGCCTTCTTCAATTCGTCGCCGACGTGAAGGCCGGAAAATCGAAGGTCGAGGCGCCCGTCTATTCGCATTTCACCTATGACATCATGCCCGGCGAAAAGATCGTCGTGGACGGTCCCGATATTCTGATTGTCGAAGGGCTGAACGTGCTGCAGCCCGCCAAGCTGGCCAAAAGCCGCGACGCCGTTCCGTTCGTTTCCGACTTCTTCGATTTCTCGATCTACATCGATGCCGATCCGACGCTCATCGAAGAGTGGTATGTCACACGTTTTTTGCGCCTCTGCCGCACGGCCTTCCGCGACCAGGACTTTTACTTCTACCGCTATTCGAAGTTGACGCAGGCGGAGGCGGTCGCCCAGGCGCTGAAGCTTTGGCGCACCATCAACCTCGTGAACCTGAAGAAAAACATCCTGCCCACGCGCAAGCGCGCCAATCTGATCTTAAGCAAAGGCGAGGCGCATCGCGTCGAAACGGTGGCTTTGCGAAAGCTGTAATCCTGAGCTGTGCCTAAACTCATTCGGTTGCCTAAGCTCGCAGCACAAACCACCCTCAACCGTTTTGGCGGCAACCGGGGCGATGCGGCGTATATCGCGGCCCGGCAATCGGCGGCGAACACAAAGGTTATGGCGCTGATCGATCTCAAAGTGCCGATCATCCCTTCCGGGGACCGAAGCACGGCGCAAATCCGGTGGCAAAGCCTGCCGGAGGCGCAAGCACTCGCCGAGCCTGCCGAGTTCGTTTTCCTGGGAGAAGAGGCGAGCGGCGCCGCTGTTTTCGCCTGCAACATCCAGCCTTATCAAATCGCGCCAGCATCTACGACCCTTGAGGCGTTGAAGCCGCTGGTCGACCTTCGCTCGCTGGCGGTGCAGGGCGTCTTGAGCGACGACGAATTGATGATCGCGGCGCAGGCTCGCGCGCTTCTTGGCTGGCACGCCCTCAATCGCTGCTGCGTGCGGTGCGGAAGCGGCGTCCACGCGACCGACGGCGGCTGGCGGCGAAGTTGCCCGGCCTGCGGCCTCGACGCCTATCCTCGCACCGATCCCGCCGTCATCATGCTCATCACGCACAACGGGCGCTGCCTGCTGGGGCACGAGCATCGCTTTCCAGAGAAAATGTACTCGACGCTTGCGGGCTTTGTCGAAGCGGGCGACGACATCGAAAACGCCGTGCGCCGGGAGATCAAGGAAGAGGCGGACATTGATGTCGGTGAGGTGCGCTATGTGGCGAGCCAGCCTTGGCCTTTCCCGCATTCGCTGATGATCGGGTGCTGGGGCGAAGCGCTGACAGATACAATCGGCTTGGACAAGACCGAGATCGCGGACGCGCGCTGGTTCACCCATGAGGAGGCCGCGGCCATGCTCGCCCTCGCGCATCCCGACGGACTCTTCGTGCCGCCGCCGATCTCAATGGCGCACACACTTATTCGCGGTTTCGTCGACGGCGCATTTGCCGAATGCTGAAAAAGCAGAGGGTGAAAAAGGCGGAAAGCCAGCGCATCCTTCGACAAGCTCAGGACAAGGTCAAGCGATTTCAATGACTTGGACCTCATGGTGAGCTTGTCGCGATTCGGCGGCCTCACCGTGAGGTCATGGGCAGCATCGCTTTTCAGCGATTTGCTAGACAGACAATTTTAGGACAAAGCTGTTTACTCTGCGATTGTGAAGCCGATTCGGCTTTGCGAGCGCCAATGACAGACTCCCCCGATTTCAAATATCGCGCCTTTCTTTCCTACAGTCATGCCGACATAGCCTCGGCAAGATGGCTGCATTCGCACCTTGAGAGCTTCCCTCTGCGGGGGCTCGCGGACCGCGAGACTGCGCTAGGAAAGGTTCCAAAGTCGCTGCGTCCCATTTTCCGCGACCGCGATGATTTCAGCGCGGGCCTGACCTTGAACGATCAAACAATCGCGGCGCTTGATGCTTCCGCCGCCCTGATCGTCCTCTGCTCGCCCGCTTCGGCCAGAAGCCGTCACGTTAATGAGGAAATCCGACTCTTCAAGCAGCGGCGCCCAGAGCGGCCGATCGTGCCGGTCATTCTGTGCGGCAAGCCCGACGATGCGGCGCAGCCAAGCTTTCCGCCCGCGCTGGATGACAATGGGCAGATGCGGATGCAGGCGATTCCGGCCATCGCAGCGGACATGGAGGACGGGAAAGACGGCGGCCATGAGCTGGCGCTCGCGAAAGTCGTCGCCTCGCTGATCGGCGTACCCCCAGACGAGGTCTTCAAGCGGGCCGCCCGCGTGCGCAAACGTCAAGCGATCGTCCGTGACGCTATCGCCGTCAGCGTCGTAATTCTGGCGGGCGTGGGAGCCTATTACGCCCATCCTCTAAAAAAGCAAAGCCCGGTCATGACCGAAACGGCGGCAAAATGCGCGACCCTCTTGCCTGCGGGTCAGGCTGCCGAAGGATCGCAAAACGCCCCGGACCAATGCGTCACGGCGGCTGAAGGCAATCAGAAAGACGCCCCGGCTGATCCCCGCGACGGGGAAACGGCCAGACTAACCAATCAAGCCAAACCCGAAGAGGCCGAGCATCCCCAAGTTGAAGCGACTCAAAACGGGGGCGGCACGCTCGACGGAACAGAAAAAGCGGCGGAGGGCGCCCCGAACGCCGAGCACGCCGCCAAGGCCGACGCCAACAGCGCCGGATCGCAGCGCGATCTCTCCATCTCCTATGAAAAGTCGGGCGACGAGCTTGCGGCCAAGGGTGCGCTCGCCGACGCGCTCAAAGCCTATCGCGACGGTCTCGCCATTGCCGACGGCCTCACAAAGGCCGAGTCCGAAAGTGCTGAATGGCAGCGCAATCTTTCCATCTCCCACAACAAGGTGGGCGATGTGCTCCTGGCCCAGGGCGCCATCGACGACGCTTTGAAGGCTTATCGCGAAAGCCTCGCCATTAGAGAGTCACTCGCCAAGGCCGATCCCGCAAATGCCGGATTACAGCACGATCTCTCCGTCTCTTATGACAAAGTGGCCGACGTGCTCGTTGCCGAGGGCGCGACCGACGATGCTTTGAAGGCTTACCGCGACGGCCTCGCCATCGCCGACCGCCTCACAAAGGCCGATCCTGCCGCCACCCAATGGCAACGCGATCTCTCCGTCTTCCATAACAAGGTCGGCGATGTGCTCGTGGACAAAGGCGCGCTCGACGATGCTTTGAACGCTTACCGGGAAGCACTCGCCATCCGCGAGCGTCTCGCCAAGGCCGATCCCGGCGATGCCCAATGGCTGGTGGATTTGGCTGCAAGCCACGGCAAGCTCGGCCAGCTTCTCGTTCGGATGGGCAACAGGGCCGAGGGGCGGCGCATACTGGAACGTGGAAGAGCGATCGTTGCGCCGTTCGCCGAAAAATCAGGGCATCAAGTTTGGATCGGCTATTTGAAAGCGTTCGACGAGGGCCTGTCGGCGCTGGATAAAACCCCGGGGTAACTCAAGAAACGCGGCCGCGAGGCGCGTCGTCCTCGGGAGATTGACGCTTGAGGGATTCGCGGAACGGGCTCGCGGGATAGGAGCCAAGAATAATCAGCTCCGCCGTGTGGAACTCCAGTTCCTCCAGCGCAAGCCGCAGGGGTCTCTCATCCGGGTGCCCTTCCACATCGGCGTAGAACATCGTGGCGTTGAAGCTGCCTTCGAGCTGATAGGACTCGAGCTTTGTCATGTTCACGCCGTTCGTGGCGAAGCTGCCCAGCGCCTTGTACAGCGCCGCCGGAATATTGCGCACGCGGAAGATGAACGTGGTCAGCACCGGGCCGTCGCCAGCAGGCGGCGCCTTGGCCTCATTGGCGAGCACAAGGAAGCGCGTGGTGTTATGCGCCGCATCTTCGATGCCGCTTTTCAGAATGTGAAGGCCGTAAATCTCGGCGGCGAGCTTCGACGCAATCGCGGCTTTCGTCAGATCGCCTTCTTCCGCGACCATGCGGGCGGACCCGGCCGTGTCCGCCTCGGGAACGGGTTTCAGGCCAAGCTCGTGGAGCGCGTTGCGGCACTGGCCAAGGGCTTGAGTGTGGCTGTGCACCGTCTTCAGCGTGGAAAGATCCGCGCCGGGAAGCGCCATGAGCTGATGGTAGATGCGCTCGAAATGCTCGCCGACGACATGGACGCCGGAATTCGGCAGAAGGTGATGCACATCGGCGACGCGGCCCGCCACCGAATTCTCGACCGGGATCAGCGCACAGCGGACCGCGCCGCTGCGCACTGCGGAAATCGCATCCTCGAACGTCGCGCACGCGACAGGCTCAAGCGTCTTGTCGTAATTGACGCAGGCGATGTGGGAATTGGCGCCGGGCTCGCCCTGATAGGCGACGCTGACGCGCGTTGTCGTGTCCGATGCGGATGCCATTGCTTACCCTGAGCTCGCCGCGTGAGGGGCGAGGAAATCCGGCGCTTACCTTGCGAGTATTGCGCGCGCTTTTGCAAGATCGGGTTCGGTGTCTACACCCAAAGGCACGGTGTCAACCACTGAAATGTGAATGCGCATGCCCGCTTCAAGCGCGCGAAGCTGCTCCAGACGCTCGCGCTTTTCGAGCGGCGACGGCGGCACCGCCACAAAACGGGCGAGAGCCGCGCGGCGATAGGCGTAAACGCCGATGTGGTGGTAATAGGGGCCTTCGCCATGCGGCGCGGCCGAGCGCGTGAAGTAAAGCGCGTTCATCAATCCCCCCGCCAAGGGCGAGGCGATGGCCTTGACGACATTCGGATCGTCGATTTCGGCCGGGTCCGTGATGACAGCGGTGAGCGTGCCGATGTCCGCGCCCTTGTTCAGCGCTGCGCCGCACGATCGAAGCAGGCGCGGCTCAAGAGTTGGAAGATCGCCCTGGAGATTGATTATGGAATCAAATCTCCCGTCAGGATCGATCCGGCAGAGAGCCTCGTAAATCCGGTCGGAACCGCTGGCGTGCCCGGGCTTTGTCGTCACCGCGTGGCCGCCGCACTCCCTGACGGCATCCGCGATTTCGGCCGAGTCCGCGGCCACGTACACGGGACCCACATCCGCTTCCATAGCCCGCCGCCAGACGTGAAAGATCATCGGCGCGCAGCCGATGCTGAGAAGCGGTTTCCGGGGCAGGCGCGTGGAACCGAGCCTCGCCGGAATGATTACGATCGGGTTAAAACCCGCATGTGAAAGGAACGATTTGGGCACCTGAAAATCTCTTAGAGCTTGCTAACGATTTTCCGTTGACTCACTAAGATTTTGAGCACATCAAGGCGGAGGCTAAACCGCGTTAGCGTGACACAAGCACAACCATGGATTCCTTCTACTTCAATAAAGTTGCAGGCGCCGTGTTGGCGAGCCTCCTGGTCCTCGTAGGCGCGAACACAGCCATTCACCTTTTTTACCCGACAGGCGCTGCAAACCTCTCCAAGGGCCACATTGTCGTGGCCCCGGAAGCGGCTGCGCCCGCAACGCCCGCCGCCGCAAAGCCGGAGGAAAAGGAGCCGTCGGTTGACAGCCTGTTGGCGAGCGCCAATGTCGAGGCTGGGCAGAACGCGGCGAAGGCCTGTGGAGCCTGCCATAACTGGACCAAGGGAGCCGGCGCCAAGATTGGGCCAGACCTTTTCGGGGTCGTCGGCCGCGATATCGGGAAGAATCCCGGATTCGCCTATTCACCCGCTTTGCAGGGCAAAGGCGGAAAGTGGACCTTCCAAGATCTTTATGCGTGGATCAAGGATCCGAAGGGCTTCATTT
>CAWFXN010000048.1:0-82353 GCA_963819665.1 uncultured Alphaproteobacteria bacterium
TTGACGGTTTGCCTAGCGCGACCCTGCCTCGCGTTGACAGCGGGGACGCGTCTGTTATTTTGCTCCCAAAGAGGGGAAGAGACGCTCCCCCTTTTTAATGATTTCGGAGAGAGCCCCGAGGAAAGCCGCCGCCAGAAGTCCGCGCTCTGGCGGCGGTTCGCTTGCTTTGAGCGGCGCCTTTTTCAGAGAGGCGGTGAGCTCGGCTGTCATGATTTTCTTGGCTCGTTTGCAACCGAGATCTTCGGCGGCTCCAACGATCGGCGGCTGGAAGGCTCTGATTCGAGGGTTCCGGCGATCAACGCGCTCGAGGCCGGATTCGCGGCCTTGTCCGACGACGAGGTGCGCGCCAAACGGTCGACTTTCCGGGAGCGTCTCGCCGATGGCGGAAAGCCTCGAAGACCTGCTGCGGAAGCCTTTGCGACGGTCGCGAGGGCGCGGCGCACGCTCGGACAGCGGCACTTCGACGTGCGCTCGTCGGCGGTAGTTGCTGCATGAGGGCAAGATTTCGGAAGTGAGAGGGGCGAAGGCGAAACACTCGTCGCCACGCTCCCCGCTTATCTCGATGCCCTTCCGGGCCGCGGCGTGCTGTGGTCCCCGGTGAACGATTCCCTGCCAGGCGCAACTCCGATGGATGGGCGGAGATCTACAATTTTTTTGGCCTGACGGTCGGCTCCATCGTCCACGAGCTCGAGTGACGACCAGCGCCGGCAAGCCTATCGCTACGACATCACCTATGGCACGAACAACGAATTCGGCTTCGATTATCTGCGCGATAATATGAAGTATTCGGTTTCGGAGATGGTCCAGTTCGGCGACCGTCCGCAGGAGCTTCAGGGACACGCCTACGCCATCGTCGACGAGGTGGACTCGATCCTTATCGACGAAGCGCGCACGCCGCTCATCATTTCGGGCGCGATCGACGACCAATCCGAGCTTTACAACACCGTCGACACGTTCATCCCGCGCCTCGCGAAAGAGGATTACGACCTCGACGAAAAAATGCGCACCGTCGTGCTGACGGAGCAGGGCAACCAGCGCATGGAGGACATGCTGGAGCAGGCCGGCTTCCTCGCCCAAAACCTCGCTCTACGATGTCGAGAATGTAGCCTCGTCCACCACGTGAACCAGGCGCTTCGCGCGCACAAGCTCTTCCTCAGGGATCGCGACTATATGGTCCGCAAGGGTCAGGTCGTCATTGTCGACGAATTCACCGGCCGCATGATGGAAGGACGGCGCTACTCCGAAGGGCTGCATCAGGCGCTCGAAGCCAAGGAAGGCGTAGACGTTCAGCCGGAAAACCAGACGCTCGCGTCCATCACCTTCCAGAACTATTTCCGCCTCTACGACAAGCTCGCGGGCATGACCGGCACGGCGCTGACGGAAGCCAGCGAGTTCTTCGACATCTATAAGCTCGAAACCCTCGAGGTTCCGACCAACCGGCCAATGGTCCGCAAAGACCAGGACGACGAGGTCTACCGGACGGCGAATGAGAAATACAAGGCGATCATCGACGTGATCCGCGACTGCGCCGAGCGCGGCCAGCCCATTCTCGTCGGCACGGTTTCGATGAGAAGTCGAGAACTTCTCTCGGCCATGCTGAAACCGTTGAAGATCGACCATCAGGTGCTGAATGCGCGTTACCACGAACAGGAGGCGCATATCATCGCCCAAGCCGGCGTGCCAAGCGCGGTGACGATCGCCACCAACATGGCGGGGCGCGGCACGGACATCCAGCTTGGCGGCAACGTCGCGATGCAGCTCGATGGCTGGAAGCGCGCGCGCGAGGCGGCAGGCGAAACGCCGACCCATGAGGAGATCGAGGCGGAGCGCGCGAAAATCGTCGCCGATGTCGAGGAGAAGAAGGAAAAGGCGCTGAAAGCTGGCGGCCTCTACGTTCTCGGCACCGAACGCCACGAAAGCCGCCGCATCGACAATCAGCTGCGCGGCCGGTCGGGCCGTCAGGGCGATCCGGGCGCCTCCAAATTCTATCTGTCGCTCGAAGACGACCTGATGCGCATCTTCGGCGCCGAGCGCATGGATCTCATCCTGCGCAAGCTCGGCATCAAGGAAGGCGAAGCCATCGCGCATCCCTGGATCAACAAGGCGCTCGCCAACGCGCAGAAGAAGGTCGAGGCGCGCAACTTCGATATGCGCAAGAACGTGCTGAAGTTCGACGACGTGATGAACGACCAGCGCAAGGTGGTGTTCGAGCAGCGCATCGATCTCATGCAGGTTGAGAATGTCGAGGACACCGTCGCCGATATGCGCCAGGGGGTGGTGCAGGAACTTGTCACGGCGCATATCCCGGCCAAGGCGTTCGCCGAGCAATGGGACGTGAAAGGCTTGCGCGAGGAATTCCGGTCGATCTTCAATACGGACGTTCCCGTGGAGGAATGGGCCGCCGAAGAAGGGATTGCGGACCAAGAGATCGATGAGCGTCTTCAGCAGGAGGCCGACAAGGCGGCGGCCCGCAAGGCAGCCGAGCTTGGCCCGGTCGCCATACGCGAAATCGAGAAGGCTGTTCTCCTGCAAACGCTCGACTATCTCTGGCGCGAGCATCTTGTGACGCTCGAGCATCTGCGTCAGGCGGTCGGCTTGCGCGGATATGGCCAGCGCGATCCCTTGCACGAGTACAAGAGCGAGGCTTTTCAGCTGTTCGAGCAGATGCTGGGCCGCTTGCGCCGGGATGTGACAGGCCAGCTGATGCATGTCGTTCTGACGCAAAGGATGCCCGAAGAATTCTCGGAGATGGCGCTGCCGCAGATGCAGGCTCACCATTTAGACCCCATGACCGGCGAAGACGAGTTCTTGGCCGAGGAGCTGGAAGCCGCCGCAGCCCCGAAATCGAGGCAAGAGCGGCGCGCAGCCGCGAGACAGGGGAATGGCGCGCCTCCTCCAGCAAGGAGGCCAGGCGGAGGCGCTCCGGCAGGCAGGCAACAGCAAGGCAAGGGACGCGGCCAGCATGGGCCCGCCTTGGATCCGGGCAATCCCGCAAGCTGGGGCAAGGTTTCGCGCAACGCCCCCTGCCCTTGCGGCTCCGGCAAAAAGTTCAAGCATTGCCACGGAGCGATCGCTTCGGCGGCGGCTGAGTAGGGACATTGCGAGGCGGCTGCGAGGCGTATGTTTCGTCGTCCCGGAAAGCGCTTCAGCGCTTATCCGGGACCGTAACGAGCGCCGGCGTTTGTAACGATCTACCGTGTTTAGGTTCAAGCGGTTTGAGCGTGTTTCCAAGGCTGGTCGTTTCTGATCATTGCGCTCAGGATGACGATGAGCTTTCGCATGACGGCGGTGACCGCGACCTTGAAGGGCTTTCCCTTGCGGGTCAGCCTTTGGGCAAAGTCGCGGAAGTGAGCGTGAGAGCGGATTGCGGCCACAGCGGCCATGTAAAGGCAGGGGCGGATTTGGCCGCGCCCCCCGCAAATTCGTCTCTTTCCGCGCTCCTTCCCGCTGTCGCGATCATAGGGGGCCAGCCCGGCGAGCGCCACGGCGGTGGGAGTTGGGACATGTCCGAGCTCCGGGAGGAAGGCCAGGATCGTTTGCGAGGCCACGGCCCCGATGCCGGCCAACGTTTGCATAAGGCGGCTGTCGTGGCTGAACGCCTCGTCGCGGCGGGTGAGCGTGCCAATTTCTTTTTCGATCAGGGCGAGTTGCTCTTTAAGCGCCGCAAGATGGCTTTCAAGGCTGACGCGAACCGCCTTCAGGGAGGCGTGCTCGATCCGGCATGTCTCGGCCTGGATCATGTCCTTGAGTTCGGCGCGCCGTCCCATTAAGGCGCGAAGCGCAGCCTCCTCGGGCCGCGGCGGCTGGTAAAGCTCAAGATCGAGCTTGTCCCGTCCGTACTCGGCGATCAAAGCCGCGTCGATCGGATCGCTTTTCGCGTGCCGGCCCCGGAATTTGGCGTAGGCGCGGACGCCCGATCCATGGGCGCGATGGCAATCGAGGCCGAGTTCGCACGCGGCTTTCAGCACCGCGTCCTCGTAGCCGCCGGTCGCCTCGCAAATCACGAGCATGCGGCCAAGGCCTTGTTTACGATTGCGCTTTTCTTCGCGCTTTAACAAGCGCCGGATGGCGGCGCCGTCGTTTTGCAGAGAAAGGGTCTCGCCCGAAGGCAAAATGTGAAGGGATAGACTGGCCTTGGCGACGTCAAACGCGATGACATGATTGAAACGGGCAGCGGCCGCGGGCATCATGAGCGTGTTCATCCGGGCGTTCCTGGATTGTATGCGACCGTTCAAGGTCTCTCTACCGTTCGGATGGCCAGGCGAAAGCGGCGCGGACCCAAGATCGTTCACGATCGCAAGGAGCTATCCCGGATACGGCCGCGCGCCGCCTGAGACGAAGGATGGCCATCCTTCGTCTCAGGCCTACTCTCCAGCAATTCGTCTAAATGCCGAGATTAGGCGCCATCAACATACAATCCCGGATAACGCCTGCGGCGTTTCCGGGATGACGAAGGGATGGGTAACTTCCGCTCTCAGCGAGAGCGCAGGCGCGCGATCAACTCAGGGCTTGGATAAGAGTCCGCGGGCAAGCCAAGCTTCTCCTGGACTTTCTTGATGCTGGCGCGGGTCGCAAGGCCGAGCTTCCCGTCGACTTCGCCCACTTCGTAACCTTTCGCCCGCAGCAGGCTTTGCAACTCTTTGGTCTGCTCATAGCCGAACGGCACGACGCCCCGGCCCCTGGAAACCGCTGGCGCGCCCGCGATCCTCGTCGCGAGGTAGGCCGCCGTCGTTGAATAGACGAGAGACTGGTTCCATTCCAGATAGACCTTGAAATTATGGAAGGCCAGGAAGGCGGGGCCGTTGCGTCCCATCGGCAGCAGAAGAGACGCCTGCAACCCTTCGGGAACACGGTCGCCATTGGCAACCTGCACGCCCATGCGCGCCCATTCCCCGACGGTATGCTCGACGTTGAGGTCCGCTTGGCTCCAATCCATGCTTTCCGGTACGCGGGCTTCCTTGAGCCAGGGCTCGCCGCGCCGCCAGCCAAGTCCTTTAAGATAATTTGCCGAGGAGGCCAACACGTCCGGCACGCTGTGGATCAAGTCGGCGCGCCCGTCGCCGTCGTAGTCGATCCCATATTTGTAATAGATGGACGGCACGAACTGAGTCTGGCCCATTTCGCCCGCCCAGGGCCCTCGCATCTCTTCAGAAGGAAGATCGCCGCGCTCGACGATGCGCAGCGCATCCATCAGCTCGGCGCGGAATTTCTCGGGACGGCGGCAATCATAGGCCAGCGTCGCCAGAGATCGAAGCGTCGAGAGATGGCCGTTGTTGGCGCCGAAATCCGTCTCGAGCGCCCAGAAGGCCGTGATAACGGGGGCCGGAACGCCGTACTGCTGCTCGATCTTGTCGAAAACGGCCTTGTTTTTTGCGATGCGCGCGCGGCCATTGTCGATGCGGAATTTCGCGGCCATGCGATCGGAAAATTCGAGAAAACTCTGCGAAAAGACGCTCTGCCTGCGGTCGCTGTTGATGACGTTCTGGTCGAAGGTCACGCCATCGAGCGCGGACAAGGCGCGAGGCGTAATGCCCTTCGACCGCGCCTCCGACCGGAACTCCGAAAGCCAGCGCTCAAAGCTGCCGGTATTTGTGCATGCGGCGGCGTCATTTGCCGCCGCGGCGAGCAGGAGGCTGACAAAAATCGCAGATGTGACGGGCCTTCTCATGACTGCCTCCGGGCCGATGGATTCTGGAATCGTATTCAAGGAATAGGAGCGATCACGCCCGAAAATCAGGCGAATTTGCGGCCCACGGTTCGACAGTCTCGCCATGAGGCCCAAGCCGTTGGAAACGCTCATCGCGCCGTCGTCATCCCGGAAGGGCGCAAGCCCTATCCGGGATTGTATGTTGATGGCGCCTAATCTCGGCATTTAGACGAATCGCTGGAGAGTAGGCCTGAGACGAAGGATGGCCATCCTTCGTCTCAGGCGGCGCGCGGCCGTATCCGGGATAGCTCCTTGCGATCGTGAACGATCTTGTGTCCGCGCCGCTTTCGCCTGGCCATCCGAACGGTAGAGAGACCTTGAACGGTCGCATACAATCCAGGAACGCCCGGATGAACACGCTCATGATGCCCGCGGCCGCTGCCCGTTTCAATCACGTCATCGCGTTTGACGTCGCCAAGGCCAGTCTATCCCTTCACATTTTGCCTTCGGGCGAGACCCTTTCTCTGCAAAACGACGGCGCCGCCATCCGGCGCTTGTTAAAGCGCGAAGAAAAGCGCAATCGTAAACAAGGCCTTGGCCGCATGCTCGTGATTTGCGAGGCGACCGGCGGCTACGAGGACGCGGTGCTGAAAGCCGCGTGCGAACTCGGCCTCGATTGCCATCGCGCCCACGGATCGGGCGTCCGCGCCTACGCCAAATTCCGGGGCCGGCACGCGAAAAGCGATCCGATCGACGCGGCTTTGATCGCCGAGTACGGACGGGACAAGCTCGATCTTGAGCTTTACCAGCCGCCGCGGCCCGAGGAGGCTGCGCTTCGCGCCTTAATGGGACGGCGCGCCGAACTCAAGGACATGATCCAGGCCGAGACATGCCGGATCGAGCACGCCTCCCTGAAGGCGGTTCGCGGCAGCCTTGAAAGCCATCTTGCGGCGCTTAAAGAGCAACTCGCCCTGATCGAAAAAGAAATTGGCACGCTCACCCGCCGCGACGAGGCGTTCAGCCACAACAGCCGCCTTATGCAAACGTTGGCCGGCATCGGGGCCGTGGCCTCGCAAACGATCCTGGCCTTCCTCCCGGAGCTCGGACATGTCCCAACTCCCACCGCCGTGGCGCTCGCCGGGCTGGCCCCCTATGATCGCGACAGCGGGAAGGAGCGCGGAAAGAGACGAATTTGCGGGGGGCGCGGCCAAATCCGCCCCTGCCTTTACATGGCCGCTGTGGCCGCAATCCGCTCTCACGCTCACTTCCGCGACTTTGCCCAAAGGCTGACCCGCAAGGGAAAGCCCTTCAAGGTCGCGGTCACCGCCGTCATGCGAAAGCTCATCGTCATCCTGAGCGCAATGATCAGAAACGACCAGCCTTGGAAACACGCTCAAACCGCTTGAACCTAACCCGACTTCCGCAACTCGGAGCGGTTTTCAGCGATTTTGAGCTGTTTTGGCGGCTCAAGTGATTGATTTAACGTAAGCGGCCGCGCTGGAAGGGCCTGTAGTGCCGACCTCCCCCCTTGCGAGGCGGCGTTTTTCTCGCAGACTGGCGCCATGTTTCTACGCGCCAAGATTTGCCGGAAGGACGGCAAAGAACATCGCACCTGGAGCATCGTCGAGAACCGGCGCAGCTCCGGCGGGCGCGTCGTCCAGCGTCATGTCCTGTATCTTGGCGAGATCAACGATAGTCAGCAGGCGGCATGGTGCAAGACCATCGATGCACTGGATCGTAACGGAACGCGGGTTCGCCAGATGGCGCTGTTTCCCGAAGACCGGGAAGCCCCTGCTGTCGATTGCGACGTGGTTCAAGTCAGGCTCAGCGGCTTGCAACTGCATCGCCCGCGGCAATGGGGAGCGTGCTGGCTGGCCCTGGCCCTATGGGACCAGCTCCAGCTGGACGATTTCTGGGCTGAGCGGTTGCTGCCCTCGCGCCAGGGAACGCGCTGGCTGAATGTATTGAAGACGCTGGTATCCTACCAGCTGATCGATCCGGGCAGCGAGTGGCGGCTTCACCGCCAATGGTACGTACAAAGCGCGATGGGCGATCTGCTGGGCGAAGAGTTCGGTTTGGTGCAGGACGATAAACTCTACCGTTGCCTGGACAAGCTCACAAAGCACAAAGAAGACCTGTTTGTCTTCCTGCAGAAACGCTGGCGGGATTTGTTCCAGGCCGATTTCGAAGTTCTGCTCTACGATCTGACCAGCACCTATTTCGAGTGCGAGCCGCCGGAAGAAGGCAAGCGGAAGTTCGGTTACAGCAGGGACAAACGCTCCGATTGCGTTCAGGTGGTGATTGCTTTGATCGTGACACCGGACGGTTTCCCTCTGGCCTACGAAGTTCTGCCCGGCAACACCGCCGATAAGACAACGCTTCGCGATTTTCTCAAGAAGATCGAGGAACGGTACGGCAAGGCCAAGCGCACCTGGGTCATGGATCGCGGCATTCCCACCGAGGACGTGCTGGCTGAGATGCGTGCCGCCGAAGGGCCGGTGTCCTACCTCGTGGGCACGCCGCGCGGGCGGCTGACGCAGCTGGAGAAGACGTTCCTGGGCAAGCCCTGGGAGAGCGTCCGCGACAGCGTTCAGGTCAAGCTCGCGGAGCAGGACGGCGAACTTTACGTGCTGGCGCGCAGCAAGGGGCGTGCAGACAAAGAGCAGGCTATGCGCCGGCGGCGCCTCAAGAAGCTCATCAAGCGCTTGCGCGAACTCCAACAGCAGAAGCTCTCCCGCGATGCCTTGCTGCTCAAGCTGGGAGCCGCCAAAAAAGAAGCGGGCAGCGCCTACGGTATCCTCGATATTCATATCCCGGCCAAAGACCAGCCGGTTACGCCCGAGACGTTTTACTTCACTCTGAACCGCGCGAAGTTGCGTGCTGCGCGCCGCCGGGAAGGAAGTTACCTGTTGCGCTCGAATATGTCCGGCAGCGATCCTTCCAAGCTTTGGAAGTTCTATTTGCAGCTGGTGGAAGTGGAGCAAGCATTCAAAGAGTTGAAGGGCGATTTGTCGATCCGCCCCATCTATCACCAGAGCGACGAGCGCATCGAAGCCCACATCTTCGTGGCGTTCATGGCCTACTGCCTGCAGGTGACCCTTAAAAAGCGGCTGCGCGCCTTGGCGCCAGGGTTGACGCCGAGGGCAGCCATCGAGGCAATGGCCGCGATCCAGATGGTGGACGTCGAATTACCAACTACGGATGGCCGCACGCTCACCCTCTCCCGCTACACAGAGCCGGAGCCTGGTCAAAAGCTGCTCATTCAGCAATTGAAGCTGTCCCTGCCAGCTCAGCCGCCTCCGAAGATCAGTTCGCGAATACCGCCTCAGACATAGCTCTGTAGTGCCGACCTCTTGACCTCGGGTACAGGAAAATCAATCGGTTAGCCCCGTCGAGGTGCGCGAGTTGCGGAAGTCGGGTTAAACACGGTAGATCGTTAAACATTGAAACGCAGATCTTTTCACGATCCTGGCTCGCCCTTCGCTTGGCCGGGATGACGAAACACGAAGCAAGCGTCGGACGGCGCATAGGCTGCGCACTTGCGATCGGTTCTAGCCCCCGTGAATGGAGAAGATCCGAGATCACGGGCTTCATCCCGGTCAAGGGATTGTCCGGGTCCCACTTCAGAGCGATGGTCTGGAATCGGGCCGAAAGGGCGTCATAGATCAGAAGCTTGCCTGTCAGCGTGTCCGGCAGGTCGAGGATCACCTTGATAAGTTCTACCGCCTGGAGCGTCCCCATCACGCCCGCGACCGGCCCCAGAACGCCCGCCTCTTCGCAATTCGCCACGGCGCCGGCGGGAGGCGGCTCGGGAAAAAGGCAGCGGTAGCTCGGCAGGGGCCGCCCCGCGTCATCCTTCTCAAAAGCGCGAAAGGTGGAAAGATAGCCGTCGAGTTGTCCAAGCGCTGCGAACACGAGCGGCTTTCGAGCAAAATAGCAGGCGTCGTTCACGAGATAGCGCGTGCTGAAATTGTCCGAACCGTCGGCGACAATGTCGTAGTTCGCAATAATGGACAGAGCATTTTCGGCCGTCAGGCGGAATGGCATCGCCTCCACGGAAACATGCGGGTTGAGGCTTTGGCAGAGCGCGGCCGCGCGCTCGGCTTTGAGCGCTCCGACATCCGCCGTCTTGAACGCGATCTGGCGCTGAAGATTATCGACCGAGACCCGGTCATCGTCGATGACGCCGATTTTGCCGACGCCCGCCGCGGCGAGATACATCACGAGCGGAGACCCGAGCCCCCCTGCGCCGACGATAAGCACGCGCGCAGCCTTCAGGCGCTGCTGGCCCTGCCCTCCGATCTCTTTGACGAGAAGGTGCCGCTTGTAGCGCTTGATCTCATCCGGCGAGAGGATGGCCCGCTTGGGGGTATCGTCCATATTGCTTGGCTTCTCTTTTCCAGCCCCCTCAATTTAAGAGGAAATGGCGAGTTGGGAAGCCTTCAAACCGCGCGCGCGATCCGGCTCAAAAGGTGGCGAGAAATTCCCTGTAGCCCGGACTTTGGCGCAGAAGGCTGCCTGCCGATGAGATAAGGAGGTCGACATCGTCCTTTGGAATCTTGAAGCGCGTTGGGATCTTCTCAAGCCGCGCGCGGACGGTCGGCTCGCGCATCTGATCGAAGCTCACCTTGGCGACCTGAAGCGAAAGGTTGCGGCAATCCCAGCCATCGGTCGAACCTCGAAGCGAGGCGACTTCGGGCGGCGTCAATCCGCAGCGATATTCGATCAGCCGCTCGCGCCACTTTTCCATCTCGGTGACAAAGGCGTCGTAGGCCGCGCGCACATTCGCATCCACCGCCGTGTCGGAGACTGCCTCGATCAGGTCCATCAACTCGGGCGAGTTGGCGTCCTTCGCGAGATCGCCCCCCGGTGGCCGGCCAGCGTCAACCACGATGAACAGAAAGCGCTTCAGATTTACCACCTGACGCGGCGTCAACGGCTGGTAGGGCTTTGTCGCGGCCGCGAGTTCGAGCACGAATCCGCTCAAGCCCAGATTGTCGGTCATGCCGCCGTCGAGAAGCTTGACGAATTTGACGTCGGATTTCTCCCGGTATCTCTGAATTGCCGCCGCCGAAGCGCGCAAAATCGCGGCCGCCCCGGGACGATCTGCGGAGTAAATCCAGTCGGGCGGCGTAAACGTGCACTGATCCGCATAGTTCTCGATGACGATCGGCGCGAAGATGAACGGCACCGCCGCGGAAGCCGCCACGGCCTCGGACAGCGGATAGCGGCGCAGATCGCTGCAAAGCGCGCCGAAATTCACCGTGTTGAAGATGAAGGTCGTGCGGTTGTAAATGTCGGAGGCGTTGATCCAAAGCTGCGGGCGGCCCGGTCTCAACACGTCGTTGAAAGTGGCGCCGTGGAACAGATTTTCATCGAGCCAGGTGGGAAGGCCGGAGCGGTCGTTCACCCCGCCTTTCGCGAGCAGCACCAGATTCGTCACATTGACGGATGTGCTGAGCGAGGCTTCGGCATCCTGAATGAGGAATCTCTGGCGGAAGTTGGCGAGCGTATCGCGGCCGTGCAAAGCGAAATAGGCCGCGGTGACAGAACCGCCGGAAACGCCCGAGACGAGAGAAACCTGATCGATCAAGGCCGATCGCGATGCGTTTCGGGAGTTGGTCCTTGCGAGTTCCTGCAAGACGCCGAAAGCGAAAGCGCTTGCGCGCGTGCCGCCTCCGGAGAAGCTCAAGCCGATCGCGGTTTCCGCGCTTTCGCGCAGAGCGACCGGCCCCGCAGCCGGTTGGGGAGCCGCCAAAGCTTCATCGGTGAGCGCAGAATTGATCGGCGCGTTCCGAAGGCCGAACCCCGCGCACGCCGTAAGCGCGAGCGCGCCGCCCAGACAAGCGACGGATGCCGCCAAGCGCCATGATCGCTGAGCAAATCCCGATTGTCTGTCCACAATGCTAACCCTCTCGCATCGAAAGGCGGCTGCCTGGTCTCATGCCTTTCCGAGCGGCACGGGCTGGCAATCAACCGCGTTGATGAGTTGCGCAGGCGTTTGCCGAAAGGATGCAGTGCCCCATCGACTCGTCAGAAATGTGGCGCACTTTTGCAAGCCTTGGTTAGGAAACAGCACTTATGGTTCGCGCTTGGGGAGCGAATTTGACGTTTGAGCCTCCGTTTGCCGCAAGCTTTCCCTCGAACGCCAAATGCAAAAGCTCCAGGAAATTCATGAAGTTATTCGTGGTCTTCTTGATTCCCGCATTGCTCTCTGAGCGCCGCAAGCCGGGCGAATGCCGGAATGGGACCACTGCCATTTTTTGGATGTCTCCGTTTTTCCATTCAGCTAGAGTGCGACCGCATGTCTAAACGATTAACCATGCTTTCCCTATCCGCGGCGCTGCTTCTTGCGTCGCCGGCGACCCTTGCGGAGAACGCATGGGCGGATACCCCCCCGCAGGATGCGATTGCGAGGCTTGCGCCCGAGCAGCAGGCGACGCTCAAAGCGTATGAAAGCGCGCGCGCGGCTTACAACCGGCATGTGGACCAATATTGGCGTCTTGCCGAATTGAAGCGAAAGAAGCGAAAGGCGAAGATCGCGGCCGGGAAGGCCGTGACCGTCGAGGATTACGTCAAGGAGCAGCCCCCCGTCTATAAAGGGCCAAAGCGGCCGGACGAGATCATGGCGCTTCTTCCGAAGCCTCCAAAGCCTGTCGTCGAGCCCCATGCGCCGATCCCCGTCATCGCGGACTTCCTGCGGGAGGCGGATACGGTCTACGGCTTCCGGCCAGACCGAATCAGCGAAGACGATTTCATGATCTATTATGCGCTCGAAGCCATCAGGCTCGATCTCACTCGCGATCAGGTCGTGCGCCTCTACGCGCTGGAGACGGGAGGCATGGGCGCCCACGACCTTCAATCCGGCTATAATCCGAAAAGCGGGCGCGCTGCGTCGACGGCGCTGGGCTACGCGCAGCTGCTGGCCGCAAACTCCATCGAGCAGGTCCGGAAAGAGGGTCCCGAGTTCGCCGCCCGCCTCGATCGCCTCGCCGATGAGCCGAGCACGTCATCCAGCGCCGCGCAGGCTCTCAGATATAAAGCAGCGTGCGTGCGGCGCATGGCCGCCGATGCTCGCAGGGTTCCCGACAGCTGGCCGGCCCACGTGGCGTATGCAAAAACAGCGAACGGGCTGGGCATGCACGCGCTTAACCTCGATGGAAATGTCGGCCCCTGGATGCAGGTGGTCAAGCTGCGCGGCATCATGGAATACGCCTCCAAAAAGGGGCTTCGTCATCTAACGGGCGCCCAGCTTGAGCTGATGAACCTGGCCGGGCCGGGAAGCGGTCTTGAGATGCTGCAGGCGCCCGGCCGCGACATGCCGACGTCGAACTTCTTCGAGCGTGGCGGCTATGAGCGAAATCCCGTGGTGCATGAGAAAACGGGCGCCCAGCTGCTGGCCCGGCTCGACGAGCTCATGGACCGGAACGTCCAGAAGGCCGGCGCCCAGCAATTCGCCAGAATCTTCGACGGCGTCGCCCGGCGGCTGGCGTCGGGCGGCCAGATCAAGACATCGGCGGAGGCCGACGCGCCCTCCTTCAATCCTTTCGGCTCCCTCAATCTTTTTGGGTCCAACAGGTGAGTTTCAGCTTCGGCCAAGTATTTAATTTCCCTGCAAAAAGTCCATGATCTTGATTGGGCGAAAATCAACAGAGCGGTGCTAGATTTGCGGTGTGGAGTTTGAGTTACGGGAGGAATTCTTTCGCGATGCCAGCCTCGGCAAGCAGAGGAATCACCATACATGTTTCCACAGGATCAGCCTGCGGCTCGAACCGGTGCTTTCAAGAAGTCCCAGAGGATAAAATGGTTAATTGCGCGGGCTGGAGGTTTGGCGCCTCTTTTCTGGTTTTGTCTTTGATCATTGGCCCGGCTGCTTTCGCCGCTGCTGATAACGCCAGCCCGGAAAGTCCCTCGCAAACAGAGCAGGATTCGAAATCTTACCTTCCGCCCTGGATGCAGGGCCAAGGCGGCGGCGAGAAGGCGGCTGCGCCTGCGAATGCCGTCGCGCCAGCCGCTACGCCGGAAAGCAGATCCGCGGCGGCCCCCACCGATGACGATTCGATGAAGAGAAAGGTGAGAGCGGGCCAAGGACGGAGATCCCACCGGCACGGATCACCGGCTGACTTTATGGGCGGCTTTGTCGGGTTTTTTGGCCGGTGACCGTTTGCTGTATCGTCGTCCCGGAAAGCACTTATCCGGGACCCTAACAGACGCCAGCGCGCGAAATGATCCCGGATAACGCCTTGCGGCGTTTCGGGGATGACAAAGGGGGGCCAGTAAGCTCTTACGTCTCCTCGGCATTTGTCTTCAGGACAATATTGTCGCCCGCCGCCGACCCAAGCGATGCCCAGACATCCTCGCCGAAGCGCCGTCGCCTTCCACCCGCTCTGCTGATGAGGAGATCGACGAACAGGCCCGGGCCGCCGGAGTAAATGCGCCACCCCGCCTCGACGCCCACCGATCCGGCCCTGACGCGGTCCCATTCAGCGGATGCTTCGTAACGATCACGAAAGGCCGCGTCGCTGCTGGTGAAGTAGCAATTCCTTTGCCGCACGCAGGCGTTGGGGACAGTTTCGGCCATCGCAATCGGGGTGACGGTCTCAAGCGCCCGCCAAAAGCCATCGGCTTCTCCGAGAACCGCCAGGGCCTCGCAAAAGCGCAGATGGGCTTGCGTGTACATCAGCCCGACCTCGCGCCCGAAGAAGGGCGAGGACTCCGCGCGACGGAAGATGCGTTCCGCGCCTCCATGATAGGGCAGCGGCTTGTCCATAAGGCGCACTCCGTCCGGAAATGCCAGATGTTCGCGGATAAGGCGCAGGTGATGTTGCGCCTGTTCGGGCGTGAAGAGGCCTCCCGTGATCGCGCAGGTCATCGGAATAAGCGAATAGCTGATGCCGGTTCTGCGGTCGCCTGGATGCAGCAGAAGCTCTGGAGCGCCGCCATCAGGGCTGAAAAGCCCATAGCCGGCGACGACGCCGTCTCGAATGAGATACGTGTTGTAATCGCGACGGACCTCATCAGCCAGCTTTGAGAGCCGGTCAGCATCCGCGACTGAACCGGCGCGGCGCAAGACCTCCACGTAGCGCGACAGTTGCTGATAAAGAAGCGCAGAGGTCCAACTGCTGACCAGCCATTCGCGTAAAGAGAGGTCGGCAGGCTGCAGGGTATCATTCCAGTCGCCGTTTCCGTAACGAGGCAAATGCGTGCCGGGAATGAAGCTGGCGGTCACGCCATCGATCAAAGCCTCGATATGCCCGGCGACGCTGGTCCACTCTTCCGCCTCGCCCACGCCGCTCCCCATGCCCCAGGCGACAGGCTCGGACAGGAAGGCAACATCGTCCGTGGCCTCGATATAGTCGCACACCGCCTTCAGCGGCCACAGGATGATGTCGCCATGGGCGTCGGCGGCCTGGATGAAGGAGTACGGCTCCAGGAAGAACCACTGCGGCCAGTCGCCATCGGAGCGGCGCTGGCGGGCGAAAACGCGGCGTAACACGTCCTTGGCCGCCTCATCGTGCCCCAGGGCCAGAAAAAGCTCGATCGGCCCCTGGCAAACATCGCGCGTGCCCCACGCGCCGCCCGAATATTGTTCGAGGCCGTGCGGCGCCGTCAGGTGTATGATCGCGTTGTGCGCGAGCCATGGGAAGATAATGTTGAACGCGGTGACGCTGGGATCGGGGCTTTCCAAGCGGGCGTCGCGCGTAAGCCGCGACCAGAAAGCGTTCGCCGAGGTCAACATCTCAGCCGGTCCGACGCCAGCCGCATATTTGTCCGCGAGCCGCCGCGCCTCGCCGGCGTCCGTCATCGAGCCGGTGACGGCGAACCGAAGCTCATTCGTGGGCAGTGTCCTGAACGCGACGTAAGGCATTCCGCGCGCCACCCCATCCGCATAAAGCAGTTCGTCGCCGCCGATCGCCTCGATTGCGTTTGGCGTGCTTGTCACAAGATGATAGACGGCATCCGGGTAGCGCTGCCCCCAAAGCCAGTCCGGGTCTGGCCGGAAAGAGAGCCGCTTTGCCACGCCGTCCACCTCGACGACGCCGGAATGGGCAAAATCCTGCTCGCCCAAAACGAGATGGCCGAACACCAGAAAGCGGCAGGGGGCGCCCTCGACCTCGATTGCGCATTGCAGCGCCGGGTCTGCGCCGGACGCGATAACATGAACGCTGATGGTTCCGCCTTCGTGGCGGTATTCCCAGACGCAATCGCTGAGCCCCATCTCGAAGCGCGACGGCAGGGTCAACAGCCGCCAAGCGCCATCGATTTCGGCGAGCACCCGAAGCCCGCTCGTCCGCGTGATGTTGTAGCCGTCGCGCGATACGGAAAAAAGCTTGTGAAACGAGGTATTGCCGATCGTCAGTTGCGAGGCGAACACGCCGTGCATCCATGCGGTGGCGCAGAGCATGTCGTCGCTCGGCAGAAGGTCCTGGCCGCTTCTGAGGATGGTTCCGTGCCGGCGCCTGACGAGACGGTCTTTCTCGCGAAGAACGGCGTGCCGGTTTCGCGGCCCATCCTCGACGAAGTAGGAAAGAAGCTCTCTATCCTGCCGCTCTTCGTGAATGCGAGGCCGAGTGTCTTCGCTTGCGCTGCGGCATAGGAGGGGCGATGCGTCCTGAAGGATGCTTCGGACTGGGGCCTCCAGCACCACGTCCTCCTTGGCGAAAGCCTTGGCGGCCTTCTCCGCAGCCTCGATGCGCGAAAGGTCGTTCTCGCTGGTCGGCTCAACGTGATCGGGGTCGTAAACGCCAAAGAATGTCCAGGCCGCGCTTTCTCCAGGCTGCAATATCCGGCTCTCGGACTGCAGAATTGCACAAGCACACTCATGCTGCAGCCGGACGCCCGGCAAACTCGTTCCGAAGGGAAGCGCGATCTCGTTTGCGTCCCGGTAGGCAGGCCCGAACAGTTGCAGCGCGTCCGTTGCGAAACTCGCTGCGCCGTCGAAGCAGCCGTGAGCAGTCCAGGGGTGCCGGCCATCCTGAGCCATGTTCTGACGGCTCATCACAACCGGCCCGAAGCGCGGATGCGTTGGGCCCATATGGTCGATATATTGCGAGGCATAGGCCTCGTTGTTCATGACGAAGCCGCGCGGGCCAAGCCCAAGGTCCTGAATGAGGATCGCATCGCAGGGTACTGCGGCGCCGCTCGTGTTTTCGACATCGACGCGCCAGAGCCAGAGAGCCTCAGAAGGATGAAGCCATAGCGTCACGTAATGGCGAAGGCCCTGAGCTTCGCCTTTCCACACAAAGCGATCCGCAGCGGCGCCAAAATTCACCTTCGCTCGCGGCCCCGCGGCCTCGACGATGGAGGGATCGCCGCCCCCTGTGCGGACTAGGATGCGCATGATCCCTCCGCCGAGCGGCGAGCCAAGCATCTGACTGAGCATGGCGCGGCTGTGCCCCTGCTCGTGCTCCAGAGCGAAGACACAGCCATTGGGAAGGACGCTGAAATCGAGCCCGGCTGCGTTCGTGACGCGCCTAAGGCCAAGGCCGCTTTCACGCGGCGTCGAAAAGCTCCGTTTATGGGGCATAGATCCCTGCCTTTGCGTGTGCGGCCCGGCGAGCGTCCCATGCCGTTATGAAACAGGCATAGCTCCAGGAGAGATCGCTCGCCGATGTCTGTGCGCCCGTTGTCTGATCCAGTTGCTCCGATAAATCGCCCGAAGCCGGTATGAATTCCTGCGTCCGGGAAAGGATCGCGTCGCCCTTTGCGATGTTCTCCGCGGCGTTTGCCGGGATCGCTGCGGCGAGGCGGTAATAGTATTCGGCTGCCCCGAAAGTGCAGAAGTAATAGGCGCCGCCGCTGACATAGCGGTCGCCTTTGTATCGCCCGAACAACAGACCTGAGCCGCGCCCCCGATTGAGAGCATAGTCGCCGGCGAAGAGTTGTTCCAGCTTATGAAGGGTTGCGCGGACGTGTAGGTCTTGGACGCTATGCTCGCCAGTCTCCATCCCGGCATGGAGGACGCCGAGGATGACGGCGAAATCGAGGGCTTTTTCGCTTTCGGTCCGGTCGAAGGGAAGGCGGCTGCGGATGAACCCGCCCGGCTCATACCAGAACTGCTTCAGGAGCCCGCTAAGCCCGCTTGCTTTATCGCGAAGGTGAGCGGCGCAGTTCAGACTGACTTCGGCTGCGGCCCAGCGCGCGCCCTGCTCCAGCGCCGCAAACTGCACCAGAACTGTATAAAAATGCTGCGCGCGCTCTTCTTCCCAAATGTCGTAACAGGCGTCTCCGGCGAAGAGCGCCGTGTAATCGAGGTCGCCGCGGATCAGCTCCTTCAATCGAACCTTGGCGTCGCCATCGGCTAAACCGTCATTCCAAAAGCGCATGGAGGTGAGCGCGCGCGAGGCAGGGCCGTCATGCTGAGGGCGGTTCCAGCAGATGAAATCGAACGTTCCGTCGGCGTTGACCCTTGGTTCGCCCAAAACGCGGTCGCCTTCGACCGCGGCAATCTCCTCGTCGGACCGCACATATTGCAGAAAACTTGGGATCGCCTTGCCACGAAAGCCGGCGTTGCGTTTGAGGAACTCCGGTCCGTTGACCTCCCGGAGACCGAGGCTGAAGCGCACGAAATCATTGAAGCGCCGGGTCCAAGCGTCCGCGTTCTCGCCGCGCCGGATAAGAATCCGCACGGCGTCCATGATTGCCGCGGAGTCCCGAAGCCAATGGAAGAAATAGTCCGGATCGCCGCTCGAAGGGCTCGCCAGCACCGATCCCTTTATGGGCCGCACCGTCGTTCCAAATCCTGGCCGTTCCTTCACGAGCGACGTCGCGGAAATGCTCTCCGCCAGTTTCGCCGCACAATGCCTGAACTCTTTTTCGGCCCAAATTGCAAGCGGCGTGTCCGGCCCCATCTGCATCTCCTATGAAACGAGCGGACTTTCCTCGAACCCCAGAATGCGCAACCCTTCGCGGATCTCGGGGCAGCTCATGAAAAGACGCCAGAGAAGCCCCGTGCGATAATTTTCGATCATGACGATGATCGGACCCTGATCGATAGCAAGAGTGTCGGTCGCGACCCAATCGGTAGACTCATTGAAGGCGTCGGCGAAACCGTACTTGCCCCAAATCTTCGGGCCAAGATCGTAATAGAAGTGGCGCAGCGCCCGCATCGACTCCACGGGCGTATAGGGCATGCTCGACAAGGCTGCGGTCGGGGTAATCACGCCCCGGTCTTGATCCGGGGCATGAGGGAAGTAACCACCGTCGCCGTCGCTTGAGGTAAGGCCCCAGCAGTCCGGCCCATAGCCAGCGTAATGATGCGGGTTCCGGACGCAGTGTTCGTAGTTGATGAGCGTGTGGCGGCGATTTTGCTCCCAATAGTCTGCATAGCGGTCTTTGAGCCCCCTCGGATCGAGGCCGAGAAAGGAATAGTGCGAAAAGAACAGCGGGCCCCCGAAGTCGGGGCCGAGAGGCAAGGTAATCCCGTAATAGGGTTTCCCGTTCGCGAACTGGCGGCCCTTGGCCCAGCCCTCGTGATAGGCGGCGGCGCTGACGGGGTATGTCGGCGACGAAGCGGCCAGGACGTATGTGATCAGGCACTCGTTCCAGCCGTCGATTTTTTGCTGTGACTCCTGGTCAGGCTTGGGACCCCTGTGCCAGAACAGGACATCGCAGCCTTTGGTGTGCCATTTCCAGTTCACTTTTCTCCAGAGGTCGTCAATGCGGGCGCAAAGCGCCTTCTCCTTCGCATTCTCCTTGCGAAAATACTGGCGCGCGCAGAGGAGTCCCTGGACGAGAAAAGCGGTCTCGACAAGATCGCCGCCTGCATTACCGGCCCAGAAGGCCACCTCCCTGCCCGTCGGCCCATCGAGGTAATGGGGAAAGACGCCGTGATACTGGTCGGCGGCGGCGAGATAGCCGAGCAGGCCGAGCAGCCGGTCCCGAGCTTCGGCGCGCGAAACCCAGCCCCGTTCAGCGGCGACGATCATCGCCATGACCCCGAAGCCGGTCCCGCCAACGGCGAGCAGATCGGCGCTACCGCCTGTCTGGGAGCTGCTGCGGTCGCGAGCCATGCCGCTCTTCGGATGCGCGAAGTCCCAGAAATACCCGAAGGTCCGCCGCTGCGCCAACTCCAGAAGCGCGTCGTCGGACATCCGTTCCGGCTTTGCGGCCTCATCGCGGCTCGTCATTCGCTCCTCGCGGCCCCGCAAATTATCCTAAGACCAAGCAGCATATCGCATGATAAAAGCCATCGCATAATAATACGCCAAAGCCACGGCAAAGCCGAGCGAACCGGGCCGTGCGCAGCCCATGTGGGCTTGACGCCGAACGGGGCGCCGGTTGACGGCCGGCTGTCTCTTTCATTAGCCTTATTTAATATGCCTTAAGGTAGTCCTTGAGCATCGGGGGTATCGCCATGGCCGATGAAAACGCACGGATCGAGGGCCTCCTTCAGGCGATGTCCCTCGATGAGAAGCTGGGCCAGATTACGATGATCCGCGCCGATTTCGGCGATGCCGGAGCGGAGCTGGGGAGAGCCAAGCTTGAGGAAATCCGCGCAGGCCGGGCGGGGAGCATCCTCGACCTTCGGGGCGTGGACCGCATTCTCGAAGCTCAAAGGGCCGCCGTGGAGGGATCGCGCCTTGGCATTCCGCTGCTTGTCACGCTCGACGTGCTGCACGGCTACGAAACCATATTCCCGATCCCGCTTGGCGAAGCGGCGGCCTTCGACCCGAATGTGTGGGAAAGGACGGCTCGCGCGGCGGCTGTCGAAGCGGCGGCGGCTGGTATTGCGCTGACATACGCCCCCATGCTCGACGTTGGGCGCGATCCCAGATGGGGCCGGATCGCCGAAAGCCCAGGCGAAGACCCTTGGCTTGCCTCTCGCTTCGCGGAAGCAAAAGTGCGAGGGTTTCAGCAAGGCGATCTGGCTCGATCACAAGCTGTGGCGGCGACGGCAAAGCATTTTGCCGGCTACGCCGCCGTGATGGCGGGGCGCGAATACGCGTCGGTCGACATCTCGGCGCGAACGCTAGAGGAAGTGCATTTCCCGCCATTCTCGGCATCTATCGGCGCGGGCGTGGCTGCGATCATGCCCGCCTTCGTCGATCTTGCGGGTGTGCCGATGACGGCGCATCGGGACATGCTCGACGGCATCCTTCGGCGGCGATGGGGATTTGACGGGGTTATCGTCAGCGATTTCGGGGCCGTCGGCGAACTCATCGTGCATGGGGTCGCGGCCGATGCGACAGAGGCCGCATCGCTCGCGCTCAATGCTGGCGTCGATATCGACATGGTGAGCGGCGCTTATCTCGAAGGCCTGCCGGCGGCGCTCGCGCGCGGCCTGATCTCGATGGAGCAGATCGACAACGCCGTCCGCCGTGTGCTCAAGCTTAAAGCGGCGCTTGGTTTGTTCGAAAATCCGTTCGGCCGGGGAAGTCATCCGCTCACGATTGCGCAACGCGAAGAGCATCGTGCGCTGGCCCGTGAGGCGGCGCGGAAGTCTATCGTGCTCCTGCAGAACCGGAATGGGCTTCTGCCCCTGAAGACCGGCGCAGGGCATCTCGCCGTCGCCGGTCCATTGTCGGATGCCCGAGGCGATATGCTTGGGCCTTGGCGGGCGGCTGGTGAAGCAAAGGACACTGTCAGCTTTCTGGATGGACTCCAGAAAGGGTTGCCGGGTTGGCGCATCAGGCGCGCAGAGGGCGGCGCTGCTCTCGATGCCGTCCGCGAGGCCGATGTCACGCTTCTTTGCGTCGGCGAGAGCGCCATCATGTGTGGCGAGGCCACAAGCCGGGCGCGGCCTACCCTGCCAGACGATCAGCGAAGGTTCGCGGAAGAGGTTCTCGCCAGCGGCAAGCCTGTGATCGTGGCGCTGACATCGGGACGGCCGCTCGTCGCCCCTTGGCTCTTCGAAAAGGCCGACGCCGTTCTCGCAACCTGGTTTTTGGGCTCGGAGGCAGGCGCCGCGCTCGGCGACATACTGGCTGGACACGCGAACCCAAGCGGGAAGCTTCCGGTATCGTGGCCCTACGACGCAGGGCAAATTCCGATCTTCTATGCTCAGCGGCCTTCGGGACGGCCAGCAAAGGCCGACGAGCACGATACAAGCAAATATCTCGATGCGCCGGTCGAGCCGCAATTCGGCTTCGGCCACGGCCTGTCGTTCACACGCTTCGCCTATGGCGAACCGCGAGCGTCATCGGACATCGTTCGTCAAGGCGACAGCTTCTTCGTCGAAGCCGATATCACGAACGAGGGCGCCGTGGAGGGCGAAGAAACCGCTTTCCTCTTCATTCGGGACCCCGTTGCTTCGGTGACCCGTCCTCTTCTGGAATTGAAGGGCGTCGCCAAGATAAGCCTTGCGCCTGGGCAGTCGGGCACGGTCCGTTTCGAGCTGACTTCGGATGACCTAAGCTTTCCGGGCAATGATGGCGAGCCTCGCCTGGAAGGCGGCGAAGTGCAGATTTTGGTTGGCCCGAGTTCAGACCGCACACTGTTAAAGAGCTGCCGTGTTCAGGTCTTAAGGGAGCGGAGCCGCGGCGAATAGGCGTTTTGCAGCCGCTACGCCAAACTGCGCGGCGGCCTCGAAAGTCGGAAAAATACCGCCCCCGGTTCGGATGATGGCGTTGGCGATCATAAGATTATCGGCGGCGCCAAAGGCCTCGATCAGAGTTCCGTCCGGTCCGTGCGGAACGCCATCCTTGTGCGTGATAGTCTTCCAGCCGCCATAGATCTCTTCGGCGACACGCTCCTCAAAGCTGCGCTTGTCGGATGTGTAGCCGATGATGATAACGTTCCTTTTGTAGCTTAGCGCAGACATGAAACCGACCTCGAAGGCGGTTCCGACGTCCATCGACGGTCCATGGAACGGCGACATATTCGCCAATATCAGTCCGATCCGGCCGTCCAGGCAGCAATCGAGCATCATCTTTTCATTGGCGTCGCCGATGAAACGGATGGCTTGCGCTGGATTTTTCAGGAGGTCGGGCGGCGCTTCGTTGTCCAAGGGAAAATAACCTTTGACTCCCAAGCTTTGTAAGTACGCTCTTTTTTGCCGGCCCAGGTCGCGGGCATTCGGAAGAAAGACGTCGGGACCGGCAAGATAGGCATGAATTTCGAGCATTGTCTTCAGCTTGTTAAAACATCGTGCGTTTTATCGAACGCGGGACGTCCCTCTGGACGTCGCCCCGGAATGCGCCTCGCGCATATCCGGGGCCGTTACGAACCGAAGCGCTTTTTACGATCCCGGATACGGCGCGAGCGCCGTTCCGGGATGACATGAAGACTGGTGTCGTCGATCCCGATTTTACGCACGGCTCTTTTAGAAGCATACGGCGCAGCCTCGCCATACATGCGAAGGGCCGCTGCGCCGGATGCTCAAAGGACTATGCCGCTTTTGTGAAACGGGCTTCGGCTTCACCCGGGAGTGAGGTTTTAAGGAGGCGTCCCCTATAGGGCTTGACCGCCCTCAGGACCCTGTTCTTCGCCGCCTCATCGACGAGAATGAACAACGCCGAACCCCCTCGCCGAATGGAGTGGTCAAGGCTCGAATTGAGGAAAAGATGCCTTGCCATTTCACCCCACAGTCCTCCCCGTGAGGGATCAGGGGCTTTAGCGGTCCCGTGATTGAAAGCCCTCTTCACGGCGCATCGGCCCGAAGCAGCCCGTTCCACGACGAAGGCATCCTCAAGGGCGGTTTCCGTCCGCAGGGTTTTCAAGACTTCATTGGCAGCCCAGGAACGATCGAACGCCAATGCAAATAGATTTCCCATGGCTCATCTCGCTTTCAACGTCAATGTTAAGGTGAGTACCCTTGGGGTTTCCTGGTTAAATGAGATTGGAGAGCAAGCAAGCGCCATTTCGATGGCTAGAACACTTACACTTTTGATCTCAGAATTTTTGTTTTATAAGCTGTCAATTTCATGAGATTCATTCACCCGCATTTAGGCATTTTGGTGGCGTCTCTTGCGCCAAGCTTCGAACGCCTGGAGAACTGCTTTCAGGCGGAATCAGTCTGCAACGGGGCCAGGCAGCGCCGCAAATTCAGGTTTTCGAAGAAGATAGTTATATGCTTACTTTAGGCCGTTTTACGAAACAAACCCAATTTTTAGAGTATTTTAAGCAAAGCCTCTCCGATTAGCGCAACTCCCTGAGCACGCGGAAGCCGTTCGCTTCATAACGGACATCGCTGTCATAGCGGAAGCGCGACGAAGACCGCACATAAGTGGACTTGTTTCCGAACGAGCCGCCCCGCAACCCGTGGAGGCTGCAATTGCCTTTCATCCATGCCGAACCGTCGACGGGCGCGCCAAGATAGGATTCGTTCCAGCAGTCCTGGACCCATTCCGCGATGTTTCCGGCCGTGTCGTAAAGACCGAAGGCATTGGGCTTGTACGAGCCGACGGCGGACGGCTGTCCGTTGGTCCCGGACCCGCAGTCGCTGCAATTGGCATTTCCTGAGCCGGCTTCGTCGCCCCACCAGAACCGCTTGCCGGAGCCGGCGCGGGCCGCATATTCCCATTCGGCCTCGCTTGGCAGGCGATAAACCTGCCCTGTCTTCTCCGATAGCCACTTCACATATAGTAACGGCATCGTCCCAGCTCAAATTGCTGATGGCGTCGTCGGGCGAGCCCTGACGTTCCGGCCGGTAGCGGCAGGCGCCCGTCTCGACGCAGCGATCCCATTCCGCATAGGTCACCTCAAACTGACCGATAGCGAAGGGACGGGAGATCCTTACCTTGTGCGTGGGCTTCTCATGGGGATGCTCGTTCGAACCCATAGTGAACTCACCGTTCGGCACCACCACAAGCGGCGGACAGAAGTCGCAATCCTTGAATTTGTATCCCGCTGGCGATGAGGCGGAAGCCTCGGTCAGTGGCGAAGGCGCAGGCTCCAACTTCGCGGGAGCTGGTTTTTCGGGAGACAGCGGGGGCGTTATCGCGCCGGGATCGCTTCTTTTCGGAAGTTGTTCAATCGTAGCCTCGGGCCTTTGTTTCGCCGAGATGGCGCAGGTTCGGCCGGCAAGAAGTCAGGCGGACGTTTCGCAGATGGTTCCGGAGAGGGAGCCGCTTCGATCGTCTTCGGCTCCGGCTTCTGAACCTCAGGCTCGCGGGCCGGTCCTGCAGCGCGAGCGGCGGGTTCGCGCGCCGGTCTCTCCTGATACCCGGAA
Organism: uncultured Alphaproteobacteria bacterium; assembly: GCA_963819665.1. Taxonomy (GTDB): domain Bacteria; phylum Pseudomonadota; class Alphaproteobacteria; order Rhizobiales; family Rhodomicrobiaceae; genus Rhodomicrobium. The sequence continues at coordinate 24,759 of CAWFXN010000048.1, forward strand.
GTCTCTTCCCGAGGTTTTTCATTCGCCGCATTCGAAGGCGGGGCGACAGCTCTCAGAAGCTGGCGGACGGCGCACGAACGGCTCGAATGGCCTTGTTTGCGGGCCAGGTTGCGGCAAGGCCGGGGCGCGCGTATCCGGCTCTGGCGGAGTCGGCTTCACCGGACTTTGTTCCGGTGGCCGAGTCGCTGCAGAGCGTTCCCCGTAGTCTGTTTGCGAAGCCTGGTCCGGAGAGGCCACGCGATCAGGTCCCGCAAGGCTCGGCGCAACTTTTCCTGGATCAAGCTGAGACGATTGGTCCGGCTGCTTTCTGAACTGTCCTTCAAGCAGCCACAAGCCAGCCGAGACCAGAAGCACCACCGCGGCCGCGAAGGCCAGAAGCTTTCTTATTCCGAAGCCCCCTTGGGAGTCGTCAAGCTCGTCGTCGTCATCATCGGTCTCGGCGGGTGGGATAGAGGTTGATGGCTTCGGCGCCGCCTTTGCGGCCGGGGAAGATGCGCCACTTGGCGGCGGGGCGGAAGGCTTTCCGGAAGGCGCTGCGTGAACCTGCGGGCTTTCCGCGAGGCCAGCCGCCATCTGAAAAGCTGGCTGTGTGATTTCAAGCGCCTTCTTTTCCGGGATCCCGAGCAACATCTCTCCAAACGCCTTCATGCTCTGGGGGCGGCGTTCCGGCTCCAGTTCCAGGCCCCTGTCGATCGCTTCCAAAAACTGAGGGCGAAACTTCTGGGTGGGCAACGAAGTGGCCGGCGGCATGGTATGCCCCATACCGCGGGCGAGGACATTGATGGGGTGACGGCCGGTGACGAAGAAATAGAGAACTGCGGCCAATGAAAAAATATCGCAGAGCGGCCCATGCGCCTTTTCGTCGGAGAAATGAAGCTCAGGCGCGGAATAGCCTGGCGTGACCGCCAGATTGACCTTCCGCATCCGCGCGGCCAGGAAACATCGCGTGCCTCCAAAGCGAACCAGCAGCGGCTCCGGGCGCAGCAGAATAGCGTCGGGGTTTATGTTGGCGTGGATCAGATTTCTGGAATGCATGAGCTCAAGCGCCGACGCCAAATACTTCACGACCGAGTCCATCGTTTCCTGAGGCAGGGGCTGCTTGGAAGCCTTGATGAAATTGGTTACAGATTGCCCCTCTTCGGGGGCGTGCAGGGCGAGAACGGTGCCGTGATCGGATTCGACGCCGTCAAAACGAAGAAGGGCGGGGTGGCGCAGGGCTGACAGCGCCCTTGCCTCGGCGATGAAACGATCCCGTCCGAGATTAAAGAGATCCTGCAACTCAAGGGATCGCAGAAGCACGTCGCCGGTCGGGGCTCTCGCGACGAGATCGGCCGGGTAATATTCGGTTATGCCGATCTTTGCGCCCGAAGCCGTCGATTCACCTGAATACACGATATAAAAGGGATCCTGGAAGACAAGCTCCAGAATTCTTGCGCTTTCGGAAATCAGGCTTCCTGGATCAAGGGCCGGGGCGCTTTGCATAGCGTCATCCTTCGAGGGGTTCTTATTATCCTTGCCCTTGAAGGGCCGCCGTCAGCTCGACAGCTGAAGGCGCCGGGGCGTCGCAGTGCTCTGAGTACCGATGCCATTCGGCTAGCGCAACTCCCTGAGAACGCGGAAGCCATTCGCCTCGTAACGGACATCGCTGTCGTAGCGGAAGCGCGAGCTGTCGCCGAAGGAACCGCCCCTTAAGCCGCGCAGGCTGCAATTGCCTTTCGTCCAAGCCGAGCCATCGGCCGGCGCTCCTTGATAGGATCTCGTTCCAGCAATCCTGGACCCACTCCGCCATGTTTCCGACCGTCTCGTAGAGACCGAATGGATTGGGCTTGCGGGAGCCAGGAGCAGACGCGTTCTTATTGTCTGGAGACACGCAGGTCGTGCAACTGGCTTTGCCGGAACCGGCGCGAGCCGCATATTCCCATTCGGCCTCGCTTGGCAGGCGATAAACCTCCCCCGTTTTCTCCGATAGCCACTTCACGTAAGCATTCGCGTCGTCCCAGCTTAAATTGCCGATCGCTTCGTGTCGTGACCCATTGACAACCGGCCGGTAGCGGCAGCCGCCCGCATGGACGCAGCGGTCCCATTGTTCGTAGGTCAGTTCGTATTGGCCGATAGCGAAGGGGGAAGGAATCCTCACCTTGTGCGCGGGCTTCTCATGCGGACGCTCGTTCGCGCCCATGGTGAACTCGCCATTCGGCACCACCACGAGCGGTGGACACAATTCGCAATCCTTGAAACTGAACCCGGCGGCCGAGACTATGGAGGCGTCAGGCAAAAGGGGCGCGACGGGCTCCACCTTCGCAATTCGCTGGCCGGGGGTCTCTCTGATGACCGCCTTTTCAGGCGACGCTGGCGCTACGGCGGATGTGCGGCGCTCTTTCACCTGGGGCTTGTCAATCGTGGCCTCACGAGTTGGGTCTAATGGCGACGGCGCAGGGGCGACCCTCGATATAGTCGCCGCCGCTGGCGCAACGCTCTGCTTCCGCCGGAGCAGCGGACGCGGCGCCGACAAGACCATCTCCCGCAGACTTGGGCGCCGCAACGCGATCTTGAACGATGCGCGATCTTGGCCATGGTCTGCGGGTAAACCCTTCAGCGAAGGTCTTCTTGAACGCCTGCTCGGCGCCCCGCATCATGTCCTGGACATCGTTCGCCCGCGCGTCGAGGCCGCCAATTGCCGTAGCGACCGCGAAGAGAAACAAGTTAAATGAACGTATCAGAACACTATTCACAGACTGACTCCAGCCATCGCAAGGAAGCCGGCTGTTACGCCAGTATTGATCTGCATCAATATAGCTTCACAACATTTCCATGTAAATGACGGCTACCTTGGACGCCCCTCAATTGACCGCGAAGCGTTAAGAAGGCCGGCTCTTTTTAATTAACGAGACGGCCCGGGCAGGCTTCACGACCGCCGGTTCTACTCGGCATGTCGATGCGTTTTGGCGTGCAAGTGGTAGTTTTTATGGGTGATTTTCTTGGGGCGGCAGTTCCCCACAAACACCGAAATTGGCTTGGAGAAGACCGGCGGCTCATGCGGTATGTGATGCGCGTCGGCGAACAGAAGTTGCAGCTTATGGGGACCAGGCTGCAGCGTGACTTCCGCCTCCGTCTGACCGGCCCCAAAGTGCAGGTGATTCTCATCGCTGGGAATGGGATGGTCGAAACTGGGCAGTTCCGAATCGACGATAACGTGATGGTGTCCGGTGTTTTTCTTTTCTAATCCGGCCGGCGCGACTCCCATACCCGAGAGCCCGAACTTCACCACGAACTTCTGCTGTACACAGCTCCCATTTGACGGAGATTTCGAAATAAAGACGCACCCCTTGAGGAGCAGGTGAACGCACTGCCGCCGCATCCGGCTGACTGCTATCGGCGACATTGACCGTAATGCGGTCCGACATAACCGGAGGATTGTGAGGAATGTGATCCTTGTCCGCGAGAAGAAGTTGCAGCGTGTGCGGGCCGGGGGTGAGCGTCACCTCAGCCTCTGTCTGGCCGCCGCCGAAATGGAGATGCTGCGGGTCGTTGGGAACGGCCCTGTTGAGCGGAGGCAGGTCCGTATCGATCAGAAGATGGTGGTGCCCCGAGTTGGGTCTGACAACTCCCGCGGGCGCGACACCCATGCCCTTCAAACCGAAGTGCATGATCGTCGTTGGTTTAAGGGTGTCGCCATTCTTGACATCGACGAAATAGACAGCCGCCCCTGCAGGCGACGGGGTTGGTCCGCTCGCCGAAGCTTCATTTGATCCACCGGGCGAATCCCCATGATCATGAGCCGTTTGAGCCCAAACTTCACCGCTACTGCAAATTGCAATAACTGCCCCGAGCACCAAGAACGGAACTTTCCGCCCAAGCACATATTTAAGCATCGACTTTCTCCAAAAGCCTGACCGTGCCAGATGCATCAGCCCCACCACGACATTAACAGTGCAACCAGAAATCTTAACAAGCCAACTTTTTGAGAAGTAACTCCATTAACTTAAGAATACGTGAGCGCCCCGGTGGAAGCCGGCTCATTTCCGCCTTGGACGAACTGCGCAGGTTTGGCGCTCGCCCGAACGGATGAGGCCAAGACTCCAGCGGCATGGCTGACTGCGCTCACCCTACGCCCTCCGATTGAATATTCGCATCGTGTTTCACCGGGAACAGCAACGCATCGCGGGTGGTGAGATGATCGGGGCAGATCAAAGGAGAACCGCTATGCAAATACAGATCACATTACTTCCGGAGCAGGAAGGCGCATATGACCTTGGCGAAGTGCTGCGTGCGTTTGCCAAAGACTACGAAACCTGGATGATCAGGAGCGTTAAAACAGGACGGCATACACTCCATGACGAAGCCGGTGACCTTGTTGCTTCGCTGGAGATTACCACGGGGGCGGCGCGCGAACGCCAAAATGCGCTGAGCATGGCCGACGTTTGGTATCGGTAACAAGAATGGCCGGGCAACATAATCCGTCCAGCCATTCAAAGCAGCTTTGATCTTGACTGTAAGCAAGCGCAATTACAGACGACAAATATAGCGGTTCCGACGAACCCACCCCTCTCAGTTAAGCTCCCCGAATAAACTCCCCCATCGCGAGCGTCCCGGCCGGCACATCGACGAATGCCGGTCACGAAGCAACCCGGACATTCCCTCGCGCTCAAGCCAGCGCAATCATCCGCTCCATCCAATCGAGACGGAAGGACAGCGGGCCGATCCGGTCATCGACCCCACTCCCTGAAGCTGTCGCCGCTCGAAACGCCACCCAAGGAAACTGCTTACGTCGGAGTTCCTCGCGGAACAGCGGCGCCCCGAGGCTGATGGGATAATTCCTCTGAGGTGAGAAAGCCTTACGACCAAATCAGGGAGATGAAGGTAAGTGTCATGTGGGGAAATCCGATTCAAGCCGTTGGGGCCGGGGATTTTCAAACCACGGTTCCAGTTGCTCTTCATATCGAGCAGGCAGCAACACACCCGGCGATGGTTCCGCCCTTGGGAACCTGGGCGCGGCCAAGTTCTGAACTGGCCTGGAACATCGCGCTCACGACTTTGTCTCTCTCGTTCCTCTACATTTTATTTCTCAGCGCATTGCCCAAGTTTCAGCACGCGCTGGAAGTGAATTTTCTCATAAGCCCCTTCATCATCTCGTTCTTCGCCATGGTGTTTGGGGCAGTCGTTCTGCGCAGCAAATTTCCTTCTGCATTTTTCGGCCTGCAGACAGCGAATTGGAAAGGCGCCACAGGCTTTTCTTTTCTTGCTTCGCTTGTTTTCATAGGCGCCGGCGTGGCCTTGAAATGGTTTCTGATCCACACCGTGGCGTCATTCGCGCAGCTTTCCATCTTCGGCTTTGCAGACCTGCGCGTGAATGACCAGCAGCTCGCGATATCGCCGCTTTATTCGCTGGCGGTGGTGCTTTACCTCGTCTTGACGCCGATCCAGGAATTCGTTGCACGCTGCTGTTTGCAAGCGCCGCTACAGGCTTTTCTGCCTGGCACGAGCTTGCAGCGCCGGCTATTGTCGATCCTGATCTCGAATCTCCTGTTCGCTGGAGCCCACATGCACATCAGCGGCGCCTTTGCGCTTGCGGCCTTTATTCCTGGAATTTTCTGGGGCTGGATTTTTGCAAGAACAAATTCGCTGCTCGCGGCGTCCACGTCTCACTTCTTGATCGGTGGCGCAGGGATCTTCCTGTTCGGCATCGAGGAATTCGTCGCCGCGGTGACGGGATAGGTCATTTGGCGGGCGATGGCGATGCCGGCGCGATTGCAGCGTATAAAGCGAGGTTGCAGTCAATCGAAGGGGCCGGAGCACCGGCCCCTTCTGTTTTCCTTGGTTTAGTCCGGCTGGCCTCAGCCCTCTTGGCCCCAAAGCTCCGCGACAGCCTCACCGCGGAAGTCGGGCCGCGAATGATAATGCAGCTCGACATCGCGGATGAAACGGCCCTCGTGCCATCCATGGGGCAGGTCGAGCACGGCTTCGCCGCCGTCGTGAACCATGCGATCAAAGGGGACGTCCTCAACCTCGCCATTGCCGAAGTAAATCTTGACGCTGTTGAGTTTGATGTCGTTGCCGCGCACAAGCAGCTTCAGCCGCGCAAACTTGCCATCGTGCCCGCCGACATGGATCGTATCGTGATCGTTGATGAAGCCGACATGGCGGTCTCCCAACCTTACCCATTCGTGGTGGTAAGCAACGGGGGTTGGGCTCGGGGCCGCTTCGTCTTCCTGTCCCCAGAGTTCGGCAAGCGCTTCGCCACGAAAATCAGGCCGGGAGTGGTAATGCAGTTCGACGTCACGAATAACGCGCCCTTCGCGCCAGCCGTGCGGCAAATCGATCACGGCGTCACCGCCGTCGTGGATCATATGGTCAAAAGCGATGTCTTCCACCTCGCCGTTAGCGAAGAAGACTTTGACGCTGTTGAGCTTAATGTCATTGCGGCGCACGGCCAGCTTAAGCCGCTTGAACCTTCCGTCCTGCCGCCCGACGTGGATCGTATCGTGATCGCTGATGAAGCCCACGCTGCGGTCGCCTAGCCTGACCCAATCGCCAGCGTAAGAGGCGCTTACGGAAAAGAGCGTCGCCGCCAGCGTCACTGCGAGTTTTCGAAACATAACTTCCTCACTCTGGAAAACTGTTAATTATCTTCCTCGGGCGCCGGAGTTTACCGAGAATTGTGGGGGGTGTTTGACCGCTTCAGATCCGAAAGGCGGCGCTCCCGGGGCGAAGCTGAGGCGCCGTGGCGCAGCGGCGGCGGCGCGGCCGAAGGGGGAAGCGAGCCTTTTTTCTGAGCCGCGTCAACACCTTATAGCGCCGATCGAGTACAAGGAGGACGCCAGCCATGGCGACAAATGCTGACAATTCGGACTTCAAGAAGCAGTTTCGCGCCATGGCGCAAGGCGCGCAAAGCCTGACCGTCGCCTATATCGGCGTCGTCAATAATCTCTTCACAGCTCTGAAGCGGATCGGGACCGGCGACGTCGCGGCGATCGCCGCAGCCGCACATATGGATGCCGGTTATGTGCGGCGCTGGGCCGACGCGGCTTTCGCCTTTGGCTATCTCGATGCTGAAGGCGAAATCTTCCGTTTGAGCGAAATGGGCGCGGCCATGTCGCCCGATGCGCCGGACACCCTCATGTCTTTGCCGATGACCATGGTTTCGAGCGTTCACATGGCTGTGCGCTCGGCCAGCCTCATGCGCAGCGGCGAGCGCCCCGGCGAGTCCGTCATGGCGGAGGTGGAAACGCTCCTTCCCTGGTTCGGCGCTATGCTGGAAGGCACGTTCGCGCGCTTCTTTGAAGAGAAAATTTGCCCTGGCGTGCCGATCTTTGCCGAGATCAATGAGCGCGGCGGACTTGTGGTCGATCTTGGCTGCGGCAATGGCTGGTATTTGCGCGCTCTCGCGCGGCGCTGCGGGTCGCTCCGAGGGCTCGGTCTCGACGCTTTCCAGGAAAACGTGGCGCAAGCGACGCGCCTTGCTCAAGAAGAGGGCCTTGGCGACCGGCTCCATTTCATTCAGGGCGACGCAAGGGAGTTCAGGCTCGATCAGCCTGCCGATCTCATCGCCATGAACCGCGCCTTGCATCATGTCTGGGAGGGCGGCGTGGCCCCCTTCATCCGGCGGTTGCGCGACAGTCTTCGGCCGGGCGGAGCCGTGGCGATCTGGGAACCCGATTGGCCGTCCGATCGCTCGATTTTAAGAAAGCCCGCATTGCGCGGACTGGCCCTCCAAAACCTCAATGAGCACGTGCAAGGCAATCACCTGCTTCGCGCGGACGAGATTGCGGAGGCCTTCGCCGCAGAAGGGCTTGCTCCGGAAATCTCCCGGTTCGCCGACGGCATCGAAGCCATCATCGTCGCGCGGCGCGTCTAGCTGTCTCGCGCTGCCGAAGGCGTGGCGATGGCCGTGCCGCGTGCACCATAGTCAAGAAATTTTTCACATAATTTCAGTAAAACAAAAAGCTGTAGGCGGCCAGGCAATAGCCGATGCGCCGCCATTTTTGGGATGTAAAAGCTCAGCTCGAGTACGGAGGCAGCGCGTGCGCGCGGGCAGCCGGAGAGTACAATTGAGGTCGTTGCAGTATTATGAGATCGTTGAATAGTATAGTGTTTCGTGGACGAGGCGACCGCCAGCCTGCGGAGCACGACGCCAGGGCCTATTCCCACTCCAATGCAAATGCCAAACCTCGTCTGGCTGAAACACGGCAGATTTCCAAACATCCGGTCATCAGCATTCTTCGCCGCATCGACGAACTGAACCATCGCGAGGAAGGCAGGCGCGGCGTGAAGCAAACGGACCAGACGCTTGCGGAGTTGGAGGCCTGCCTTGCCGAGATTCAGCGGGGCACAAGCTGAAAGCCTGCGAACCTTTCAACGATTCACTCGTCTTACGCGCAATTTTTTTGGAGATAAGCGCACGAGAATAAGGCGCTAACTTACCCTTTTCGAAGGCCGTCAGTCCCATGCACACGCTGGCGGCTTTCTTCGATTCGCGCGCATATCATTCTACCGAAGAAAAGCAAGCTATTTTCGAAGGAACGTTGTCGATTTTAGGGCGGCGCAGCAGTTGCACGCACAATCATCATCTCAATAAATCGTGATTCCGGCCCACAAAGATGCCATTTTACGATTTCGTTAATGCCACAAGCAGGATCAACCTCCGACTTCATAAGGGGACGCCGATGCCGTAAGAGTAATCTCCTGCTGTATCTGCACTTTCCACACACCAGTGTTTAGTTTTTGTGGGATGACGAGTATGTGGTGGAAGTTCTTTGCCGGGCTGCTGTTTGGCCTTTTTCCTGGCTTTATCGCCCTGGCCTCGTTATTTCTGACCGATGATCAAGATCGGATGCCTTTGCCGTCAGCCGACTCCGATTACTCCTCACAAAACTACAGCAACCTCACCGCCGAAGAGATCAACCGGCGAACCCTAAAAGCTGCGGCCGCCATAGAAATCTCCGTCCGCAGATACTGAAAGAAGCAGCCCCACATATCAAGCAAGTTTCCTCGCCCTTCAACATCGGGATATTACCGGGCAGGACTTCCGCCGTAAACATTCCGATCCCGCCTCCCGAAGACGCCTTTGCAATAATGGCCGTGCTCTCCCCAGCCCGCCTCAGGCCGGCAGGTCTCACGGGATCTGCGGTAAGAACTGCGTGTAGGCGGGCCCGTCCGTCGATTTTTGATCCGGCGTCCGTCCTGGGTCCGTGACAGGGGCGACGCGAGGATCTTCCGCGCTTTCAACCGAAGGCCCCCAGCCATAGACTGCGTCCTTGACTTCGCCGTAATACCGCGTCGGGTCGTAAAGCTCCGCCGCAAGAGCGATATCATACGCGCTCAGTCGGCCCATCCCGGCGAGCACGCTGTAGGACGCCACAACAAGGTCGCGCTGAAATGCAACCAGAAAGACTTGCGCATTCAGGTTTTGCTGCTCCGCATTGAGCACATCGAGAATTGTGCGCTGTCCAACCCTCTCTTCTTCGCGCACGCCTTCAAGAGCAATCCTTGTCGCCTCGACCGCGGACTTCCCTGCTTTGATGTTCCCCCGCGCCGCGAGGATCAGTCCCCATTGCGCCATGACATTTTCCCGGGCGATCTCGCGCTGCACGTCAATTTGCTGCCGGGCCTGCGAGAGGGTTTCAGCGGCCTGCCGGATTTGCGCGGATACTGCGCCAGCTTGATAAATCGGCACATTCAGCTGTCCGAACGCCAGCGTATCGTTCTGCTCGGTTCCCGACGGGAATTCAAATGGAGGCGCAGAGTGCGTGAAGCTCGCATTCGCGGTCAAGCTCGGCAAAAGCTGGCCCTTGACTTGTTCAACCACATGCTGCTGAGACCGCTCCCGGAAAATTGCGCCGAGAATACCAGGGTTCTCCGCCCGCGCGACCGCGATCGCCGCGTCCAGCGTTTTCGGCAACAGCCTTTCCGGAGGGCCGGGATCCTTCAGATTGCGAGGGGGATGACCGACAAATTGGGCAAATTGCGCCTGATCGCCATAAAGCGTGCCTTGCACAATGCTCAAATCGGCGCGCCCCTGGGCAAGGCTCGCCTGCGCTTGAGACAAGTCGGTTTTGGTGACCTCGCCGACCTTGAAGCGATCCTCCGTCGCGCGAAGCTGTTCCGACAAAACTCTCACATTGTTCTTGCGCAACTCCACCTGCGCCTGATCGCGGACGACGTTCATATACGCCGTTGCGGCATTCAGGAGGACGTTCTGCTCGGCCCCGCGAAGATCCTCGCGCCCTGCCTCGACGCCCGCCTCGGCTCCCTTGACATTGTTGTAGGTTTGGAAACCGTCGAAGACATTTTGCTGGGCGTTTATCTCGGCGGTGGCGGCGGTGGTGCGAATCCCTTGCGTGCCGCCAGCGCCAAAGCTGCTGAGCGGGGCGCCTTGAGCGCCTCCTCCGACGCAGGTGCCGTTGGGGTTTACGGCTCCCGGGCAGATCGGGAGGGAGCCGGACGCCGTTACCACGCCCCGCGATGTCGCGCGAAAGTCCTCAAATCCGTATTGAAATGTCGCGCCTATGGTGGGCCTGTACCCGGATTTGGCCAGAGAGACGCTGTTATCGGTCGAGCGAAGCTGCGCTTGCGCCGCCTTGAGCGTCGGATTGTAAAGATAAGCCGCCGTCAGCGCTTCCTTAAGCGTCTCAGCATGGACGGGGCTGGCGCAGGCGAGCAGAAGCGCCGCGAGGCTCCCCTTTGCCAGCATCGCGCCTGAATGGTTACAAGTTCTTCCCAGACACCATCGTTATTCCGTTCTCGCGAGAGCCTTTACCGCACCCGACAGCGAACATGATCACGCACATAACCGAGGAGGAATGTCTTTCGCCTAGAACCGCGAGCTGCCGGAAAGCGGAAGCGAAAAAAACGCGCTGGCACATCTGAGCAAATACTGTCCAAGGTTGACTCGGATAATTCTGAGTCGCACCCGGAAACGCATGTTATGGGAAGCTAATCGCGAATCCCGCTGCCCGAAAGGAAAAATCGCCCTTTAGGATTGTTTTCTTTCAGAGGCGTTGCATTTTTCGCCTCGCGCTCATTCTGAAGCGATGGGCGTGTCTTCATGCTTGATCCACGCCGCGGCGAGTTCCCATGTGACCGCGAGAACGATGGGGCCGACAAACAGCCCGATGATGCCGTGCGCGAGCGCGCCCCCCATCAGACCGATGAAAATGACGAGCATCGGCGTCTTTAAGCCGTGGGCCATGATGATGGGGTTGAGCACATTGTTCAGCACGCCGACCGGGGCCAGATAGGCCGTCAGCGCCAGGGCCGTTGTCGTATCCATGGACGTCCAAACCCAGAGGAGGACGGGTATGATGAACAGCCCCTGGATCTGGAGAATCCCCGTGACAAGGACGCCCAGAGCAAGAAAGCCGCTGCCTGGTATGCCAGCAACGAGGAAGCCCAAGCCCGCCAGGATGGCTTGCAAAAACGATACGCCAACTACGCCTTGAGCGACATTGCGGATGGTCGCGCCCGTGAGTTTCACAAGCTCCTGGCCGCGCGCCGGAAGGATGCGCCGGGAGACCGTCCTCACGCCTTCGAGCAGCGAAGGCGCCGGGGGAAACATGGCGCCCGCGACGATCAGGGAGACGAGGAATGTCGGTATCCCTGTAGCGGCGCCCTCAGCCATTCTGCGCGCGGTGCTCTGGAACGGTGACAGATAAGGAAGCGCTTCAGTAATCGCGCTCTTTAAATTTGTGGAAGCGAGGTCCCAGAAGTAGAACAGCCGCTCGCCGATGAACGGCCAGTGCCTGATCTCCTCGGGCGGTGGCGGAATGGCGATGTCACCGGCGCTGAAGCGGCGAGAGAGTTCAGCCACGCCCTCGATCATGCTTATCCCGAGCCAGATGATCGGCCCGGTGAAGACCAGAAGGCTGATCGCCGTCACAAGGACAGCGGCCAGCTTGCGCCGCCCGCCCAGCAAACGAGCCGCCCAGGAGAAAGCCGGATAGAGAGCGACGGCGAGAATAAGGCTCCACAAGGCGATCGACAGGAAAGGCCGCAGAAGGACAGTCGACCAGTAGACGAGAAAGAAGAAAAGGCCAAGCTTGACCGCAATCTCGAAAACGTCGTCGGCCGATTGCAGGATGGGACGCCGTTCGCCGGGAAAGCGGCCTTGCGTTGTTTCCGTCTCGCTCATGGGCGCCCCCTCTCGTTTGCGAATCGCTCTCCGCCGGAAGAGAGAATGCCGGGCCGCAGATTTAGTCAATCACATGGTAGCCGCCGTCGACATAGAGGGTATCGCCAGTTATCAACCGGGCGGCGTCGTGGGCGAGGAAGGCGGTGGCGAGCCCCACATCCATGACGCTGACAAGGCAGCGTGTGGGCGCTTTCTCCTGGGCTTTATGGAGAAGTTCGTCGAATTCCGGAATGCCGGATGCGGCGCGCGTCGCGAGCGGGCCGGGTGAAATGGCGTGAACGCGGATGCCCTTCGGGCCGACTTCAGCCGCGATATACCGAACCGCGCTTTCCAGAGCGGCCTTCGCCACGCCCATGATGTTGTAATGCTCCACGACCATCTGGCTGCCGTAATAGGTCATGGTGAAGAGCGCGCCGCCCTTCGGCATGAGCGGCTCCGCGAGATGGGCCATGCGGATGAAGGACCAGACGGAAATGTCCATGGTCTTCAGGAAGCCTTCTCTCGGCGCGTCGATCACGCGGCCGCACAGCGTATCCTTGGGCGCGAACGCAATCGAATGAACCACGAAATCGAGCGTGCCCCACTCCTTGGCGATGCGGTCGAACACCGCCTCCATCTCCCCTGGCTTGTCCACATCCAGGGGCATGACGATCTTCGCCTCAAGCTCCTCGGCGAGCGGCTCCACATATTTGCGAGCCTTGTCGTTGAGGTAGGTGACGGCGAGTTCCGCTCCCAAGGCGCGGAAAGCCGCGGCGCATCCCCACGCGATCGAATGCTCATTCGCGATGCCGATGACGAGGCCTCTCTTGCCTTCATGAAGCTTGGCTTTGAAATGTGGGATCATTGGAGGTCCCCTTTCTTTCAAGGTTGATGCCGGGTCTTGGGTTATCGGCCAAAGGCTCCGCCGAATCCCTCCTGTGCTGTCTGCTTAGCGTGCCCCAACCAATGCCAACGTGTGGCGGGCGATCATCAATTCTTCATCCGTCGGAATGACATAGACGGCGACGGCGCTATCCGGGGCCGAGATCAGCTGGTTTCCCCCGGCGTTCGCCGCCTCGTCGAGCTTCACACCCAGCCAGGACAGCTTCGAGGCGACCCGCGCACGAAGCGACGCGGAGTTCTCGCCGATGCCCGCCGTGAAGACGAAAGCGTCGAGGCCGCCGAGCGCCGCCGCGAGCGCGCCTGTGAAGAGCGCGATCCGGTAGACGAAATAATCGATCGCGAAGGCCGCGCGCGGATCGCTGCTTGCTTCAAGCTCTCGCATGTCGTTGCTGACGCCGGACAAGCCTTTGAGCCCGCAATCGTTGTAGAGCAAGCGCTGCGCTTCCTGCGGGCTCATGCCCTTTTGCTCAATGAGGTAGAGCACAACGCCCGGATCGATCTGGCCGGCGCGAGTTCCCATCGGCAGTCCATCGAGCGCCGTAAAGCCCATCGTGCTCTCGATGCTTTGCCCATCCTTCAGCGCGCACATGGAGGCGCCGCTGCCCAAATGGGCCACGACGATTCGTTTCTTCGCAATGTCGGGCGCAACCTCCGGCAAGCGCGCCGCGATGTATTCGTAAGAGAGGCCGTGGAAGCCGTAGCGGCGGATGCCCTCGGCATGAAAATGCTCGGGGATCGCGTAGTAGTCCGCAACGGCGGGGTGCTTGCGATGGAAGGCCGTATCGAAGCACGCGACCTGGAGCAGCCCCGGCCGGTTCACCATGATCGACCGGATCGGCGCCAGATTGTGCGGCTGGTGCAGCGGCGCGAGAGGGATATAGCGTTCGAGGCGGCGGAGAACTTCCTCCGTGACAATAACCGGCTGATCGAACTCCGGGCCTCCATGCACGACCCGGTGGCCGACCGCAATCGGGTGGATGTGACGTTCATCGCGAAGCCAGCCGCCCGCCGCGTGCAGCGCCGCCGGAACGTGAGGCACGGTCTCATTCGTGTAGGTTCGCTCGACCAGAACCTTCCCTTCCGCCGACTTGGCGGTCAGATGCGGCTTGGTCCCGACGCCTTCAATTTTACCTTCGAGCTGGCTGCTGAGGCCGCCCGCCTGATCGATGCCGAACACCTCGAACTTGACGCTCGACGACCCGGCATTTGTAACAAGGATTGTATCCATTGGCTCCTCACGCCGGCGGCAGGCTGGTTTCGCGACGGCGGGCGTCGGCATAGAGAGCCGCGACCGCACAAGACGCGAGACGCGCCCTGACGAGAATCCGCGCGCGAGGTGAGAATGATCGGAACCCTTGCGCCGAGCACAATACCCGCGCAATCGGCTTTCAGGAGGAAAGTGAGGTTCTTCGCGAGCATATTGCCGGCTTCGAGATCCGGGACAACCAGGATCTGGGCGCGGCCGGCGACCTCCGACTTGATGCCCTTGATCGCCGCAGCCTCCGGGTCGATGGCGTTGTCGAAAGCGAGCGGGCCGTCCAGAACGCCGCCCGTGATCTGGCCGCGATCGGCCATCTTGCAGAGCGCCGCCGCGTCGATGGTCGAGGGAATTTTCGGCGTCACCGTTTCGACCGCCGACAGGATCGCGACCCGAGGCGCTCCTTGCCCTACATGCGTGTAGAGGTCGATGGCGTTCTGGACGATGTCGCGCTTGGCTTCGAGATCCGGGAATATGTTGATCGCCGCATCCGTTATCAGCAGCGTCTCTTTGTAAGTTGGCACATCCATGATGAAGGCGTGGCTGATGCGGCGCGCAGTCCGAAGGCCGGCGGTCTTGGATGTGACGCTCCGCATCAGTTCATCCGTGTGAAGGCTGCCCTTCATCAGGACTTCGCCTTTCCCCTCATGGATGAGCTGCACGCCTTTTTCCGCCGCGTCTTCGCTGTGCGCCGCGTCAACGATCTCGAAACGGCTTATGTCCAAGCCAAATTTTTGCGCGACCGCTTTGATTTTCGCCGCCGGCCCAACAAACACAGGCTCGATGAGCTCGGCTTCCGCGGCCTCGAGGGAGCCCCTGAGCGAGGTCTCATCGCAAGGGTGCACGACGATCGTTTTGGGCGACTTTACCACGGCCGCGCGGGCCATGAGCTGCGCATATTTTTCGTGCGGCGGTCTTTCTTCTACGGCCTCCAAGCTCATGACTGTCCCTCTTTCCTCAGAACGGCGACGGGGGCTTCCGTGTTCTCGGAAGGCTCCAGCTTCGGCACGAGCTTCAAAGACTCCCCCCGCAATGCGAGCCATGCTCCCGTTTCCCCGAGGCCAAAGAGCTCTTTGACCCTGTTCAGACGCTCAACCGTATCGCCGGTCAGCTCTCCGCTCGCTTCCAAGACTTTCTTTATGGAATCGAACGCCTGCTGTCGTTGCGCCGTGTTCTCTGGGAGAAGGGCGGGAATTACCTGAAGTGTTTCTTCCGGGTCGAGCAGCAGCATGAAGAACTGCTCGCGGGCCATCGCCTTAAATTGTGCGAGCGTGAGGCGAGGCATCCCGGCCAAGCCTCTGATGCGCCTCAACGCATTCATTCCGCGCTCATCCACGCGGCCCCGGGCGAGGCCCACATAAATCAGCCCGCGAAGGGTGCATTCATACAGGCCGCCCTTCCTGATGTTTGACTTGATTTCTTGGATGCGGCGCTGAATGAGTTCGCGGTGCAGAGCGGACTTCGGCGCCGCGCGCTGAGGGTGCAAATCCTTCGGGTCCACGCCTGCGGCTGCCTGGAGCGCCGGCGATCCGTAAATGGTGAGGAAGAGGTTCTCCATAAAGCTGTCGCGTATCTTCCCCCAGCTTTCCAGCGCGTTGACGATTTGTTCTGAAGCCGCCTCCTGCGCTTTTAGGAACGGATTGTCGGGCGAGACCTGCTTCCGGTTGCTGCGGACTGTCTCGGCCATGTCGGCGAGCATTTTCGCGAAGGGATTCTGGTCGCTCAGCACCTCATTTTGCAAGCGCTGGGGGTGCATCATCCGCATCGACTCGGCGAAAGCCGGCGTGATGGCCGCCTTGACGAGAGGCTGAAAGAACGTGCGATAGAGCGCGAGATTGGCCTCGGAAACATGGGCGACGGTCGCGAACATTCGCTCGTCTTCCGGCTCGTGGCCGCCAAGCGCGCGGATGTCGTCCAGGGTCCGGGGCTCGCAGCGCATGACCCAGTCGCCGGTCACGAGATCGGCGCTGGCCGTGTTATCGGACTTCTTTTCGAACTTGGCTTCGTAAAGGCCGGGAGGCAGCACGTCGATGAGGTCGATGTTGCTTGAAAACTCCTGATGCTCCTTCTTCGCGATCCCGCCAGAAACGAAGATGCCGAGATGTCCAACCTGCTCGTGGATGGTGTAGACGATGGTCTGCCCGTAAGCCCGGATCTCGTCGACATTTTTATAGAGATCGAGAATCCATCCGAGCGCCTGCTGCGGCGGCGTGATGTTGTCGCCTTTCGAGCAGAACACCACGATCGGAGAGCGGATGTTGCGCAGATCGATCGCCGTGCCATCGGAGAGCTTCACGTCGCCCGCGGCAAGCTTATTCCCGATGAACAGCTCGTCGACGATGGCCTGAATTTCTTCGGCGTTCAGATTGACGTGCCCGCCCCACCAGCGCTCGAATTCGAGGTAACGCGCAGCCTCCGTGTCGATCTTCGAATAGAGGTTGTATTGTTTGGACCAGAGCGTGTTGGCGGGGTTCAGGCCCTCGAAATTCTGCACGAGCCACGCCCCGTCGAATTTGCCCCCGCCCATGTCGCTGGTGAACGCCGTCAGCCAGCTTCCGCCGAGCAGGCCGCCCGAATAGCGCATCGGATTGATGCCCTTGACGCCTGCCCAATAGGACAGCGGGGAGCCCGCGATGATGAGAGGTCCGAACAGTTCCGGCCTGATCGCCGCCAGCATCATGACGGCCCAGCCAGCCTGGCAATTTCCGACCACGCACGGCTTGCCATCCGCATCGGGATGGAGCGCAATCACCTTCTCAAGGAAGATGGCCTCCGCCAGGCCGATGTCTTCGATGGTTTGGCCGGACATCGGCTCGGGGAGAAAGCCGACGAAGTAGCAGGGATGGCCCGCTTTCATCGCGACGCCGATTTCACTGTCCGCCTTGAAGCCGCCAATGCCGGGACCGTGCCCGGCGCGCGGATCGACGATCACGAAGGGCCTTGCCTTCGGATTGATCTCCACCTCTTTCGGCGGAATGATGCGCACGAGGATATAATTGACAGGCTTTTTGAATGTCCTGCCGTCGGCGATCACCTCGAACGAATAGTTGAGGACATGCGGCGCGAGCTTCGCGTTATGCTCGCGGTTCTGGTTTCCGCGCTGCCGCAATGTATCCCAGAACAGGATCTGACGCTGGACGAAATCGGTTGCGTATTCGACGGCGGGACCGAAGAGTTGAGGAAAGGCTGCCCAACCGATAGGGGCTTCTTTCGAGCTTTCACGCTCGCTCATGGCGCACTCCCCTGCTCATGGCGCATTCTGTTACGCCGCATTGTATGCGTACATTTGTGGATATGATTGAGGGATGTCAAATAAATCGAACGAGCTTATAATGCATCGTGAAGATGCTGCGCCCCAGGGCGGAAGCGATTTTGAGTTCGAAAAAGGAGTTCGGCATGGCCGCGAATGTCGATGATATTCTCCCCAAAGCATCGGATGTCATGGTGAAAATTGCGGAAGCCCAGGCGGAGAAGGCCGCCGCGCACGATCGGCAGAAGGCCGCGGCGCGCGCCGAGAAGGAAGCGCTGATCAAGAAGCTGAGCCAGCCCTCCGGCCTATCCGAGGAAGAAAAAGTCAAGCTGGCCGCCACCGTGATCAAGCGCGCGATGGATAATGGCCTGCTCGAGGTGCTGGTTTATCGCTTCCCCAACGTTATTTGCACCGATCAGGGGCGCGCCATCAATCAGGCGGAGCCCGGCTGGGAAAAGACGCTGACAGGAATCCCGAAAGAGGTCTATTACCTCTGGCGCGACCATCTCCAGGAAAAAGGTTATAAGATCCGCTACCAAGTCCTCGAATTTCCGGGCGGCATGCCGGGAGACATCGGCATTACGCTCAGCTGGCACTAAAACTCAAAATAGCTTGATCGCCGGGACGTTTGAGTTAAACCCGGCATAGAATCTATAAGATACTTCCGGTTCACCATCGGGTGGGTCTCAATTGAGGGCCCACCCTGTCTTTTACAGGGGATCGACGGGCCGCAGGCCCGATCGATCGGGCTCTTAATAAGAAAAGAGGAAAGGCCCGAGCATGCGTAACCCGGTTTTGCTTGCGGTGCTTTTTACAGCGCTCGCCACGCCTTCTTTCGCTCAAAAAACAACGCCTCAACAGTCCGCGCCTCAGGCAGTCCCAGTGACGACGGTCATTGCGCAAGAAAAGCCCGTTACCCAGGCGAAAGACTTCGTCGGCCGTATCGAAGCAACCGATCGCGTCGAAGTGCGGGCGCGCGTGACCGGCTTCCTCGAAGCCGTGCTGTTCAAGGAAGGCGAGCTTGTCAAAGAGGGACAGCCGCTTTACCGCATCGAGCCGGATACGTTCAAGGCCGCGGTCGAACAGGCGGAAGGCGCGCTCGCGGGAACGAAGGCATCGAAGATCCTATCCAATGTTGAGCTGGAGCGCGCCAAAGAGCTTCTGCAGAAAAGCTTCGGAACGCCTCAAAAGCGCGATCAGGCCGAAGCCGCGGATGAAAACGCCGCCGCAAACATCATCAAGGCGCAGGCCGACCTGGACACGGCCAAGATCAACCTTGCCTACACCGACATCCGCTCGCCCATCACCGGAAAGATCAGCCGGACCAAGGTCACGAAGGGAAACGTCGTTTCTCCCGACAGCGGCGTCTTGACCACGATTGTGAGCCAGGACCCGATGTATGTGGTCTTTCCCGTAAGCCGGCGTGAATTCCTGGCTCTGCGGCAGCAGGGAAAGCCCGCCGACCGGGAGAGCGTCGCGGTCACAGTCCGCTTCTCCGATGGAACTGTCTATGGTGAAAAGGGGCGCATCAATTTCGTCGATGTCAGCGTCGACAAGTCGACGGACACCGTCACCGTCCGCGCCACCATTCCCAATCCGGACGGCGTTCTGATCGATAGCGAACTCGTTCGCGTCAATGTCGACAGCGGAAAGTCGCAGGAGCAAATCGTCATCCCGCAAGCAGCCCTGATCGCGGACCAGCAAGGAACCTATGTCTTCGCCGTGGAGGATGGGAAAGCCGTCATCCGCCGCATCAAGGTCGGCGCGGAAATTGGCGCGAATGTCGCCGTCATTTCTGGTCTGAAGGCCGGCGAGCAGGTCATCGTCGAAGGCATACAAGGCGTGCGGCCCGGCGCGCCCGTCATCGCCTCGCCCATGCCCGAAGCAAGGAGCTAGGCCGTGCTTTCCTCCCTCTTCGTCGACCGGCCGCGGCTTGCGATCGTCATTGCGATCGTAACCACAATCGCAGGCGCTCTCGCGCTGCTCATCATTCCGGTGGCGCAATATCCCGATGTCGTGCCGCCGCAAGTCTCGGTCACGACCAATTATCCGGGCGCGTCGGCTTCCATCGTCGATGCAACCGTCGCCCAGCCGATCGAAGCCCAGGTCGTCGGCGTGGACAAGATGATCTACATGAAGAGCGTGAGCGGCAATGACGGCAGCTACACGCTCACCGCGTCCTTCGAGCTTGGCACGGACCCCGACATCAACACCGTCAACGTGAACAACCGCGTTCAGGTGGCGCTCTCGAAGCTGCCGCAGGACGTGCAGAAGCAGGGCGTGACGGTCAAGAAAAAGTCCTCGGCGCTGCTCGGCGTCATCGCGCTCTCGTCGCCGAAGGGGACACACGATCCGCTCTTCATCTCGAACTATGTCACCATAAACATCCTCGACCAGATCAAGGCCACGCCCGGCGTCGGCGACGCCACTCTGTGGGGTCCGCAAGACTATGCGATGCGGGCCTGGGTGCATACGGACAAGCTCACGGGTTTGGGACTAACCACCGGCGACATCATCGGCGCCATCCAAGCCCAGAACGTGCAAGCGGCGGTGGGACGCATCGGCGCCCGGCCGGTCTCCAACGATCAAAGGCTGCAACTCAACATCCAGACCAAAGGCCGCCTCGCCTCGCCGGAAGAGTTCGAAAACATCGTCATCCGGACCAATCCTGACGGCTCGGTGCTGCGGCTGAAAGACGTGGCCCGCGTCGAACTTGGCGCGGCGAACCTCGACCGCGAAACAAGGCTCAACGGCAAGGCGGCGGCGGCGATGGCGATTTACCAGACGCCCGGCGCGAACGCCATCACGACCATGAACGCCATCCAGGCCCAGATGGCGGATCTCGCAAAAGCCTTTCCCGAAGACCTTAAGTGGACGGTCACGTATGACCCCACCATTTTCGTGAAGGAAACGGTCCACGAGGTGCAGAAGACTCTCATCGAGGCCTTCATTCTCGTCGTTCTGGTGGTCTTTCTCTTCCTTGGAAGCCTGCGCGCCACGCTCATCCCATCCATCGCGGTGCCGGTCAGCCTGATCGGCGCGTTCATCGTTCTCTACGCCATCGGCTATTCCGCGAACTCGGTGTCGTTGCTTGCGGTGGTGCTCGCCATCGGCATCGTCGTGGACGACGCGATCGTGGTGGTGGAAAACGTCGAGCGCGTAATGGAAGAGCGCCCGGAGCTTTCTCCCGCGGACGCCACGAAGCTTGCGATGCGCGAGATCACAGCGCCGATCATCGCCATCACGCTGGTTCTTTTGTCGGTTTTCGTGCCGGTCGCCTTCATTCCCGGCATTTCCGGCGAGCTTTTCCGGCAGTTCGCCGTGACCGTCGCGGTCGCAATGTTTCTGTCCGCGATCAACGCGCTTACGCTCTCGCCCGCGCTCTGCGCGATCCTGTTGAAGCCTCATCACGGGCCAAGGCGCGGCATTATCGGGTGGGTGATGCGCTCCATCGATTATATCCGCGACGTCTATGGCGCTTGGGTGGCAAGGCTCGTCCGGATCTCGATCATCGGGCTCATTTTCGTCGCGGCTTCCATGCTTGGCGTCGTGGGTCTTTCCAAGATCACGCCGACCGGCTTTTTGCCGGAAGACGACCAGGGCGCTTTCTTTATTGTGACACAGCTTCCCGGCGGCGCATCGGTGGCGCGCACCTCGGAGGTCGTGCAGAAAGCCGAGCAAATCCTGGCGCAGGAGCATACGATCCAGGATTACACTTCGATCATCGGCCTGAACTTTATCGACAATTATTCTCAGCCAAATTCGGCCTTTTTCGTTGTGACCTTGAAGCCGTTCCACGACCGCCACGGAGCAGGCGACAGCGCCAACGGCATCATGGCGCGGCTCAATACGCAGCTACGCGAAATACAGGGCGGGACTGTCGTGCCCTTGCCGCCTCCGCCCATCATCGGCCTCGGCACGGGCGGCGGCTTCACTTATGTCTTGAAGGATCTGAAGGGCGGCGATCCCAAGACGCTGGCGCAGGTGCTGCGCGGACTGCTCGTCGCCGCGAACCAGGACCCGAAGCTGAACCGCGTGTTCAGCACCTTCTCGGCGACGGACCCCTCCATCTATCTCGATATCGACCGCGATAAGGCGCAGGTTCTCGGCGTGCCTTTGAACTCGCTGTTCCAGGCGCTCCAAGCCTCGCTCGGCGGCTATTACGTCAACGATATGAATATGTTCGGCCGCACCTGGCAGGTTCAGGTTCAGGCCGAAGCCTCGGACCGCACGAGCATCGATGACATCTATCGCATCAATGTCCGCAACAACGAAGGCAAGATGATCCCGCTCAGAAGCCTTGTCGAACCAAGGGTGATCATCGGGCCGCCAGCGCTGATCCGCTACAACAACAAGCGGGCCGTCACGGTGCAGGGCACGCCCGCTCCGGGCGTTTCGTCGGGGCAGGCCTTAGCCGCCATGGAGCAAGTGGCCACGAAAACGCTGCCGCAAGGCTTCGCTGGAGAATGGACGGATACGGCGTTCCAGGAAAAGCGCGCGGAAGGCAAGACGGGCATCATTCTCGGCTTCGCGCTCCTGTTCGCCTATCTGTTCCTTGTCGCGCTCTATGAGAGCTGGATCATACCGGTGCCGGTGCTGCTGTCGGTGTCGGTGGGCGTGCTCGGGGCTTTTGCCGCAATCGTGTATGGCGGTCTCACGCTCGATCTTTATGCGCAGATCGGCATGGTGGTGCTCATCGGGCTCGCAGCCAAGAACGCGATCCTGATCGTGGAGTTCGCAAAGGAGAAGCGCGAGCACGGCGAGGCGCTTCTCGACTCCGCGATCGAAGGCGCGCGCTTGCGCTTCCGGCCGGTGATGATGACATCCCTCGCCTTCATCCTGGGCCTCTATCCCCTTGTCGTCGCGGAAGGCGCCTCGCAGCTCGCGCGGCGCAACGTGGGAACGCCTGTTTTCGGCGGCATGATCCTCGCGTCGTTCCTCGGCATCTTCGCGATTCCGCCGCTCTACGTGACGTTCCAATGGATCGCGGAGAAGCTCAAGAGAGGTCCGGCGAAAGCGCCGGAGCCCGCCAAGGACACGCACGCGCCCGAGCGGCTTTCGCCTGGGCCTGCGGAATAAGGCACCCGCGTCATCCCCGAAACGCCGCAAGGCGTTATCGGGGATCGTTCCGGGCGCTGGCGCCTGTTACGCTCCCGGATAAGCGCTGAAGCGCTTTCCGGGACGACGGCGCATAGCACTGAACCGGGCGTTCATACTCTATGGTTAACGGAAGCGCGCCGGAATTATTTCCGGTCATGATATGCTTAAAGAGCCGTTTATTCCGGCGGAGCGGAAGAGCGCCGCGCCGTCGATCTGACAGGAAATAATGCCGATAAGTCATTGTAAACAAATGGCTGTTCCTTGCCTGTGACCTGCCCATTAAATAGAATTTAATGCTGGAATTTTCTTCTTTACTGGGACGCGGAAAAGTCCGTTAAATATATTTTGGCTTCAAAAATTAACGCTTGCGCACGGCGGAAAAGCTGCGGCACAGGCGGCGGCGACTGCGTCGCGAGCGATATTTTCCTCATATTTATCAAGGGTTGGAGCGGGCTGAGGCCGCGTTAACCTACCGTCAAGGCGATTTCGCCGAAGATCCCATCAGAGGAAGGAAAGAAGGGCGAAAACGTCAGAGGGAAGTTGGACAAACAGATGCCGCCATACGCACAAACCCTGCTTCGTCCAGAAAGTCCTCGATCCAGCAATCTCCGGAGAGGCGATATGATTCGCGGCGCTTTACTCGTGATGTCCCTGTTGGCGTCATTCGGCGTAGCCTTTGCGGAGGCGGGAGGGCCTGCCGCGCTGATCACCGAAGTTTACGGAGCGGCCGGGCCTTCGGGCCACTATCGGCAGCCGCTTGCGATTTTTGTCGAGGCGGGCTTGCGCGAAAAGTATCTGTCCAAGGGGTTACGCGCCGCGCTCGCCGAAATGGAGAAGCGCACGCCCGAGGGCGATATCTCCAATCTCGATTTCGATGTGGTCTCGGACAGCCAGGACCCGGACGTGCACGATCTCAGGATCAGCGCCGAGAACGAGACCCCCGAGAAAGCGGTGGTCGTCGCGAATTTCAAGTCGCATGACGATGCCGAGCGCACAGTGCTTCGCTACGACCTTGTGCAGGAAGACGGCGCCTGGAAGATCAACAACGTCGAAGCATCGGGCAAGAGCCACTGGCGCGTCAGCGACATCATCGCCGGTGAATAGCCGGAAGGCGAGGCGAATGCCCGCCTTCGCCAATTACGCGGCGATGCTCGGCAGCCCGGCGAGCGCCGTGGCGAGTTCGCCTTCGTCATAGTCCTGGTCGGTAAGCCTGCCCTCGAAATAGGCGATATAGGCGCCCATGTCGAAATGGCCGTGGCCCGACAGGTTGAAGAGGATGGTCTCGGCTTTGCCTTCCTTCTTGCAGCGCAATGCCTCGTCGATCGCGCAGCGCACCGCATGGGTCGCCTCCGGCGCAGGCACAATGCCTTCGCAGCGCGCGAATTGCACGCCGGCGTCGAAGCAGGTCTTCTGGTGATAGGCGCGAGCCTCGATCAATCCGAGTTCATAGGCATGCGAAACCATCGGTCCCATGCCGTGATAGCGAAGGCCCCCGGAATGGGTGGATGGCGGGATGAAGGTTGACCCAAGGGTGTGCATCTTGACGAGAGGCGTCAGATGGGCCGTGTCTCCAAAATCGTAGGCATATTTGCCGCGGGTCAGCGACGGACAGGAAGCCGGTTCGACCGCAATAATGCGGCGCTTGCGGCCGCCGCGGAGCTGGAGCCCGAGGAAGGGGAAGGCGATGCCGGCGAAATTGGAGCCGCCGCCCGTGCAGCCGATCACGATGTCCGGATCGTCGCCCGCCATCTCCAGTTGCTTGATCGCTTCCTGCCCGATGACGGTCTGGTGCAGCATGACGTGGTTCAGCACCGAACCGAGGGAATATTTTACGGCCGGGTCTTTGGCGGCGACCTCGACGGCCTCTGAAATCGCGATGCCGAGCGAGCCGGGGCTGTCCGGATGTTCGGCAAGTATGCGCCGGCCGGATCTCGGTCTCGTTCGACGGCGAAGGGATGCAACGCGCGCCATAGGTTTCCATCAAGGCGCGGCGGTAGGGTTTCTGGTCATACGAAACGCGGACCTGAAAGACCGTCACGTCGATGCCGAACAGCGCGCCCGCGAAAGCGAGCGACGAGCCCCACTGCCCGGCGCCCGTCTCGGTGGAAAGCCGCGTAATGCCCTGCTCTTTATTATACCAGGCCTGCGGGACCGCCGTGTTCGGCTTATGCGATCCGGCCGGCGAAACGCCTTCGTTCTTGTAGTAGATTTTGGCGGGCGTCCCAAGCGCCTGTTCGAGACGGCGCGCACGGATCAGCGGCGAAGGCCGCCACATGCGATAGACATCGCGGATCGGCTCTGGGATCTCGATCTCCCGCTCTGTCGAGACCTCCTGGAGGATGAGCGCCATCGGAAAGAGCGGCTCGAGATCGCCGGGACCAACCGGCTGTTTAGAAGCCGGGATGCAAAACCGCTGGCAGCGGAACCGGAAGATCGGCTGTGAGATTGTACCAGAACTTGGGAATGTGCGTTTCGTCGAGAACGAACTTCACCTGGCTCATCACGCTAATCTCCCCTTAAAAATCGCCGCCCGGCACCATACACCGGCAAAGCGCAAGCGCAACCGCGTCATTCTGGACAATTCTCGGCTTACCCCATGCGGGCGCTTGAGAAATTTCTACTCATAAAGCTCCTGTCCCGCCCAAAAGCGGCGGACGCAGAAGGGCCGCCATCGAAACGCCCGGATCGTTATCACCATTCCCCTCGTTCCTAACTGGGGGCGCCGCGAAGCAGGTCCGGCGTCCAGTTTTCCGCAGGGAGTTTTGATGAGTTCGGTCACGTTTGCGGCAGACGCCGAAGGTACAGGGCCGTTGTCGGCGCTTCGGCTTCCCCTGCGGCGCGTGCTTGCAATCGATGCTTTCCGGGGGTTGACGATCCTCGCGATGATATTCGTCAACACGCTGGAAGATGTGCATGGCATGCCGTCCTGGCTCTATCATACGCCTGAAAATTCGGAAGGCCTGACGTTCCCAGACCTGGTTTTTCCCGCGTTCCTGTTCATCGTCGGAATGTCGATCCCCTTCGCCACGGCGCAGCGGCTCGCCGCCGGAGACACAGTCTGGCGACTTCTGCGCCATGTGTTGATGCGAACGCTTGGGCTTCTGGTGCTCGGCGTCTTCATGGTCAATGCCGAGGAAGGCTATAACGAACGGGCCATGCCTCTATCGATCGGGCTCTGGTCGCTCCTTTTCTACACATCGGCGCTCATGGTCTGGGGCGTCTACCAGTTTCAGAACAAAGCGCTCGCAGCCGCATTACGCGTGGCGGGCGTCGCCGGGCTTGTTGCGCTGGCGCTGTTGTTTCGCGGCGGCGATGACGGCAGCGTGCGGCTCTCGCCGCAATGGTGGGGCATCCTGGGCCTCATCGGCTGGTCCTACCTGTTCGCCAGCGCGATGTACCTTCTTGGACGCGGCCGCGTCATGCCCTTGATGATCGGCCTCTTCCTCTGGCTGATTTACTACTGCCTCGCCCAAATGGATGCGGTCCAGGCTTCGCCCGTCTTGCAACTGCTGGCCGGGCAGTCGGACAATGCCACGCATATCTCCATCGTACTTTGCGGCGTCATGACGACGCTGTTCTTCTTCGACGCGAGCGGAGAGGGAACGCCGCAGCGTTTCGGATCGGCGGCCCTTTTGGCGCTGGGGCTCCTCGGCCTTGGAGCTCTGCTTCAGCCCTACTATGGAGTATCCAAGACCTGGGCCACGCCAAGCTGGGCGTTCTACAGCGCGGCCCTCTGCGTCGCGCTGTTTGCTTTTCTCTATTGGCTGATCGACCTCAGAGGCGCGCGTGGCTGGACCGTTTTCCTTCGTCCCGCGGCCGCCAATCCGCTCCTGATCTACATGCTGCCCAATATCGTCGCCGCGCTGATGAAATGCCTCCACCTGGGTTTGCCCGCGCGGTTAACGGAGGGCATGACGGGCTTGGTTTGGGCGATGGCTTATGCCTTTTGCGTTCTCGCGTTCGCACATCACATGCGCATCAGGCTGCAACTGTAGCATCCTTTTCTGGACTCGCTCTGAAAAGCCAGCCAGCGATCTATTCATCTCCCAACGCGTAATAGATGAGGAGGAGCACAGCCACAATGATGAGGGACGGAACTATAAAGGGCAGCGGATTACTCATGGCCAAATAACCCTTTCATTTTCATGAAGGTTATATTTGGCGCGGCGCTCCCCGCCGCCAATGCCCCCCTGCCAACCGGCGTGGCGGGTGAGTGCGATGGATGGATCAGCCCCGAGGCTTTCCACGAATCTTTAAATCAAGGGTTAAGCGCAGCTTCTGGTGGAGGGGGTTGGATTCGAACCAACGTAGGCTTAGCCAACGGATTTACAGTCCGTCCCCTTTAGCCACTCGGGCACCCCTCCGAAAAGAAAAAGACCAGCGAAATCAGAGTGCTAACTCTTGCGCCAGATTCTGACCCGGTCTGAGCCCTTGGTTTGCAGCCTGGCCTGCCATTTGTCAATCCCCTTTTTGCTCAGCCACGTTCTTGTTTTGTTTTTTGTCGCGCTTCTCTCCCGGCGGAGGCTTCGCAGCACGAATGCCGCACGGCTGATCGGGGAATAAGCGCCAGATTTGCCGTCGTTGGCCCAAATATTGCCTTCCTGGCAGGACAGTGAGGAGAGATCGTTAAGAGAAGGTAAACGCCTTCACTTGGCGAAGCGTGCGACCGGGATCGGTTCACGGCTCTCAGACATGCTAGAAGGTTAGACAGTAATGCGCATACGGGGATTTCGCGATTGGCGCCTTCCTTATCGTCCTTTCCGCCACCACCGGCCTTGTCATCCTGCCCGCGCAAGAGAAAAGCGACGCTGTAGCGGCTGGCGCCGATATCTATAAGAGTTTCGAACTGTTCGGGGATGTGCTCGAGCAGGTGCGCGCCAACTATGTCGTAAAGCCCGAATGACTCCAAACTGATCGAAAATGCGATCAAGGGCGTGCTGACCGGGCTCGATCCCCATTCGACCTATCTCACGCCGAAAGAAGTTGAAGAGGAGCAGGCGGAGACGCGAGGCGAATTTGGCGGGCTCGGCATCGACGTGACAATCGAGGACGGCATTGTGAAGGTGATCACGCCCATCGATAACATGCCCGCGGAACGGGCGGGCGTCTCTGCCGGCGATTCCATTACGGCAATCGATGGCGAGGCCCTGAAGGGGCTCAGCATGGACGCGGCCGTGGACAGGATGCGAGGGCCGGTCGGCTCTCCCATCGTGCTGACCATCGCAAGAAAAGGCCTGCCGAAGCCGATCACCGTCAAGGTCGTCCGCGACGTGATCCGGGTCAACCCCGTCCAGTATAGCGTCGAAGGCGATGTCGGCTGGATCAAGGTCAAGTCCTTCGAGAACGAGCATACGACCGAGTATCTGGAGCAAGCTGTCGCCGACATCAAAAAAGTCCTCGGCTCCAATATTTCCGGCTACGTGCTTGATCTCAGGAATAATCCAGGCGGCCTGCTCGACCAGGCCATCGCTCTCTCCGATGCTTTTCTCGACCGCGGCATCATTGTTGTCACGAAGGGCCGCAACCCGGCCGATATCGATCGCGCCGAGGCGCAACCCGGCGACATCACCGATGGAAAGCCGCTGGTTGTCCTGATCAATGGCGGATCGGCTTCCGCTTCCGAAGTGGTGGCGGGCGCGCTGCAGGATCACGAGCGGGCGCAGCTCGTGGGGACGCGGTCCTTCGGAAAAGGCTCGGTTCAGACCATGATCCCGCTTCCGAACAAAGGCGCGATCCGTATCACGACGGCCAGATACTTTACGCCCTCCGGCCGGTCGATCCAGGCGACGGGCATCGAACCGGACTATGTCGTCGAACCCGAGCTTCCGCCTGACCTGAAGTTGCAGCTCGCCATGCTTCCTTTTGAATCCGAGGCGCAATTGCGCGGCCATTTGAAGAACGCGGGATCGGAGGAATCGGGGGGAAGCCTCTCCTATGTGCCAAAGGAAAAGGAAAAGGACACTCAGCTGAAGGCGGCCATCGCCCTTCTTCACGGCGAGCTTCCGTTAACGGGGAAGAAAGCGATAGACAGGGCGCGAGCGGCTCGATTCGACATGGCGCCTCACGCTTCCGGAACGAGCGGCGGCTGAGCCCTTGCGCCTCCGCCGGAGGCGTTGCGGGGACGACAAGCGTTGAGGCAATGGCGGCATCTGTTTGTCAACTTGTCCCTCACGCTTTCGTCTGCATTCCTTCTTCTGAAAGAGTGTCGGCGAAATCGCCTTGACGACAGGTTAACGCGGCTTCAGACCGCTTCCAACCCTTGATAAATATGGGAAAAACTTCCGTTCGCGACGCCGTCGCCGCGTCTGCGCCGCAGCTTTTCCCGCTCAGCGCACGCGTTAATTTCCGAAGCCGAAATATATTTAACGGACTTTTGCGCGTCCCAGTAAAGATAAAAATTCCGGCATTAAATTCTATTTAATGGGAGGTCACACGTTCAGAAAAGTCTTTTATTTTCAATGCTCTAGCGCAATTATTTCCTGCCACATCGAAGGCGCGCCGCTTCTCCTTCATCGCCGGAATGAACCGATCTTTAAGCATAATGGTGACCGGAAATAATTCCGGCGCGCTCCTTTTAACCCTATTCGGTTAAACCCACGGCCGGCACAGGCGACGGGAACGATCCGTTTACCGTTGGGGCCAGATTTTGCGCCGTTGTGCCTGCTGCTGGCGGATAGCTGCCGCGCGGGAAGCTACCACCAGAGCGTCGTAACCACTGCGGAATGGCAACGCAGTAGCGTTCATGCCCAAGTTGAATGAGGCAGACTGCCTCGAAAGCGACCAACTCTCAAAGGCAGCCGGATGCCGGAAAAGGGATGCAGGCCGTTTCTACAGGCAGGCAGGAACCTTATCGCAGGCATCGCATTGGGACCATAGAATCGATGTCGCCCAGGGGCGAATGCAACATTTGTGAGGTGCTTCATGCAAACTGCTCGGCTTTTCTCTTCAATCTTAACGCTGGCCTTTTGGCTGTCCCCAGCCCTTGCCGTCGGAACTCTCCCCCCGCTTGGTGCGGACCTGCAGCAAACCTCGGTTTCAGGCCTTTCTTCCGGCGGCTATATGGCCGGGCAATTTCATGCCGCGCATTCGAAATACGTCATGGGAGCCGCCATTATCGGCGCCGGCCCTTATGCTTGCGCTCGAAGCGGCGTCGCCAATTCCACGTCTGTCTTTGCAGTCGCCCTCGCGGCCAATCTCGTGCAGGCCGAGACGGGCTGCATGAAGGCGACGCTTTCAAGGATCGCCGATGTCCTGGACGGCAAGAGGCTCGCCAGCTTTGCCGCCGATCTTGCCACTCGCGAGGAAATAGACCCGTTGCAGGGTCTGAGCCGCAGCAAAGTTTATGTTTTCTCGGGCAAAGACGACACCATCGTCGATTCCAAGGTCATGGCCACCGTGAGGGACTTCTATGCTGCGGCGAGCGTTCCGTCAGAACAGATCAGCTTCAACTCGGACAAGGAGGGCGGCCACGCTTTTTTAAGCGAGACATGGGGTAACGCTTGCGCCAGCAACAAACCGCCCTTCGTCGATCATTGCGATTACGATCAGGCCGGCGCCATTTTGAGTTTCGTCTACGGCGCGCTGTCGCCCAGGGGCAAGGCGGACGCAACCAGCTTCATCTCCTTCGATCAAAGCAATTTCGCGGGCGCGGATGCAAATCTCGCGGCCGAGGGCGTTGCCTACATCCCCAAAGCTTGCCGGCAAAACCACGGTTGCAAAGTGCATGTCGTCTTTCATGGCTGCCTTCAGTCTAAAAACGAGGTCGGTGATGCAGTAACCCATGAAACGGGCTTCGCCGATTGGGCGGAGGCCAATAACATCATTGTGCTTTTTCCCCAAGCAGCGTCGTCAACACTTAATCCGCAAACGTGCTGGGACTGGTGGGGCTACACGGGTTTGAGCTATTACACGCGAAATGCGCCGCAGATCAAAGCGGTGGACGCGATGATAGGGGCGCTTGCCAAAAGCCCCCAATAAGTCAGCCGCTCAGCTGCTCGTAGTGCCAATGCGTCGGCGCGCTAAGCACAGGGAATTTCCGCTAGTGTCCAGTCTCCGAATTGCCGACTAACTTGCAACGCGCTCGCACGGCAATACGGAGACAAAGGGACACTAGTAAAAACAATAGTCTAGTGTGGCGTTGTGGCGAACCCAAGTACGCCGCCCTACGCGGCGGCGATGAGGTCGAAATCGCCCTGCAGCACCGCATCGAACCGGCCCGTGCGCCAGCCTGCGACCATGTCGCGGACAAGCGGCGAGGCGCCGTCCCGATAGCGGCGCACGAGTATGTTCGAGAGCGCGGCGCGGGAAAGAGCGGCGGCAAGGGTTGCGGGAAGCTTGTTCGGCGCGATCTCGCCCAAAGGCGCAGCCGCGACCCGGACGCGCGCCGTGACGCGGCCGACGGTTTTCTCCTCCCCCGGCGTCTCCAGAACATGCAACCCGGCTTCGCGCGAGAGCGTGCGATAGGCGCCGAAGCCGCCGATGAGCAGCAAAGGCGGCTCTTTCGCCTTCGCGGAAACCTCCGAAAGCTGCATGTTCCGCTGCGCCGCCCAGGCGCGATACATCGCCACAAGCCGCCCGCGCCATTCGTCCGGGTCGCCGTGGCGGTCGCCTCCTTCGAGCGCGGGCTCCACCGACAACACCGCCTCGATGGGGGCTGCCTCATAGACATCCTTGATGCCCTCGCCGATAAGGTGAAGCTGCAGCGCAAGCCGGGCGACAAGCTCCTTGGAAGACTTACCCCCGCCGCCCGTTCCCCTGATGAGGCGCGCGCGAAAGGACTCGGCCGTTTCCGATGCGGCGCGCACGCGGTCCATGAGCGCAAGCCGCGTCAAAACCTCATAGCGTTCAGGCTTCGTCCAGAAACCGGATGCTTGCATCTTCGCGGCGAGCTCCGCCTTTGCGTCCTCCCACGCATCCGAGGCGAAAGCCGCCTTCATTGTCTCAAAGTGATGCTCCAGCGACTTGAGTTCCGCCGCCTCGCCTCTCGCGCCCAGGATCATCGCCGGAAGGGCCTGTCTCCTATCGTCGCTGACAGGCGCGAGAACGTCCGCCCCCTCTCCTTCCCCGCTATCGGGATCGACGAATTCGGCCTGGATCGCCTTGCCATCGCTCCTCACAAAGACGAATTGATCGCCTTCCGGAAAACGCCGCTCCACGATGGTCGCGGCAAGCGGCGCGATGACATACTGATCGATGGCCCGCTTGAGCGGACGGGCGCCCATTTCCGGCGAGAAGCCTTTTTCAAGAAGGAACTCCAGCGCCGACGCCTCCCACTCGACGGCCCATTCGCGGTCCTTGAAGCCGCGCCTCTCGAGCACGCGCCCGAGTTCCTTCTTCAGAATGCTGCGCATCAGCTCGCGATCGAGCGGCTGGAAGACGATCACCTTGTCGAGCCGGTTCTGAAACTCGGGCCGGAAGGTTTGGCCGACCGCGCGCACGATCTGCTCGTTCGAAAATGAGGCCGAGGCTGGTAAAAAGCCGAGATCGGCCCCTCTGTGGCTGGTTGCGCCAAGGTTCGTCGTCAGAATGATGATGCAATGGCGGAAGTCCGCTTCCTGGCCGCCGGCGTCGGTGAGGCGCGCATCGTCGAACACCTGCAAGAACAAATCCCAGACATTCGCGTGCGCTTTCTCGAACTCATCGAGCAGCACAACGGAAAAGGGCTGCTTCCGCACTTTCGCGATCAGCGTATCGGTTTGTGTCGCGGGATCGGCCGCGCCAAGAATTTTCCAGGTCGAGTCATAGGCTTGGTATTCGCTCATATCGAGGCGGAGAAGCCTGTCGGCCGAGCCGAACAGGAACTCCGCCAAGCGTCTTGGCAAGCTCTGTCTTGCCCGTGCCGGTCGGCCCCGCGAAAAGAAAGACGCCGATGGGCTTGCCGGGATCGTTGAGCCCCGCCTTCAGCATCGCGATCCGGTCGACCATGGTGGCGACCGCCTCGTCCTGGCCCATGACGCGCGCCGCGAAATATTTGCGGATCGCCGCGAGATCGGCGCGCTCCTTGCTGTCGAGGATCGCAGCCGGGACGCCGGTCGCCTGCGACAGGCTCATGATCACATCATGCGGCGCCACGGTCCGGTTCGCGCCTTTCACGGCGCGCGCAATCGCAGACTTCAGGAGATCGAGCGCGGAGCCGGGAAAGCTGGTGGAGCTCAGATATTGCCGGGCCGAAGTCAGAGCGGTTTCCGCGCAGGCGGGATCGATTTCGAGATCGGCTTCGGCGGACAGACGCTCTGTCATGGAATGCGAAAGCGCGAGCGTTTCCTCCTTCGAAAGCGGCTCGAAGCGGATCAGCTCGAACACATTGCGCAGTTGCGGGCGCAGCCTCAAAAGACGCGCGGCTCCCGCGGGCGAGGCTTCGGTCCACACGATGAGGCGTCCTGACGAAACGGCGGGCAGGATCTGCTCGAGGATGCTGGCCGCCTGTCCCTGATGGGTGCCGCTGAGCGCAATCTGAAGGATATCCGGGATATACCAGATGACCTTTTTCGAAGCCAAAAGCTCCTCGACGGCTTTCTGGATGCGCCCCTCAAGCTGGCCGAACCATTGCTGTCCCGCCATGAGATCCGCGCCGCCTGCCTCGAAGACGGTCCAGCCTTCGCGTTCCAGCCTTTTCGCGAGCAATCGCAGGAAGGAGGTCTTGCCGATGCGCGGCTCGCCGCTTGCGAGCAGCGAACGCGCGGGCTCAGCCGTGACGGCCGCCTCGGCATTCGCCAGCATGTCGCGCCACGCCTCGGGCTCCATGAGCAGATCGAGTTTCTCGCCCTGGCCCCAGAAGCGCCCGAAGGAGGCGAGGAACGCGCGGTCCACGACCGAGCGCTGCTTCTCGTCGATCTGAAGGATAAGCTGGCGCGCAAGAGGGTTGTTCACACGCTCAAGAACGCCCCGGATGAAGGGATACTTCGAAGCAGGAACCGCATCGAGCGCGTGTCCGAAACTTGCTTCATCGCCGAGCCGCTCGGATTCGTCGAAATACTCCTGGGCGTCCAGTTGAATGAAGGGGTTGTCCTTCCACCATTCCTTGGCGTTGACGTAGGGCGCGCCGACGGGCGGCCTCGCCGATAAGCCTAGAAAATAGGCAAGTGCATAATGCATAGCCCAAGGCGTGAGCCGGTCGAAGCCGGAAACAACCGGCTCGGCCGCGCTTTCACGGTCGGCGCGGCCTGCGAGACCGGAGAGCGCCGCGCATGAGAGCCCCCAATTCGCTCCGAGCACATATTGCATCACCGTTTTCAGCGGGACGGCTTCGCTCTTGAAGAGGGCCGCGGCCTCCTGAAAGGAGGGCTGATCCAGAAATTCGCGCGGATGCGAGGCGTTCTCGGCCACGGGGAGAAATTGGCTTTCAAGCTTTCGAAGCCTGATGGCGAGCGGCTCCTCCACAGGCTCAAGCGCCGCCACGGGCTGGTTCGTCTGGCTTTAAGCGGAACAGCTTTCGCAGGGCCTTGCGCAGGCGCCCAAACAGCGCGCGCGCCCGGTCCGCATAGAACAGGCCAATGAAAAGCCCTATAAAAAACATCGACACCATGAACGTCCCCGGTGGAAAATGCTATAAAACCGCACGGCTTGCGCGAACACCTTTTCTCAAACGTCTCCGTTTTCCCATCATCTTGTCCGGCTCAAGGCGCCCTATCCCCTCCTTCCCGCGACTCTGCCCTTTTCGATCATGAAGCCGACATAATCGCGCGCGAACGGGAGAAAGCTTGATTTCTGCTCGGAGAAAGTATGTCCCGGCGCCGTTTTTCGATTGTTCGTATTTTCAGGGTCCGCGAAAGCGGAAACGCCGAGTTCTGGATCGCGAATCTCGTCGTGATGGCCTCGACGATTATCGGCGTCTATCTTGCGGCGCAGGCCGGCTTCAAGACCGCCCTTCAATTCGAGGTGGCGAGGAGCGAGCGCGATGGCTTTTATATGCGGCGCGCGCTTCTCGACGAGGTGAAGGACAATCTCAGTTCCGTCGACGACTGGAGCCAGACTTTCGAGAAAGCGCTCCGCAATCGCATTTCCGATTCGTATTTTTTGCCGTCGGACACCTGGACCATGTATTGGTCGGACAAGAATGGCTGGTCCAATGCCGGCATTCATCCGGACGATCTGAAGATGAAGACCTTCGTCTGGGAAACCATGAAGCAGCAGACCATCACCTTCCAGCTCGCGCCGCAGCTCATCTCAGCCGTCCGCCGCTATTACGACAGTATGGACGGGAACATGAAGGATGTTCTCGGCCATGAATGGAAGGCCGGCCCCGCGGCGAAGGCGATCCTGGAGGATACGCAGCACATGCGCGACGACATCGTGCCGGCCTTCGAGAAGGATATCGCGGAACTCCGCGTGGACCTTGAGGCGCAAGGCGTGCCGGTGAAGTAAGCGCTATCGCATTTTGTCATCTCCTGCCCGCGCGAAGCGCGAGCCGCACGCGGCTTCCGGGAGACGAAGGCCGTTTGTCCCCCATCGAAGCAACTCCGATTCTTTTTGGCGTAATCCCCTGCATCCTGTGGCTTTTGGGTCGCAGCGCGTTGCGGTTGACGGCTGAATCCGCTAAGGAGAGCGTCAAGTGTGTCCTGTCCTGTGAGTTACAATCAGGGCGCGAATCGGGGCATGGCTTTTTCTGAGCAGAGTGCTATCCAGGCGCAAGGGCTTGACTATGAAGATCGGATCGGCGGCTGCCATAGCTGTTTTCATTGCGGTTTTCCCCCATGCGGGAAATGCGGCGGATCAGTGCGACGCGCATGTCTTTGGCGTGCAGATCGATCAAACGGCTCAGGCTTTGCGAACGCTCAATCGCGAAAGTGAGCGGCGCTTCCAGGAGCGGCTTCTGGCGATTGCGAAAACGCAAGGCTGGACCGAGGCGCAAAAAGCCGACAAGGCCGCGGCCGCGATGGACGACAGTAAGCTTGAAACATTCAACGCCGAAATCGAGCAGCTTGTGGGCCAGCTCGATGCGCTGAACGTCACGCCCAAAAACGATATCTCTTGTGCGCGCCTGAATGAGCTGAAATCCGTCAATGATAGACTGATCGCGGTCATGAGACAGAAGGCGGGCTTTATTCTCGCGCAGCTTGAGAGCGAAGGGGCGAAGGCCGCCGATTTCTCCCTATTCGCCGACAGCCCCCGTGGGTAAGTCCGCCCAGCCGCCGCAATTGGCTTCGGCCACTCCGGAGGAAATGCCTCCTGCGAATGTGCCCTGGTCGGCGAACGTGGCCAAGGCTCTGCGTCCTCCTGCAAGCGCCCAGCAAACGAAGACTCCCGCGGCTACGGAACCGTCGCCCCCGCCTTCCAATGCTCAGCAGACAAAAACGGCGTCGGCCCCGGAGGCGCCGCTTGCAATTCGTCCCGCGCCGTCTCAGCAGGATGGCAGGGTCGCCTCTTTGAAGCCTCCTGTCAGCGATGCGCTTCCGCCCGCGACGTCGTCGCCAACAGGCTACACGCCGCAGGAGATCCGCAACGCCGGCGCCGGCGTATTCGGCACGCTGACATCCGAATTCGCAGCGGTCATGAACCACGCGTTCGATACTTTCGGACAGCCGAACGCCTACATTATCGGCGATGAAGGCGGCGGCGCGTTTCTCGCCGGCTTGAGATATGGCGAGGGCACGCTTTACAGCCGCGTCAACGGCATCGAGTCGGCGCCTTCGAACATCTACTGGCAAGGGCCATCGCTCGGGGCGGATATCGGGGCCACGGGGTCGCGCACCCTGTTTCTCGTTTACAACCTCGATAATTCCGAGGGCTTGTACAGGCGTTTTCCGGGCATCGACGGCTCCGCCTACGTCGCGGGGGGCTTCGGGCTGACCGTGTACCGGAGCTCGAATATGCTCATCGTCCCAATCGAACGGGCCTTGGCCTTCGAATTGGGGCGAGCGTCGCCTATTTGAAGTTTACGGAGCGGGCGAGCTTGAACCCGTTCTGATCCCGGCCGATCCTGGTCGGGTCCAGCCCTCGGAATCACGCCGCTTCATGCTTGTAAAGCCTCAAGGAGCCGCGCCGCAAACGGCTCAATTTTCGTTGTCGTTCATCGAGTTCGTGTCGCTGATCGCGTTTCTTATGGCGCTGACGGCGCTCTCCATTGATGTCATGCTCCCGGCGCTGCCGCAGATCGGCAATGCGCTTGGCGTCAGCGACGAGAACGACCGGCAACTGGTCATCAGCATCTATTTCGTAGGATTTGCGGCCGGCCAAATCCTCTTCGGCCCGCTATCCGACCATTACGGCCGCAGACAGCCGCTCCTGGCGGGGCTTGGCCTGTACATCGCCGGAACGATCCTTGCGCTCTCCTCCGGCTCGTTTGCAGGGCTGCTCGTCGCGCGCGTCGTGCAAGGGTTCGGCGCCGCGGCTCCGCGCGTCATCGCGCTTGCCATTGTTCGCGACCGCTTCGGCGGACGCGAAATGGCGCGCGTCATGTCCTTCGTCATGATGGTCTTTATCGTGGTTCCGATCCTGGCCCCCGGCGTTGGGGAGATCATCCTCCATCTTTCCGGCTGGCGCATCATTTTCGACTTCCTGCTACTTGTGGCGGCGGCCTCGATCCTGTGGGCCTGGCTTCGCCTGCCGGAAACGAGGCATGAGGGGGACCGCCTGCCGTTTTCAGCATCGTCCGTCTGGGCGGCCGCCAAGCTCGTGGCGACGACCCGCCAGACCGCCGGTTATGTGATCGGCATGGGGTTCGTGTTCGGGCTACTCCTGAGCTACATCGTCAGCGCGCAGCAGATTTTCGTCGATGTCTACGGCCTCGGTTCGCGCTTCCCCATCGCCTTTGGCGCGATCTCGTGCTTCCTGGTCGCGGCTTCCGGGCTCAACGCCTTGTTGGTGCGCAGGATCGGAATGCGCGGCGTGTCGCATCGCGCCATTTTCGCCGGGCTTGCCGTTTGCGGCTTGATGGCCTTGGCGGCCTTTCCGGAGAAGCCGCCGCTGCTTCTGTTCGGCCTCTATATGGGGATCGTCTTCTTCTGCTTCGGCCTCATCATGCCGAACTTCAACGCCTTATCCATGGAGCCGATGAGCCACATCGCGGGCACCGCATCCTCGCTCGCGGGCTTCTATTCGACGGTGGCGGCCGCGGCTTTCGGCACGGCGATCGGGCGATCCTTTGACGGCACCGTGCGTCCGCTTTGCATCGGCATCACGGTCCTGTTCCTTGCGACGCTCGTCACGGTTCTGATCACGGAAAGGTTCAAGCTGATCGAACACAAGGGGGCGCCGGATGTGCCGATGCCGCGAGAGGAATAAGGTTCAGGCGACCGCGCGCTGAGCAGGCTGGGTGGCACCTGTCCGAATATCCACAAAGTGGTGATTTTCTCTCACAAAAGTGAGTGGTTTTCTCTACTAATGGAGAACGTCTTCGATTATATGCGACGCATGGATCAGCATCCGCCAGCGAAGGTTCGCCCGCGGGTGCGTTTCGTGTTGGAAAATTGAAAGCCTGCACATGTTCGAATCGCTGTCCGACCGCCTTTCCGGCATTTTCGATAAGCTGACCCGTCGCGGCGCGTTGACTGACAGCGACGTGGCCGAAGCGATGCGCGAGGTTCGCCGGGCGCTTATCGAGGCCGACGTAGCGCTCGACGTGGTGAAATCCTTCACGGATCGCGTGCGCGAAAAGGCGGTTGGGCAGGAAGTGGTGCGTTCGATCACGCCCGGCCAGATGGTCGTGAAGATCGTGCATGACGAGCTTGTGCGCACGCTTGGCTCCGAAGCCGAACCCATCGACCTGTATGCGCCCGCGCCGGTTCCGATCATGATGGTCGGCTTGCAGGGTTCCGGCAAGACCACGACCTCGGCCAAGATCGCAAAACGCCTCAACGAGCGCGACAAGAAGAAAGTGCTGATGGCGTCGCTCGATACGCGCCGCCCCGCCGCGCAGGAGCAGCTCAAGATCCTCGGCGAGCAGGTCAATATCGATACCCTGCCGATCATCAAGGGCCAGACGCCGCAGCAAATCACGTCGCGGGCCATGCAGGCGGCGCGGCTTGGCGGCTATGACGTGGTCATCCTCGACACGGCGGGGCGCCTTCACATCGACGACGAGCTGATGCGCGAGACCGAAGAGGTGCGCGATATCGCGAAGCCGCACGAAACGCTGCTCGTGGCCGACAGCCTTACCGGCCAGGATGCCGTCATCCTCGCGCGGACCTTTAACGAGCGCATCGGCATCAGCGGCATCGTGCTCACGCGCATCGACGGCGATGGCCGCGGCGGCGCTGCGCTTTCCATGCGCGCCGTCACCGGCAAGCCGATCAAGCTGCTCGGCACCGGCGAAAAGCTCGACGGCCTCGAAGATTTCCATCCCGAACGCGTCGCAAGCCGCATTCTCGGCATGGGCGACGTGGTCAGCCTCGTCGAGAAAGCCGCCGAAACCATCGACCAGGAAAAAGCCCAGGCGATGGCGAAAAGGCTGGCGAAGGGCCAGTTCGACCTGGAGGATCTGGCCGATCAGCTCAAGCAGATGCAGAAGATCGGCGGCATGTCGAGCGTGCTCGGCTTCCTTCCCGGCATCGGCAAGATCAAAAAGCAGGTCGACGCCGCCAATCTCGACGACAAGATCTTCAAGCGTCAGGGCGCGATCATCTCCTCCATGACGCCGAAAGAACGCCGCAACCCGAAAATTCTTCAGGCGACCCGAAAGCGCCGCATCGCGGCCGGCTCCGGCGCGACCGTGCAGGAAATCAATCAGCTTCTGAAAATGCATCGGCAGATGGCCGACATGATGAAGGTGGTCGGCAAGGGCAAGGGCGGTCTCGCGAAGCTGTTCGGCTTGAACAAGATGCCGGAGCCTACGCCGGAGATGATCGAGGCGGTCAAAAAGGGTCAGCTTCCGCCAGGAATGAAGCTGCCGGGCGCGCTCGGCGGCGGCGGCCTTCCGGGGATGCCCGGCCAGCCGCGCTTCGGCGGCGGACTTCCGGGCTTGCCGGGGAAGAAGAAGTAGGAAAGACGCTGGTTTACTTTGAAATCTTCGATGACATCGGAAATGCAATTGCACGTGAGAAGTGCATCAAGAAGTGGAATAGATCCTGGAAGGTCAGTTTGATTGAAGAGAAAAACTTATACTGGGAAGATCTGTACGAGCTTGTTTGCCGCTGAGACATGGATTCCCGCTTTCGCGGGAATGACGCTGAGCACAGCGACAACGGTGTCACAATGATAGAACTAGAAACGAAAACACAACGAGAAAGCAAAGTATGCCACTAAAAATCAGGCTCTCGCGCGGCGGAGCAAAAAAGCGCCCCTATTACAAAATCGTCATTGCCGAGGCTACCGCGCCCCGCGACGGCCGCTTCATCGAAAAGGTCGGCACCTACAATCCCCTTCTGCCGAAGGATCATGCCGAGCGCATCACGCTCGTCGAAGACCGCGTGAAGCATTGGCTCTCCGTTGGCGCCCAGCCCACCGATCGCGTCCTGCGCTTTCTCGATGCGCGCGGGCTCGCCAAGCGCCCCGAGCGGAATAACCCGAAGAAGGCGGAGCCCGGCGACAAGGCGAAGGAGCGCGCCGAAGAGAAGCGCAAGAAGGCCGAGGGCGCCAGCGAGGCGGCTTAGTCCATCTCCCGTTCTGTGTGCCAGGAGCAGCCTGGATGGACCTGCTGACGTCGTTCGGGCTGGTCGCCGTTTCGCTGATGCTCGTCTTTTACGCGCTGGAAGATCGAAGCGCCTGGTTCGTCCTGGCCTTCGCCGGGTCGTGTATGCTCGCCAGCGCATATGGCTTTTTGCAGGGAGCATGGCCTTTCGGCGTGGTTGAAGCGATCTGGGCGTGCGTCGCCGTTGCGCGATGGCGGCATCGAATGCCGGCTCATATCGAAAAGGGACGCTCGGCATGATTGCGGAAGAAAGGGTGCTCCTTGGGCGCATTACCGGCGTCCATGGGCTGAAGGGCGAGGTGAAAATCATCACCTATACGGGCCAGCCGGAGGACATCGCGGCTTATGGCGCGCTGACCGGCGCGAATGGCGAGCGTCATTTTCGCATTTCCGCTATTCGCAGCGTGAAAGGCGCCACGGTTATCGCCACCCTTCACGGCGTCAGCGATCGCGACGAGGCGGAAAGACTGAAAGGGACGGACCTTTACGTCTCCCGCACGGCGCTGCCTCCGCCCGAAGAGGACGACGAATATTATCATTCCGACCTGATAGGGCTAAAAGCCATCTCCCCAGACGGCGAGCCAATCGGTAAAATTATCGCCGTGCATAATTTCGGCGCGGGCGATTTGTTGGAAGTTCGATTTGAGGGCGAGGGACAAGCCCAGCTCATCCCGTTTGAGAATGCGCATGTCCCCCGCATCGACCTCGACGCGCGTCAGGCAGTCGTTCTAAGGCCTGTCTACGAAGAACAGAGCGCAGGAGAGACATGACCCTTGTCGGCCTGATTTCGGACACCCACGGCTTGCTAAGACGCGAGGCAGTCGCCGCTCTTGCGGGCGTCGATCGCATTCTTCACGCCGGTGATGTCGACAGGCCCGAAATCCTGGACGCGCTTCGCGCCATCGCGCCGGTGACGGCCGTGCGCGGGAACGTCGACACCAGCAGTTGGGCGGACACGCTGCCTTACGATACCGTCGTTTTCATTGATGGTTTCAACATCTATATGCTTCACAGCCTTCGCGAGATGACAATGGACCCGAAGGCGGCAAGAATGGACGTGGTCGTTTCTGGCCATTCGCACAAACCGCTCATCGAAACGGTTAATGATGTGCTTTACGTCAACCCTGGCAGTGCTGGCCCGCAGCGTTTCACGCTTCCAATCTCGGTCGGGTTCTTGCGCCTGTCCCCGAAAGCTCCGATAGAGGCTTGGCTCAAGACGCTGGACGGATAGGCCATGCCGTGGCAGGCGAAGGTTCTTACGCTTTTTCCGGAGATGTTTCCTGGGCCGCTGGGCGTGAGCCTTGCAGGCCGCGCGCTTGAGGACGGGCTCTGGCGGCTATCCACCCTCAACATCCGCGATTTCGCTTTCGACAAGCACCGCTCTGTCGACGACACGCCCGCTGGCGGCGGCGCGGGCATGGTCATGCGCGCGGACGTGGCGGCGGCGGCCATCGATGCAGCGGTTTCGAACGCCCCGAATTTGGCGCGCATTTACCTGTCGCCACGCGGCGCGCCGCTGACGCAGGAGCGTGTTCGCAATCTCGCTCGGGATGAAGGCGCCATCCTGTTTTGCGGACGCTTCGAAGGACTTGACCAACGCGTCATCGAGGCGCGCCAACTCGAAGAGATCTCGATCGGCGACTATGTGCTGTCGGGCGGCGAACTCGCTGCGATGGTCTTGATCGACGCCTGCGTGCGCCTCTTGCCCGGCGTCATCGGAGCCGAAGCATCGCTCAGCGAAGAAAGCTTCGAGAACAACCTCCTGGAATATCCGCACTATACGAAACCGCGCCTGTGGGAAGGACGCGAAATTCCGGACGTCCTTTTATCCGGCAACCACGCCCGCAT
The DNA here is from genome assembly GCA_963819665.1 of uncultured Alphaproteobacteria bacterium. Taxonomy (GTDB): domain Bacteria; phylum Pseudomonadota; class Alphaproteobacteria; order Rhizobiales; family Rhodomicrobiaceae; genus Rhodomicrobium. The sequence continues at coordinate 66,790 of CAWFXN010000048.1, forward strand.
CGCTCGCTGGCGGCGCGAGCACGCGCAAGCCCTGACGCGGCAGCGCCGTCCCGATTTGTTCGAAGGGAAAAACGGCTCTATTGAACCCGCTCGTCCGCGGGAGGAAAGCGCGTAGGGTGCCCGGATCGCACCATGGACAGAAGGCCCGATCGCGGGTCCTTGATGACCTGCGTATGCCCGAGCTGCCCCGCCTCGCCCGGCAAGCCGCCCCGGCATTTGCCCCGCGGGGCGCGACCGTGAAAGCCTAGAGCCCGGATGCGGACGACGGAGATTTCGGAGGATTTCGGCCTTCAGGACATATGTTTCCGGTTTGCCCAGATAACACCACCCGCTGAACGCCTTGCTCTGCGCGCCCATGATATCGAAATAGTCACCGATATTGGCTTCGAACGAAGCCGTGGTCGGGCGATGCGTCTTTGGATGCCAGACGTAGATAAAAATGAAAGAACCGTCCGGCTGGATTTGTGGAAGTTGAATTTTCTCAAGGCCAGGAATATTCAGCGACGAAAACTTTGAAGCTATAATACCAATTTTCTCATGAAACAGATCTGGCGCTTCGGAATAAGCAGGTTTAACCAACAAGGTTAACGCGAATACAATCGCAAGAGGAAAAACTCTCATCATAATTCCTCGGCAAGTGGAGCCGGCGATGCGAAACCTTTCCCCCAACGTTGAAGTGTAGCCTATTTTCTAGGTTTGCCAAGTTCATTTCTCATTTGCCTTGGACTGGGCTATCAGGGTACTGATAAGGGAGACGGTTTGGTCCGGAGGCTGAATGCGAGCGGCAGATTGAGTTTGCCGCAATCAAATTTATTTTTTCTTGGGTAAGGGATTTTTCACTTCAAATTGCGGGGGTTAGGTTATACAACCCCGAGGGTCGCGTGGTGTTGAGTTGGAGGCGTCCGTAAATGGTCACGCATGAAGAGGTCGACGAATTTTTCCGACGCTTGCTCGCGGGCATACCCGCAGAACCCAAGCCCGACCCCTGCGATGAATCCAGGCAACTGCTGTCCGCTTTCAACAAGATCAGGGATCCGCGCCTGCGGCAAGAGTTCCTGATCCTCATCGAAATCATCTCCCAGAAGCCTGAACTTCTGCAAGGCAAACGCGAGCGCTGGATGAATGGCGCGCTCGCGCACATGCATTGAGGCGGTTGCGCCCGATTGTCATTTGCCCGTGAGCACGTCCTTTACGGCCGCGCTCGCTTTGCTCATGTCAAGCTGCCCGGCATACTTGCTTTTGAGGGCGGCCATGACCTTGCCCATGTCTTTCACGCTTGTGGCGCCGAGCGAAGCGACAAGGTCCCGTATGACGGCCCGCGTCTCTTCCTCGTTCATTTGCTTCGGCAGGAATTGCTCGATGACGCCGATCTCGGTCGCTTCCTTGTCAACGAGATCCTGTCTTGCGCCCTGCTTGTAAAGCTCGATGGACTCGCGGCGTGATTTGATCAAGCTTTGCAAGAGATTGAGCACCTCGTCCTGGCTGATGTGCTGGTCTCCGCGGGCTCGCGCCACGTCGATGTCCTTCTGCTTGATCGCTGCATTCACCATGCGCAGTGTCGTGGTTTTGACCTCGTCCTTCGCCCTCATGGCATCCTTCAAGGCTTGTGAGATCTTGTCGCGGATCATGGCTGCATCCCTTTCCTTTGCCGCCTGATGTAGCGCTTCCAAAGCTCCGCCACAAACCCATAAAGCGGGAGGGTAAGCTCTCCGGTCAATTGGCGTTGGATAATGAAAGGGTAGCGCCTTAGGACCTGCTGGGCATTCTTTTCAGGAGCAGGCGATAAAACAAAGAGCGAGAGCGCGCTTTTGAGTCCAGCGGATACGCTCTAGCTTTGATGCGTCACAGCCGAACGCGGGCGTCCAGCAATTTCCTCCCCAATAGGGTCCATGTTGGCGATTTCCGCCAGAAGGTCGATATCGGGCACAACGATTTCGCGTGTCGTTCGAAGCTGGATGATGCCCTCCCGCTTGAGGCCACTGATTTTACGGCTCACGGTTTCGAGGGTCAGCCCGAGGTAATCCGCAAGCTCGGAGCGGGTGAGAGGCAGCTCAAACCGGGCGGAATTGTCGGATAGAGGCTGGCAGCCCGCGTTTCGCGAGCGTTTTGCGATAATCAGCAGGAGACTGGCGACGCGCTCGTAGGACGATTTCCGCCCAAGCATGAGCGTCCAATCGCGGCAGATGTCGAGTTCTCGAACCGTAAATTCGAAAAGCCACCGCTCAAGCTCCGGGAACTCGCTCAAAAGCCGATTGAAGGACGCGCGCGGAAACATGCACATGTCGACATCGGTCGCTGCGGCGGCTGAAAAGCGGTGCTGCTGGGCGAAAGTGTGGCCGAGGAACTCCGGCGCATAGACGAGCCCGATGATGTGGCGCTCGCCTTCAGCGGTTGTCTTGATGAGTTTCACGACGCCGGACACGACCGCAGCGAAGGAGATGGCCTCGTCGCCGTCTCTGAAAATATGCTGATTGGCCGGCACCGTGCGCCGGCGCGCGATGGAACTCAGCCTCTCGAGCTGCTCCATCGACAAGGCGCCGCAAATTCCGCGATGCCGGATAAAGCAGGCCTCGCACCTCCCGGGATTGAAGCGGGGGCGTTCAGCGGCGTGGCTCGGCATGTTCTTCAAGCAGGCCCCCAAGGCATCCTGTTGTATACTGTCTACAGTAAATTTGCAGGCACACCCGTCCAATGCCATTGAGCTAGATCAAATCAGCGGTGCTTGAATTGAGCCGGACGCTTTGCTGCGAAAGCCGCCATGCCTTCCTTCTGATCTTCGGTTGCAAAAAGAGATTGAAAGGTGCGCCGCTCAAAGAGGATTCCCTCGGCCAATGTGCTCTCGAAGGCCCGATTTACGGCCTCTTTCGCCATCATCACGGAGGGAAGCGAGTGGCTCGCGATCTTCTCCGCGGCCTTCAGGGCCTCGTTTACAACCTCGGAAACAGGCACAATGCGCGCGACGAGCCCGCACCGTTCGGCCTCTGCTGCGTCCATCTGCCGCCCGGTCAAACAAAGGTCCATAGCCTTGGACTTGCCCACGGCGCGCGTGAGGCGCTGCGTTCCGCCCGCGCCCGGTATCACCCCGAGCATGATTTCGGGCTGCCCGAACTTCGCCGTTTCGCTGGCGATGATGAAGTCGCACATCATGGCAAGCTCGCATCCCCCGCCAAGCGCGTAGCCGGAAACGGCGGCGATGACGGGCTTGCGGCAATAGCTGAGGCGCTCCCACGGAGCGAGGAAATCGTGGGCGACAACGTCGCCGAAGGACTTGTCCTTCATCTCCTTGATGTCGGCGCCGGCGGCAAAAGCTTTCTCCGAGCCCGTCAGAACCATGGCGGCGATCCCGTCGTCCGCCTCGCATTGATCGAGGACCTGATTCAACTCGGAGATGAGCTGAGCGCTGAGCGCATTGAGCGCCTGGGGACGGTTGAGCGTGATGAGCCCTACCCTGCCCCGCTTCTCGAAGTGCATCGTCTCGAAGGCCATAGCGTTTCCTCTCACAGTTTGGCTTGGCAACTCGGGCAATAGAACGTGGAACGGCCATGCTGCGCCTTACGATGAATAAGGGCGCCGCAAGCCTTGTGACAAGGCTCGCCTTCGCGTCCGTAAACGTCAAACTTTTCCTGGAAGCTGCCGCCCCCGCCATCGGCATGGCGGTAGTCGCGGATCGAGGAGCCGCCCGCAAGGAGCGCATCTTCGAGCACGCCCTTGATGGCCGCGCAAAGCCGCTCCGAAGCCGCTTTGCCTCGCTTGCCCTTCGCAAGCAGCCCTGCCTCGGCGTCCGGCGGCATACCGGCCCGGAACAGCGCCTCGCAGACATAGATATTGCCGAGCCCTGCAATGACGCGCTGGTCGAGGAGAAATGCTTTGAGCGGCTGCGCCTTGCCGGAAGCGCGTTCCGCGAGATAGGCCGGCGAGAGGCCGCCGGAAAGCGGCTCGACCCCGAGAGCCCTGAACAGCGGATGCTCCGCCATGTCTTTCGCAGGGAAAAGCGTCATATAGCCGAAGCGGCGGACATCGTTGTAACGGATGACATCGCCGTTGCTCATGCCGAACACGACATGGTCGTGGCGCGGATCGGCGTCGTAATCGTAATAAAACGCCCCTGGCGTGTCAGCGCGTCCGACGGCCTTATGGAGGATCGTAAACCGCCCGGTCATGCCGAGATGCATGGCCAGACCGAGCCCGCTTTCCGTTTCCGCGATGATGTACTTGGCGCGGCGCGTGAGGCGCGACACGCGCTCGCTCAAAAGCCGCGTTGCGAAATCCGCCTCGAAGGGAAAGCGCAAGTCGGGGCGATTGAGCGTGACGGCTTCAAACGAGGCGTTTTCCATGGCCGGAGCAAGGCCGCGCCGGATGATCTCCACTTCGGGCAGTTCGGGCATGGCCAACACTTGCCACAACGCGGACGGCTGGCAAGCACTTTTGGCGTAGCCCTTCAGGGGACGTGAGACTTCCTTGCGACCCCTTCACAGTTTTCTCAATCCACGCGCCGCCAAGACAAAATCTCGCCCGATTGTAACCGGAATTGCCTGCCGAGGCTGCAACAAGCGACTCGCCCTGCCCCGTCTCCGCCTAAAGGATCGAGAATGATCTCATACCGTTCGGAAATCGATGGCATCCGCGCCATTGCGATTGCATCTGTTGTCTTATTTCACGGTTGGGGGTCAGCGTTCCCGGGCGGGTATGTCGGGGTCGACATATTCTTCGTTATCTCCGGATACTTGATAACTTCCATCATCTTCAATGAGATGAAGGCAGGGAAATTTACTTATCTAAGCTTTTACGCGAGGAGGGCGCGGCGCATCTTGCCCGCTCTGCTGGCTATGATCGCCATTACGACGATTGCAGCGTTTCTTCTCTTCTTGCCGGATGATCTCGATCGAATATGGCAAGATCGTCATCTATACGCTGCTCTTCGGCGGCAACTTCAGGCTTGCGGCGACGCCGGGATATTTCCACCACTCCATGCAGGAGAACCCGCTTCTGCATATGTGGTCGCTCTCCGTCGAGGAGCAGTTTTATCTGATATGGCCAACCCTTCTTGCGTTGATGATCCGGTTTCTGCCCGAAAGAAGGCATAGGCTGGCCGTGCTTGCGCTCGGCGTCCTCTCGCTCGCAGCCGCAGAGGCGCTCGTCCACATCTGGCCGCGAAGCGCCTTCTTTCACCTTCCAACCCGTGGCTGGGAACTCCTCGCCGGCGCTTTGCTGGCCATGAATTTCGTCCCGAGAATCGCCAGCAAGGCCGTCGCCGAAAGTTTGTCGGCGATAGGACTGGCGCTGATGATTGCGCCGCTGTTCCTCTACGATAAGGACACGCCCTTTCCGGGTCTCGCCGCCCTCGTCCCCGTGCTCGGTTGCGCGCTCGTGATTTATTCCACCGAGAATGAACGCACCCGCGTCGCCGCTCTTTTATCCTGGAAGCCGATCGTCTTTACCGGGCTTATCTCTTACTCCCTTTATCTGTGGCATTGGCCTATTTTCGCCTTCACCTCCTACGAATTGCTGCGGCCATTGACCTTCCTTGAAAGCTTGCTCTGCGTCCTTGTCGCTGTTTCGGCTGCGGTTTTCTCCTGGCGCTTTATCGAGCAACCTTTCCGCAAGCCGACGAAGCGGCCGCCCACTGTGCTTGCACGGCCGAAATGGTTTTTCATTCCGTCAATCGGCCGGGCGGGACAATTCGCCGTCGCGCTCACAGCCATAATTATCGCCTGCGGCAGCTTCTTTCAGGAATCAAAGGGCGCAGCTTGGCGTTTCCCCGTCGAGGCTCGGACCGTCCTGGACAGAGTTAGAAAAGACTTTGCGCAATGCATTCCGAAGGCTCGAGAGGAATCCAAACTGGCCGAGTGCGAGTTCGGAGACAACCCTTCAGATGTGATTTTGTGGGGCGATTCTCATGCGATGCATTATCTCCCCCTCATCGCGACCATCTACGGCCGAGTAAAGACATATTTCACCGGAGGCTGCGTGCCGGTGCAGGATGCGCAATTGATCTTGAAATCCGGCAAGCCCTTCAATGACGCCTGCCTGAAAAATAATCAAATCGTGTTGGGACGGATCTTGAAGCTGAAGCCGAAGGTCGTCGTCATGGCGTCCCGCTGGACTCAAATTGAAGATCTGCCATACGGGCGCGAATCAAGGCCGACGCTGTATCTTGCTAACAGTAACGGTGAAACAACTCGCCAAGCGAGCCGCGAAACTTTCGCTCATGTCCTCGATCAAACGGTCTCAACACTGACGGCGGCCGGAATCAAGGTTGTGCTGATGGGGCAGGTCCCCGAAATGCTGCTTCCCGCCTGCCCGCTGTTTTGCTCCGTTTACGCACCCCAGCTGGGATGATTGCGGCTTTGTCACTCGCGAGGAAGCAAATCGCAGGCAAGGTTATGTCAACGGCACTTTGAACTCCCTGGCGAAAAATCATCAAGGCGTCTACTTCTTCAGCCCGTTTTCAGAGTTTTGCGATAGCGCCTATTGCTACGCAATTAAGGGGCGTAACCTGCACTACTTCGATAATGATCACATCAATATCGATGGCGCCTTCATGCTCGTCGACGCCTTCCGCAGGTCTCTGCCGCAAGCTTTCCAATTGCCCAGCGGGACGCAAACTCTTGGACCGTCGCAAAGCGGCACAAACCGGGGATAGAACCGGATTTGCGGCCCTGATTATTTTATCATCGCCCTGGGGCGTTTTGCGTCAAGAAACCAGATAAACGGCGCCGTCAGGCCGCGACCTTTGGATTTGTGGACGCAGGCGCATCTGCTGACTTCGGCTGCGGCTTTGCTGGGGCAAACACGCGCATGGCCACGAGGATCGTCGCAAGCGTCACGACGTAAGCGACGGCCTGCAAAATGGACGGCCGGTCGTCATACCCGATAAGGACGTGCAGAACGCGGCCCCGCAAGACTGTTCCCCGGCAGGAGCCAGGATGTGTCCCAAAGCGTGGCGTTCCAAAAATCGAGGATATCGGCGCGTTGAAGGAAGGCGACGCACTGGGACGCCATGCCCGCCGCAAGGAACGCGATCAGCATGCTTGTCACGCTGAACAGATAACGCGGCGGTATTTTCACGAGGCCAGCATAGGTGAGAGCACTCACTGAAACGCCTGCGGCGAGGCCAAGCATGCCCCCGGCAAAGAGACCCCAGCCGCTTTCTCCACTCGCGATAACGACGCCATAGAGGAACAGAACAACCTCGGCGCCCTCGCGGAGAACAGCGATGGCGACGACAATGGCAAGCGCGGTCAAGGTCTTGCTGCCCGCGACAACCGCCCGTCCGGCGGCCGCAAGTTCTGCGGCGAGTTCCCTCCCGTGTTGCGCCATCCAGACATTGTGCCATCCGAGCATGATCACCGCCACGCCAAGGATGGACGCGTTGAAGACCTCCTGGCCAACGCCCTCGAGCGCGTTCGAAAGCGTGCCAGCGAAGACGGCGAGCAAGGAGGCGCCGAAGATGCCTGCGGCAATGCCACCGAGGACGTAGACGGTCCGCGACTGGACGCCTCTTGTGGCCGCGAGCACGATGCCGACGATGAGCCCGGCTTCGATGACCTCACGGAAAACGATAATGGCGGCCGCAAGCATGCTTCGCTCCTATTCGACAACCAGCACGCCCTGTGCCGTCGCGTCGTGAAATTCGTCTCGGAAAGGATACCGGCCCATAGCCAGCAGCTCGAGCTTGACCGTAACCTTTTCCTTGGCGGTTACAATCCTTTCGGCGCGGCGCGCGTCGCTATCGAAGCCCTGGAAACTTTCGTTCTCGTTCTTAAGCGGGAATGGATCGTCCGTACGGGCGTCCACGGGAAAGGCCGCGAATGCTGCTGGCGGGAGCACTATCAAAAAACGGGCGAGTGGCATTATTACGCGTGTTCGTTCTCTGGCTGCCCCACCCTCCTCAAACATGTCTTTTGTGAGCTGCCTGTCCAGGCGCAGAGAGAAGAAAAAGGTCGGCAATGCTCGTATTTCTAGTGTCGTTTAACCAGATACGCAATCTCTTTCTTTTTTAATTAGAGCGGTTCTAAAATAGCGCTTCCCGGAGCCTTCCGGTTCTTGCGACACTACTCGGTAATATTGGGCGCGGCCTATGGAAAACTTGCGTTACGGCGGCTCCGCCGATCCCGCAAAATAATGCGCGTCATTTCCCGCGAGGGTGCTATAACTCGCCCCTTCGGCGGAGCGAGCCTGGCAAACAAGCTGTTAATGCCTGCTCGGGAGGATCAAATAAATGTTCATCGAGCTTCACGACACCGGTGGGAACATCACGCTGATTTGCGTCGAAGACATACAGCGTGTGCGGAAGGGCGCTCATGGCGGGTCCGACATTTTCATGAACGAGCTCGAAGGCTGGGTCCAAGTGGCGGAAAGCGTCGCGGCGGTTCGCGATCTCATCATCAAGACGGGCGATATCGTTACGGCGTCACAAAAAGTCGAGGGGAGCGCCAAGCCCATCCGCCTGCAGCCAGTCGATAGCCCCCGCGATAAGGATTAGCGGAACGCCGCTCACATGGAGGCGAGCGGCGTTGTTGGCATCTTTCTCTTCAATCACCCGTTCGAGCCGCCGTGACGATGCCCCCAACCGCCATGACCCCATCCGCCGCCATGACGTCCCATCGCCATGCGAACCAAAAAACGGAGCCGGTGCTTCTGATCGTCGCTTAGCGATTGATAAAGCGGTTCGGCCGCGTCTGCGAGCTTCCTGAGTTCGGCCGCGCGCTGTGTCATGGCGTCAGCCCGCGCCCTGATACGGGCGATCGCATCTTCCTTTTCTCCCTTAGAGCGCTCTCGCCACGCGGCCATGCGCTCCTGCCGCGCTTTCGCCATGTCCCGAATGGCTTGCTCGACCGCAGGCCACTTCTTCTCCTGGTCTGGCGTCAGCTGCAAGCCGGCCTTAAGCCCCGCGACCCGCGCATCCGTGAAGGCTTTCATATCTTCAGGGCTTGGGCGCCAGTGCTCCTGCTCCGCCGCGCCTTGTGGGGAGGGCGTTTCCTGCGCGAAGCTCAACGAAGGGCTCAACAGCGCGATTGCGGTCAATCCGGCGATAATAGTCGTTCTCATGAAATCCTCCGCTTATGCGTAAGGTCTTGATAAGGTTTACGCCAGCTCATAATCAAGCATTTCGCCCGCTCAGATCTCGTCATATTTGTCTTTGACTGTGGCAGCCCGTTTTTCTGCAAAATCGCGTTGAGAAAACTGACAAGTTCGGATCGAAACCTTCGCTCAGGGACAATTGGAGAGCGACACGGTGTCGCCCTGTCGCCTCTCGGCAAAAAGCACGACGGTGATCTTCTCAGTACACTTTCGTCAGCATACCGCTATACGCAAGCCAATCGGGATCAAGAAAAAGTCTTTGAGGCAGTTGAGCAATTTCCAAACCGATAGGCCGGAATGCAACGCGCCGCAAAAATCCCTTATTTATTTAAAATGTTGTGATACGCATTGGAAAGTTAGATCAATTCTATAAATTTTTGCTTTACCTTAGCCAGGACTGATGTATTTCTGCCTCAATTATAACGGAAAAATTGTCCTTTCTCCCGCTCGTACCAGATGGAAGGCTCATGTTCGGTTCGCCTGCCAAAGTAAAAGACAAATGCTCTAAACACTCTGCCCTGAATTCCCACTTCCTCTGCGCCAGCATTCTAGCTGCGCTTGTACTTAGCGCCTCCATCGGGGCGGAAGCGTCAGAGCTTCGACAGGCAGCCATAAAGTCAGGCCGGGCGGTTGAGGCCGCCGAAACGGCTGCGCTTCCGAGCTTCTCCGCGCTGGTCGATCGCGTAGCTCCCGCCGTGGTCTCCATCCGCGTCAAGGCGAACCCCACGGCGATCGCCGCCCACGGGGAGGATGGCGACGACCAGCAGCCAGAAAAGGAAAGCCCGTTCGGCGCCTCGCCGCCGCAGCGATATTTCGGCCCCAGGGGCTTTCCCCCCAACGCGCCTTTTGGCCCTCAAGCGCCTGGCCCCAAAGGCCCTCGTGACAACGATAAGAGCGCCGGTCCCGTCGAGCCCGTTCAAGGCCAAGGTTCCGGGTTTTTTGTTACCTCCGACGGTTTCATCGTCACCAACAATCACGTGGTGGAAGGCGCGATCAAGGTGCAGGTCGTGAGGGATAATGGCGACATCCTGGAAGCCAAGGTAATAGGGACCGATCCCGGGACGGACCTTGCGCTCCTTAAGGTCGATGGCGAAGACTTGTTTCCGGCTGTTTCCTTGGGCCGTGCCGAAGCGAAGGTCGGCGACTGGGTGATCGCGCTTGGCAATCCTTTCGGCCTCGAAGGAACCGTGACGGCGGGCATCGTTTCCGCGCGCGGACGCGACATCGGCATGGGCGCCTACGACAACTTCATCCAAATCGACGCCTCCGTGAACCGCGGCAATTCGGGCGGTCCCACATTCAATCTGGCCGGAGAAGTCATTGGCGTTAACACGGCTATTTTCTCGCCGTCGGGCGGTTCGGTCGGCATCGCCTTCGCCATCCCGGCCTCGATGGTGGAGAACGTCGTCGCGCAACTCAAGGAAAAGGGCCACGTCACCCGAGGATGGCTCGGTGTGCAAGTCCAGCCCGTGACCCCGGAAATCGCCGACGGCCTCGGATTGAAAAAGGCGCGCGGTGCGCTTGTCTCCGCCCCTACGCCTGGAGGACCAGCGGACAAAGCCGGGATACGGCGCGGCGATGTCATTCTCAAGATCAACGACGGTGACGTGAAGGACAGCCATGACCTCGCAAGGAGGATTGCCGCGATCGCGCCTGCCACCAAGGTGAAGCTCGCCGTCTTTCGCGATGACAAGCTCAAGCTCCTCGAGGCGAAGCTGACCGAATTGCAAGGCGGCGAAGACGGCGCGGCCTCCGGCGGGGGCCTTCCTCAAGCTGATATCGGAGCGCTTGGCGTGAGCGTCGCGCCTGCCATGGAAGGTCCGGACGGCGCTGGCGGCCTCGCAATCATCAGCGTCAGGCCGAATGGCGTAGCCGCCGACGCCGGTCTTGTTAAGGGCGACATCCTTCTGGCGGCAAACGGCGCGAATGTCCTTAACCCTGACGCCCTTGAGAAAGCGCTTCGCAGCGCGAAAACCGCCGGCAAGAAGCACGCGCTGGCACTCATACAGCGTAGCGGGACACAGGTTTACGTCGCGCTGCCGACCGACACGAACTAAGGCCGCCGCCTCTCCTTAAGCGGACCCAAGAGAAACCTCGTCAGCCCGGCGGGGTTTCTTATGCCACGATAGCGCTGGACGCAAAGGAAAGATCATGACCACAGCCACGATTACCCTGATTGGAGGCCCGACAGCCCTTATAGAACTGAACGGCTTCCGCCTTTTGACAGATCCCACGTTCGATGATCCCGGCGAGTACGTACTGCCGCATGTGACTCTTAAAAAAACAGGAAATCCCGCGCTGACCCCGGACCAGATCGGACCCATCGACGCCGTTCTCCTGAGCCACGACCAGCATTCAGACAATCTCGATAATTCGGGGCGCGCCTTCCTTCAGAACGCAAAGCGGGTTCTCACCACCAAAGCCGCCGCAGGCCGGCTGGACGGCGCCGCCCGAGGTCTCCGGCCCTGGGAAACGGCGGAGATTTTGCACGAAAACGGCGGCGCCCTCGAAATCACGGCGACGCCAGCCCGGCATGGGCCGATCGGCATCGAACCCCTTTCCGGCGATGTCGTCGGCTTCGTGGTGTCCTCCGAAACTCATGCCTTCGACCCGCTGTACATCACCGGCGACACGGTCTGGTTCGACGGCGTGGCGGAGGTGCAGCGCCGGTTCGAGCCCCGACTTGTCGTGCTCTTCTGCGGAGCGGCGCAGACACGGGGCAAGTTCAATCTCACCATGAACGCGAATGACGCGATCGAGGCCGCCGCCGCCTTCGCAGGCGCTGTGATTGTCCCGATCCATACCGATGGATGGGCGCATTTTACAGAGAGCGGGGACGACCTCGAAAAGGCGTTCCGGGCGCTTGGCCATAGCGAGCGCTTGCGGCGGCTCCAACCCGGTGTTCCGGCGGTTTTCGAGCTGTAGAATTGTGCCAAAGAACGCGGCGGCAGGCGTTCGGTGTGACCCAAATTGGCGGCGGCGGCGGTTTTCCCTTGAGATGGGCTCTTGCACCGCCGGGTGCGGAAGCCTAAACGTGAGCAAAATTGCCACGGGACCGCACGATGCCGAAGATCACGCCGCACGAAGCGCTTATCTATATCATGATTACAACGGCGGCGGCCGACCGTCAGATTTCGGACCGCGAACTCGACCGGATCGCCCAGATTGTGCGGCAACTGCCCGTCTTCATGGGCTATGACATGGACAATCTCGCGAAAGCGGCGGAACGATGCGGCGACCTTCTCAGCGATGAGGATGGCCTCGACGACATGCTTGAATTGATTGCGTCCGCATTGCCGAAAAAACTCTATGAGACGGCTTATGCCTTGGCTGTCGAGGTTGCGGCTGCCGATCTGAAAGTGCCCGATGAGGAAATCCGGCTTCTGGAGCTTCTTCGCGACGCGCTCAACCTCGACAAGCTCGTGACGGCCGCCATCGAGCGCAGCGCAAGAGCCCGTCACCAGACGCTTTAGTTTCTGGCGCAGCCCATCGACCCAATGCGAATTATCGTCGTCAGGAACATGAGCTTGCTCGCCAACGTTCTCCTACTCAAGACACAAGGAGGAGACAATGAATTTTCTCGCAAGGACGCTTTTTGCTACGGCGGCTTTGAGCTTGGCCGTTGCCGGAGCGACCGCACCGACGATCGCGGCGGGCAGGATCAAAACCAGCCTAAGGCCGGGGAACAGGGACCGCCGAAAACCACGGGCGCAATGCAGAACGAGGTTGGGAACAAAGCGACGAGCCCCGAGGATGCCAAACGGCAGACGGAAGGAATGCCAACCACGGCTCAATCCGCCAAAAAGGGAGACAGCAACGCTTCCCATCCGGGAATGACAGGCAACTCGCCGGGGACCGTGGGCGCGGCGCCTGGAGCCAATCCGGAAACAATGCGTAGGTAGGAGAGGCAGGCGTTACGGCGAAATTAGCCGCGCGCTTCTCTCCGACGGGCGGTTCAAAAAATGCCTCAGCCAGCTGAACACTCCGCTGGCTGAAGAAAGAATAGGCCGCTATCTACGCGTTGGCCTTGCGGCAACTGATCCTCGCATCGGGGCCGCTCTTTCCGCCAACCGTCGGCTCCAGGATCACATCCTGTTCCGGCTTTATCAATTTCCAGATTTCTTGATCCGGCTTGGGACAGAGGCCGGTCAGCGTGTCGGCCAATTTCGCGGCGTCGTACCAGAGCTGAAAAGCTTCCTGATAGGGCCACGGCGTAATCGACGCGAGAAGCTGGCCATCGCGCCAGCGAACCCTCACCTCCCATTTCGCCGGCGTGTTCGCTTTCAACTCCTCGGTCAGAGTTTGCACGGCATTGTCTTGAAACGCTGCAACTTGAAGCGGCATGAAACCGATTGCCAGGGACAGGATGAACGCTGCTCGTCGCACCCTTTTTTCTCCTCTCGATGTGTTCTGCAATCCTATCCGGGCCGCTTCTCACTGACTCAGATCGGGGATATTCGCAGCTGTTGGCTTAGCCAAAGTATCTGAACACCGGAGCGGTGGTCTCTGCTCCCTCCAGTTTCCGCGTTTTGTTGCGTTTTGGGAGCGCGGGCTGCAAATCCGGCTAGCTCTTAATGTCCTCGAAGCGCACGACGCGCACCCAGAAACCGCCCTCCGGTGAAGAGGGGATGAATTCTGTGAGGGCGAGCGGTTCATCAGGCAGCGGGATCAGCATGGCGTCCACCCAGGTCCCCAATCGGGGGGCGATGCAATGAGCCTCGGCATAGGCGGCACGCTTATTCACCCATGCCGGGTCGGCCTGGATCACGTCCAAGGCGTGCGCGCCGCTTAGCTCAGGGGAGGTTCCCGCCTGAACTTCCAGGGGGGTGCTTAAGTCGTGGTCCGGTATCCCGGCCCGCTTAAGGGCCAGGCGGACGCCCTTGGAGATCACACAAGGATGCTTAAGGTCATCGATGGGGGCTACGAGCTTCAAGATCGGGGACGCTCGTATCATCTCTTTCCCGGCCACAAAACTCATGCGCAGGACGGTCTCCCGGAGCTGGGCGACGATTGCCGGAGAGGGGCGGAGCTTGCCGCGCTCCCATCGTGACACCGTCCCGTCGTCCACCTCGAACTGCTCAGCAAACTGGGTCTGGGTCTGGCCCAGGACGAGGCGAGCGCGGCGTACGAGATAGGGGATGTCCATCGAACATAACTACGTGCAAATTCGCCCCTTCCTAACACAAGGATATTGGGGGAGGAAGATGGCTGTGAGTTCTCTGCGCCTCCCGCATGCGCTGCAAGCTGAACCCGGCGCATGAGCGCGCGCCGGGGAACATTTATCAAGGTTCCCGCCAGGGATGAGGGCTATGAGAGGTCGCTTTCCTTTCATGAGGTTAGCTCATGGACGATTCTCCAACTCCTTTAAATCCGCTGGCTTTAATTCGAAACTGTGTCGCCTGCGTGCTTTTCAAATCGGAGGAATCTGATAGGGAAAGCTCAATAAAAGCAACATCGAGGTTTGAAAAGGGGATGCCTTCGATGAATGAGAAAAAAGTTCTGACTGACATCGATGAGCGGCGGCGCCGCCAGTCAAGTCTGCTTTCAATTTTCGAGGAGATTGCGCAAACCTTTTTGAATTCGGTGAGTGGTGAGCGAGGCAACGGCACAGTCTTTACTTCACTCCAGGAATATCTTGATGGCTCCGTCTTGATTGACGATGCTTACTGCAGGCGAAGGACCGTTCTTCTTACGATCCACGATCTGAAGGAAGAATTGGAAGCCCCGCCAACACTGCAAAGCAAGACGCTGGCGAAGTTGGAGCTCCTGCATGTACGCCCCCTGCCGCAAGTGGCGTTCTACCAGGACATCGCAACGGCTATTCTTAGAATGGAGGTCGTCATAAGGTTGGAGGCCATGCAAGCCCTGGCTGAAACGACAGCCGGAGCCGCAGGGCGGCGGATGCTGGGCGCCATCGAACGCGCATCCGGATCGGCCAGCGAAACCTGGCCCTCAGGGGTCCCCCGCGAAACGCCGGCGGCGCGACCCGAAGGGCGCTGGACTGCTCGCCGGTCGACGCCGAAGCTCAGGACAATCGGTTATGGGCTGGCCGCAGTAGCCTGCACTGCAGGCGCGATCACCTTTCTCATCAATGGGCATATAGGGAAGATTTACGCCAGCGCGCCGGCGCAACTCGCGGCCAACCTGGTCGAAACGCCGACGGAGTTCAAGTGGCGCGCCCGTGACTGCACTCTCTCCTCGAATGACGATGCGGGCAAACAACTCAGGGGCAACGCGTGCGCGTCGCCAACTTACAATCAGCGAAGGCTTTTTGTAACCGGCAACCCCCTTAACGCCGCCGAGTTTGTGATGTCTTCAGTCTTGACCGAGGCAGGTCTTGGCTCGGTCATGCCGACACCCTCCCGGGTCGCCTCACCCGTTCGCGAGACACCCAGCCAGTCATCATGGGCGACAACCGTCGAAGCCGATAATCCAGCCAGACCGACCCTTCTTTCCGAGGCGACGACGCAATAGCGGCAT
>CAWFXN010000049.1:0-36520 GCA_963819665.1 uncultured Alphaproteobacteria bacterium
ACTCCTGGCGATATGCGCCGACGCTGGCATCTCCCTCGAAAGCGGGCTTCAGCGCGTCTCTCGCGAACTGCGTCTGACGCAGCCGGCTCTGGCGGGCGAACTCGCGCTAACCTGGGCGCAGATCAGCATTTTTCCGAACCGGGATCAGGCGCTGCTTAATTTGGCGGAGCGTGTCGATCTTCCAAGTCTGCGCTCGATTGTCGGCACGCTGTCCCAGAGCATGCGCTTCGGCACTCCCCTCGCGCAGTCGCTGCGCACGGCCGCCATCGAGATGCGAAACGACCGGCTGCTGCGGTTGGAGGAACGCGCCAACCGCCTGCCGGGACTGATGACATTTCCCGTTATGCTGCTGATCATGCCGACGATATTCTTGATAGTCGGCGGACCGGCCGTCATCAAAATCCTGGATACTTTCAAATCCGGTTAGAGCCGGGACCCCTCGCTGACGCGTCGGCTTATTGAACCTGAGCCTCCCAGGGTGGCGGCCCCAAATAGGCAGGGCTGCCATCCAGCAGCTTTATATTGTTCAGGATTGTCGGATTACCCGGATCGCGCGCGGCAGCTTGGTGAAACTTCTTCCGCGCGGACTTCAGATTTCCCCGCAACATTTGCGAGTAGCCCTGATTGTTCAGGATCTGGACCGTTTCTCCGCACAGTTCGATGGCGCGCTGATAGGCCCGATCCGCGAGATCGAAACGCCTCAGCCTATCGTAGCTGGACGCGAGCGCCACCCAGGCCGAGCCGTCCCCCGGCGCCTTCTCCACCGCATCGCGAAAATAGCGCTCAGCCAACCCATAATTCCCGCGATTGAAATACTCCGCTCCCAGCCGGTAAGGCTCATCGGACGGAAAGTACTTTTCGCTGGCTGGCTCCTGAACGGTGAGCGTCGTGGGAGCGCCGGCGCCATCGCTCATGGAGCCACATCCCGAGAGCACAAGAGCTGCCGCGGCCAAGGCGTGCCTCCACGTAAAAAGGCGCACTCTCGCTTGCAAGGCGGCTCCACGCGCGCCCTGGATTACACGCGCGTCCATCACTTTGCCTGGCTGTTAAGAGAATCCGATCGGGTTGATGGCCTCTGGAGGCAAGGTCGGCGCGGCCTCCTTTATCTTGCGGACATCTTCATAGCGCTGAATGGCGCCCGTCATGCGGGAGCCATTGGCCGGTATGCTGCGATTTCTGACATAGGGCGGCCATGGGTCTAGCATTTCCGACATCGCATTGACATTCTTGGCGTCGCCTGCGCTAAGCGCGATGGTGTCGCTTCGGTGAAAGTAGGAGCCGAAGAAGTCTTCGAAGGTCTGATCGCCCGCCAGGGCGGCGGAGGCCGCCGCCGCGAATGCCAGAGCGCCGAAGCCGACTGATTTCAACATGTGGAGAACCTTTTCACTCAAAGCTGATCACTTAACCGAACGCTTAATTGCCCAGGGGAACGATATGACCGTAAGGCCCGGCCAGACCGCCGCCGGACGTCACAAATTCGGTGTATTTCTTCGGAACCTCGATTTGACCCAGAAGGAAGAAATCCATGTCGTTGCTCGGAAGATGGTGGTCCAGAGGGCTCGCAACCCGCTGCCCGGGAACGATGGGCGCAACGAGGTGCGGGGTGACGATGACAACCAGATCCGTTTCTTTCTGTTGGTAGGCCGAACTGCGGAAGAGCGCGCCAAGAACCGGCACGGCGCCAATCCAGGGAACTTGGGAGATATTCCGCAAGCCTTCGCTTTGGAGAAGCCCGGCAATGGCGAAGGTTTGCCCGTCGCGCAGCTCGATCGTCGTGCGGGCTTCTCTCTTCTTCAGCGCCGGGATCAGGAAGCCCTGGTTCTCGATCGCGTTCGCATAGTCGAGCTCGCTGACCGACGGCGTGAGCCGAAGATTGATCATGCCATTTGCGAGAACGGTCGGCTGGAAGGTCAGTTGGACGCCAAACTGCTTGTAATCGACCGTGATTGTCGGCGTCGCGCCCGAGGATGGCTGAACGACAGGTATGGGAACCTCGCCGCCAGCCAGAAAGCTTGCCGTATCCCCCGATAATGCGACGAGATCCGGCTCAGCCAGTTCACGCACGAGCCCCTTCTCTTCCAGAGCGGAAATCAGAATATCGACATTGCCAAGCTTGCCGATTGCTGTCACGAACGGCGAGGCGCCAGACCCGCCGGCCAGCGCTGCAATGGTCGTCAACAGAGGCAGGCCCGTCCCCGCGGATGAGTTGAGGAGGCTCGTGCCGGTGTTGACGCCACTCGTGCCGGCCTTGTTAGCCGAGTAGAGGTTTACCCCGAGATCGCGTTCCGCGCTGCGGCTCGCCTCGAGAAAGCGAACTTTGAGCAACACCTGCTAACTCGGCGCAACCTTCATCAGGTTGATGACAGGCGTGTCGGGGGAGACGCTCTTCGCGATTTCCAGGGCATGCTCGGCTTCGACGGAGTTGCCGGCTTCTCCGGTCAACACAATCTGTTCGTGGCTGCTCGACACGCGGATGCCGCGGATGCCGGTATCGTTCCGGATTCTCTCTGAAATGGCTTGTGTGTCCGGCAACACTTCCACATCGAGAACCCCGATCAGCTTCTTATCGAGGCCGAAGACAGATACGTTGGTCGTGCCCGCTTTTTTTCCCTGAACGTAGAGCACGCGATCGGATATTGGCAGCACATCGGCGATCTCGGGAGAGCCGACGACCGCCGATGAGAACGGCGTGCGCAAGGTGAAGGTGCGAGATTTGAAGCGGGTCACTTGAAGGCGGCGGACGGGAGCGCCGTCGGCAGCGTTCAGCCCCTGGGATTGTGCGTCTGCGGCTCCGATACAGGCGGCCGCAATGGTAAAAATCACGCCATACGAAAGCCGCTTTAGCCAGCCGCCATTTCCGCAACGCATGAACCTGTCAACGAACGTCCACAACATATCTTCAGTCCCTTTAAGCGCTCTGCCGGCGGCGCCAGATCAATGTCTGTGCCCGCCCAAAGCTGGACAGTTCGCCGCTACCAAGTTTGAACGCAATTGCCCGTCGCAGCCTGCTTTTATCGGCCGGATGCCGGACAGCGGCAGGTCCGATACGTGCTTTGATTCTCCTCCCTGTACAACTTAGGGTAGATGTTTTGGTTGTGGATTGCGGGGATTACGGATAGGGCCTGGCCTGGGCCAAGCTCGGCGCGAACCGCGCCCGCCTCTCCGCGTGATGGGATCAAGCTGCGCGCGTCTACTGTGAAATACGGAGCTGGTTGAGCCCGGTCGCGATCTTTTGGAATGTCGCGATCAAGGCGTCCGACGTCGGGTTATAAAAATAGTTCGATGAACTGCTCGCGCATTGCGACAAGAGCGACAGAGCATTGCTATTGATAGAACTACCGAATCCGATTGCGTAAATCTTGATGCGTCCCGGATTTCCGTAGGCGTCGGTTACAGCCTTTATATTGTTGCAGAGCTGGATCTCTTTCTGATCGATATTATAGTTGCTCTGATCCTGCACACCGACCTTGGATACAGGCAGGGCAAGAAGGTTAAGGTGCGGTCCGCTTCCGTAACCATAGGCGTTGTAGACAGATTTATCAAAGCCATTGGTCGGGGTGGTCGATCCATTCAGCTGCACATCATTCTGCCCGTCAGTGACAACAATAATGGCTTTGATCGTGTGGATATTCGTATAAGCGACGCCATCCCCGAACGGGCCGTTCGGCGAGAGAAGATGCCATCCCCACATCAAGCCTGCCGGAACGACGGTAGCGCCCGAGGCGGACATGGCGTTGATTTCGTTGAGGATGGCCGTTTTGTCATTCGTAAGACGAATTATCGGCTGGGGTGTGCATATTGAATTCGGCCCATCCCCGCTCTTCACTGACGGGGTTGTGTATTTTGATGGGCATGTCTGAACGTAGCTCTCGTCCGTAATTGTTTTGTAAGGGTACTGAAGGCCCTTTCGGCACAAGGCGGTCGAAGTACCGTCGCTCAAATAGTCATTGTAAAATGATGTGGACGAGTTGTTTAAAGTCGTGCAGCAATCCGGCTCGTCGGGCGCGAAGAACGGCGTATAGAGGGTTTGTGGATAGCTGGTTGAGGGAGCCACATCCTGAACGTCATAGGGCTCAGTTCTTTGACGGACGCATCCACCCCAAGCCCAAGACGATTGGTGTGCGGCGGAGGCCAAGTTATTGGCAAACGCAATAAGACCGGTACCGTTCGGAACGGCGATATTCTCTTGCGACATAGATCCAGCTGCGTTCGTGTTATCAATCCAGGACGCAGTGGCATATTGAGTTCCCACGTTCACAGTGGCCGTGAATGGAACGACTCCCACCTTCACGTACTGCAACGTAGGGTCACTGGCGAAAAGCGTATTGACGAGCGTCGTGGCGGCGGTTTTAAGCCCCTGGATTCCCGACATACTGCCATATGTGCTGCTCATGGAGCCGGTGTTGTCGAGCACGAGGACGACTTCAAGCTTGTTCAGCGTCGCGGAACTCTGCGAGCTGACCGTGACCCCAAGCGTGCTATAGCCGATGATCTGCAGAAAGTTCGTGTTCATTGACGCGGTTGCGGTAATGACGACAGACGTCGTCGCACGCGTGACCGTCACCGACTGCAAGCGCCCAATCACCGACAAGGCGGGATAGTTGGCGGTGATAAAGGCTTGAACTTCGCTCGTCGCTGCGGCGTCTGAAAGGGTCGGCTGCTGGGCGATATCGAGGGCCGCCGCGTCGAGCGCCGACCTTAACTGCTGCTTCATGACCAGGAACTGGCTCACGTCGATGGCGATAGCCATGACCGTCATCAGCGGCAGGATCAGGAATGCAAACAACACCGCAATGACGCCGCGTTCGTCCTCGCCCCGACTCAACACTTTTTTGGCGATGCTTCCGAGCATGGTTGCAACCTGCGCAAGTCTCGAATAGAAAAATGCAGATTGCACACGTTTAGCGTGTATGCCGTCAAATGCAACTCCTCCTGACGCCGTCAGGCTGGGCGCGCGAGAGAAAGAAACATTTTGGTTTTTGAATGCCGAACCTGAAACCGAGAAGTCATAATCGCGATAGCGCTCATACTCGGCCAAAGCCTTTTTTCACGCGGACCTTGCGCGATTTTTTCCGTAAGCGGACCGCCGTCACCTTGGTGGAATTTGCTGTTATCGCTATACCATTCTTTACGCTGATCACGGGGATCATCGAAGTGGGCCTTATCTTCTGGGCCGGTTACGAGCTCGAAAACGCCACGGCCGCGGCGGCCCGGCTCGTTAGGACGGGTCAGGCGCAGACCTCAGGGTACACCGTCGATCAATTGCGGTCGCAGCTTTGCCAGAACGTCGTCATCCTCTCGAACTGCACGACGAAGGTGCAACTCAGCGTGCAAACGTTTTCGACCTTCGCCGGAATCACATCGCCAAGCGCGGTCAACCAGAACGGCGGGCTTCAAACAAACTTCAACTATTCCCCGGGCGCCCCAGGAGCCATCGTGTTCCTTGTCGCGTTCTACGAGTGGCCTCTGACAACCCCTCTCACCCGTGCGACCCTCGCGAATCTTGGAGACGGCAACTACCTTCTTCAGAGCAGTTTCGCATTTCGCAATGAACCCTATTCCTGAGCTTAGGCGGTGGCCAATGGCAGCGGGACAATGGCTTCTCCGAAGAGTCGCCGTTCCAATCGCGCAACGACGAAGAGCGGGGCGTTGCCGCGCCGATGAGCGGGGCTCAGCCGCCATTGAGTCGGCGATCATATTCCCGGTTCTGGTCTTGATCTTCCTCGGCATGGTCGAAATGAGCCAGGCCTTCACGGTCAAGCGCCGCGTGCAGAACGTTGCGAGCGCGACTGCGGACCTCGTCGCACAGTCGCAGGCGGTCACGACATCGGATCTCAACGATATCGCCAGCATCGGGGCGCAGTTGATGCTGCCCTTCTCCTCGACTGGCCTGACGCTTACCATCACAAGCGTCGCGGAGGACACGCAGAGTAAAGTCGCGGTTCAGTGGAGCTGTTCTTGGAGCAGCTTATCGAGTTCAGCGAATTGCACGGCAACCGGAGCCGCCTATACCGGGCTTCCTTCCGGGCTTCTCAACCCGGGCCAAAGCGTGATCATCGGACAGGCGGCATACCCCTATGCACCCTCTATCGGAGAGTTCCTGACGGGTGGCCTGACCTTTACGGCATCTTCGTATTACAGGCCCCGCCTCGCCGCTTCAGTTGTGAAACAGTAGAGGTTCGCAGCCTTTTCCCGCCGGGACGTCATTGGAGAGTACCTGGCGGCCGCCGAATGGCGCTCTCAAGAGAGCTTGCAGGGCCTTGCAAAGGCGCATGAGGCATCTGCCTCAAAGCCGGCGAGACATCGCCGGCCCAGGTTGCGGTTCGATTCTCCGCATGGTCGGCCGCCGCGCTTGGACCCTCCTCGATGGAGCGCAGGGAAAACTGAAGACGCCCAAGCTGCAACGCCACATATACAGTCTCCGCCTGCTCTTTCGTGAGTTCAAGCGTCACCGTTTTCGGAAGCCGGGGCTCCGTCGAGAGCACAGAAGCCATGGATGTTCTCGCCTGCTGGGTGAGCGTCTGGTCGACCGCAATGACCCTAATGTTCTGCAGAATGGTTTCGGCTACAACCTTGCGCTTGGCGTCGGCCGGCTGATCGCTCAAGCTTTGTGTTAAAATTACGTCGACGTAGTTGCCTGGCTCAATCAGCCCATATGCGCTTTGAGTTGCATCGACGGGAATCGATATGGCCCGGGCGCCAGGTTTCAAGGCTGCAGCCAGAAACCGGCGATCGTTCTGCTTCAACAGATCGTTCGCGTTAAGCGCCTCGCCATTTGCGAAATCGCGCTTGGCAAGAGCGCCGGCGAACTCGCCCTCTGAAGCCTGACCTCGGGCAAGGTTGCCCGGACGAAGCTCCGATGGCGCGATTTCCTTCCAAAGGATATCTCCCGGCTGCAGCAACGTTCCTGAAGCGATGTCGCGAGAGGCGCTCATCACGGCGATCTTGACTGGCTGCTGGGGTTCGGGCTCGTGCATTTCAGGCTTCACGATTTCAACAGAAGCATCCTGGCTGGTCAGCCACACATAGCCGATCGCCACTCCGCCGAGAATGCAGAAAACACCTAGAACAAGCAGGGCATTGCGGAAGAACATGAGAGGCTCTCTCTAGAAACATACCAGATCACACCGCCAAGAATGGCGATGGCGTAGGGCACCTGTTTTCGCGAGGCGATCCGAATAGTTTCGGCCCTCGCCCATTCGGCGACGCTGCTCACGGCGCTTCCGATAGGCGCATCGCCTGAGGCGCCGCAAGGGTTTTGAACCATGTAACTCGCCCCGAGGTACACGCAGCTCAAGACGCCCCCTGCCAGCGCGATCCCCATCAGAAGCTCTCCAATGTCGCCCGGCGGGACGAGAAGCGTTACCGCGGCCATCAGCTTTGCATCTCCGCCGGCGATGGCCTCGCAACGACAGAGGACGCCCAGCGCCAGAAAGACAAGCGCGCCCGCCACAAGGCTGAGGCAGATTTGTCCGGGACGCATTGTAAGGCATAAGAGAAGCCCCGACAGAGCGATCGCAAGCACCAGTTCGTTCGGGATGATGCGCTCCTTGAGATCGTTTGCCGCGCTCAGGAAAAGCGCGATCAAACTCATCGCCCAAAGGATTTTCGGTATTATGACAAAACTCATGACGACCTCGATGCGAACAAGGGCGCGCCGCGGGAGACAGGGCTTATGCCTCCCCCGGCGCGATCGCGGTCATGCCTGGCCCGGCCATTAAATCCTAGCTGTGGACCTTCGCCGCCACCGCATTGAAGACGCCTGTCAGGTTCGTTCCGACAAGCGTCACGGCGGTGATGATCACGACGGCAATCAAAGCGGCAAGCAGGCCATATTCGACTGCGGCGATGCCTTGCTCCGATTCCACTTTGAACCAAGCGTAAGCGGACCTACAAAAATCTGAAAAGCGGCGCATCCAACTCTCCCATGCAAAACAGGTTGTGGTTATATATTTCTAGCACGCATAAGTTGATACATTATCAAACTTAGCCTGGGCCTTTTGATCTTAATGCAAAGATAGTTTTAACTGCTTTTAAGATGCCGTCCGTATAGCGCAAAGGCGCCGGAGCGTCCTTTTCCGCGCATGGAGCCGAAGCGGCCGACAAGGCGGTAACCGTCAGCGAGAGTCCGTTTGAGGAACGCGCGGCGCTCCGGCTTTTCACAGCCAAGCGTATAGGCGGGGTCCGCGACAACGACAAAGGCGGGACGACTCTTGAGCGAATCCGCCAAGGCGGTCGCGGCGTCTTTGAATGTGAAGTCGCAAAGCAGTTGAAGAGGATGGAAGATTGGCTCCGCCGGATTTGCTCCGGACGCGAGATAGACGCTCAAATCCCGGTCCACAACCAGGATGCGGTCACCCTTACGAAGGCCCACACTCCGCATCACGGTAGCAGCCTCATCAGCGGCCATGCTATCGGCCGTCGTGTAAGGCAGGCAGCAAATGAGGGTCACAAAAAAAATCATGACGCTGGCAAATGCCGCTATCCGCGCGAGCCGGGGCGCCCTTTTTGCGCGAGAGTGCGCGATCCCCTGCTCCAGGAACACGCCAGACAAGAGACAGAAGGGAGGGAGCGCGGCCAACATGTAGAAGTCACACATCGCTCTCCCTGCCAGCACACCTGCGAGCGCGCCTGCCGCCCAGGCCGCCACGAAGCCGACGGCGACGCGAGCCGTGTTCGCGCGAAGCGCGCCTCGGAAGAGCCATGCTGCGGTCCCCAGGACGACGAGGGGCAGCACGAGCATGAGCTCTACGCCAAACCGTACAAAAGCCTCGCTCCAGGATACGTAGCCCGCGCTCATCCGGCCCACGGCGGACACCACGACGTCGTCAAACAGCGCGCCGAAATGACCCAGGGCAAGGAAAAGCAACGCAAAACCCGCCGGGACAACGACGGCCCCGGCAGCGAACGAGGCAAGCGCCTGAAGACCGTCTCTCGCGGGGCGCCGCAAAACCACGGCTGCCACCAGCGACAGGGCTTCGAAAATGGCAGTTTGTTTTACACATGCCGCCGCGCCAAGGAGAACCCCTGCCCCTGCCAGCACCCACAGGCGTGGCCTTCCCTGTACAATTGCGGCAAAGCCCGCAAGCATCCCAAAGGCCGTAAAGGGCGCCATGATGAGTTCGGCGGGAGAGACCGTGCCGCTCAGCATCAAGCTTGCCACGATATAGAAGAGCGCCGCCGCGACCCCCGAAAGTTCACCCATGAAGCGCCGCCCGAACAGGTACAAGGCGCACGCCGTCGCCGACACGGCGGCCATGGTGAGCGCCTTTGCCGCGAGCAGGCATGGTCCGAACAGGGCTTCAGCGCCAGCCATGAGCGCAAACAAAAGCGGTGGCTTCACATCGGAGGCGTTGGCGTAAGGCGGCATGCCCTCAAGCCATTGACGCGCGACCACGAGATAGAAGGACTCATCGGCGCCGGCATCGGAGAGGAATGGGAGCCGAACCAGCACCGCGCAGGCTATTAGCGCCGTCATGATCGCGACAGGGTGGAGCGAGGCTGCTGATAGAGCCGACCGCTGGAAAAAGCCGTCGGCCTGAGCAAAGCCGTCTTTCACAAGCATCGGATGCCCGCCCGCGTCTTGAGGCCATAGACGACCAGTGAGCCCGATTGCGCCCCTGTCAGGGTGTTGCCCAATCGCGCGAGTTGGCAGTAATCGAGGCTGAGCGCGCGAGCCAGGAGCAAGCGGCGTTCGGGAATTTCGCAGGGCCGGGCGTAGAGCGGCTTTGCCGCGACGATGAAGGCGGGCCGGCTCTTAAGCGAGTCCGCGAGAGCGTTCGCTGCGTCCGGCAAGGGAAAATCGCATAAAAGGTGAAGGGGATGGAAAATTCCGGTTGGAGGATTGGCCCCCGTCGCCAGGTAAACGATCAGATCGCGGTCCGCGACAAGGATGCGGTCGTCACCGTTGAGGCCCGCGCTTCGCATCGCCAATGCCGCTTCATTGGCCGAGGCGAGATTGTCGCGCCCCGCGAAAAACAAAGGAGCCGTGAAGAACGCCGAATAAGCAGCCACGGCGGCGATCGCGGTCGATGCTATGAAAAAGCGTACCCGTCCTTGGCTTCGATGACCAAAACGCTCGACGAACGCCGCCGCCATGAGGCACAACGGCGGAAGGAGCGGCAGAAAGTAGATGACAAGCGCCGCCCTCGCCACGAGGACGCCGGCAAGCGCTCCGGCCGTCCAAGCCGCCAGGAATGGAAGCGTCGAATTTTTTAGCCCGACAGGAAAAACACACGCTGCCGCAGCCAGGATAATAATGGGCAGCATCAGCATCAGCCCGATGAGAAGGCCGCCAACTGTGGCGCTTAAGGATACGGATGGCACGCTCACGCGCCCTGCGGCTGCAATTACGGCATCGGCGAAAAACACCCCGAAATGACCGTCCGCAAGAAAGTAGAGAGCAAATCCTACCGGAACGATAGCAAATCCGGCAGCGAGCAAGACGATCGCCTTAAGACCATCCGTCAGCGGACGCCCAAAGAACAGGAAGGCCGCCAGGGGCGCCGCCTCGAAAATGGCTGTCTGCTTCACGGAGGCCGCAGCGCCAAGACAGAAACCAGCCGCGAGCAAAGTCCATAGAGGCAGGCGTCTCCGGGCAAGCACAGCCGAAAAGCCGAAAAGCATTCCAAAGGCCGCAAATGGCGCCAAAATGAGTTCGGCAGGAGAGAAGACGCCGCCGAGAGACAAGCTTGATAGGATATACAAAAGCGCCGCGGTCACGCCCACGCGTTCGCTTAAGAAGCGCCGCCCGAACAGGAACAGAGCATAGGCCGTGGCCGAGACCGAGGCCATCGCAAGCGCCTTGGCCGCAACAAGGCTTGGCCCGAACGCCGCCTCAGCCGCGGCCATGAGCGCGAATAGAAGCGGAGGCTTGACATCGAACGAATAGGCATAAGGGGGCCTCCCCTCAAGCCATTGACGCCCGACCACGAGATAAAAGGCCTCGTCCACGCCGGTATTAAAGAGAAAAGGGAGCCGGACCAGCACCACACACCCGGTTAGTCCCGCCATGATCGCAACAGGCCGTTCGAAACCTGACCCCCGCAAGTTAGGCGGTAGCAATGTTCCCATGTGTGTTGCTCGCTGCTGGATTCGGTCAAAGTTAGCGGCAAAGCCACTATTATAAGTTGCAACCTCTGCTATAAACTCGCGCGACCGCATCGATAGAGCATCGCAACCTCTACTTAAGATTGCATCAAGAAAAATGCGTTAAGACGTCGTACAGGGGGACTGTCTGCGATGAGTAAGGAACAAGAATTTGCATATGCTGGCGATGCCGAGCGGCCCGCGCCACCCATGGTCCGGGCATTCTTGCGTGCAAAGGATTCGGAGCCCGTCATCTCCCAGTGCCTGGCTGCGCTCGGAATCAAGGACATGCAGCTCACAGCGGGCAATCTGGCGGCGGCGGCTGAATGCCTGGCAAAAGAGAGCTCGCCGAAGCTCCTCATTCTCGATGTCAGCGGGATCGAAGACCCTTTATTCGAACTCCGCAGCATTGCGGACGTATGCGACCCAAGCGTCGCCGTCATCGCCATTGGCGACCGCAACGACATCGGCTTCTATCGCGAGTTGAAGAATGCCGGGATATTCGACTACTTCACCTTTCCAATTCAGAGAGATCTCCTTGCGTCGGCCTGCAAAGCGATCCTGTTTCCCGAGGGCTTTACCGGCGATCGCCGCACGGGAGAGCTGATTTATGTGCTTGGCGTTCGCGGAGGCGTCGGCGCAACCACCATTGCCACAAACCTTGCCTGGTCGCTTGCCGAAAACAAACGCCGCCATACCGTCCTCGTCGATCTTGGGCTTCAAACGGGAGACGCCGCGCTGCAACTCGACGCCGTGCCGAACCACGCGCTTTGCGATGCCCTTGGCCATCCGGAACGGGTCGACAAGCTTCTTCTCGAGCGGGGCCTGAAGCACATCACCAACCGTCTCAGCCTGTTCGCCTCGCTCGAGCCGCTGGACTCCGAAGCGATCATCTCGGAGGAATTGTTTCTTTGGCTTTTGAGCAAGCTCCTCCCCTCCTATCGCCTCACCATCGTCGAAGCGCCAGCGAGTGTTGCGATGAAGATGATCTGGGCTCTGAAGATTCCGAGCACTTGCCTCCTGATCAGCAGTCCCAGTCTCGCTGGCGCAAGGGACTTGGCGCGATGGAGCGAAATGATCGGTCCGGACACACCCGAACGGCATAGCTTGCATATCGTCAATCACGTCGCGCCCCACGGCGGCCTTAAGGAAATGGATTTTGCGCGCGCCTCCGGACGAAACCCCGATATCATCATGACCTACAGCCGGGAATTGGCTGAAGCCGCGCCGCTTGGAATAAAGGCCATGCAAAAGGGGGCTTCTTTCAAACGCAGTCTCGCGCCCCTCCTCAGTGAGTTCACCGGCGAAACTCAAGCCAAGAAAGGCTCGCTGTTGAGCAAATTCTTCAAAGCGAGTCGCGAGCCTCGGGATCAAGCCAAGACGGCCGATGCAATCGCCGCCCGGTCGCAAGCCAAAGTCAAACCCGTTTTCATTTCGAAGTAGGCGATCGCCAGCGCATAGAGGTAAAGCTACCTGGAGAAAACGCTTACAGTCCCGGCGAGCTAAATCGCCTCGGCTACCATCGCAATCGCGCCGCACGGGCATTCCTGCGCGCAGATACCGCAGCCCTTGCAATAATCGTATTTGAACTCGAAGCCCCTGCCCGGCCCCAGCTTCGTCACGGCGTTGTCCGGGCACATGCCATAGCAGTTGTCGCATTCGAAGCAGTTACCGCAGGACAGGCAGCGCCGGGCTTCGTAGAGCGCGTTGCTCTCATCGAGGCCTTGCACGATCTCCTCAAAGGTCGAAGTCCGCCGCGCCATTTCGAGCACGGGCCGCACCGTCTTCGGAGCTTCGCCGTAATACCAGGTGTTGAGCTTATCGGCGGTTGCGATGTCGGGCGGCGGCGGCGGACTATAAGCCTCGCCGCGAAGCCATGCGTCGATGTTCAGCGCGGCCCTCCTGCCATGTCCGACCGCGACGGTAACGGTGCGTTCGGAAAGCATAATCCCGGCGCTCGCGAAAATACCCGGCGCGCCCGTCATCATATCGGGACCCACCTGCACGATCCCGTCCTTCACCTCAAGCCCCGGCACGGCCTCCAGCAAGGAAAGGTCGACATCCTGGCCGAGCGCCAGAACGACCGAATCGGCTTCGAGCGTCTCGAATTCCCCGGTCGGCTGGGGGAAGCCTTTCTCGTCGAGCGTCATCTTCTCGACTGTAATGGCGCCAGTCTCGACGTTCCTGATCGTCGAAAGCCACTTCATCATGATGCCTTCTTCGAGCGCTTCCTCGAGCTGAAGGTCGCGCGCAGGCATGTGGTCGCGCGTGCGGCGGTAGACGATGATGGCTTCCTCCGCGCCAAGCCTTTTCGCTGTGCGGGCCACGTCGATGGCCGTGTTGCCGCCGCCATACACTACGACGCGCCGGCCAAGCAGCGGCTTGTCTTCACCCTCCATGGAACGAAGCACCTGGACCGCGTCGAGGATCTTCGCCGTGGCGCCGGCCGGAATGTAGGCCCGCTTGGCGATATGCGCGCCGACTCCGAGAAAGACCGCATCGAAGCAGCCTTCGGTCATAGCGTTCTGAATATTCTCGACCTTCGCGCCATATTCGAGGCGCACGCCGAGATCAAGGATGCGCTGCGCTTCGGCATCCAGCACATCACGCGGCAGCCGGTATTTCGGGATGCCGAACCGCATCATGCCGCCCGGTAGAGGCCCTGCTTCCTTGATCGTCACGGCGTGGCCAAGCCGCGCGAGATGATACGCCGCCGATAATCCCGATGGCCCTGCGCCAATAATCAGCACCTTCTTGCCCGAAGACTCCTGAGGAGGGGTAAAGCGCCAGCCTTTGGATATGGCAAGATCCCCGAGAAACCGCTCGACCGAATTGATGCCGACCGCGGAGTTGAGCACGGCGCGATTACAGGCGTTTTCGCAAGGGTAATAGCACACGCGCCCCATGACCGCCGGGAACGGATTGTTCTCCGTCAGCTTGCGCCATGCCGCTTCATAGTCACCGCTCTCGGCGTGGGCGAGCCAGCCCTGAACATCCTCGCCAGCCGGGCATGCATGACTGCAAGGCGACAGACGATGCACGTACACCGGGCGGGACGTACGCCAAGATCCGGTACGGTTTTTCAGCGAGGTGCCGGGATCGAGCGTGACGGCAAACGGATGTTCCATGGCCTCAAATCCTCATGCATCCGCGCTTGCAGCATCGAGCAAGCCATAATCGGCGATATTGGCGTCGCAGATCGCCTGCAAGCGTGCGACGCGCGGGTCTTCCTCGCCATCACGGAAAAGATGCGCGAAGCGGCTCTGAAGCATCAGATAGTCCTGCACCGGAACCTTGCGGCGGATCTTGCGGACATGCGTGACCTTGCCGTGCTCGGCCTCAAAGATGGGATAGAAACCGCATTCAATGGCAAGCCGAGCAAGCCGGATCGTATCGCGAGGCGCAGATCCCCAGCCGAGTGGGCACGGCACGTGGATCTGGATATAGCGCGCGCCGTGAATGGACATTGCCTTCGTCACCTTACGCTCAAGATCACGCAAATCGGCGACCGACGCCGTCGCAACGTAGGGAATGCCATGAGCCACCGCGATTTTCGGCACGGACTTACCTGTACCGAAGACGTTGCCCGGTTCCAGCCCTATCGCGGGCGTCGTCGCCGTCCGCGCGGTAGGCGGCGTCGCAGCCGAGCGCTGGCCGCCCTCGCTCATGGAGCCCTCATTGTCGTAGCAGAGATAGAGCACGTCATCGTTACGCTCGAACATCCCGGAGAGGCAGTGGAAGCCGATGTCGCCCGTGCCTCCATCGCCGCCCTGGGCTATGACGCGCGTTTGGCGCTTTTTCACGCGGATGGCGGCGGCGATGCCCGTGGCGACGGCCGCTGCGTTGCCCAACAAGGAATGAATCCAAGCCAACTGCCAAGATGTTTCGGGATAGCGCGACGTAAAAACTTCAAGACAGCCCGTCGCTGTGGCGGCGATAAGATCGTTGCCCGTGGCGCGCATCGCGGCGTCGAGGGCGTAACGGGCGCCAAGCGCTTCCCCGCACCCCTGACAGGCCTGGTGGCCGCAGGTTATGGTGTTGGAGCGCTCCCGCGAAGCTTGCACGGATCGCTCTTCTTCCGAGACCAGCCTGTTTCCGACCGTGAAGGTCCCTTTCTGATAGAACTTCAGCTTCTCCGCGGCTTCGGCCGGCGCCAAGGTTTGGGGGCGGTCGTTCATGGCTTGCCTCTCATTCGGCGGCCCGATCAGGAGCGGACTCCGCAAGGTGGCGCAGGATGGCTTCAGCGGTCGGCCCGGCGCGCCGCAATTTGCCGGCGCGATGGATTTCCCGGCCTACGACGCGGTCGTTGAGATCGAGGAAATGCGTTCCCTCCCAGGGGTCCGTCGCGGCCTGCCGGAACAGGCGGCGCAGTGACTGGCGCGTAACGGGACGCCCGCCCAAACCCGCGACGGCCGAATGCAGGCGCGGCGCGCGCGGGAGATTTCGCAGAGCCGCATCAACATCGTTTGCGAGCTGGCCGCCCATGCCGACAGCGACGCTCTTGTCGATTACGACGACCTCTTGAGCGCCGCCGAGGATCGTCTGCAAGGCATCGAGCGGGAATGGCCGGTAGGAGATGATCGTGACAAGGCCTATCCGAATGCCACTGTCGCGCATTTCGTCGATCGTATCCTTGATGGTGCCACAGATCGAGCCCATCGCGACCACGAGCATTTCGGCGTCTTCGCTACGGTAGCCGCGCACGAGGCCGCCGGATTCGCGCCCGAACACCTGCGCAAATTGAGTGGCGAACTGCGGAATGAACCGCAGCGCCTTCGTTTGCTTGTAATGCGAAAGGAAGCGGACCTCGGTAAAGGCGTCCGGCCCGACCATGGCGCCCATGGTGACGGGCTCGGCGGGATCGAGGACCTGCACGGGATCATAATGCGGAAGAAAAGCGTCGACCGCGACCTGATCTGCAATATGAACGCGCTCGACCGCATGCGTAAGGGTGAAGCCGTCGACGCAGACCATCACCGGCATGGAAAGCTCCTCGGCGAGCCTGAACGCCTGAATGTGCAGATCGGCGGCTTCCTGGTTCGTCTCCGCGAAGAGCTGAACCCACCCTGCATCGCGCATGGACATCGCGTCGGAATGATCGTTCCAGACATTGGCCGGCGCGCCAATCGCCCGATTCACGAGCGTCATCACGATGGGCAAACCGAGGCCGGAAGCGTTGTAGACAGCCTCCGCCATCAACAGGAGGCCTTGCGACGCGGTCGCGGTGTAGGCCCTGGCTCCCGCGGCCGACGCCCCGATTGCGACGGAGAGCGCTGCGAAATCGCTCTCGACATTGATGAACTCGCAATGATCGAGTCTGCCGTCCTTCACCATCTCGCCGAGACCTTCGACAATATGGGTTTGCGGCATGATGGGATAGGCGCAAATCACCTCCGGGCGGCACAAGGCGACCGCTTCACCGATAGCGCGCGACCCTTCAATCTGCTTCAGCATCGCTTGCTCCTCGGGCTGCGCGTTCCTGGCTCATCACAAACTCGTAAGCCTCCCCGGCGGCCGCGATGTTGGCCGCCCCGATCTCCCCCGGGAAAGCCTCCCCGATCGCACGCTTGACGCTATCCAAACGAACGAGGCCCGTCAGAGCCGCAAATGCGCCGAGCAGGGCGGCGTTCGGCCGCGCGCCTCTTGCCTGCTTTCGCGCGAAGTCCGTCGCCGGGACGACAACGGCGTGTCCCTTGGGCAGGCTATCCGCGACCGTCTGAATATGAGCCTCGGTGAGCGCCTTGTTGGCGTTGACAAGAAGATAGCCGCCCGGCCGCAAACCCGCGAAAATATCGACCGCCCTGATCAGGGTCGGCTCGTGCACGATAAGGCAATCGGGCTCCATGACGGGTTCGCGCAGCCGGATTTCCTTGTCCGCAATGCGGCAGAACGCCACCATGGGCGCGCCCATATGCTCCAACCCGAAACTCGGGAAGGCCTGGGCATGGCGTCCTTCGAGAAATGCCGCGACTGACAGAATTTGCGCAGCTGTTACGGTGCCCTGCCCCCGCCGGCCATGGATGCGGATTTGGAACATGCCCCTCCCAACTCTTCGAAGGCGCCAAGGGATGGGGAATCGCTGTCCCCGGAAGCTGGTTACGCCGGGTCAGGGTCTAAGCCTCATGCTTTTATCTTATTCCCCGGCGTTAATTCATATTACATATATCAAGGGGGCAAGCTCCTTGATCCTCGTCAAAATAAGCCAAGGTGAAGGTGGTTAAGCGGCAGAGCGTCAATCAATCAATCAAAAGCAAGACCTGATATTATAAACGAGGAGCGCACGAGGATGCCGTATAGCTCCAATGCAGAACTCCCTCCCTCCGTGAGGAACCATCTTCCTCCCCACGCGCAGGACATTTACCGGGAAGCCTTCAATCACGCTTACGCCGCCCATTCCAACGATCCGCGCCGCGAGGAAGCCGCTCACCGGATTGCATGGGCGGCCGTGAAACGACCCTATGAAAAAGTGGACGGGGAGTGGGCGCCGCGGAACGGCTGACCATGGCCGGCCGACCTTATCCGCGAGGTGATGGATCACATCAGGAAGTCAACTGGACGTGGCCGCGCCCCTCGCGGAGGTCGCCAGCGACATATTCGCCTATGTCAGGCTAAAAATGGGGTTGTCTAGACCATTATTGATAATCGCGAAGAACTCGGCGATCGCTAAGTAACGGAAGTTTTGGGGTAAATTCTGGGAGACAGTAACCAGCAAAGGGGCCATCAATTCTAGAATATTTTTTGAACATTAGGTTTTGCAAATTTTAATGGGGATGGCATACTTGGCAAGCTTCGCCAAAAACGGAAACGTCTCACATGAATGAAAAAGAAAGTACGACTGATGCCGACGGCCGACGCCGCCTTCAGTCAAGCCTCCTTTCGAAGTTCGAGGAGATTGCGCAAACCTTTCTGAACATGGTGACCGGCGAGCGAGGAAACGGCAAGGTTTTTACCTCCCTGCAAGATTATCTCGACGGCTCTGAGTTGGTCGATGGAGCTTATTGCAGGCGGCGGACTGTCCTTCTCGCGACCCATGACATGAAGGAGGAACTCGAGGCCCCAGCGGCTCTTCAAAGCAAAACGCTGGCCAAGCTGGAGTCTCTCCAGATCAAACCGGTCCCGCAAGTCAGACTCTATCGTGACATTGCGACGGCGCTTCTCAGAATGGAGGTCGTTATCAGGCTAGAGGCCATGCAGGCGCTGGTCGAAACGGCGCTCGGCTTGAACCCCTCCGCGTCCGGGGCGGGCCGGTTGTTACCTCCGGCCCGCGGGCAAAGCGCTAGCTTTGAGTCTGTTCGAAAAGCTCCTCGACATATTCCCAATTGACGAGGTTGTCGACGAAAGCCTCGAGATATTTCGGACGCGCGTTGCGATAGTCGATGTAGTAGGAGTGTTCCCAGACGTCGACGCCAAGAATGGGAGTCCCGCCATGAACGAGCGGGTTCTCCCCGTTGGGAGTCTTGGTGACTTCGAGCTTGCCGTCCTTCAAGGTCAGCCAGGCCCAGCCTGAGCCGAACTGCGTCTTGCCCGCCTCGATGAAAGCCTCGCGGAACGCGCCGTAGCCGCCAAGGTCGCTCGCGATCTTCTGCTCAAGCTTGCCCGGAAGTTTGTTGCCGCCGCCGCCCTGCTTCATCCATTTCCAGAAATGCAGGTGATTGTAGTGCTGGCCGGCGTTGTTGAAGAGCGCCTGGTTTCGGCCGTAGCTGCCTTTCACGATGTCGATCAGGCTCTTGTCTTCGAGGCCGGACCCTTGAAGCAGCTTGTTGCCCATGTCGACATAAGCCTGGTGGTGCTTGTCGTGATGATATTGCAGCGTTTCGGCGGACATGTAAGGCTGCAAGGCGTCATAGGCGTATGGAAGTTCAGGCAATTGAAACGCCACGGCTTTCTCCTTTGCTCGTTAGGTTCGGCATATTGCACTGAACCTAGGTGGCCTCTCAGAAAGGTGGCAAGCGTAGCTATGAGGAATGCTGATAAAAATAAAGAGAGGTATGAAACCCCTGAATTTCATACCTCTCAAGACTGGGCCGAGGAAAGGTTCGTGATGGTTTACCTACAGGGATCGGACAGGGAGATAATGCCCACATAACCATGAACGCGACATGAATGCGGCGTTCACTTTCGGGAGGGTTTATCAACTTAAGGAAGATTTTTTCGAAAAGTGCTCGCATGGCCACGCGCGCGGCGATCATGGAAGGGCAAGGCGCAGAAAGCGCGTATAGATTTGTGTAAGCCTGTGCAGATCCGCCACCGGAACGCACTCGTCCACCTTGTGGGCGGTCGCATTCAAAAGGCCCACTTCGACGACGGGGCAGAGATCCTTGATGAAGCGCGCATCCGAGGTGCCGCCGCCCGTGGAAAGCAGCGGTTCCAGATGAGTCTCGGCCTCGATCGCCGCGCTCAGCTTCCGCACAAAGCCTCCGGGGTCCGTCATGAAACTCTCCGAGGCCGGTTCATAGTCCAGCGTATAATCGACCCCTGTGTCGAGCAGGGCCGCCTGAACCTGGCTCTCGATCCATGCTTTCAGATTGTCGCTGGTGTGATGATCGTTGAAGCGCACGTTGAAGCGGGCTGTCGCCGTCGCCGGGATCACATTGGAGGCTTTGTTGCCCGTGTCGATGCTCGTGATCTCGAAGTTCGACGGCTGGAAGTGCGTGCTTCCGGAATCGAGTTGTTTTGTCTTCAGGAGATTGAGAGCGTCGATAAGGGGCGGCAAAGGATTTCTTGCCTTGTGGGGATAAGCGACATGGCCCTGAACGCCCCGCACCCGTAGTTCCCCACTGAGTGAGCCCCGCCGCCCGATTTTGATTGTATCGCCGACCGCCGCCTCGGACGTGCACTCTCCAAGGATGCAGCAATCGGGACGCTCGCCGCGCTTCAGGAGCCAATCCACGACCTTCCTGGTGCCGTTAATGGCGGGCCCTTCCTCGTCCGCCGTGATCAGGAAGCTGATCGATCCCTTGGGCTCACCCCCATTCTCCAGGAGAAAGAGCAGCGTGGCCGCCAGCGACGCGGCGACCGCACCCTTTCATATCGACGGCGCCCCTTCCATAGAGGATGCCATCATGGATTTCGGCGGCGAAGGGCTGGTGACGCCAGGCTGCATCATCGCCTGGAGCGACAACGTCGATGTGCCCCGCAAAACAGACATGAGGCGAGCCGTCGCCAATGCGGGCGTAAAGATTATCGACTTCCGGCGTCCGGCGCTCGCTGAATGGAAGGCGATGGCAGGTAAAGCCGACAGCTCCGAGCTGGGATTCCAGATAGTCAAGCGCGCCGCCTTCATCCGGCGTTACGCTGCGGCAGCGGATCAAACTTTGGGCGTGGGCTAGTGCGCTGGTCATGATGGTCGCCTCACGGATATTGGTTGGCTGGCTCGATTGTTGCTTCTGTCGGTCAGGGCCGCCAGCCAGATGGTCTTCAGCGAGGTATTGTAGAACCATGCGATCCAGGAGAAAAAGTTAGTTGCCTTCTTCATGGAGAACGTATGGTTCGCGGGGAAATTCCAGAAACAGGGCATTTTGCACACAATAAGCGAAGCTCCGCACGCGTTCCCAACTCTTCTCGATGTGCGGAAGAGTTGGCCCCTTACCCGGGAGGCGCCCCGTATTGATTTGGTTCCGGCCATGCCCTTCCGCGCCGCCAGTATGATGAAATAGACAAGAGCGACAAGGCCGAAGAGGTAAAGAAAGGCGGCGACCTTCTGGTCCGGATGATCCGTCGTCCCGCCAACGCTCGCAAATACGAGTCCATGGAGGACAACCGCGGGCAGGTAGACCACAAGCACGGTCCAGCCGCTCATTCCGAGATCGTGCCAGCGCTTGATGTCGATGGCCAGTGACGGCCACAGGAAGATCAGCCCTGTCAGGAACGTGATTTCATCGCCCAGATAAGCCGGGCAGAAGCGGGCTTCCAGGACCAACCGCCGGAAGGGGCCAATGAAAGGCGCGCCGCAGCATAAGCTCGGCCAGATATTCGATGAGCGCAATCAGGATCGCAAAGACGAGCCACGTGCGCCGATTGATGCGGCCCTTGAGATGCAGCCAAATGGAAAGAAAGCGATCCATGAACGTCCTAGCCAGCGAGCGGGTCGGGGCCATGCTCGTTCGGGCCGGTTTCGCCCTTCAAGATGCCGAATTGCAGGATGCTCCAGATCACGGATGCGGTCAGGAGCAGGGAAGAGAAGCGGACCACATTCTCGCCAAGATCGAATTCCGCGGCAAGCGACGGAGCAGCGACGGCGCCGAAGAAAGGAAGAACGACGACCAGAATGAGCCAGCTGCTCAGCCCTCGATCGTGGAGACGCTTCATGCCCAGCGCCAACAGGCTCCACATCACAAGGGCCATGACAAGCATCGGGCCGATCATCCAGAGGCCAAGGCTTGAGATAAGAGGCTCGGCCTCCTTGCTGCCGAACCATTCCGGGCTGTTCAAGTGCTGCTGAAGCTCAGGGTGAGCGGCCATGAAATTATTCAGAATGAGTCCGGTCGCGAAAGAAACCACGATCATGACGCTGATCAGGACAAGAATGCCAAGCCACCACTTCGAGCGGCTGATGCGTCCCTCCAGCGCAAACATCCAGCTCCAGAAATTGTAATCGCCGCCATAATAACCGGGCGGAAGCGGATCGTCCCCGTGGGCGTTCGGCCCAGGAGTTCCGCGAAAAACTCCAAGCTCAAAGAAGATGTATCCGGCCAAGAATGCGAGCGGCGCCGCAAGAAAGCCGGACGCCGGGTTGGCCTCGCTCTCGAGTGACGGCCTGAGCGGCACGAGCGATATGGCGAGCGCGAGCGCATAGTAGGCGTACCAGATCCAGACAGGCCGGTTGCGGTCGTGGAGGCGTTTGACCGCGAGCGCGGTGGAGGGCCAGACCAGAAAACCGAAATAGGCGAGCCAGACCGGGGCCCAGATGCCGGCCTTGTCCGCGGGCCGCTCCCAGACCTCGGGCGCAAACGGATTTCCCGTGGCCAGATAGGCGAGCAGAGCCGCGAACAGAAAGCCCGCGAGGCCGACGAGCACGCTTCCGGCCCAGTAAATCTTGCGATTTATGCGCCCTCGGAAACCAAAGAAGATGTCGCCCCAGCTCATGTGCTCCTCCCGTCACCGGCTGGATAGCATGTGTTCGGTTATTCAACCGTGTCAGTCGCGCAACAGTTCGTTAATCGAAGTCTTGGCGCGCGTCTGGCCGTCGACGCGTTTCACGATGACGGCGCAGTAAAGCGACGGCCCCGCCTCGCCATTCGGAAGCGGCTTGCCGGGCATTGCGCCCGAGACGACCACGGAATACGGAGGCACGCGGCCATAGAGAACCTCGCCCGTGGCGCGGTCGACGATCTTTGTCGATTGGCCGATATAGACGCCCATGGAAAGCACCGAGCCCTCGCCGACGATGACGCCTTCGGCCACTTCGGCGCGCGCGCCGATGAAGCAATTATCCTCGATGATGACGGGATTGGCCTGAAGCGGCTCCAGAACTCCGCCGATCCCGGTCCCGCCGGAGATGTGGCAATTCTTCCCGACTTGCGCGCAGGAGCCGACCGTCGCCCAGGTGTCGATCATCGTGCCTTCGCCGACATAGGCGCCGACATTCACGAAGCAAGGCATGAGAACCGCGCCCGGCGCGATGTGAGCCGAGCGCCGAACGACCGCGCCGGGCACAACGCGGAAGCCCGCATCGCGAAACCTGTCTTCCGGCCAGCCCGAAAATTTTGTGGGAACCTTGTCCCACCAGGGTCCAGGCGAGGTCGGCCCCGTCACCGGAGCCCCGATGGCCGGCCCCATGATGCGGTTATCGTTCAGCCGGAATGAAAGCAGCACGGCCTTTTTCAGCCACGCATGAACGATCCACTCACCGTCCTTTTTCTCGGCGACGCGAGCGCGCCCGCTGTCGAGAAGGGCGAGCGCCGCCTCGACAGCCTCCGCGATCTCGCCCTTCTGCCCAACCTTGATGTTCTGGCGGTCTTCGAACGCGGCGTCGATTACGTTTTGCAGATTCGTTGTCATCGGCTGCCTCCGGCGTTGGCTCTCGATAGTGCGTGCCTTCCGGCATGGCTTTTTGTCAAGCCGCTTCCCGCCGGAGGGTCCTGACCCGTTTGCTGGGGATGCCGGCATGGGGTTGTCAACTTGTCTCTGACGCTTTCGTCCGCTTTCCTTCTTCTGAAAGATCTTCGACGAAATCGCCTTGCCGACAGGTTAACGAGAGCTTCGACCCGATCAAGCCATTGATAATTCAGGAGAAAATACAGAACGGGGCGCCATCGCCGCCGCATGCGCCGCGCGCTGTCCGGCTGCGCGCATGGTTAATTCGATAGTCCAAAAATATATTTAACGGACTTTTGCGCGTCCCAGTAAAGACAAAAAATCCGGCATTAAATTTAATTTAATGGGAGGTCACACTTAAAAATAATCCGTTTGTTTTCAATGTTCTATCGGAATTATTTCCTGCCACATCGAAGGCGCGGCGCTCTTCTTCTGCGCCGGAGTAAACCGCTCTTTAAGCATAATGTGAGCGGAAATAATTCCGGCGCGCTTCCGTTAACCACAAAACAATGAACATCGTGGCGCGGCCCAGTCTGGCAACGATCCGTTTACCTGGAGTGCAGGAGTTTGCGCCGTGCCGCGCCGCTTGGACCTTCCGAGGCAAGTCTGCTTGAGCGCCCGCGGCTAGCGGGGCGCGAACTTGCCTCGGGCTGTCGCCTTACTGAGGGCGTGAGAGATTGAAAGACTGCCCGCATCCGCAGGTGGATGTGGCGTTCGGATTCTTGAAGATGAAATTGCCACCTTCCAGTTTTTCGACATAATCGATGTGGGTGCCGTTGATGAGGCCGGTGACGCTCTGATTGACGAAGATTGGAACGCCGCTTGCCTCGATGGTCGTTTCGCCCTCGTCGGGTTCATGCGCAAGGTCAAACTTGAACTGGAGTTCGGCGCAACCGCTCGGTATCAAGGTAAGCCGGACGGCCTTGGCCTTCCCTACATCGCGGCGGATGACCTTCTTCAAGACCTTCGCCGCGCTTTCCGAAAGCTCAAGCACCGCCTGCACTTTGGGAATCGCGGCGAAATGCAGCTGTTTCAGCGTGCGGTCCATGACCGGCCCCACGCCGTTGCATTCGAAACCGATGCCTTCCACCCCATCGAGGATCGGCGTCATGTGACACCGTCCGTCATCGGTTTCCGGCGGGTCCCTGCGCACCAGCATTGGAGTCTTTTGCGGGAACGCCACGACCGTCTCCCCGTAGTCGAGGGGGCATTTATTCCTTTTTCCGCATGCGCACCGTTTATCGGCCTGATCGACCATAGTCATTTCTCCAAATTCTGACGCTTTCCGTGAGCTGAACTTGACCGCAGGACCGGATGTAGCGGCTGCTGTATCGATCGTCCGCTGCGCGTTGCTTGGCCCCCGCAAGAGGGAGACGCGAATTGCCAGCTGGTTTGGGTAAGAGCGTAGCAATTTCACTTACGCGCGTCATGTCCGTGTTTTCCCTGACGGCAACGTCTCGCGCGCCGTCCGATATTTGCCGTCCGACAGTTGTTGTGGGTCGTCGACAAGAATTCAATGCGGAGGGCTTCGCGCTTAGCCAGGAGAGACAGCTGCCCCTCGCTTCGTTTTCCTGGCTGGGCGCATTCGCCATCACCGCGTATGCAGTCGCAGCACAAGCGATATTACCTGGGACACTACGACGCACGATTGTCGCGACAGGGTAGATTTTGCCGGGACTATCGTGTTGCTTCATCGGCGATATCGGCCTTTTCTTCTTGGGGTCTAGGCTTCGCACGGCGGCGGCCGTCGCCGGCGCAGGCTCATTTTTGGACGGTGATCACGACCTTCTGGTAAAGGCCGCCGAAAAACAACTCCTTACGCGTGTGGACGGGAACGCCCGCCGGCAGCCACTTCGTGAGTTCCTCGCGCCATAGATCGAGAGCAAAGGGCTCAAGGGTGGCGAGAACGGGGCGCCAGAGATAGCGCAGGGGATGCCAGGGCCGGGGCAGAGCGTAATCCACGATAACGATCTTGCCGCCTTGCTTCACAACCCGGAGAAGTTCGCTCAGCGTTTTTTCGCGGTGCGCCTTCGGTTGCTCATGAAGGAGGAAGAAGGCAAGCGCGCGGTCGTAACCGGAGGATGGCGCGTCGAGTTTGGCCGAATCCATGTGTCCGAGGCGCGTTGGCGCCGTCTTTGGCAGCTTTTTCGCAAGGTTCTCCAATTGAAGGGGGACGACGTCAATGACGTCGAGAAGGCCGCCGCTTTGCGCAATGCGCTGTGAAAGCTTGGGCGTCAGATCGCCATAGACGCAGGCGACCTGCAACGTGCGCCCAGGCACAGTCTCTCCAAACTCGGCAAGGACCGCGTTGCGCAAGCGCGCGTAATTTCCCCAGAGAATGAGGTTGACGAGCCAAGGGCGCTCGAAGACGCGAATTGCCGCCGGATGAATATATGCCCACCAATAATGGGCCTTAAGGTAGTGCGGGATCGCTCGCTCCGGTTCGACGCTATCTAAAGGAAAGTCGTTAGCAAATTCGGTCTGCGAAACTGTTCCTGCCATAAAACACCACTTCCCTTAAGCTACGTTGGAGCTTCTAGGTTTCTCACGATTTGACATGAAATCAAATGGTCTAAGTTGACGCCATCCTGAACCGGCTCTCCAAAAGCCTATCCCACATGGGATAGAGCGGCCGCGCTTGGTCTGACGAGGCGCCGCTGCGCGTCCCCCCGGACCGATCCGTTTCCTGGCGGCCCAGCGGCGAAAGGCGCCATCGCTGAGGCGATGATTTGGACGAGTTGGTGTTGACTTCAGCACATGTCTTCCATACGCTTCAAATGCTTTGCGGCTTCACATGCGAGGGCGACGCTAACCGCTTTGGCCAGTTTACTAAAAAAGCCGCCCCCGCCTTCATTGTAGTGGCTGACCCTGACTATGTGCCCGGCTTGAGCTAGGGCATCATGGCAGGGATAGAAGGGGGATTGTTCGATGGCTGAACATCTGGCGCGGGTCGAGCGGCCGCTGTCGCCGCATCTTCAAGTTTATCGCCTCACATTCACGTTCCTGATGTCGGGCTTCCATCGCGTCACGGGCATCGTCACCTATTTCGGGTTTTTTCTGGTGGTCTG
This sequence comes from uncultured Alphaproteobacteria bacterium, assembly GCA_963819665.1. Taxonomy (GTDB): domain Bacteria; phylum Pseudomonadota; class Alphaproteobacteria; order Rhizobiales; family Rhodomicrobiaceae; genus Rhodomicrobium. Next base: position 26,193 of record CAWFXN010000049.1, read on the forward strand.
GTGGCTGCTTGCCATCGCCGCCGGGCCAGACGCCTATGCCTGGGTTCATTGGTTTTTCAGCACCTGGATTGGCCGTCTGGTGCTCTTGGGGTTCGGCTGGGGCCTCATCCATCATTCGCTGGGCGGCATCCGCCACTTGATTTGGGATACCGGACGCGGCTTTGAGCCGCATGAGCGGGAATTCCTCGCCCGCGCCACCCTGATCGGCTCAATTTCGCTGACCTTGCTCGCCTGGATTATCGGCGGTTACTTCATGGGAGGCCTGAAATGAAGAGCACAAGCATCCGCACCCCTCTCGCCGGCGCGCGCGGACTTGGCGCGGCGAAATCCGGCACCGAGCATTGGTGGGAACAGCGGCTGACTTCGATCGCGCTCGTGCCGCTCACTTTCGCGGCGGTCGTGATCGTGATATCCACCATCGGACGCGATTACGTCGCGGTCGCGCATATGTTCCGCTCGCCGGTCGTGGCGCTCATCATGCTCTTATTTATCTTCGCGACGACGTACCATATGAAGCTCGGCTTACAGTCGGTGATCGAGGACTATATTCACAACAAGGCGGTCAAGACGGCCGCGTTGATTACGAATACTTTCGTCTGCATCATCCTGTGGTTCGCCTGCACTTTTGCAATTCTCGAGCTCGCATTCGGAGTCTGAACAGGGGGCGCGAAGCTCGTAACGGCGAACCAGCCGTCCGGTCGCTTGCCGCGCGTGAATTGCATGGATCGCCTCGTTTTATCTCTGGAAGAAATCGGCTCCTCCTAGACGCCAAACCCGAGCCTTTGGGACATTGATCATGGTTGAATTCACTCTGCCCAAGAATTCGCGCCTCACGGACGGCAAGACCTGGCCGGCGCCGTCAGGCGCAAAGAACCTGCGTGAATACCGCGTCTATCGCTGGAATCCGGACGACGGAAAAAACCCGCGCCTCGACACCTATTCGATCGACCTCGACGATTGCGGGCCGATGGTCCTGGATGGGCTCCTCTGGATCAAGAACAAGATCGATCCGACGCTCACCTTCCGCCGCTCTTGCCGCGAGGGCATCTGCGGCTCCTGCGCGATGAATATCGACGGGGTGAACACGCTTGCCTGCACTAAGGAGATGGCCGAGAGCAAGGGGCCGCTCCGCGTGTACCCGCTGCCGCACCAGCCGGTGATCAAGGACCTCGTCCCCGACCTCACGCATTTCTTCGCCCAACATGCGATGATCCAGCCCTGGCTCAAGACCGAGACGCTGGCGCCGAACGGCGAATGGAAGCAGAGCCGCGAGGACCGCGAAAAGCTCGACGGCCTCTATGAATGCATTCTGTGCGCCTGCTGCTCCACCTCTTGCCCGGAATATTGGTGGAACCCGGACCGCTATCTCGGCCCAGCCACGCTGCTGCACGCCTATCGCTGGGTGATCGATTCGCGCGACGAGGCGACTGGCGAGCGGCTTGATCAGATCGAGGATTCCTTCCGCCTGTACCGCTGCGTGACGATCCTCAACTGCTCGAAGGCCTGCCCCAAGAGCCTCAACCCGGCCAAGGCGATCGCCGAACTGAAGAAGCTCATGGTCGAACGGCAGCGGATTTAGGCCACTGCGGACGCAACGGCCTCATTGTTGTCGTTGCCGGTGGGATTCACGAAGGGATAGGACTGGCGCCGCAAACGCCAGCCTTTTGCGTCGCGCAAAGATATGTCGCCTTACTTTCAAATTCCACAACGGTGAGCGGTTGCGCTCGATGATCAGCCTCGGGGTCGCGATCCCAAGATCGATGACGCCGTCGCCCATCAGGCCCGAAAACTTAAGCGCTAGCTCAACATCAGTGCTGTTCGAATTCCTCAATGACGTGTTATGCTAAGCTTACCGTTCAGTCGACAATATGAAATATACGAATAACAGAAACCTTTTCCGGGAGGGTCCATGAGGGCGTCCATGCTAGAGGGGCTTCGCGAACGCCGGCGGAAAATCATCTCCGGGGGCGGCGAGGACAAAATAAAGGCGCGCCATGAAAAAGGCTTGATGACGGCGCGCGACCGCCTCGGCGCGCTCTTCCAGCAGGACACCTTCCAAGAAGTCGGCATGCACATCCGCCACGTGGGCAAGCACTTCGGCAGCGAGGGCAAGGACTTTCCCGCGGACGCCGTCATCGTTGGAACGGGCTATGTCAACGGTCAGGTTGTGGCGGCCATCAGCCAGGACTTCACGGTCGCCGGCGGCACGCTCGGCAAAATGCACGCGTCGAAGATCGTCGAACTGATGAAGTTCGCGCTCATGAACGGCATTCCCTTCGTGGCCTTCAAAGATTCCGGCGGCGCCCGCATCCATGAGGGCGTCGACGCCTTGTCGGGCTACGGCGACGTGTTCTACCACAATGTGATGCTTTCCGGCGTGGTGCCGCAAATCGCCGTCATCTGCGGGCCCTGTGCGGGCGGCGCATCCTATTCGCCGGCGCTCATGGATTTCGTGATCATGACGCGCAAGAACGCCTACATGTTCATCACCGGCCCGGAGGTCATCAAAGCCGTCACGGGGCGGGCGACGACCATGGACGAGGTCGGCAGCACCGAGGTGCACGCTTCGGTCAACGGGAACGTGCACTTCGTGGCCGAGGACGACCGCCATGCCGTTCAGATCGTGCAGAAGCTCCTGTCCTACCTGCCGCCGAACAATACCCAGGACCCGCCGCACGTTTTCAAGCCCGATATCGCGCTCGACCGCGACGAGTCCATGAACGAGCTTATTCCGGACGACTTGTCGGAACCGATGGACGTGCGCAAGATCATCGGCCGGATCGTCGACGACGGCGAGCTTTTGGAGGTCCATGCAAGCTGGGCCAAGAACATTATCGTCGGTTTCGCCCGCATCGAAGGCATGGTGGTGGGGCTCATCGCCAACCAGCCGACCGAGATGGCGGGCGCGCTCGATATCAACGCTTCCGACAAGGGCGCCCGCTTTATCCGGTTCTGCAATATCTTCAACATTCCCGTTGTGACGCTCGTGGACGTCCCGGGCTTCCTGCCCGGCGTCGAACAGGAGAGGGGCGGCATCATCCGCCATGGGGCGAAAATGCTGTTCGCCTATGCGTCCTGCACCTGCCCGAAGATCACAGTCATCCTCCGCAAGGCTTATGGCGGCTCATATCTTGCGATGTGCAGCCAGGAAATGGGGGCCGACTTCGTCTATGCGTGGCCCAATGCCGAGATCGCCGTCATGGGAGCGGAAGGCGCCGTCAACATTCTCTACCGCAAGGAGCTGTCCGAAGCTAAAAACCGCAAGGCGAAGGCTGCGGAGCTGGCGGCCAAATACCGCGCCGAATTCGCTTCGCCCTATCTGTCGGCGGAGCACGGTTACATCACCGATGTGATCGAACCTTCTGAAACGCGTGGCGTGTTGGCGCTTTCCTTGCGCAAATCCATCACAAAACGCGAATTGCGGCCAGCCAAGAAGCACGGTAATATCCCGCTCTAAGTCAAGGGCGGGCTTTACAAAATCGGTAAACGGGAGGACTCGCTGGCGGAAGGCGAATCCTCCGCCTCGCAACAAGGGGGACGGAGTGCTCGACCAACTCATCGCCTTCCTCGGCGCTTTGCTTGCGCAAACAGGGGCGGCTCACTTCACCTTGGGTAACCTGGTGATGATCGTCATCGGGTGCATCATGATTTACTTGGCGATCGCCAAGCATTATGAGCCCCTTCTGCTTGTGGGCATCGGCTTCGCCTGTATCGTCGCCAACGTGCCAGGCCCTCCGGACGACGTTCCCGGCGGGCATGCGATCTCGGCGCTGCTTTATCGGGTGAAAGAGGGCGGCCTGTTCTATTACGCCTATGAGGGCGTGGCCAAGCTGATCATTCCGCCGCTGATATTTCTTGGCGTTGGCGCGATGACGGATTTCGGCCCGATGATCGCCAACCCAAAGCTCGTTATTCTTGGGGCGGGCGCTCATCTTGGCATCTTCGTCGCGCTCATTCTCGCAAAATTGATAGGCTTCAGCTTGAAGGAGGCTGGCGCGATCGGCATCATCGGCGGCGCCGATGGTCCCATGGCCATCTTTGTTACTGTCAAGCTCGCGCCGCATCTGCTCGGGCCGATCTCGGTCGCCGCCTATTCCTATATGGCGCTGATGCCCATGATCCAGCCGCCCATAATGCGCCTCCTCACCACCAAGAAAGAGCGCATGATCGGCATGGCGCAGCTCCGCAAAGTCACGAAGCTGGAGAAGATCGCCTTTCCGGTCGTGATCGCGGTCATCGTCAACCTTTTCTTTCCGCCCGTCGCGCCGCTGATCACCATGCTGATGCTCGGCAACTTGCTCAAGGAGGTCGGCGTCACAGACCGGCTGGCCAAGACGGCGGCTGGCGGGCTGATGAATGTGATCATCATCATCCTGACGGTGGCGATCGGATCGACGATGGCGGCCGATAAGTTTCTCACCGTCCAGACCGTCCAGATCGTCGTGCTTGGGCTGCTGGCGTTCCTGTTCGGGACCGCCTCGGGCGTGGTGACGGCAAAAATCATGAACATGTTTTTGACGACGCCGATCAATCCTCTGATCGGCTCCGCAGGGATCGCATCGGTGCCGATCGCAGCGCGCGTGTCCCATGTCGTGGCGCAACAAGAAAACCCGAATAACTTCCTGATCTACCACGCCATGGGCCCGAACTTGGCCGGTGTGTTCGGGACCGCCATTTCCGGTGGCATTATGCTCGCCCTTTTGGGCGTAGGCTAAACGGCGGAGAGGCCTGATGGATATCACTGTACCCGATACGCTGCACGGAGCCTTTCTTCTCAGCATCATCGACTTTTTCCTAAGCTTTATCGTTATCTCGTTCATCGGTTTCGTCCTCGCCGCCTTCCCGCTTCTCAACCGGGCGGGTCCCAATTTGACGGCAAAAATTCAGCAACAGCCGCCGCTACAGGATCTGCGCGAGGACGTCGATATGACCGCCAACGATCACATTGCGGCCATCTCGGCCGCGGTGGCCGCGGTTATGGGCGCGCACCGCATCGTCCGGATCGACCAGGGCCGCCAGGACCCGGCCTGGCTGGCGGAAGGCCGCGCCGCTCACCACGGTTCTCATTCTCATCCTGGATCCCACGCGGCGCCCCCGCTGCACCGGCCGCCGGCGTAGCCGAAAACAAGGAGATCGCAACCCATGGAACGCAAGTTAAGGATTACCGTCGACGGCCGGAAATACGATGTGACCGTCGAAGATTTGAGCGATGTGAGCAGCCTGCCTTACTCCCAGCCGGTCTATATGCCTCCCGCGGCCCCTGCCGCCTTCGCTCCGCCCGCCACGGCGTCAGCTCCCGCGCCGGCGGCGCCCAAGCCGGCGGGCCCAGCCGCCGCCGGCGACGTCGTTTGCACACTCGGCGGCGTTGTCGAATTGATCCTTGTGACGATTGGGCAGCAGGTTAACGCCGGCGACCGCGTGGTGGTCATCGAGGCGATGAAAATGAAGACACCGATGGTGGCGCACACCTCCGGCAAGGTAGAAGCCATCCTTGTCAAGGTTGGCGAAGGCGTGGAAACAGGCCAGGTTTTGCTTAAACTGGCTTAAAGCGGGTTGCGTTTGGACGGCCTCGCTCTTTTTCGTCATCCCCGAAACGCCGCAAGGCGTTATCGGGGATCATTTCAAGCGATGACGCCTGTTAAGGTCCCGGATAAGCGCTGAAGCGCTTTCCGGGACGACGACACACACAGACGCCACCGGATCATAAAAATCTCAACCGGCCGCGATGTGAATGGATAGCCGGGCCGCCGTCCTATTCGGCGGCCGCGCGCTTTGTGTAGCCGAGATGCGCGTTCAGCTTGGCGAGGAGGTCCGCCGCCGCCTCGGCGATCTTGGTGCCGGGGCCGAAAATCGCGACCGCGCCGGCCTCATAGAGCGCGGCGTAATCGCCGGGCGGGATCACGCCGCCGGCCACGACGAGAATGTCCGGGCGGCCCTGCTTTTCCAGCTCCTGCCTCAGCTCGGGAACGAGCGTGAGGTGGCCCGCGGCGAGCGAGGACACGCCGACGACGTGGACGTCGTTCTCGACCGCCACGCGCGCGACCTCGGCCGGCGTTGCGAACAGCGCGCCGATATCGGCGTCGAAGCCGAGGTCGGCGAAGGCGGATGCGATGACCTTCTGTCCGCGGTCGTGCCCATCCTGGCCGACCTTGGCGACGAGGATGCGGGGACGGCGCCCATCGTCCTTCTCGAAGGCTTCGCACATCGCGATGACGCGCCGCACCGTATCGTCCATCTGCCCGATCTCCTGGCGGTAGACCCCTGATATGGCGCGGGTTTCGGCCCGGTGGCGGCCATAGACCTTTTCCAGGGCTTCGGAGATTTCGCCGACCGTCGCCTTCGCGCGCGCCGCATTCACGGAAAGCTCGAGAAGATTGCCGGTTCCATCCCCCGCCGCCTTTGTCAGCGCCGCGAGCGCCGCCTCGACGGCCTTCGGGTCGCGTTCGGCCTTCAGCCGGGCGAGCTTCTCGATCTGCTTCGCGCGCACGGCCGAGTTGTCGACCTTCAGCACTTCGATCGGCGCTTCGTCCTCGGGCTGGAACCTGTTGACGCCCACGATCACCTGCTTGCCGCCGTCGATGCGGGCCTGCGTGCGGGCCGACGCCTCCTCGATGCGCATTTTCGGCAGGCCGGCGTCGATGGCCTTCGCCATGCCGCCATGGCTCTCGACTTCCTGGATGTGGTCCCACGCCTTTTTCGCAAGCTCGTAAGTGAGCCGCTCGACATAGTAGCTGCCGCCCCACGGGTCGATGACGCGCGTCGTCCCGGTCTCCTGCTGGATGAAAAGCTGGGTGTTGCGGGCGATGCGCGCGGAGAAATCGGTCGGCAGCGCGAGCGCTTCGTCGAGCGCGTTCGTATGCAAGGATTGCGTGCCGCCATGCGAGGCCGCGAAGGCTTCGACGCAGGTGCGCACCACGTTGTTGAACACGTCCTGCGCCGTCGAGCGACCAGCCGCTCGTCTGGCAGTGCGCGCGCAAGCTCATGGATTTCGGGTTTTTGGCGCCGAGGTCCTTCATGAGCTTCGCCCAGAGCGCGCGGCCTGCGCGCATCTTGGCGACTTCCATGAAATAGTTCATGCCGACCGCCCAGAAGAAGGAGAGGCGCGGCGCGAACGCATCGATGTCGAGGCCCGCGGCCTTTCCGGCGCGGACATATTCCACGCCGTCGGCCAGCGTGTAGGCGAGTTCGAGATCCGCCGTCGCGCCCGCCTCCTGCATGTGATAGCCGGAGATCGAGATCGAGTTGAACTTCGGCATGTTCGCGCTCGTATAGGCGAAGATGTCCGAGATGATCCGCATGGAGGGCAGCGGCGGATAGATGTAGGTGTTGCGCACCATGAACTCTTTCAGGATGTCGTTCTGGATCGTTCCTGAAAGCTGCTTCGGGGCGACGCCTTGCTCCTCGCCCGCCACGATGAACAGCGCGAGGATCGGAAGCACCGCGCCGTTCATGGTCATGGAGACGCTCATGTCCGAAAGCGGAATGCCCTCGAAAAGCGTGCGCATGTCGTAGATGGAATCGATGGCCACGCCCGCCATGCCGACGTCGCCGCGCACGCGGGGATGATCGCTGTCATAGCCGCGATGGGTCGCAAGATCGAAGGCGATCGACAGGCCCTTCTGGCCCGCGGCGAGGTTGCGCCGGTAAAACGCGTTGGAGTCCTCGGCGGTGGAGAAGCCCGCATATTGCCGGATCGTCCAGGGCTGCTGGACATACATGGTCGGGATAGGGGCCGCGCAGGAAAGGCGGCAGCCCCGGATAGGTGTTCAGAAAATCCAGGCCTTCGAGGTCGCCCGGTCCGTAAACCGGCTTCAGCGTCAGGCCTTCCGGCGTCTCTGTGGCGGAGCCGGCGGTTTCCGCCCGAAGATCCGGCGTTTGCCACTCGATCTTCGAGAAATCCGGCAACGGAGAGTGTGTCATCGCAAGCCTTCCATAGAGTGCGTCCGGAAAAGTGTGAAGCTGTTTTCCGATAAGACGCACGATAAACAAAGAGCTGGAGCGCGCTTTTGAGTCCACAAAGCGCGCTCTAGTGTGGCGTCTCGCAATTGCCTACCAACTTCGCGGCAAGCTCTCATAGGCAATTGCGAGACATAAGCCACACTAGATACCTGTTTTTGCTAGTGTCCCTTTGTCTCCGAATTGCCGTACGAGCGCGCTGCAAGTTGGGCGGCAATTCGGAGACGGGACACTGCCCGTCAGTACGACCGGGTCTCGACTTCGGCATAAACCTCGAAGCCCGCCTCTTCCGCCTCGAGACCGGCGGCCTCGGACAATTCCTCGACGCAGAGCGCGCGCTGCGCTTCCTGAAGGATGGCCAGAACGTTGCACCCTTCGTAGATCAGGCGGTCGATGGCGGTCTTGTCCTTCGCATCGAGCGTTTTCAGGATGGAGGCGGGACCCGCAAGATAGACGAGCACCGCGCCCGCTTCCTTGAGAGCGGCCGCCGCGCCCGGCATCGCGGCGTAGACGCCGTTCGCCGCGCAAAGGCAGGCCGCCGGCGCCGGGCCCTGCTTGAACGTCGCCACAAGCGCGTCGATCGTGTCGAAGCTTGCCGCCCGGTTGGATGACCTCGATCCCTCCCGCCGCGAAGAAGCCTTGCACCCAGTTCGCCCGCGCGCGGTGCTCATCCGGCTTGCCGAGCGCCGCGAGGAAGATGGGCGGACGAGACCCGACGCTGGCCAGCGCGATGTCCGACCGCCGCCGGAGCGCCTCGAAGGGCTCGGCGTTGCGTTTCGCGGCGTTGAGAGGGGTGAACGCCAGATCCTTCACAATTCGCGAAGCCGCGCGCAGTTCGGAAAGCGTCGCGCCATCGGCGGCGGCGGCGGCAAGGGCTGCGAATCGCTCGCCTTTTCCGGCCGCCGGCAACGCCAGCCCGGATGCGAGCGCAGGCGCGCCCTCGGCGCGAGCGATGGCCGGTTCGGAGGCCGGCGCGGTCTCCGACAGATTTGGAAATTCCGAAATGCCGGTGAGCTTCTCCCGCCGGCGAGCGACAGCCCGCTCTTGCATTTCCGCCGGGCGCCGGAGCTTCTCGGCGACAAAGCCGCTTTCGAGCGCGGAGCCAAGTCCGCCCTTGCGCCTCGACCTCGCGGAAAAGCGCCCAGGCGCGCTCGGCGAGCTCGCCGGTGAGCGTGTCCACATAAGCCGAGCCCGCAGCCGGATCGGCCACGGCGCAAAGCCAGGCTTCGTGCTTCAAAACAAGGTTCGTGTTTCGCGCAAGCCGTCTTGAGAAGGCCGTGGCGCTTCCGCCAGCCTCGTCGAAAGGCAGAACCTCGATCCCGGCCGCGCCGCCGATCGCGGCGCCAAACGCCGCCGCCGTCGCGCGGAGCAGGTTCACATGCGGGTCGTAGGCGGTGAGGATGCGAGGCGGCATTTTGGCAAGGAGGAGCAAGTCCCGGTTCGGGCCTTCTCCCGCCGCGGCGAGCGCCCGCGCCCAAAGCAGGCGCATGGCCCTGAACGTCGCGATGGTGATGAAAATGTCGGATGAGGCCGAGAGCGAAAATCCGATGCAGCGCGCGGCGTCCGCAAGCGGCATCCCGGCCTCGGAGAGCGCGCGCCAATAGGCGACGCCCGCCGCCAGCGTAAAGCCCAGTTCTTCAGTGGCCGAGCCTCCCGCGCCATTCCAGGCCTCGCCGCTCGCGAGGAAGGGGACGAAGGCCGGCGAGCGCTCGCGAAGGCGGAAGGCGGCGTCGATATAATCGGCGAACAGCGCGGCTCTCTCCGCGGGACGTTCGCCCGAAAGCGCCAAAGCCGTCAGCGGATCGAAGCCAGCCGAACCCGAAAGCTCGCCTGCGGGCTTCGAAGCCGACAGGAACGCGGCATCCGCGATGGACGAGCCGGGCGTCATGAAGAACGACGCCTTGGCCCGGCCGATGAGGGCTTCCACATCGTCTTTGACCGCGACCGCGGGACACGCGCCAAGGTCGACGGAGAAGGCGGACGTCTCGCCCGCCAGATCGTCCGCCAACTGTTGTTCATCGATGAGCGGCTGAATGATCGACCAGCCGCGCTTGCCGGAAATCGCGGGCGCTTGCCCGGGCTTCCTGTAAAGCGGCTCGGCTCGAAATCCCTCATGGAGTGGAGTTTCGAGCGCTTCGAACGTTGCGCCGCGGAGAGCCTTGGCTACAAGTGAGCGCCAATCGGCCTCGGACGCCGGCGGAAAATCGCCTGCGAGAGAAAAATGATCCATGCCAACCATGATAATGGATGCGGCTACGCTTCGCCACTGCTGTGTCGTAATGCAAAGCTGCTTTTTGATGCGGACCCTGCACCTCCGCGCGGGCGTTACAGGATAATACAAGCCGCCTGGCTCGTCGATCCGGCGACAGGGT
>CAWFXN010000050.1:0-47286 GCA_963819665.1 uncultured Alphaproteobacteria bacterium
GATTGGTGTCCGTTCCTGGCCCTCTTCCCCAATTCGCGTCTGAGAAGAGAGCTTCGGCTATGAAGGGTTCAGCGGTCGCAGGGTGTTGCAGGGACGCAAATGGCACGAGCGCCGCTCTTTGACGGCATATTCGGATGTCTTCGAATCCCTGCTTGGGATTCGAACCGGCGCTCAAAATGGCCTTAGCCAAATCGCAAAATGTCTCTTACAAAACAATGCGGCCAAAATTGAACATCACCGGCATCCCATTTGTCGAGGCGAGCTCACAAAAGGTTCACGGCGAAATTTGCAAAATAATCGGGACCGGCATTGAGAGGAGCGCGCGGTGAAAAGGGCAGACGGATTTGCCCCGCAATGGCCTGCAGAGGGGTCGCCTATATCTTCGCGGCCGTTGAGCCAGGCACGGACAATGCCTTCGCGGTGGTGATGCCCTATGCCGATACGGCGGGGATGCAAGCCTTCCTCGACCGCTTTTCCGAAACCATCGCTGAGGAGGACCATGCCGTGATGGTGCTCGATCAGGCCGGCTGGCGATGGGCAAGCCGCTGCTGAACTCGGTAGATTGAAAGGCGAGTACGAAGCTCTAGAGAAGATAGCGATAGAGAAGAACTGCAACGTGCAGTTCCGAAATTCCTGAACCGGACGAAGGCGCCAAGCAGACTGTTTGTTTGGGTAGTGGCGGTGATACCGAAGACACTCCCGGCTCGATGGCTCACTTTCGTCTTGCATAGCGGCCAGCCAAGCCGATCTCCATCATGCCGGTGCGGGAGCCTCGGGAAGGGGCGCAACCTTGGCGTCAGTTGTGGACAATATAAAGCGGCGACGGATCGTCAGAATATCCTTCAGAACGGCCACGGAATACCTGTGTCACAATACACCGTCAACCATACGGTGAAGTCGGTGTGCGACTTGGCTGGCAACGATGTCGAGGATGGACTATGTTGTTACTTATCGTTTTCACGGCGTGATTTTTGTGCATCTGCTGAATAAGCCTATTCTCGCAGTAGCGCGCCATCCGAAGGTTATCGAATTGATGGCAGGGCTCGAACTGAAAACAGGAAGCAACTGAGGAACCAGTGCGACGGGTTTATTTTCGATCTGATGCGCTTTTGAAGGGAACGAGGTTTCTTAAGGACAAGTGAGATATTTATGAAAAACCAACCCGCTAAGCCGCGTGTTCTCATTTTTTCGCTGCGAAATATTTTCGGGAAGGATCTCTTCCGGTGTCCTCACTTTGAGTTCGAGGACATCATTTGCGAGATTGATTCCGCAGAGCTGTTGGCGCCCAAGGTCGATCCTTCGAGTTTGCGATCCAGCTCGGCCATACGACTGGGCTACCGCGCTCCCATCTTTCTGAATCCGGGCATCCAGAGCATATCCACAAAGGGCGAGTACGATATTCTCTTTACGGTCTGCGGCTACCCGCAGGATTTAATCATGTTCAACGCTGTCAAGAATTTGAGAGACAGCTGCAAAACATCGGTCTGTCTGTTGGATGAGTTCTGGATAAGTGAGATCGCCCACAATCGCCACTATCTACGCCTTCTGGAACAATTTGATGTCGTTATGCTGTACTACAGCCAGACGGTGAAACCGCTAAGCGAGAAGATTGCGAGCAGTTGTTTCTTTTTGCCGCCTGGCGTTGACGCCATTTCGTTCTGTCCCTATCCGAATCCACCCCAACGATCCATAGACGTCTATAGTATAGGACGTCGATCCCCGAGAACGCATCAAAGGCTTCTCGATATGGCCCGGCGGCCCGATTTCCTCTACCTTCACGATACCATGGCTGGAAGCAAGGCGATTAACTCAAAAGAGCACAGGACGTTGTTCGCGAAACTCGCCAAACGCAGTCGATACTTCATCGTGAATCCCGGGAAGGTTGATGAGCCGAGCTTAACGGGCCGGCAGATGGAGATTGGCAACAGATACTTCGAGGGGGCCGCCTCCGGGGCCATCATGGTGGGGGAAGTCCCGAAGAATGAGGCCTTTGCGACACTCTTCGACTGGACTGAAGCCGTGAGCCGGTTGCCTTACAACTCGCCGGATATCGATGTGCTTATCAAGGATCTCGATGCAGATCCGAAACGTCAGGAGCGAATCCGGCGAACGGGCGTGGTCCAAGCCTTAAAGAGACACGACTGGGTGTATCGGTGGGAAGCGGTCCTTAAAACAGCCGGTCTCGAACTGCTCCAAGGGGGTCTGGAAAGGAAGGATCGTCTTAAAAAGCTTGCGGAGACCGTGTCGCAGAGCGAGGAGCGCGGTTTGGCGGCTGTGTGAAGAGATGAAGGGCGACGCATCGACTGTAAGCTCAATTTCCCGTTTTGTCAGACCTAATTGACGGGAATGGAAATGTTGAGCCCCGTCGTGAAATTGAGTGCGCCCTCAGATGCGATGCGCGTGCCGGCCTGGTTGCCGGCAATTCCTCCCCATAGCACCCCGTCAGCCTGATCGTTGTTGTTGTAGACCATGCGTGGGACATAACTTAGATACTCTCCCTGGGCGAAGGCGCCGACCATTCCCCAGGGGAGCTGCCGCTTGAGATCGAACCGGACTGTCCCTATGAAAGAGCCACGATCCAGGCTCGAATTGACGGCGCCGGCCTCCTGGAAGTATCCAACCGGGAATAAAAAGCTGTAGCCATTATAGCTCCCTCGGTACTCTGTATTCGCGTAATAGAGGCCGGCCTTGGCGTCGAGGCTCATCATCCAGCCCTCGCCAAGAGCGCTATTCTCTTCGATTCCAACAAAAGCGCCCGTATAGAGGGTGTCCAGGTTTTCCTTATACGTCACTGGCAAGCTCACCATGGGATCGACGGACGTAAGGTTCGCGGTTTCGTTTAGTCCGCGCACCGCTAGGCCCAGCTTGAAAGGAAGCGCCCCCTGGGACAGGACGCCGTCCATCAAGCCGCCTGCCGCCTCCGAACCGAAACGGCCGTCGACGGCTAGACCATAATAACTGACGTCCCGGCGGGTTGTGACGTTGAGATTGCCGAATGGCCCCGTGTTATCCGGCATTGACGAACTCAAATCGGCGATATTCACGATCGCGCAATCAGTTGCTTAAACTATACATGCAACGCGAATGCGTCGTACCTCCATAACCGGCATAGAAACCCGACATCCCGAAGCTCACCGGCTGCCCGCCGGGCAAGACCCCATTGGCGAAGTTGGCCAGCCCGGCATCCGTCCTCCACCCGTTGAGGCTGCCCTCGCCATTGGTCTCTTGGCCAAGCGACTGGTTGAACCATGGGCCGCCCACGCTCGTCACCATTTTCAGATCGGGAAGCCCAAACCAGGAATATCCGCCCGACACAGTGAGTTGTGAATTCACAGGTCTGCTGCTATCCGCAAGCCTGGCAAGCAAACTATCCAGGCTCTCCCCGCTCAGCAAATTCTGCCCGTCGGGAATGACGCGCAAGCCCGCCAAGACCCGAAAATCGCTATATTGGGCCTCCTGCGTATCCATCTCGTAGTTCTGATAGTGCAGCGCTGTGTAAAGCTGAACATGAGCGTTGTAGTCCCAGCCCACGCGCGCATCGGCAAAGGACACGTGGTAATGGGCGCCGCTGCCGATATCATCCACCGTCTGCCAGCCGCCCGCCGCATTGATGGTCACTCCCGTCACAGGCTGGTAAGCCGCCTTCACACTGTAGGAATGAACGTCTGAAAGGACGGCGGGAAAGGTCGACGGCTCTCCGATGTAGCGCTCGACCGAAGCCGAAAACAGAAAAGAGGTCGAAGGCTTCCAGCTCAGGCTGCCATCGACAAAGTTGGACTGAAAAGAAGACACACGAGTGTCGTCTGTATCGCGCCAGTTCAAGCGCCAGCCCAGGTCGGCGGTAAGCGTCGGCGAAAGCACCATTCGAAGGCCGCCTTTCGCATGGTAATCGTCTGCGCTTCGGTCGAGTATGGCGGGGACGGGCTGATCGGTGTAGTCGACGCGAGCGACGCTCACCTCGGCATAAGGGTTGACACAGCAGTTTTTCGTGAGCAGCCCAACCCAAGTCACTTCGCTGCGGTTGTAATCATAAGTCGCCCCTGGAGAGATGGGTGAATTCGCGTCGCGGTTCAGATATTGTATATCGAAAAAGCGCACCCGCGTTGTGCTTGCGAAGACGTCATCCCGGTAGGTGAGTTCCGCATTTGCCCCGGAGGTCTGATTTTTATTGGCGCTTTGCCCATCGTAATCAATAAACGCGCTGGATGAAACGGTCATATTCGGCTGGAGGAGGTAGGAGCCATTGGCTTTCGCGCTGCCTGCATAGCGCACGAGCTCGTCGACTGCGTCGCCGTTCAAATAGTCGAGCATGCTGCCGCTGGCGCTGAAAGACGTGGCCATGCCTTGGCTCGCGAAACTTAAATTAAATCCGGCGCCCGTGCGGAGAAAGCCCGAGCCCTTGGCGTTAGCCACGCTCAGATCGGGATTGGAATCGTAGCCTAATTCGGAAAAAGCCAGGGGCAGCAAGGTCCAGCCGGAAGCCAGTGCTATTCCGATTGGCGCCGTTTGCGGCGCCGCGGCCACCACCTCTGTCTTCCAAGGGTTCGCTGTATTGGAGGGCTGCACGCTTTGCGCAGCAGCGGGCTGCAAGGCAATGCCCAGTGTCAAGAGCGCGATGAGGTGGATGAAAGAACGCATCACATGCTTCTCCCGGCGCCCTAATCTGCCGGTTCCACTCGAGCACACTCTTCGAATGTGATCGAGTGGAAGCTGTTAACTTTGGAACTGCATCTCTGCGCAGGGGACCAGCCTAGCGGCTATCCCCGCTAATGCGCGCGAGTGGACGGGACGCCGACGCCAAACGCCGTTGTCGTGGCATTTGACCCGAAAGGGCTGGCTCTTGAGAATGCGAAGCCAACGTCGACGGCGACAGGGTAGGTCTGTCCATTCACAGTTTGCGTCGCTGTGAGCGTGGAAACACCTACAGAGATACTGTTCGGTCCCTTCACGAAGGACTGATCTTGATTGGTGCTCTTGACAGTTATGCCGCTACCAGTTCCGGCGCCGACGCCAGATGTCGTCGTAGAGGAACCGAAGCCTTGCGGCGAATTCTGAGCTGACGCACCAGCATTCACCGTCCCGGTATAGTTGAGACCCGGACGATTAACCTGAGTGGTTATGCTCGATGAGCTGTTTGCCGCTCCGAAGCCCGGCGCGTACGAGCTTCCTCCGCCATATTGTGCATAAGCTGGAGTCGCGGCAAGAGTTAAAAGCGCGAGCAGCATGAATTCAGGAAGGTTACGCATTTTGCCTTCGCTCGTTAAAACTAATCAACCTGAGTATACGGCTTTAAGCAGCCATCTGATCTTAATAGCTGACGGATAGGTCAGTAAAACCCGCATCCGTCAGCTACTTTTTTGGGTGATTAATGACCGACGGAGACGCCGCTGCCTGCTTCAGCGGAGCCGCCGACAACTACGGACCCGTACTTCGCCGCGCCGATGCTGGTCGAAGAAGCCTTCGTAGATGTTCCGGTTCCGAAGAAGCTCGAGCCGCTGCTGGTGGTCACTGATTGTTTGCTGTAGGCGAAGGGATCTTTGCCCTCTACCCAAGCCCCGCCGGTAGCGCTTCCGCCAGAACCCGCTTTAACGCCGTGAGCGAAAGCGCCGCCTGAAAGAGCGAGACATGCGGCAAAAGCCGTCAAAGTAACAACGTGTTTCATCACATAATACCCCTAGTTTAGCCCATCAATTTGGGCATTTTCACCTTACACCGACCCCCGCTAGACCGTATTGTTAGCTGCCGGTGGGGAGGTTTCTTGCAAAAGAATGAACTGGTCTCAAGCCCGGGGCGGGAATATCAACGCGAAAGCAGGGTATTTGTGGCCAAAACGGCACAAAAACCGATCGTTGATACTTGTGGTTGTGTTTACAGCGGTTGAAAAGCTACCTGGAATTGTGTCGTGTATCATGATGGAAGCGAGGGATATTTGAAATCGGCTCTACGGCCTCAGCCACTGACGGGATGCTGAAAAAGGCCGAATTTCAGGCTTCACCCTTCGGCAAGCACACGATGAGATGAAGCGATTTCAATGGCCTGGCGCTTTGTGTCCATGTGCCAGGACTGGGGGGCGTTGGATGATAGGCGAATGGATCGAGGCCATGCTTGGCAGGCAAGACATGATGTCACTCCTCTTGGCGGCGGCGCGCCGGTTGCGCCCTCTTTTCGCGGCGCTGCTCTTCATGCCGTGCGCCTCGATACCTTCCGCCTTTGCTTGGGGAGATGCAGGCCACAGAATTGTCTGTGAAATTGCCTATCGCGAACTGAAGCCGGCCGCCAAAGCGCGTGTCGACGCGCTGATGGCGAACGATCCAAAATTCCACACCTTCGCGGAAGGCTGCACCTGGCCGGATGTTTTTCCACCCGTTCGCCCGGCGGAGCATTTCCTGAATGTGCCGCGCTTCGCGGATGCCGTCGATCCTGCGAAACTGTGTTTCGACGCGCCTCGATGCGTCGCCTCCGCAATTCTAAATGATGCGCGCGATCTTGCCCTCAGCATCGACGACGATGACCGTTTGCGGCTCTTGAAAAGCCTGGGCCATTGGGTGGGCGATATTCACCAGCCGTTTCACGTCGCCTTCGAGGACGACAAAGGCGGCAATCTGATTGATGCGGCGGGCCTTTGCGCCTTCAGCCTGCATCTCGCCTGGGATGTCTGCATCATCGAAAAGAAGATCGGTCACGACGAGGGTATCGTTGCGGCGGAACTGGAAAGCGAGATCTCCGATGCGGATCGCAGGGAGTGGGCCTCTCAGATCCTCGACGCCGCTGCTGTAGCGTCATGGGCGAACGAATCCTTCTCCCTGGTGAGGCGCCCATCTGTTCAATATTGCTTTGAACACGACGAAGGCTGCTGGTACTCCCCGGACGAACCCCAGTTCGCAGGAAAAAGGCGAACTGTCGAGATCGACGCCCCCTACCTCGACGAGCAGGCGCCTGTGGTGCGCGACAGGCTGAAGAGGGCGGGTGTGAGGCTCGCCGCACTCTTGAACACAATCTTTTCGAACTGAAGTGCTTTCAGAAGCTTTCACGGATCTGAATAGCAGGATAGGAAGGCCTTTTTCCAAGAGAGATTTATGGTTTTGCCAACAGCCCCCGCGGAGGCGATCCGCGTCTTTATTTCTTATTCCCGGCGCGACCTTAATATTGCCGACCGCCTTGTTACGGCGCTGGAAGATTTGGGCTTTCAAGTCACGATCGACCGGCGCGACTTGCCGTATGGCGAAGAATGGCTGAAAGAACTCGGCGAGTTCATTGCGGGCGCGGATACCGTCGTGGCCTTGGTTAGTCCGAACTTCCTCCAATCCAAGGCTTGCCGCTGGGAGCTTGACCAAGCCCAATCCGGCAACAAGCGGCTTGTCCCTATCGTGGTCGAAAGGGCGCCGGTTGATAATTTGCCTCCCGCCATCGCCAGGATTCAGCTTTTGCCGGCGGAGGGAACGTTCTCGTTCGAGAGGCATCTCAAGGCGCTCGCCGAGGCCCTGAACACCGACCGTGATTGGATCAAGGAGCACACGAGGCTCGCGGACCGCGCCCGGCAATGGATTGGCCGGAAACGCTCGCCGGCGCTTCTTCTTCGCGGCAGCGCATTGACCGACGCTGAAAGCTGGAAAGACCGTCGGCCTAATGCGGCGCCTGCGCCAAGCGACGAAATCCTCGAACTCATGCTGGCGAGCCGGCGCGCGGCGACCGGCCGGCAGAGAGTGATCGTGGCCGCATCGTTGTTCGCCGCGATTGTAGCATCCGGGCTTGCAGGCGCCGCTTACGTCCAATGGAAACGAGCCGAAAGGAGCTATGGGGCGGCTCTCACCAATCTCGATCATCTCGTCAAGGATCTCGCGGGCGAGATGCAGAACGCGCAAGGGATGCCGGTCAGCACCATCGACCGCATCCTGAAGAATGGGCAAATGCTGGCGGAGGACCTAAAGAAGACGGGGCAGGGCGACCGGCGCCTCGACGCAAGCCGGGCCGCTATGTTCTACGAGTTCGGCAAAACCTATCAAAAGATCGGCCGGCGCGAGGAGGCGATAAGAGCGTCGAATGAGGGTTTGGCGATAAGACGGCGGCTTGCGGAGGCCGACCCCGGAAACGAGACCGGCGCCGCGGCATTGTCCCAGAGTCTGGATCTTGCGGGGGATCTTGAGCGCGAGAACAAAGCCTACGGCCGTTCGCGCGCTCTTTATGAGGAGTCAGCGGCGATCGAAACACGGCTGAATGCGAGGAAGCCGACGAATGCCGATTTCGCGATCAGCCTCTCCAAGACGCTTATCCGGCTCGGTGATCTCGACCGGTTCGACAAGAGCTACCAGCAGGCGAAATCCCACTATGGCGACGCCTTCGAGAAAATCGAGGGGGTTTTGAGAAACACGGATGGGGAGCCTTCCAAACCGCTTCAGCGGGAGCTGACGTGGAACTATAACAAGCGCGGGGATGCGGACGCAGACCTCAAGAATTACGCGGAAGCCAAGCCTTCCTACGAGGCCGCGCTTTGTCTTCGGAAGCATCTTTTGCTGGACGAACCCGGCAATACCCAGCTCAAGCACGATATTTCCTGGAGCTACGACAAGATTGCGGTCGTGAAGCTGCAATTGCTCGATTTTGAGGGCGCCCTTGAAGCGCAGTTCGCCTCGCTTTCCGTCCGTCGCAGGCTTGTTGAAAGCGATGGAAAACAGCTCATCTGGCGGCGCGATATGGCCGCCGCTCTTCATCAAATCGGGGAAATCAAGAGCAAGGCGGGCGATTTTCCATCCGCCGTGATGTTCTTCATTGCGGCTGCCGAGGCGCGTCTTGCGCTGAAGAAAGAAGCGCCGGGCGATTCAGCCGCGCGGGCTGCTTTCGAGACGAGCATGACACGGGCTAAAGATAGTCGCGTCGCTATTCTGGCGCGGCAGACCGAGTGGATGGAGCGGCCCTACCGGGAGGTTGTCGCCGAGGAGGAGCAAAGCGCGGCCAAGCACGCTGAGGCGGCGTACAAGGATGGGGAAGCCTGCTGGAAGGAAATCATCGCCACGTTGAAGGGCAAATCATCGTAGCCACAAAACTCTTGGTGTTTCGTAGGGAACAGCGGCAGGGAGCCTTTAGCGTCATGCTGATCTCGAAGAGAAGGCTTTCTCATCGTTCATCGCAACGGAACAAGTGTCATGTGCCGCGTTCAGAAAAACAGCCGCTTCATTTCTCTTTCCAAACTCAAGCTTGCTCTCGCAGCTCTATCGTCCGGCGCCGCCCTGCTGGCCGCCTCCTCCTTCGCCCATGCTCAACAAAGCGAAAGACAGGCTTGCAATGCGGGCGAAATTCTCATTGCCGCTCGGGCGGATAACATGTCGGAGTCGACGTCGACCGACGCCAGCGGAACGCCGATCGTGACCGGCTGCGCGCAACCGAGACCCCAAGCCACAGCGTTCCGTCCCTTCGGGGATCAACCGCTGCAATGTCCCTCTGGAATGCTTCTTATCGGCACGCAGGTTCAGGACCCTTCCCAGGCGACGGCTGTCGATCAGGACGGAAATTCCTACTTCGTAAGTTGCGCCCGCGGGGCAGGCGCCCCTCGCGGCCGCCCCCGTAGTGAGGCCAAGTTGGTCTGGCAGCTACCGTAGCGCGTCTTGCCAGCTTTGGCGCGGGCCGAGGCGACGCGACGGGCGACAGTGGAGACAGCCGCGATGCGCCTAAGCTCTCTTCAGCAGCGTCCAGACAGTTCGGACGCGAGCGGAAGCCAGGACAGCAGCGTCAAAGCCGGCAATTTTAGGAGGCGTTCCAGGTTCGCCAGCACGAATAGCAGCCCGAACGGCGGCGGCGTCTTAAAGCGGCGCTTTAACAACGCCAGTTCCAAGGGAAACACAGGCGGGAAGGCCGACCACGTCGTTCAGCGGCGTGTGGCAGATAACGGCGCAGTCAGCCCCCGCTCTCACTTCAATTCAACCCAATCCGGCAGGGCTCGTCCGCGATCAGAGGGTCACTCCTATGAACCGAGGTCTGCCGGCTTCGGCGGTTTTGGAAGCGGCGTCCTCGGCATGGTGCTGGGCTTTGGCGGCGGCTTCGGAGGCCACTGATCTTATTGTCGCTGTAGACTGCTCCGTCGTCAGCTTCAACTGCATGGAGCCTGCCTTTCAGATCGCCGGCGAAAACGGCGCCGCTAGCAGTGGTTCGCGAGCATGGGAGCTGGGGTTTCCCTGGTCCAGCTCAACTGACTGCTTGAAACATCGATTGCGCTGATCCTTTCGATATGCACGATGGATGCGCCTCTCGACCGAGGCCGCGGCGACCGGCCAGTCGAACTGTCTCGGAAGCACGCCTGCGGGCCGGCGCATTCCGGGAACTTGACCGATGCTCAGAGTTCTGCGAGTTTGCTACAAGACGCGCACGAGACAATCTCAGCTCAGTCAATGTTTCTTTGCGATCCACTGCTAAGCGTTGACAGGCCGGGTGACGCGACGGCGCCAAAAATCCGGGGGGAAATTCACTGGTCCACGATGTCAAGAGCAAGAGCGCTCCTAACTTCTGCCGACTCCCAGCGTTTATAGGGCAGCCGTATGCGCGGGCAGGCGCGCGGCTGACCGAAAAGTCGGCCGGCGAGCGGGAACTCCTGGGCGGTTCGGCCCTGGGTTGCAGCCGGATCGGCCGCCTCCGCTCAGCTGAATGCCATCACGCAGCCAAAAATTTCTGGCCAATTGCGGAAAAGTGAAATGACAGGGAGGCTTTCGCCTGTTCAGGAAATATGGAACGTGCTAATTTTTGAGCCTAATAGGGATGGAGGTGCCCATGTCGCGAGTGAAACGCGCTAAAGCTAAGCGATCGAAGACGGCGTTATCTGTGTTCGGCCTTGCCGGGCTATCCTTGGCGGCAACGACTGCGACGACCAGCGAATCGATAGCGGGCGTGCCGTCGCCAGCCACGGCGCCGGCCCAGGCCTTTACCATGGGTGAGGAGGAGATCTCCGACGTCACCCTGGCTACATTCCACCTTTTCGACAAAGAAAGTGTCGACCAGTCGCGGTCCATGCTTCAACTCACCCGGTGCGGCGGCTGCGGCAGATGCGGCGGCGGTGGATGCCGCGGCGGCGGTGGATGCCGCGGCGGCGGATGCCGCGTCGGCGGATGCGGTTGCCGCGGGTGCGGCGGCGGATGCAGAGGATGCGGATGGCGTGGCTGCGGCGTGGCGGTGGTGGCTGCGGCGTGGGGTGGTGTCTGTCTTGGGGTGGGTGCAGGCCCTGGTGCTGAGCCTAGGCAGCGCGCCTTAAGAAACCTGTTTGTGTATGGGCCGGATAAAGCAATCCGGCCCCTATGCATTTTGGCGGGCGATGCGGGACGCCGGGGCCGCTTGATGAGGGAAAGCTATCGCCGTTCGGCGCGCGCGGAATATGTGGCGCAAGGCGACAATAACATATAAGAAATTCTGGTGGCTGGCGCATAAGCGTGTCACGAGCGCCAGCGAGAGGGTCTTTTCCCGCTATGACAGTCGAGAACCGAGATAACCCCTTGCCGGTCAACGGCAATCAGCTCCTGCAGTTCGCTCCGAATTTCACAGTTTATGCGCTATCCTCTGACACTCTGTGCCTCTATTCCGAGGATCGGAAATTCCTGCTGCATGGCTCGCTCTATGTTGCGATCGGCGCCTTGATCGCCGAGAACGAAAAGAGTTCTCAGGATATCGTGAGCGTGCTGGAGCAATATTTTCCGGCCGAGCAAATCCACGAAGCCCTGAAGCGATTGCTTGATCGCCGCTATGTCGTTCCCAAGTCGAAGTTCACGAGCGGCGCCGTCGCTGCCTACTGGGCGAGTTTGGGGCTGCCGCTTGCTGACGCGGAAAAGAAATCTTGAACAGTGCCGTATCCGCGTCCACGCGATTGATGTTCAAGGGGAAGCGGAACTGAGCCAGGCGCTGAGCGAACTCGGAGCGCGCGTTGTCAAACGTTCCCCCGATTTGACAGTTACGCTGGTCAGCGACTATCTCGAAGAACCTCTTGCGGAGTTGAACGAGCGCCATTTGTCGGATGGGACGCCCTGGATCATCGTCCAGCCTTCCGGCATTTTCCCCTTGGTAGGACCGCTTTTTACGCCGGGCAAGAGCGCCTGCTGGGTGTGCCTCGCAGATCGTATGAAGCGGAACCGCGAAGTCAAGGGAATGCTCAATCGAAGCGAGGCCCAGCTCCTTACGGCCTCGCCCCTGGTCGAGCATACTGTCGGCCAGAGCGGCATCCAACTGGCGGCGATGGAGATCGCGAAGGCGATCGCCACCGGCTTCCGCACGGATCTGCACAATCATATCCTGAGCCTCGATCTGACCGGCTCGGCGACGGTCAGGCACTATGTCGCCGCTCGCCCCCAATGCCGTGCGTGCGGCTCGGACGAATTTCGAAATCCAGGACCGCGCTCCGGTTCCGCTGGAGTTGAAGGGAGGCGGCCGTCCGGTCATGACCAGCGGCGGCTACCGCACCATGTCATCGCATGCGACCGTGGCCCGCTACCGCAAGCATATCAGCGCGCTAACTGGCGTGGTTTCGCGGCTCGAGCGCATCGAAGCGGATCTGCCGCTGAATACGTCCTATTTCGCAAAGCACAACTTTTCTGCGCCCTCGAAAACAGTCCATGAACTGAGGGGCGCGCTGGAGGGCAGCAGCTTCGGTAAGGGCAGCACCGCCGAACAGAGCCAGGCAAGCGCGCTCATGGAGGCGATCGAGCGCTATTCCGGCGTCTTCCAGGGCGACGAAATCAGGGTCAAGAAGCGGTTCAAGGAGTTCCCTCAGGGTGAGGCAATCTTAGCGAACAGCGTTCTGAACTTCAGTGAAGAGCAGTACCGCCGGGGCTTGGCTGAAATGCCCGGCTCAGATGATGAGCCAATCAGCCCGTATCTTTTCGATACCGAGACCGAGATGGAATGGTCGCCAGTGTGGTCATTGCGCGACAAGTGCTTCCGCTATCTTCCGACAAGCGTTTTATATTTCTATTACGCCGGGCAGGTCATTCCTTTTCATGCGGATTTCGAACGGCTGCGCCGCAGGCAATACGCGCGAGGAAGCGATCGTTCAAGGCTTCCTCGAACTGGTTGAGCGGGATGCCTACGCGATCTGGTGGTATAACCGCCTGAAACGGCCTGCAGTCAATCTTGACAGGTTCAACGATTCCTACGTCCGGGATCTGCAAATTCAGTTGGCCGAAAGCGGCAAGCGTCTCTGGGTGCTTGACATAACCAGCGATCTTGGCGTTCCGAGCTTTGTCGCGATAGCGCATTGGGAGCAGGACGGGAACGAATATATTGAATTCGGCTCCGGCTCGCATTTCGATGCGCGCATCGCCATGCTGCGAACGCTGACAGAACTGAATCAGTTTATGTCCATCGAACTCATGGCGGACGGAGCCAGATTGCAGGGGAGCCTCGATGGTGTGACGCCATTGCGGTTGGCGGATCATCCCTTCCTGCTGCCGGGCGAAGGCGAAGTGCTGGAAGCCGAGTTCGATTCCAAGTTCAGCCGCCTGGATACGGATAAGCAGGTCGCCGCCTGCGTCGCGGTCGCCGAGCGGCAAGGCCTCGATTTCCTCGTTCTCGATCAGACGCGGCCCGATATCGAGGCGCCGGTCGTGAGGGTCATCGTTCCGGGATTGCGGCATTTCTATCGGCGCTTCGGGCCCGGCCGTCTTTACGATGTTCCTGTCAAGCTTGGATGGCTCGAAAAGCCGCTCAAGGAAGACGAACTCAACCCCATGTTCCCACATACGTAAGGGGCTTGACTTGCGCACTCCCGGACCGAAGTCACGGCGAGGGGCGGCTTCGCCAACACTCTTCGCCCGGCTGGACCGGCTGGCGAGGGTTGAGATGCAGGCGAGCGGCGCGGTCGTCGCCCTCTTCGAGACCGACTCCGTCATGCTGGGAAGGTTTGGCGCAAGCGCCGCGGCGTGTTTGCAGGATCTGCGCAAGGGCGTGCCGCTGGCTTCGCTCACGCCAGGGGGCCAGAACGGGGACAAAGAGATCGATTTGCTCCTTCGCCGGCTCGCCGGACACGGTCTCCTGGAATATTGCTTCAGAAGCCCAGGAAACGGCGTCGAAGATCTGATCGTTATAGAGCCGCAGATTGCCGGCTATTGGCCGCAGAAAGCTTCGCTCAGCGATAGTGACACGCTCGTTCTCTCCCGTTTCGCCTATATGCGGCGCCGGGGAAACGATATGGTGCTGGAGTCGCCCCGCGCCGCCGCCCTGTTCAGGATCTGCGATCCGAAGCTCGCCAGCCTTGTCGCCATGCTCGCGGCCCCGCAACAGGTCCGACAGCTCAGGCGAGAAGAAGGGTTTCCGGGGATTGACGTTCTCTCCGTTCTCACGGACTGCCAATTGGTTTTGAAGGCGGATCCTGCCGGTGGAAAGAATTCCCGGCTCGCCGAAGGCGGTCACGATCTGGCTCTTTGGGACTTCCACGATCTTCTGTTCCATGCGCGAAGCACAGAAGGGCGGCATTCCAACCCCGTGGGCGGGGTATTTCCCCATGGCGGGGCAATTTGTCCGCTGCCCGCGCTGCGGCCGTCTTGGCCCGGCAAGAAAATCGACCTTTGCGGGGCTGTCGCCTCCCGCCGGGAAGCGCCGCCGCCGATTGCGAAACTGCTGCGGGAGAGCCGTTCCACGCGCGACTTCGATGACCGGCAGCCGATCACGCTCGCGGAGCTGTCATGCTTTCTGGATGGCGCCGTGCGTGCTCTGCCGCGGCCGGGCAGCCCGGAGCCCGTCGTCAGGCCCTTTCCGTCGGCAGGCGCAAGTTCGGAGCTTGAGCTTTATCTTTCGGTCCGCGTCTGCGAGGGGCTTGACCCAGGATATTATCATTACGATGCGGGCGCCCACGCCTTGGCGCAAATCGATGTTCCCGCTGGCGATGTCAAAGCCCTCCTGGCGCAAGCCGCGTCCGCAATGGGCGTGACCGCCCCGCCTCAGATCCTGATCATGATTGCCGCCCGGTTTGGCCGGGTTTCATGGAAATACAGCTCGATCGCGTATGCTCTCATTCTCAAGGATGCCGGCGTTCTCACCGAGGTGCTTCACCTCATGGCGTCCGGGATGGACCTTGGCGGATGCGCGATCGGGATCGCAAATATCGATTCGTTTGAAAAAATCACAGGGATTAAATTCCATATCGAGGGGCTTATCGGCCAATTCGCCCTCGGCCGCCCGCTTCCCCCCGCCGCTCCACAATAGCCGCCTGCCGTTCCGGCCTTACTTTTTATTCGAGGGATCGCGCGACGAGTAGCATCCGATAGCGATATGTACACGCCTATCCATCAAACCAAAGACGGCGCCGTGAGGGTCCTGGCATTGGATGATTCGAGCCGCGCCTGCCACGGTAAGCGGGCCGTAAAGGATTTTGCCGCCAAGGGCCGCCACCTGTTTCGCCGCCGCCTCGATGTCGCTGACGCTGAAATAATAGAGCCAGAGGGAAAACGCCGCCCCGTCGAACCGGCCGAACATGCCCCCGATCGTGTCCGCGCCAGCAGAGAATTCCTGATAGGTCCCCACCGGGCCGGGGGTGGCGCCGGCTTTTTGCCAACCGAGCAGCTTGTTGTAGAAGATGAAAGCCCTTTCCAAGTCGATGGCGATCAACTCTCGCCAGACCACGTGTCCTGGCGCGTCGGGTTGCGCAGGCCGCTCCTGGCCCGGTTCGCGCCTCTCGATCAAAGCGAGCGTCGCCCTATCGGGGTCGGCAATGACCGAGAAGCGGCTGACGTTGGGGAGATCGGTCGGGGGCATATGCACCGTTGCCGCCAAGCTTCTTCGACCCGGCGTGTGGCGGCGTCGACGTCGTCTACTCCAACATAACCCCTCCACTGCGGCGGCGCTGCACCGGTTTTTTGTGGGCCTGCCTGCAACTTTGTAAGACCGGCGACGGGGGCTCCCCCAGCGGTGAAGATCGTATAGTTCGAGCCGGGCGTTGGAGCATCGGCAATGCCCCAGCCCACGACGCTCGAATAGAAAGCCTTGGCGGTTTCCACATCATTCGTCGCCAACTCGTACCAAACGAAGCGGCCATCAGATTTGCGCATATTCGCCTTTCCCCGGCGCAATGCGATGCTGCGCAGGCGAAATTGTGATTCCTTATCTCGATCAAGATGCAAGAGCCGCCTCGCCGATGCAATCACAATGGACCGCGGCGCGCTTGCAAAGCCTCCGGTTGACTGAGTTTTTCATGGGGCGCATCATAGGTTGTGGTCACTTTTGTCGCAGCTTGCGGGCTCTTCGCGGCTGCGGGCTGTCTAGCCGCTGGGCGGACGCCGTCTGATGCCTTGACGCTGCTTGCGCTATCCCACGGAACAAGACCCTGCCTCACCCTCGCATGAGGCCAAGACCGGCGCCGAATGGCGCCAGTAACAAAAAGGAGAAACGCCATGTTTCAACAAGCAATCGAGCAAATATCGAGCAAGGTTCTGATCAGGGACCGGTATGACAACTTCATCGGAGGCAAATGGGTCGCCCCCGTTGAAGGCCGCTATTTCGACAATGCGAGCCCGGTCACCGGCCAGAAGCTTTGTCAGATCGCGCGATCCTCGGCCGCGGACGTGGAGTTGGCGCTCGATGCCGCGCACAAGGCGAAGGATGCCTGGGGCAACGCATCCGTTCAGGAACGCTCGCTCATCATGAACAGGATCGCCGACAGGGTGGAATCGAACCTCAATCTGCTGGCGCTTGTGGAGACGCTTGATAACGGCAAGCCGATCCGCGAAACCACGCATGCCGACCTGCCGCTCGTCGTGGATCATTGGCGCTATTTCGCGAGCGCCATCCGCGCCCAGGAGAGCGGCATTTCCGAGATCGACCACGACATGGTCGCCTATCACTATCATGAACCGCTTGGCGTCGTCGGCCAGATCATCCCGTGGAATTTCCCGCTTCTGATGGCGGCGTGGAAGGTCTCACCCGCCGTCGCGGCGGGCAACTGCGTGGTGCTGAAGCCAGCCGAGCAGACCCCGCTCAGCATCCTGGTGTTTGCCGAACTCATAGCCGACATCGTCCCGCCGGGCGTTATCAACGTGGTCAACGGCTTCGGCGTCGAGGCTGGCAAGCCGCTCGCCCAGAGCAAGCGGATCGCTAAGATCGCTTTCACGGGTGAGACGACGACCGGACGGCTCATCATGCAATACGCCTCCGACAATCTCATCCCAGTGACGCTCGAACTTGGCGGCAAGTCGCCGAACATCTTCTTCGCTGACGTCGCCGACCACGATGACGACTTCTTCGACAAGGCGCTCGAAGGCTTCACCATGTTTGCGTTGAACCAGGGCGAAGTTTGCACCGCCCCCAGCCGCGCGCTCGTTCAGGAATCGATCTTCGACAAGTTCATGGCGCGGGCGGTTGATCGCGTGAAGAAGGTCAAGCAGGGCCATCCGCTCGATCCCTCGACCATGATCGGCGCCCAGGCCTCCAACGATCAGCTTGAGAAGATCCTCTCCTACATCGACATTGGCAGGCAGGAAGGCGCCAAGGTACTGGCGGGCGGCAAGCGCGCTCATCTCGAAGGCGAGCTGGCGCAGGGCTACTATGTCGAGCCGACGATACTCGAAGGCCACAACAAGATGCGCGTCTTCCAGGAGGAGATTTTCGGGCCGGTGGTCTCGGTCACGAAGTTCAAGGACGAGGCGGAGGCGCTTCATATCGCCAACGACACGCTGTATGGGCTCGGCGCCGGCGTTTGGACGCGCAACATAAACACCGCGTACCGCATGGGCAGGGCGATCCAGGCGGGCCGCGTCTGGACAAACTGCTATCACGCTTATCCGGCGCACGCGGCGTTCGGCGGCTACAAGCAGTCGGGCATCGGTCGCGAAAACCACAAAATGATGCTCGACCACTATCAGCAGACCAAGAATGTGCTGGTCAGCTACTCGACCAAGCCGCTCGGCTTCTTCTAAGATAGAGAGACCCGTCATCCCGGAAACGCCGCAGGCGTTATCCGGGATCGCAAAAAACACGGCGCTTTGCGTGCTACGGTCCCGGATAAGGCTTCGCCTTTCTGGGACGACAGTTGTGGCGATAGCTGCAGGCAGGGAGGCGGATCGAGCGTCCGCGTCCTCGTTCATGATTTTGGAAGGAGCGTCCATGGTCAATCGCGTCGAGATAATGCCCGAAGCTGCGAAACTCGTTGAAAAGCTGCGCGCCCAGCATGGCCCGCTGCTGTTCCACCAATCCGGCGGCTGCTGCGATGGCTCCGCGCCGATGTGCTATCCCGCGGGCGAATTTCGCGTCGGCCCGCAGGATGTGTTCCTGGGCCGCATCGCCGATACCGATTTCTATATGGGCGCCGCGCAATTCGAATATTGGAAGCACACGCAGCTCATCATCGACGTGGTGCCGGGCCGTGGCGCGGGCTTCTCTCTGGAGGCGCCGGAAGGCGTGCGGTTCCTGACCCGCAGCCGGCTCTTTACCGAGGAAGAATCGAACGAACTCGAGGCAGCCGCTTCGCCCATGCCAGCTGCCTGATCCGGCGCTTCTATTTCAGGGGAGGGTAGTCCGGGGCGGCTTGCCCGCATCCGTTCGGGCCGCAGGCGCTCGGCGCGGGGTAGTGCCCGTAATAGTTTGGGGAGCCGTAGGTCCAGTTGGGGCTGGCCCACCCGCTTTGCCCCCAATAGGGCTGATACCATCCCCCGTACCAGCCTCCGCCCCATTGCGAAGGCCAGTTCTGCTGTCCTTGGGGATTGCCATTCCAGCCGGACTGGCCATTCCATCCAGGCTGGCCATTCCAGCCGCCGGGGCGTTCCTCGCCATATTGGACGTGAACAATAG
Organism: uncultured Alphaproteobacteria bacterium; assembly: GCA_963819665.1. GTDB lineage: Bacteria > Pseudomonadota > Alphaproteobacteria > Rhizobiales > Rhodomicrobiaceae > Rhodomicrobium. The sequence goes on from CAWFXN010000050.1 coordinate 18,745, forward strand.
GCGCGCTGCCCTGGCCCGCGACGTCCGCCGCCGCCGATGATGAATCGGGCATCGTGACTATGGCGCCCGCGCCGGCCTGAGCGGCCGTGGCGATCGAGGCGAAGATCGCCGCGCGGCTCATAAGCTTGAGTATTTTCATGACAGGTTGAAACCTCTCTACAACGCGAATCGCAATTCTCCTCGGCACAACCATGGCGCAACCCAAAGTTGGCGAAATGAAGAAGCGCCGTCGGCGGAATTGCGACCGCAAGACGGCGGGACGAGAGAGGCGGCAAGCCCCGGAAATCAAAAAATTCTTGTGCGCCGAAGCTCGCCGGGCGATCAAAAACTTAAGTCTCCGAGGCTTGCGGCATCATATGACGTCACGTGAAATGCCGGGAGCGCGGCGCGGATAAATCTGGTCATGGCCCGAAGCCTCGGATAACAGAACGACGTCATGACAAAACCAATGTTTCAACACGTCGCGCTGATTGGCGTCGGCCTTATCGGCTCGTCGCTCAGTCATGCGATGCGCCGGGCGAATCTCGCGGCGCGGATTACGGCCTGCGCCCGGTCCGAGGCTACGCGCGCCGCTATTCGCAGACTTGAACTTGCGGATGAGGTGTATGAGCGCGCAGGCGACGCAGTTCGCGGCGCGGATCTCGTTATTCTCTGCACGCCGGTCGGCGCTTTCGGCGCGCTTGCAGCCGAGATGGCGCCGCATCTGAGGAAGGGCGCGATCCTTACCGACGCCGGTTCGGTCAAGACCGCCGTCATCCGCGATGTCGGCCCGCATGTTCCAAAGCACGTTCACTTCGTTCCGGGCCATCCGATTGCCGGCACCGAATTTTCCGGTCCCGAGTCGGGGTTCGCGGAGCTGTTCGACGGGCGCTGGACGATCCTGACGCCGCTCCCCGACGCCGACGAGGAGGCGGTCGCGAAGCTGAAGGCCTATTGGGAAGCCTGTGGAAGCCTCGTCGAGATCATGCCGCCGGACCATCATGACCTCGTGCTCGCCGTCACATCGCATGTGCCGCACCTCATCGCCTACAACATCGTCGGCACTGTTTCCGATCTTGAGCGTGTGACGGAGAAAGAGGTGATCAAGTTCTCGGCTTCAGGTTTCCGCGACTTCACCCGCATCGCAGCCTCTGACCCGACCATGTGGCGCGACATCTTCATGAACAACAAAGAGGCGGTGCTCGAAATCCTGGGCCGCTTCACCGAAGACCTTGCAGCCTTGCAGCGGGCCATCCGATGGGGCGATGGAGACGCGCTTTTCGATCTTTTCACGCGGACCCGCGCGATCAGGCGCGGCATCATCGATGCGGGCCAGGAAACGCCCGCGCCCGACTTCGGCCGGCTCCAGAGGGATGCGGGGCGCAAGACAAAGTAGCAGCCACCATTGCTGAAGGACGACTAACGCCCCCCTCACCCCAGCCCTCTCCCACCAGGGGAGAGGGGGCAGGCCGTGCCGCTGAAACAACGTTCCTTCTCCCCTTGCGGGAGAAGGACAGGATGAGGGGTTTAAAAATTTCGCGGCATCCGAGATTGCAGGTTTCCCGTGACTTATATGCTTAGGGATAAGCGGCTTTGGATTTATGGGTTTTCGCTTACGGCTCGCTGATGTGGCGGCCCGGTTTTCGATATGAAGAGGCCACGCACGCGCTGATAGAGGGCGCCCACCGGGCGCTTTGCCTCTACTCGGTGGTGCATAGGGGCGTTCCCTCGGCGCCCGGCCTGGTCTTCGGCCTCGATAAGGGCGGCAAATGCGAAGGCATGGCCTTCAGGGTGGCGAAGCAGCGGGCGCTCGACACGCGGCTTTACCTTCAGCGCCGGGAAAACGCCATGAATACCTATCACGCGAGCGAGCAGCCAGTGAAGCTTCTCGACGGAAGCGGCCGGCATGTCGGGGCCCTGTGCTTCGTCGTCGATCGCCGCAACCGGCAATATGCCGGCCGCATCCCTCTGGAAACGCAGGCGTGGCTCGTCCGGCGGAGCGCCGGAAAATCGGGCGCGAACATCGATTATGTCGTCAACACCATGCTGCATTTGCGCGAGCTTGGAGTCCACGACGCCGAGCTTGAGCGCTTGATGTCGAGGCTCGGCTACGGTCTCATGAAAGCGCGGAGCCTGAGCAAAAGCGGCTGATCCGGACAGCGGAGGGTGCGCGGCCCGCCATGGACTTTAGGGGATCAGAAATGAGCGACACAACCAATCGGTGGGGCATAGAGTTAAACGGTCAGGAAGAAGATCAGAAGGCGTGGCGCCTGCTGCTATAGACCCGGCACACTGATATCTTGATCATTCCTGCGAAGCAGTTCATCGCTTTTCGCATGAGCGACCACGATGCACGCAATCAAAGCCTCGCCGCGCTGCACGAGCGGCGCAAGCAGGTTATCCGTCTGCATAAGAGGAAGTTTGGCGTGATGCAGATTGTTGAGTTGACCGGTTTGAGCTGGCCAGCTGTCCGCACTGCTATCGATCTTTACGAGGCCGGCGGTCTTGCGGCCATCAAGCCCAAAGAGCGAGGCAAGAAAAGCGGGGAAGGCCGAAAGCTTTCGCCTGATCAAGAGGCGCACATTCAAAAGCTGATCGTCGAAAAGCGGCCCGAGCAGTTGAAAATGGAGTTCGCGTTGTGGACGCGCGCCGCAGTCGGCAAGCTGATCGAGGATGAATTCCAGATCAAGCTGTCGGTTCGCGGCGTGGGCAAATATCTGAAGCGTTGGGGCTTCACGCCGCAGAAGCCGATCAGACGCGCGTACGAGCAGAGCCCTGAGGCGGTGAAAAAGTGGCTCGACGAGGAGTATCCGTCAATCGCGGCAAAGGCCAAGGCGGAAGGCGGCGAGATCCATTGGGGCGACGAGACGGCCTTGGTGAACACCCACGTTCACGGCCGAAGCTATGCTCCGAAAGGAGAGACGCCCGTCACGCTTGCGCCTGGCTCGCGCCAGAAACTGTCGATGATCTCGACCGTGACCAACAAAGGGGAAGCGCGCTGGATGATTGTCGACGGCAATTTCAACGCGGATCGATTGATCGAGTTTCTTGAGGCGCTCATCAAGGACGCAACGAAAAAGGTCTTCCTGATCCTCGATAATCTCCGCGCCCATCATTCGAAGCCGGTGAAAGACTGGCTCGCCGAGCGAACGGATCGCATCGAAGTCTTCTACCTCCCGAGCTATGCGCCGGAACTGAACCCAGACGAGCGCCTGAACGCCGACATGAAGCACGCCATCGGAGCGAAAGTTCCTGTGCGGACGAAGCCGAAACTGAAAGCCGCCGCCGAGGACCACATGACCATGATCGGCAAATCCCCTAATAGGGTTTGCGCCTACTTCCAAGACCCGAGGGTCAAGTATGCCGCATAGAGACTTCACAGGGCCGGATCAATAAAACCGCCTTTCGATCCCTTCGTCGAAGAGGTCAAGGACGAACGGGGCAACTATTTAGCCCTGCGGTCGTCCGCGTTCGATGGGGTTGCGACCTCACAAGAAGTCTATCAGACGGCCAAGCAGTTGTTCAGCACCTTAAATGTTGCGATGTCAAAGAACGCAGACACCGATCCTATCGCCAATGGGGCGGTTGTGGAGTTCATCCCGGACGGCCAGCCTCGCAGACACCATTTCTTGGAAGCGAGAGGGCATCACGATGCGCGTGCGCTTCGGGATTGCCACGATGGAATTGAGGGACTCCCAAGGCAAGGTGATCGAGCCGCCGCCGTCACCATCGCGAATTCAGCAGTGGATGCATGCGGCAGCTTTGGAGCCAGCAATTGGCAGCGCACTGCGCTATCTTCAGGGCAAGCCAAGTTGGTTCGAACTATACAAGGCGTTCGAGGCTGTCCGGAATATGCCAAATGGCGGCATATCGAACCGGGAGATCAAGCGGTTTACTCAAACGGCAAATGCCGGGGAGCGGCATCACCCCAACAACAAGAACAAGCCTCACGAACGGCCGATGGAACTATGGGAAGCCCGCGCGCTCATCACTCAATGGCTCTCGGCTGCGATCGACGACATTCTGGCGAAGAACCTATGATGCATTCGCCACCGATTTCCGGCAGATGGAAGACGACCTGATGGTGCATATGGCTGCGCCTTCGATGAGGTGCTGTGACGACTGGATGAACGGCAACCGGTTCCAGATTGCCGCGCCGAATTGCGACCTATGAGATCGGAAAGCAGGCACTGCGGTTAGGCTTTGTTTCCAGACCGGCTTGGTCCGCAACAGCCTAACCAGGAGATCCGGTACACTCAAACCGGCTCGAAGGCGCGGCGGGCGCATGCCGCGCCGCTGAAACAGCGTTCCTTCTCCCGGCAAGCTCGCCTTGGCGAGCTTGCAACCTGGGATGCCTGCATCCGCAAGTCCATTGCGAAAGCTGGCGACGATCCTGCTTCGAAGCCGTGCGCCTTCGGCAGACCTGATAACGTAAGTTTGAACCAGAGTGGGCGGGATCATTGGAACGCTTCGCGCGGCGTGCGGTTGCGTGGCCCACGGCGATCAATCACGGAGGCTGCCCAATGGACAAGATCGAGATTTCGGACGAATTCAACCAAGATCGGCGGCGGTTCTTCGGCGCCGCAGCCATGACCGTCGCCGCGGTCCAGCTTGGCATGATGGGCTCCGCAGATGCGCAACCCGACAAGCTCCCCGCACAGACGGCGGCAATCAAGCCTGGAACGAACGCATCATTCGCGGCGCTCAAACAGATCAACGCCGGCGTCCTCAATGTTGGATACGCCGAAGCCGGACCCGGCGATGGGCCCGCAGTCATTCTCCTTCACGGCTGGCCGTACGACATCTATAGCTTTGTCGATGTCGCCCCGCTGCTGGCGTCGGCAGGTTACCGCGTCATCATCCCCTATGTGCGCGGTTACGGCGCTACGCACTTTCTTTCTGATGACACAGTCCGGAATGGCCAGCCGTCCGCCCTTGCGGTCGATACTGTCGCGCTCATGGATGCGCTCAACATCAAGAATGCGATCATCGCCGGTTTCGATTGGGGCGGACGCACCGCCAATATAATCGCTGTCCTCTGGCCGGAACGCTGCAGCGCCATCGTCTCCGTCAGCGGTTACCTCATTGGCAATCAGGAAGCCGGTAAGATGCCCTTGCCGCCGGAGGACGAGTTGCAATGGTGGTACCAGTTTTATTTTGCCACCGAGCGCGGCCGCGCCGGTTACGACAAATACCGGCGCGATTTTGCGAGGCTGATCTGGCGGCTTGCTTCACCGAAATGGAATTTCGACAATGCAACCTTCGAACGCTCTGCCGCCGCCTTCGATAATCCAGATCATGTGCCAATTGTGATTTACAATTACCGCTGGCGGCTCGGTCTGGCTGAAGGCGAGCCGAAATATGACGATTTAGAAAAGACGCTCGCCCGAGCCCCGGACATCGCTGTCCCTACCATCACACTCGAAGGTGATGCGAATGGCGCGCCCCACCCGGAGGCAAGCGCCTACGCGAAGAAATTCTCAGGCCGATATGAGCATCGGCTCATCAAGGGTGGGATCGGCCACAACCTGCCCCAGGAAGCGCCGCAGGCCTTTGCCGAAGCTGTCATCGCCGCCGCCTCAAGCTGAGCGCTAATCGATACTCTCCCGGCGACTGCGAGACTTGGAAGTACCTCGCGCCCATTCTCCAGTTGTTCGACGCAAAGGCGCGCGACGCCGGTAAACGGAGTGTTTCCAGGCGGGGCTGCGCCATGATGTTTACCGCTTTGTGGTTAACGGGGGCGCGCCGGAATTATTTCCGGTCATGATTTGGTTAGCATTTGGTTTACTGGGCGCGAAGCGGAGGCGCGCCGCGCCTTCGGACGGGGAGGCGAAAGCTTCTATAACCACTTGAAAAAACGAGATATTTTATCCTTAACAAATTGCCCATTAAATTAAATTTAATGCCGGATTTTTTGTCTTTACTGGGACGCGCAAAAGTCCGTTAAATATATTGTGACTTCGATTGTTAACCAGGTCGCAGGCGTCATAAGCTCGGCCGCCGCGTCGGCGGCGGCATCCCTTCCGTAAATATATACAACAAAATCAATATCTTAACTCCATTAACGTCCCGGTAAGGCGCTTTTCCCTAAGATCCCGCCCAGGCGACCGGCAAGCAAACGCGACGCGAGATCGTCCGCCGGAGCCCGCCGTTGAATGCCGCTCCCCCGACGGCAATATAACGCGAGGCGCTTGCAAAACGGAGAGAGACCATGCTCGAAGGGACGACGAACCGCGATCGCATTATAGCAGCGGCGTTGCGTCTGGCCGAGACCCGGGGCTGGCGCGATCTGAGCCTGGGCGAGATCGCAGCCGAGGCCCATGTGCCGCTTGTCGAGTTCCGCAAGGACTTCCAGAGCAAAGGGCAGATCCTCGCAGCCTTCTCGCGCGCGATCGATCTGGCCGTTCTTGAAAAATTCCCGGCCCCCGGTCCTGACGTTGCGCGCGACCGCCTCTTCGATGTGCTGCTCACGCGCTTCGAGCTGATGCAGCCTTACAAAGCCGCCATCCGGCGCATCCGCGATGACGTCGGTTCAAGCCTCGGCGGCTTCGCTCGCGCAGATGCGGCCGGCGCTGAAATCGCAATATTGGATGCTTGCCGCAGCCGGGATCAGCGGCGAGGGCGGGACTGGCTTCCTGCGTGTGCAGGGGCTTCTCTCGGTCTATGCGCGCGTGTTCTCCATCTGGCTGGACGACGACGACCCCGGCATGGCCCGCACCATGGCCGCCTTGGACCGGCGATTGCGGCGCGGTGAATTGCTGATGCGGGGCGTCGAACGCTTCCGCGACGGCGTCGAAAGCTTTGGCCGCAGTCTGCGAGGGGCTCGAAAGACTGTGAAGGAAGAAACGCCGTCCGCCTCCGCTGCGCCGAGCGCTCCTCCCGCCGCTCCAAATTCGCAGCAGATATAATGGCTTCGCCAGGACCACTGCGTCTTTGAGGCAGGTGTCCGGCGCCCCGTCCATGAGGACGGTTTTTGTTGTTTCGGCTTAAGACTTATCGCCTCAATTTTAGAAAGAATGACACAGCTGAAGCTATCAGCGAGACCGCGGCTGGACCTATTGCTTTGCCCACGTGTTTGATAGGTACGCGCCATTGGAGATCACCGGCGCCATGCGTCTTGTCATAGTTTGGAAGAAGGTTTCCGATGAAAATCGCTCAGATCGCACCCCTTGCCGAAAGCTGCCCGCCGAAGCTCTACGGCGGGACGGAACGGATCGTGTCTTACTTAACCGAGGAACTGGTCGATCAAGGCCATGACGTCACACTTTTCGCAAGTGGCGATTTAATAACACGCGCCGAGCTCGTGGCTTGCGCCGATGTCGGGCTCAGGCTCAATCCCCATGTGGTCGATCCTCTCCCCCATCACGTTATGATGCTCGAGCAGGTGCGCCAGCGCGCTCACGAGTTCGATGTGGTTCATTTTCACGTTCACATCCTGCAGTTTCCCATCATCCATCAATTCGCAGGCAAAACCGTTACGACGCTCCACGGCCGTCTGGATCTCCCTGAACTGATCCCGTTTTACTCAGCTTTCCCCAATGTCCCTGTGTCTTCGATCTCTTACAACCAACGCGAGCCATTGCCCAAAAATGTGAATTGGGCCGGCAACGTTTATCACGGGCTTCCCAGAGATTTCTTAAGCTTCTCGCCTCAGCCGAAGGGCGGCTATCTCGCGTTTCTGGGACGGATATCGCCTGAGAAAAGGCCCGACCGCGCCATCGAGATCGCAGCGCGCGCCGGGGTTCCTCTTAAGATCGCGGCCAAGGTAGACAAGCACGATCAGGCTTACTGGGATGAGAAGATCGAGCCCATGATCAGGGCTCATCCCAATGTGGAGTACATCGGTGAAATCGGCGAGCATCAGAAGGCCCGCTTTCTCGGCGATGCGCTGGCGCTTCTTTTTCCCATCGATTGGCCCGAACCCTTTGGCCTTGTCATGATCGAATCCATGGCTTGCGGAACGCCGGTCATCGCTTTCCGGTCGGGGTCCGTTCCCGAGGTGATCGACAACGGCGTCAGCGGCTTCGTGGTGGACAGTGTCGAAGAAGCGGTAAATGCGGTAGCCGGGCTTTCAAAGTTTGATCGCGCCGCGGTTCGTGAAGCGTTTGAAAACCGGTTTACGGTCGAGCGCATGTCGCGGAATTATTTGAAAATGTACGCCGGGCTGCCGGGAGTGAGAAGGAACAACGAGATCCGGACCATGAATGGCGCTGAAATCGGCTTCCGTACCGATTTGAAAATGCCGCGCTCAGGCGCCGGAGGCAGGTTGGACCTCAGGCGCGATGGTAGGGGTGACCTTGCATGATGGTCATTGCACGGTAGAGTTGTTCGGCAAGGACGATGCGGACAAGGCCGTGGGGCAAGGTCATGCGTCCGAGAGAGAGCTGGAAGTGCGCAGCTTTCTTGAGTGCGTCGCCGTGCCCATCGGGGCCGCCGATGGCAAACGCGACATCGAGCGCTTCGTCGCGAAGCCGCGAAACCATCGCTGTAAACTCGTAGGAGGTCAGTGATTTGCCCTCCTCGTCGAGCACAACAAGCCGCGAGCGACCCACCTTTTCGAGAAGCTCCGCGGCTTCCGCGTCTTTGCGCTCCGCGGGGGAGTGGCTTCGGCCTTCGCCGATTTCCAAGACTGTCATCGGCGGCATCTTAAGGCCACGCGCGGACGCGTTGAAAAGATCGAAATAGCGGTTGAACTGCGTTTGCTCGGCGCCGCTCTTCAACCGGCCAACGGCCAGAATAGATATCTTCATTCTGACCGTCCTGTCTGACCGGTTCTAGCCGGCGGTTTCTTCCCGCTTCGGCCTTTCGGAGCCCCACATCTTCTCGAGATTGTAGAACTCACGCGCCTCGGGCCGAAAGATGTGAACGATCACATCGCCCGCATCGATGAGCACCCAATCGCAGAGGGCCATCCCTTCGACACGTGTATCGCGAACGCCTTCCTCTTTCAACCTCTCGATGAGCTTGTCGGCGATTGCGCCCACATGGCGTTGAGAGCGGCCGGACGCGACAATCATGGTGTCGCCGAGCGAAGTTTTGCCCGCCAAGTCGATGATGACGATCTCATCAGCCTTGGCGTCCTCGAGCGCTTGCTTGATCAGGGAGGAGAGAGAGGCGGAAGCCGCGGGGGCGCGTTTCGCGCGGCGCGGTTTGAGTTCAGAGAACTCTTGATGCAGAGCGTTAGGCCTCAGCGTAAGAACCCTTCTTCTGTATTGCTCCGGTTATGCTTCAGGATCAACACTTCGACATGGCCAATGTGCATCACATTTATTGAATTTTCAAGACAGCTGGCGAGAGCCGCCGGCGCGCTATCAACAAAGTGCTCCGAAAAATCATCCAATTAGGTGTGGCAGCGTCATGCTGCCTCACCCTGTCCTAAGCCGTCAGCGGCGATAGCCCGTGTCTTCCTCGTCGAAGTCGCCGAGGCGGTTGAAGCAGCGCTGCAGATCGCCAGCACGTTCCCGCACTTCGCTGACAACCAAGTCGCGGCTGACATGCCGGCACCAGTGGAAATGTGGCTCCAGGCTGTGCTCCCAACGCCGGCCTTCGTAGCCGCAGTTGTATTTGCTGTTGGCGTCCGCCTGGACCTGCGCAATCTTCGCGTAGACTTCGCAGCTCGCACGTTTGCCTTCGATATTGCCTCGCTCGTCGCCCTCGTAGCGGAACCCGAAGTGCGGATGCTGGCTTTCGTAACCTTGCGACAGCGCCGGAAGCGATGCCGTGACGCATAGTCCGACGGCGACCGCGAGAACTGCGCCTGCTCTTTTGCTTACAATCACGCCCATAAAAATAACTCCTTATTCTTTGCAGTGAGGTCATTCCACGAGGCGGAGCGCCCCCGGAAACCTGGCAGGGCGTCTAGCCGGTCTTGTTTGCGTAAATGCGGCGCAGATCAAGCAACACCGGGGCAAAGGAAGGAATTGCCAAAGATACATGATAACATTACATGATTGGCATGATCCGACAAAAAGCCGTCTCCTTTCCCGCGCGCGACCACGACCACGGCATTTGTGTCAGCGACGCGCTCGGGCGCGCCAGAACGCGATGCCTGGAGCTTGGGATCAAGTGGACGGCGCTTCGCGAGCAAGTGTTCCGCCATGTTGCGCGAAGCCACAAGCCTGTCAGCGCCTACGATCTGATCGAGAGCCTTGCAAAGGATGGAAAGCGCCTCGCGCCTGTCTCCGTCTATCGCATTCTGGAGGTGTTCCAAAGCGCGGGCCTTATTCATCGGCTCGAAAGCCGAAACGCTTTTTTCGCCTGCATGACCGAGCATGCGACAGGACCGCAAACCATCACGCTTGTTTGTGAAGGGTGCGAGCGCGTCAGCGAAACCAATGCGCCAGATGCCTTCCACGCTATCGGCGCGGCCACTCGGGCCAGCGGTTTTCGAACACGCAGTGTCGTGATCGAGGTCAGCGGTATTTGCGCTGAATGCCATGAGACGAGCAGAGGGGGCGGCTCATGCTGATGCAGGTGAAGGCGGATGTTGTTGAAGAGGCTCAGGCGAGAGCGGCCGGAGAGTTGCTTGTGGCGGCTGAGGGCGTCTCGCTGGCCTTTCGAGGCAAGCCCGCGGTTGAGAATGTCAGCATCGCCGTCCATTCTTCGGAAATCGTGACGCTGATCGGGCCGAACGGCGCCGGGAAGACGACACTGGCGCGTGCGTTGCTCGGGCTTGCACACGTTTCGACGGGCCGCATTACTCGCAAGCCGGGGCTGCGCGTCGGCTATGTGCCGCAGCGCTTTCCGATCGATCGCATCATTCCGCTTTCGGTGCGGCGCTTCATGTCGCTAAGCGAGGCGGCGCCGCGCGAGCGAGTGGCCGCCTGCCTGGCTGAGACAGGCGCGGAACGCATCATCGATGCGCAGATGAGCGAATTGTCCGGCGGCGAATTTCAGCGCGTTCTGCTTGCGCGCGCGCTTGCCCGCGATCCGCAATTGCTGGTGTTGGACGAGCCCGCACAGGCGGTGGACTTCGCGGGGGGCGCGCAGCTCTACGAGCTCATCACGGCGATCCGGGACAATCGCGGCTGCGGCATTCTCCTGATCTCCCACGATCTGCATGTGGTGCTCGGCGCAAGTGACCGCGTGGTCTGCCTCAACCGGCATGTCTGCTGCGAGGGCAGGCCCGCCACGGTCGCGGGGCACCCCGAATATGTGCGGCTGTTCGGCCCGAAAGCCGCCGCCAGCCTCGGCATCTATGAGCACCGCCACGACCACACACACACGCTTGCCGGCGATGTCGTCTGCGATGGGCGCTCTCATGGGTGACATCTCGTCATCCCGGAAACCCCACTGGCGTTCTCCGGGACCGTCCCAAACCGCAGCGCTTATAACGATCCCGGATAAGCCGCGTTCCGCGCCTTTCGGGGATGACGGCGCAGTTCGTTTGGCGAGGCGCAGCCATGCTTGACGACTTCCTCATCCGCGCCGCCATTGCCGGCGTCGGCGCCGCAATCCTGGCCGCGCCGCTCGGCTGCTTCGTCGTCTGGCGGCGCATGGCCTATTTCGGCGAAACGATCGCGTATTCCGGCCTGCTCGGCGTGGCGCTCGGCTTCCTGCTCGGCATCGACCTGACGCTCGGCGTCATCGCCACCGCCATCGCCATGGCGCTGCTCTTGACCGGTTTCCAGACGCAGCGCGCGATCCCCCACGACACGCTCCTCGGCATCCTCGCCCATGTCGCGCTCGCGGCAGGCGTTATCGCGGCAAGCTTCGCTGGCGGCGCGCGCCTCGACCTGATGGGCTATCTTTTCGGCGACATCCTCGCCGTCTCGAAGGCCGACATCGCCTGGATTTGGGGCGGGGCTGCCGCGGTGCTGGCTGCGCTGTTCTTCCTCTGGCGGCCGCTCCTCGCCGTGACCGTGAACGAGGAACTCGCCGCCGCCGAGGGCGTGCCTGTGCGCCTCACCGAAACCGCCTTCATCCTGCTCATAGCGGTGACGGCGGCGCTTGCCATGAAGGTGATCGGCATCCTGCTCATCACCTCGCTCATGATCTTCCCGACGGCGGTCGCGCGGCCCTTCTCGAAAACGCCGGAGCAGATGGCGGCGCTGGCGGGCGTTGCGGCTGCGGCGGCGGTGCTTGGCGGCCTTTACCTCTCGCTCAGGCTCGACACGGCGGCGGGGCCTTCCATCGTGCTCGCGCTTGCCGCACTGTTCTTTTTCGTGGCTGCGCCCGCGCTCGCTTTGCGGGGGCGTTGATACTTAGGCCTTGCAGGCGCCGGCTAAATCACAGACCAGTCGCCGGTTGACAGCGCCCATGCCGCGATTAAGGCATTGGAGGTAGCGTGAGCGGCAACCGCATCGAATACGCGGCCCCTTCGAAGGGCGAGTACGCCGAAGAGGAGGCCGCTTGCCGCCGCAAGCCAGAAGTTGGAATGCAAGGCCCCGAACAGGGCGGAGGAGATTGCTAGCGCCGTCAACTTACCGGCCAAGCCTCCAAAGTCGAGCCGCTGCAAAAGATAGCCGCGGAAGAACATTTCCTCAATGAAAGGGACAAGAAAAACGGTGCCGAAAACCCTGAACAAGACCCAGGCTATGACTGCGGCCTGCGACGCCGGTCCGAGAATGTCCACAACCGTAAGCGGCGAGCCGCCCGACTTCACAGCGAGCCAGATCAGCGCAACGAATGTTCCGCCAAGGAGAGGAACGGCGCCGACGGTCCCGATCTCGGCGCGGTAGGTCTTCCAGAACAAAAGGACCGCAGCCGCCATCAAGATAGCCCGCAGCGGATAGCCAGATTCGGGTTGAACGAAGACTGAGCCTGAAATCAGCGACGACGCAAGCAGGACCACGAATGGCGCGATTTGCGCCACAACAGGATCGTTCAGGAGCGGCATATTTGACGCCGCTGCAGGGATTTCGCGCGGCCGGATCCAGCTCAGGTTTTCGGCGACCAGAAGCATCACGGCCGACAAGGCGCAAAATACCAGCCAACCGGCATAGGTATGAAAGCCATCGACTGCCAGCTCCGGCGATATATGTGCGCCGATCCACAGCAGCGCCCCGATGCGGACCCCGTTAAGCACCCAGCTTAGCCCCGCCGCCAGAGGGATCAGAAGCAATGCCCGGCCGATCTTCAGCTGCTCTTTGAACGCGAGGATGTAGCCAGCCATGACGGCGCTGACCAGCAAGATGCCTGCAATCCCAGAACAGCCTGCAGCCACCTGTATCGTGAAGGCATCGATCCCAATCAGCGACTGCTCGGGATCGGATATGACCGGTTCGCCTAGAAGTTGTAAAAGGAGCGCCGTTGTGTTGAAGGTGGCGGCTTGCAGGACCGGCACCCCCCACCCCAGCTCAGCAGCCCCTTCCTTGATAGCGACGGTTGCCGGAATGAGGACTATGAGGGTGAGAACATGCCCGGGTTTCAACGTACCCTGGAGTTGCTCGATATCCGACAGCCAGCAAAGGAGCCCGATGACCATCATCAAGGCCCCCAAAATCAGCAGGTAGGGCGACCACGGAGCAAACGACGAAGGAGAAGCGCCCGCGGCTGCAAGAAGGTAAGGGAAAATGAAAACAGTAGCGCCGGCGGCGCTAACGATTAGCCACCATCCTGGCCGGCGGCTTTGCTCCAGCCGGTTAAGGAGCGGGCGAGGGTCATATGCGCCAAAGGCGATGAGGGCGCCGATAACAAAGGGTATGAGAATGAGCGATTGTGGAACCGCGTGCTTGTCGAATAACCAGCAAACTCGCTGACTTAAACCCAGCGACGGACAAGAAAGATCGTATTCGCCTCCGAAAACTCCGAGAACGTCAAACCGGAAACACGCCAGGATCGCCGCGACATCGCAAAAAGCGACGGCGAGCGCGATGAAGCAACGGCGCCCAATCGGCGAGGCTGTGATACCAATTCGGCCAAACAGAACTGACATGCGGCGGACCTTTTACCTAAGCGCGGCGGCGTTTCCAACACAGCGGCGCGGATAGCTCGATCCATCGGCAATAGATCTGATTAGACAGGCGTTTGGCGTGCCCGGACGTATGGCCAAGATCGAAGCAATACCGCATCAACCAGGTCATTTAGCCCTGGCATACGGTCAGCAATTGAGAATCCCAGCAGGGGCAAGCTTTCTTGAACGGCTTGCCCCTTTAGAAAATTTGCTGGCTCAAAATTGTCTGGTGAGCGGCCCATAAAGGGTAACTTAATCACGGCAGGAATATGAACAAAGGATACTCGACCACCCTCGTGGCCTACGGCTTCCGTGGCCTCTCCGCCGATCACTGAGCCCGCGCACGGCGGCGGCGTTCCCAAACGATCATACCCAGCGCCGCGACCGCGACGATGGCCGCCAGACTGCCGTTGGAGCTGACTTCTGGAACCCCGGGGAACCTGATAGGGAAGGGAACGCTGGGTGGGGGAACGGCTAATGCCGGCGCCGCTGTCAGCACCGTAGTGGTTAGCGCAGCGATGAAAGCTTTCAAACTCACGTTCGATCTCCTCCTTTGTGAGCAAACAAACCATAGCCGCCCTTGATGCTTGACCGGGGCTGCATCCGGATTGTCTGCGAATGTTTGAATCTAACTAAACGCTGAGGAATAAGCTGCCCCTGGACGCAAGACCAAACCACCAACCAGAGGTTTATTCCCCAGCTAGGCATTAAATTGTTCACCATTGATGCGAGGGGGCAACATGAGCCGCCCGCGCTTGCCTCGCAGGGCAGATAGCCGTTACTGGCCACAGTCCAACTGGCATTTTGTATGCAACCTGCGAATGTCGGCATCTGCTTGTCAACTTGCGCCTGACGCTTCCGTCCGTATTCCTTATCCTGAAGGATCTTCGGCGAAAACGCCTTGCCGGCAGGTTAACGAGAGCCCCAGCCGCTTCAACCCTTGATAATAGTGAGATAATTGCGAGGAAAAATACCGGGCGGGACGTCATCGCGGCGGCTGTTTCGGTTCGGCGCCAGCGTTAACTCGCGAAGCTGGAATATATTTAACGGACTTTTGCGCGTCCCAGTAAAGAAAAAAAATCCGGCATTAAATTTAATTTAATTGGCAATTTGTTAAGGATAAAATATCCTGGTGTTTCAATGGGTTATAGCAGATTTCGTCTTCCCGCCCGAAGGCGCGGCGCTGCTCGCGCTTCGCGCTCAGTAAACCAAATCCTAACCAAATTATGACCGGAAATAAATCCAGACGCGCACTCGTTAACCATGACGCGATTTACCATCATGGCCGACCCTTTCGCGGCAACGATGCATTTACCTTTGTGGCCGGGTCTTGCGCCGTGCGTTGTTATCCGCTTATGGCCGCCTCCCGCGCTCCTTCGTCATGCCGGAAAAGCGCTCGCGCTTTCTCCGGCATCATTGCGGTCTTGAAAGATCGCGGATAAGCGCGGAGGCGCTTTCCGCGATGACGCCCCATCGCTCCTGCCGTCCTCCTGGGCGCGCTGCGGCGTGCCATGACGCTGCACAGACCCGGGATCGCAAAGAGCGCGAGCAACTGGAACGATCTACCGTGTTTAGGTTCAAGCGGTTTGAGCGTGTTTCCAAGGCTGGTCGTTTCTGATCATTGCGCTCAGGATGACGATGAGCTTTCGCATGACGGCGGTGACCGCGACCTTGAAGGGCTTTCCCTTGCGGGTCAGCCTTTGGGCAAAGTCGCGGAAGTGAGCGTGAGAGCGGATTGCGGCCACAGCGGCCATGTAAAGGCAGGGGCGGATTTGGCCGCGCCTTTCAAGGCTGCCGCGAACCGCCTTCAGGGAGGCGTGCTCGATCCGGCATGTCTCGGCCTGGATCATGTCCTTGAGTTCGGCGCGCCGTCCCATTAAGGCGCGAAGCGCAGCCTCCTCGGGCCGCGGCGGCTGGTAAAGCTCAAGATCGAGCTTGTCCCGTCCGTACTCGGCGATCAAAGCCGCGTCGATCGGATCGCTTTTCGCGTGCCGGCCCCGGAATTTGGCGTAGGCGCGGACGCCCGATCCATGGGCGCGATGGCAATCGAGGCCGAGTTCGCACGCGGCTTTCAGCACCGCGTCCTCGTAGCCGCCGGTCGCCTCGCAAATCACGAGCATGCGGCCAAGGCCTTGTTTACGATTGCGCTTTTCTTCGCGCTTTAACAAGCGCCGGATGGCGGCGCCGTCGTTTTGCAGAGAAAGGGTCTCGCCCGAAGGCAAAATGTGAAGGGATAGACTGGCCTTGGCGACGTCAAACGCGATGACGTGATTGAAACGGGCAGCGGCCGCGGGCATCATGAGCGTGTTCATCCGGGCGTTCCTGGATTGTATGCGACCGTTCAAGGTCTCTCTACCGTTCGGATGGCCAGGCGAAAGCGGCGCGGACACAAGATCGTTCACGATCGCAAGGAGCTATCCCGGATACGGCCGCGCGCCGCCTGAGACGAAGGATGGCCATCCTTCGTCTCAGGCCTACTCTCCAGCGATTCGTCTAAATGCCGAGATTAGGCGCCATCAACATACAATCCCGTGTCTGCAGCGCAGCACTTCGCGCCGCGCTGCGCACGGGATGACGGCAAGTCCTCTTATCCTGTGTTGTAGTCGTCCAGAAAATGACTATTATGACTATATTCGGAAGTTGGGAGGCCGCCATGGACGACATCTGGACAGTCGCGGAGGCGAAGGCGAAATTCAGCGAGGTGCTGGACCGCGCGCTGTCGGACGGGCCGCAGACTATCACGCGCAACGGAAAGACAACCGCAATCATCGTCTCAGCGGAGGAATGGGGCCGCCGGGCAAAGCGGCAAGGAACGCTTGCGGATTTCTTCGCGAACTCGCCTTTGCGCGGCTCCGGCCTTGAGATCGAGCGGCGCAAGGAAATCGCGACGCCGCCCGATCTATGACGTTTCTCCTCGACACGAATGTCGTTTCGGAATGGACGAAGCCGAAGCCCAATCCGAACCTGGCCGCGTGGCTCGCCTCCGTCGATGAAGACCGCACGTTCCTGAGCGTCGTCACAATCGCGGAGATCAAGTTTGGGATCGAGCGCCTCAAGCCGGGCAAGCGGCGCCTGGATCTCGAAAGCTGGCTGCAAAGCGATCTCGCCGCCCGTTTTGAAGGAAGACTCTTGCCGGTCACCGCCCCCGTCGCGGAAGCGTGGGGCAGGATCACCGCTGCGCGTGCTGCGTCGGGGCGGCACATTCCGATCATGGACGGCTTCATTGCCGCGACTGCGGCCGTTTTTGAGCTTACGCTCGTCACCCGCAACACCGCCGATTTCGAGAATACGCCTGCGCCGCTTCTCAATCCTTGGCGGAAAAGCCGACGATAGCTGCGTCCCGCTCCGCTTCGAACGCTAGCGCGCGCCCACGTTTTTCTCTATGTAGACACCAAAGAACCGGCGTTTCCTGGAGACACATCCATGACCGACATGCGCGAGGCGAGGCACATCACCATTCCGGTGAAGGTTGGCGGCGTGACCGTCGGCGGGGGCGCGCCCATCGTGGTGCAGTCCATGACGAACACCGACACCGCCGATGTGGAGTCCACCGTGGCCCAGGTCGCGCAGCTCGCGCAGGCGGGCTCGGAGCTGGTGCGCGTCACCGTGGATCGCGAAGAGGCGGCGGCCGCCGTGCCGCATATCCGGGACAGGCTTCTCGCGATGGGCATGGATGTGCCGATCGTCGGCGACTTCCACTATATCGGCCACAAGCTGCTGGCGGCCTATCCGGCCTGCGCCGAGGCGCTCGCGAAATACCGCATCAACCCCGGCAATGTCGGCTTCCGCGACAAGCGCGACAAGCAGTTCTCCGACATCATCGAGATCGCGCTGAAGCACGACAAGCCGGTGCGCATCGGCGTGAACTGGGGCAGCCTCGATCAGGAGCTGCTCGCCCGCATGATGGACGAGAACGCCAAGGCTGCGAAGCCGCGAGAGGCGCGCGAGGTGCTGCACGAAGCCATCGTGCATTCGGCGACCGCCAGCGCCGAGCTTGCGCAGAAGTCTCTGGCATGGGCGCGGACAAGATCATCCTGTCGGCCAAGGTGAGCGCCGTGCAGGATCTCATCAGCGTCTATGCCATGCTCGCCGCACGCTCGAATTACGCGCTGCATCTCGGGCTGACCGAAGCGGGCATGGGCTCGAAGGGCATCGTGGCGTCGGCGGCGGCGCTCGGCATTCTCCTGCAGAAGGGCATCGGCGACACCATCCGCGTGTCGCTGACGCCGGAGCCGGGCGGCGCGCGCACCAAGGAAGTCGAGGTCGCGCAGCAGATCCTGCAGACCATGGGCTTCCGCACCTTCGTGCCGATCGTCGCGGCGTGTCCCGGCTGCGGGCGCACCACGTCCACGCTGTTCCAGGAAATGGCGCGCGACATCCAGAACCATCTCCTCGCCAAAATGCCGGAATGGCGCAAAACCTATCCTGGCGTCGAAACGCTGAACGTGGCCGTGATGGGCTGCATCGTGAACGGGCCGGGCGAGTCGAAGCACGCCGACATCGGCATTTCGCTGCCGGGCACGGGCGAGTCGCCCGCAGCGCCGGTCTTCATTGACGGGCAGAAGGCCATGACGCTGCGCGGTCCCACGCTCGCGCAGGACTTCATGAAGATGGTCGAAGACTATATCGAGAAGCGCTTCGGCCAGGGGAGCACGCACACCCCGCTTCGCGCCGCGGAGTAGCGTAACACAGTGCGCCGCTTCGGCGGCTCCAAACTTCGTCATCCAGGCCTTGCCGAAGCGCGAGCCTGGATCGCAAAAAAGGCGACATTTCAGTGCGTTACGATCCCGGATAAGGCTTCGCCTTTCCGGGATGACGTTGACGCGTCCCGCAAATGTCGCCTAAATGTTGCGTCGCAACGGCGGCGAATGCCGCATCTGACCTCCACGAAAAAGCCCGAACACTGAATGCCGGTTGAACGGAGGCTTCCGCGATCGTTCAGCCTTCGCCGCTTATGCTTCTCTCACAGTTTCAAACAGCTCCTGTGGGAGATCATCATGAAGACCCGCATCGCCCTTTTCGCTTTGACGCTCGCAGTCTTGCCGTTCGCGGCTCAGTCGGCTTCGGCGCAAGGTTTCTACGGTCGCGACGAGGCTCGCATCGCGCGCGACAACCATCGCATCTGGCATGAGAGGGCCGAGATCGCCCACGATTGGCGCGCGCTGTCGAGGGAAAGGGCCGAGCGCGATTACGCCACTTTCCGTGAGCGCCAGGCGCTTTGGCATGGCAATTTCGGGGCCGCGCGCTATTTCGACTGGCGAAGACGTCACGAGCAGGCCGAGATCAATGCCGAGCGCCGCGACATCGCCCGCGACCGCCAGCGTCTCGCTCACGATCGGTTCCGGCGCGACATGGACATCGCGCATCGCGATTACGACGAAGGCCGCTATCGCTAAAAGCGATCGCCCCCGCCGTCATCCCGGAAAGGCGAAGCCTTATCCGGGATCGTAACACATTGGAGCGCCTGCCTTTATGCGATCCCGGCTCGCGCTTCGCTTGGCCGGGATGACGAATGAGAGGCGGAGGTCAGAAGGTCCAAGCCTCCGTTGCCCTATGGCTTGCAGTGAATTGTGACGCGCTCCGCATATTGGAAGCCGAGGTTGCTCGCGGGATCGATGTTTTCCCCGAGCTGAGACAGCGTCGTTTCCTTCACCTTAGCCTTAGCCTTCGTCTTCGCCGCATCCCGGTCCCCGACATGCGCGACGCAGGCGGCGGGCTTTGCCGATGCGATCTTGACGGGCTCCTTGCCGCTGAACGTCAGCGAGACATACATGCCGGGGTCGTAAACGGCGAAGCTGAAATCCTTGATCCTGTCGTGAGAGACGGGCTTCTCAAGCGGCAGCGTGAAGGTGAGCGTCAAAAGCTTGTCCTTGTAGTCCAGGCGGTAATCCACCGGCGTCTTCGTCGGAAGTTTCGTCTCTCCGAGGAAAGGGAAGGTGAAATACTCGAACTCCTTCAACGCCTCGATATTCGTTTGTGCGAGAGGCTTGAGCTCGTCCTCGCTGTAGATGCCGTCTCCGTTCGTATCGAGGCCATCGACGGCGAAGTTCGTATACATCTCATCGAAGGTCCATTTGTGCCTGAAGCCGGTGATCTCGTTGCCGGGACCAAGAAGGACTTCGGTTTCCATCGTCACCCAGACATGGGGATGCGCAAAGGCCATCCCGGCCGGCAGGGCGACAAGAAGCAAAATAAGGCCAAGCTTTAGCTGTTGGAAGAATCTCATGAGCATCTGATTGGGTACGGGGTTCGTCGAAGGCAATGCTGAAATTCAGGCTTTTTTGAAGCCTCGCCTTTCCCGGAGCGGCTTGAAACGCCGTTCCATTCATCGACAGCTATTGTGAGCGCGTTGTCTTTCTTCTTCTGCAAAAACTGCTACAGAGGGATCGGGGAAGCTTGTGCGAGTCGCACAGACCTTTGCGTGAGGGAGACGGCTATGACAGGCGCATTCATCAAGGCCATGACGATCGCTGGCGTCGCAGGCGCCATGGCTGTTGTTTCTTCAGCGAGCGCGAGCGAAACTGTGGCTGTCGGTCATCTGGATTGCGGCATCAATGGCGGCGTCAGTTTTATCTTCGGTTCGACGAGGGAGCTGCGCTGCGTCTTTCGCCCGCGTCTGGGCGTTGAAGGCGAGCTCTACGAAGGTCAGATCAAGAAATACGGCCTCGATATCGGCGTGACGAATAATGTCCGTCTAACCTGGGTCGTCTTGGCCCCGACGGAGCTTCCGGTGAATGAAGGCGCTCTCATGGGGCAGTATGTCGGCGTCACCGCGGACGCCTCGGTTGGCGTGGGCGGGGGCGCAAACGTCCTGATCGGCGGCTCGAATGGCACCATCTCGCTGCAGCCCCTCAGCGTCCAGGGCCAGACGGGCCTCAACGCGGCGCTCGCCGTGGCCGAGGTCCAACTCGTTCCTTTCCACGAAGATCATTGATAATGGGCGAGGCGATCGGCCCGGCGCGAAAATTGAGGGTAGCCGCCTGCGCAATCGCTGTGTGCGGTCTTGCCGGGCTGGCGGCGGCGGACCAGGACTGTGCGGATAGCCGATGCGCCGAGTTTCGGCTGATCCCCCCGCCCAAGGTCCATCGCCATAGCCACCGCAAGCAAGCCGGCTGTTGCGAGGCTCCTCCCGGATGGGGATGGTACCGCCGTCAGAAACTTTGCCACGATTGCAGCCAGCCTCTCGTCGTCTTCGACGAACTCGGCGGCGTCGTCTCGGTTCACCAGAACTGGTGAGACCCCGGCCAGTCAGGGCTCAAAACCTCACTCGGCGGCCCGCTCAAGGGCCCCGGACGGGTGGCGGGTATCGCCGCGTTTGTTTTGCCGCCTGACATAGGTGATGATCGAGTCCGGCTGCTGCGCCTTAGCCTTGAGCGCAGCGATAAGCGCGTCCTCGGCAAGAACAGTAATGTGCCCGGTCTTACCCTTGGACTTCAACCCAACGATATACTGCATGGACGCTCCTTACGTGCCCCCAGCGTTAAACCACTGTACCAACTCTTTACCGATGTCCTAAGCCGAAAAGGCTGGTATTTTGAATACAACAGTGACGTGATGGGGTTCCGGCCGTGACGCTCCCGGAGCCGGGCGCGTCACGCCTTACGATCATGCGAATTGGTCGTCATCGCCTCCGAAATCCGCATCGTCTCCAAAGTCGGCGGCGTCGCCGCCAAAATCGGCCTGTTGGAGGCCGCCGCCGCTGCCCTCGTCATTGTGCGCGATCGTCTTTTCACTCAGGCTGTCTTGCGGGTTGACGCCCGCCAAGGCCGAGTTCGAAAAACCGTGATGGCCTGAAAACAGGGAGTTGATGCCCTGAAAGAGCAAGGCGCCTCCCGCGACTCCAACCGCCGTGCTCGCCGCGCCCCGAAGGAAGGATCCCGTCTGCGCCGGCTGCATCACCGGGCCTTGTGGCGGAGCGCCGTAGCCTTGGCCGGGAGGCGCGCCATAGGCCTGGCCCTGGCCGGGACCCGCGCCATAGCCTTGGCCGGGAGGCGGCGTATCCGGATTGCCCCATGGATTGACCCGGGGCACGCTGCCGGAAGAGGATGTGGATGGTTGCGGCGACGGCGACCGCCCAAACAACCCGCCGAGGAAGCTGCCCGGCCGTTCCTGAGCAGGCGGAGCCATCTGGCTCAACTGGCGCTGCAGTTCTTCGATCTGGGATTGGGCGTTTCTGAGCGCGAAATCCTGCATGATCACCGTTTGGGCCAGCACATACGGCGTGTCGGGCCGTTGCATCACGAGCTGGCGGATGAATTGTTCGGCCTCAGGGTCTGTCTGCTGGGGGGGAACATTCGTAACGCGCTGGGCCAGGGCGCTGAGAAGCTGCCGTTCTTCAGGGGTCATGCAAGTTACCTCCAAGGTATAGGCGAAACCAATCGGATCGGCTTGTCGCCAGCTCTGGCGTTCGCTCTCGCTCCGCATGCCTGTCATTTGGAGAGGCGATTGGATTTGAAAAGAGGAACTGAGGCGCGACCTGAAATATCCCATGCGCGCAATGTTCAAGGCCAGAGAACAAGGCCGCCACCGCGCGGCGCCCTCGCGCTCTGAGCGTGCGCTTGCGTCAGATGCCGAAAGACGCGCAGCGATTGCCTAAAAATTAGGCAAGTTGGCGGCGAGCGCGCGCCCGCGTGCGTACGCGCGTGTGATTCGTCGCAGCGCAGCGATTTGAGCGGAACAAGGCGGAACCTTATCAGGCGGCGACTGTTTCCTTCCCCGCCTTCCAACAGTACGGTCTGCGCCGTTGCGATTCCCGAAAGGAGTAGATGTTTAGACATTACCGATGCAAATAGTTGAGGACATGTTGCGGCAGAGCCGAATTGAGGTTGCCTGGACGTCGGAGGGCCATTATGTTACCCGCATCGATTTGGCCGGACGATTGGGCCGTTTCGCCTTGCCTTTCGCGCTAGGCCGTACGTGTTCCTACCTCTCTCCAAAAATCGAAAGACGCTGTTCCGCTTTGGCGGCGCAGTTAGCATCACTAGCGAAAGGACTTCCCCATGAATATGGGTGTGGTGAAATGGTACAATAGTCAGAAGGGCTATGGCTTCATTCAACCCGACGACGGCGGCAAGGACGTTTTTGTCCATGTGAGCGCACTTGAGCGCGCAGGCCTTCGTGGTTTGGTTGAGGGCCAGAAGGTCTCCTTCGAGATTCAGACGGATCGGCGTACAGGCAAGACTTCTGCGGGCAACCTTCAAATCGCCTAACAGAGTTTTTTCGTCGAATTTTTGAGCGCGGCCTGCCGCGCTCTTTTTTTCCACAAGCCGCGCTCTTTTCTTCCAATTGTGAATGTGACGCAGCGCGAGCGCCGTCTGCGGCTAAGTTCCGGAATTTGTGTATCATCCGTGCGCCATTCCGCGTAGCGGATTAGCCCGGCGCACTTGATCTCGCCAAAAGGTTGTGCTTTTCAAGCGCCATGCCGATGCTTATTATTTGAGCGTTGGGCGGGGATGCGCGGGAATTCGGCATCCCGTTTGCATGGGAACGTGAAGTTCCAGACTGGCGACGGGTTTAGCATTGGATCAATCTTCAAATCAGGCGTTTAATTTACATCCGTGCGAATGGACCCTCTTCCATTGGTCATCCTACGAACGACATAAAACTGAGGCGCTCTTCCAAGACGTATGGATGAGGGAGCATCTGCCAAGCAGATTAGCCGGTTATGCGCATCCTGGCCTCCAGCGGGCGGAGAAAACCCGATGAGGCTGCCCAGACGAACGCCAGGATTTTGTTTCAACGACGATCAGCGGGGTCGCGATGTCGACTGACTTGTTTGACACCTATGCGCGTAGTTTCGAGGCTCGGCGCGAGACGGTGATGACGTTGGGGGAGTACCTGAAAGGGTGCAAGACGGACCCCCTCATGTATGCCTCGCCCCATGAAAGGCTGCTTGCCGCGATCGGCGAGCCGGAGATGGTGGATACATCCAAGGATGTTCGCCTCGGCCGCATCTTCATGAACCGCACCATCCGGATGTATCCGGCCTTCTCTGAATTCTACGGCATGGAGGAGACGATCGAGCGTATCGTCGCCTTTTTCCGGCAGGGCGCGCAGGGCCTGGAGGAGCGCAAGCAAATCCTGTATCTCCTCGGCCCGGTCGGCGGCGGCAAATCTTCTCTCGCCGAGCGCATCAAGGCGTTGATGGAGTTGAAGCCCATCTATGTCCTGAAGGCGGGCAATGAGCTGAGCCCGATCTTCGAGAGCCCGCTGTGCCTGTTCGACCCGGAGGTCATGGGCGACAGGATCGAAAGCGATTACGGCATTCCGCGCCGCCGCCTCACAGGTTTGATGAGCCCCTGGTGCTTGAAGCGGCTCGATGAATTCGGCGGCGACATCACGAAATTCCGTGTCGCGAAGATCATACCGTCGCGGCTGCGCCAGATCGCGATCGCAAAGACCGAGCCCGGCGATGAAAACAACCAGGACGTCTCGTCGCTGGTCGGCAAGGTGGATATCCGCCGCCTTGAGCTCTTGGCCCAGAATGATCCGGACGCCTACTCCTATTCGGGCGGCCTGAACCGCGCAAATCAGGGCGTTCTTGAATTCGTCGAAATGTTCAAGGCGCCGATCAAGATGCTGCATCCGCTCCTGACCGCGACGCAGGACGGGAATTATGTCGGCTCCGAGAACATCGGATCGATTCCCTTCAACGGCATCATTATGGCGCACTCGAACGAGGCCGAGTGGCGGAGCTTCAAGAACAACAAGACGAACGAAGCGTTCATCGACCGCATCTTCGTTATCAAGGTGCCCTATTGCCTGCGCTTCCACGAAGAAGAGCAGATCTATCAGAAGCTCATTCGCAGTTCCGAACTGGCGAAGGCCCCTTGCGCTCCCGGCACGCTGGAAATGCTTGCGCGCTTTTCGGTTCTCTCTCGCCTCCGGGCGCATGAGAATTCCAGCCTCTACGCCAAGATGCGGGTCTACGACGGCGAAAGCCTGAAGGAAGTCGATCCCAAGGCGCGCACCATGCAGGAATATCGCGATCATGCCGGCGTGGACGAGGGCATGGACGGCATTTCGACGCGCTTCGCGTTCAAGACGCTGTCCGCGACATACAACCACGACACGCAGGAGATCGCCGCCGATCCGGTGCATCTCATGTATGTGCTGGAACAGGCGATCCGTCGCGAGCAGTTCCCGGATGACGTGGAGAACACCTATATCGAGTTCATAAAAGCCGATCTCGGGCCGCGCTACGCCGAATTCATCGGAAACGAGATCCAGAAAGCCTATCTCGAATCCTACCACGATTACGGGCAGAACCTGTTCGACCGCTACGTAGCCTATGCGGACGCCTGGATCGAGGATCAGGATTTCAAGGATTCCGATACCGGGCAGCTCATGAACAGGGAGCTTCTCAACCAGGAGTTGTCGAAAATCGAGAAGCCTGCAGGCATTGCGAATCCGAAAGACTTCCGCAACGAGGTCGTAAAGTTTACACTGAGGGCTCGGGCTCAGCGCGGCGGCAGAAATCCGACGTGGACGAGCTACGAGAAGATCCGGGAGGTCATCGAGCGGCGCATGTTCAGTCAGGTGGAGGACCTCCTGCCCGTAATCAGCTTCGGCTCGAAAAAGGACAGCGAAACGGAGAAGAAGCACAGCGAATTTGTCGAGCGGATGGTGACCCGCGGTTACACCGAGAGGCAGGTCCGCAGACTTGTAGAGTGGTACATGCGGGTAAGGCAGGCTGGCTAACGAATCGTGCACATTATCGATCGGCGTCGCGACGCGAGCGGCAAGAGTTTAGGCAATCGGCAGCGGTTCATCCGAAGGGCCAGGGCGCTTGTCCGGCACGCGGTCCGCGAGGCGTCGAAAAGCCGCAAGATCACGGATGCCGGGCGGGGAGGGGAGATCACCGTCCCCGCGGATGGCGTGCATGAGCCATTCTTGAGGAGAAGTCACAAAGGCGGCATCCGCGAATATCTGCTTCCTGGCAATAAGAACTACATCGAGGGCGATAGCATCGAGCGCCCGCCTGCCGGGGGCGGGAAGGGAGGCGCGAGCGCGAGACGGCAGCGGCGAGGACGAGTTCCGCTTCGCCTTGTCCGACGAGGAGTTCATCGACCTGTTCCTGGAGGATCTGGAGCTTCCCGATCTCGCAAAGCGGCAGGTGATGGGTGAGGAAAAGACCCAGCCGCGGCGCGCGGGCTACCGTTCCTCCGGCCCGCCGGCCATGATCTCGGTCCCGCGCACCATGCGCCACAGCCTTGCCCGCCGCATCGCCCTGAAACGGCCCAAGCCCCAAGAACTCAAAGACCTTGAAGCCCGGCTGAAGGAGCTTGAAGAGCGCGCAGACCCGGCGGATCTCGATGAGATTCAGGCGATCAAGGCGCAGATTGCGCGTCACGGCAAGCGTTCCCGCGATATCCCGTTCATCGATCCGGTGGACGTCCGCTACCGGCGCTTCGAGCAGGACCCGAAGCCCGTCGCGCAGGCGGTCATGTTCTGCCTGATGGACGTGTCCGGCTCCATGGACGAGCATTTGAAGGATCTGGCGAAGCGCTTCTACAGCTTGCTCTATTTGTTTCTGAGCCGCCGCTATCGCTATGTCGAGGTCGTCTTCATCCGGCATACGCACGAGGCGAAGGAGGTTGACGAAGATACGTTCTTCAACAGCCGCGAGACAGGCGGCACGGTCGTCTCGACGGCGCTCGAGGAAATGATCCGCGTCGTCGCCGATCGCTTTCCGCCGAACAATTGGAACATCTACGCGGCCCAGGCGTCGGACGGCGACAATCTTCCGATCGACAACGAAAAGACCGTCGCCCTTTTGAAGAGCTCCATTCTGCCGCTGTGCCAGCATTACGCTTACATCGAGGTCGGCAGGGAGCCGGAGGAGCGCCGCCGGGGGATCGAGCCGCCAAGCACGCTCTGGCGCGCCTACGACCTGATCCAGTCTCCGCAATTGCCAATGGCCATGCGCAAGGTGCGCGACCGGCGCGATATCTATCCAGTTTTTCGGGAGCTCTTCGAGAAGAAAAGCAACGCAGTATAAGTGGGGGCTTGATGACGACGACCACAACCGGCGACCGGCTTCTCTTCAAGGGTGCGGACTGGGACTTCGACACTCTTGCGCGCATCTACGACGGCGTCGCCGAAATCGGTCTCGGAGAGCTGGGGCTCAACATTTACCGGCCAAGGATCGAGGTGATAACGACCGAGCAAATGCTCGATGCTTACGCTTCGACAGGGATGCCGCTTTTCTATCAGCACTGGTCTTTCGGCAAGCAGTTCGTGCGCAACGAGACGCTCTACCGGAAGGGCTGGCAGGGGCTCGCCTACGAAATCGTCATCAATTCCAACCCGTGCGTCGTCTACCTGTTGGAAGAGAACACGGCGACGATGCAGACGCTGGTGCTGGCGCATGCCGCCTTCGGTCACAACCACTTCTTCAAGAACAATTACGTCTTCAAGCAGTGGACCGACGCGGACGGCATCCTTGATTATCTTGCCTTCGCCAAGAATTTCATTGCCGCTTGCGAAGACAAATACGGCGCAGCCGAGGTGGAACGCGTGCTCGATGCGGCTCATGCGCTGCAAAACCAGGGCGTCCACCGCTATCCCGGCAAGCGCCAGATGGACCTGCGCTCCGAAGAGAAACGCGAACGCGAGCGCCGCGAGCACGGGGAGCGCCTGTTCAACGATCTGTGGCGCACCGTGCCCGAACAGCTGAAAAAGGTGAAGCGGCGTTCGGAGCGGGACCGCCGGCGCGCTCTTCTCGGCTTGCCGGAAGAAAACATCCTTTATTTCCTTGAAAAGACCTCGCCGCGCCTCAAGCCGTGGCAGCGCGAAATTCTTCGGATCGTGCGCCTGATCGCGCAATATTTCTATCCGCAGCGTCAGACGAAGATGATGAACGAGGGCTGCGCGACCTACACTCACTATCAGATCATGCAACGCCTTCTCGACGAGGGACGCATCACCGAGGGCTCGTATCTCGAGTTCCTGCATTCCCACACGAACGTGGTCGCGCAGCCGGACTTCGACGACAGGCGCTATTATGGGCTGAACCCATACGCGCTCGGCTTCGCCATGATGAAGGATATCGAGCGGATTTGCGTAGACCCGACGCAGGAGGACCGGCGCTGGTTCCCGGATATTGCCGGGAACGGCGATCCGATGGAGACCCTGAAAGACATCTGGGCGAACTATCGCGACGAGAGCTTCGTTTCGCAATTCCTGAGCCCGCAAGTGATCCGCAAGATGGGCCTGTTCCTCGTGGTCGATGACCATCGGGAAAAAGACCTCAATGTGGGCGCCATCCATAATGAGAGGGGCTATAGCCGTGTGCGGCGCGCGCTGGCTCGCCATTATGATGTTTCGCGGCATGACCCCGACATTCAGATCGTCGATGTCGATCTGGAAGGCGACCGCCGCCTGGAGTTGCGCCATCACGTCGTCGATGGGGTGACCCTGGAAGAGGATGACGCAGAGCGCGTCCTTCAACACCTCGCCAACCTTTGGGGTTACGAAGTGCACCTCGTCGAGACGAATGACCAGGGCGACCTCGCGACCAAGCATCACGCCGAGCCGATTCATCCCTTTGTTTAGGGAGCCCCGCTCCGAACAGCGGCGCGCTATGACTTAGGTTCATAGCGCGCCTGTTTCCCTTAGACTCGGATTGCAGCCCCCCGTATCTACCCCAGCGGGACACCTCCCCCCAA
>CAWFXN010000051.1:0-29811 GCA_963819665.1 uncultured Alphaproteobacteria bacterium
AGCCACGCTCTGCCTCGACGGCGCGGGCGGCGACGCCGGTAAGACCAGCCAAAACGATCGAGACTGCGCCAAAGCCGCAGCACAACGAGCCGGACAGGGCTTTCTTCAACCTATGGTTTGATATGATGTTTGGCCGCAAAAGATAACGCCGGCGCTTCGGAGGCGCTATTGGGACAATGAGCGCGTCCAAAGCCGGAAATCGTGACGGATGCGACCATGGCAGCGGCAACGGAGCATTTCGAAACCCGGCTGTTGCGTGCTACTTTCGGATTGGGAACAGAATTAAAAGGAGAAGCCAAACATGAGCTCCGCACCCTCTTCTGTATTGGCTCCAGATCTACTTCGGCTCTGCGATGAGACTGCGGAAAACGCGGAGAGGCTTCTCCGGCGCGCCATCGTGGCCGTGCGAGTGAAAGTCAGCGCGGGCGACGCCCTCAGCAGCGAGTTGATGGAGCGTGAGCAGCACGCGTGTCACGGCCTTGCCTGGCTCGCCACCTACGTCGAAGGCATCAAGCAGATGGCGTCTTACGCCAAACGCCTGAGCGAAGCCCATCGCTTCGGCGAGATTGAAGCCCTTCTCACGCAGATCGGCATTGGCGAGTACGCCGCGCAGATCCTGGGCGGCATCCCCATGAGCCAGTCCGAGATCATCCGCTTTTACGATCTCGGTCTTGAGGCGCGCGATCGCGAGATGTTCGCCACCGAGGCCGTGGTCGCGCTTATCAGGGCGAACAACCCGCAGGCTCGCAAGCGTCTCGTCGAGCTGGTGCAGCATGCGGCCGGAACCGGCCATTTCGGCGACGGCGGCCTCGACGAAACGCTGGAGGCGATGCGCGGCGAAATGATCCGCTTCGTGGAGGCGGAGGTGAAGCCTTATGCCCATGAGTGGCATCTGAAGAACGAGTACATCCCGCTCGAGACCATCGCGAAGATGAATGAGCTGGGCGTGTTTGGCCTGACGATCCCGGAGGAGTTTGGCGGGCTTGGCCTTGGCAAAGAGGCGATGTGCGTCGTTTCCGAAGAGCTGAGCCGTGGCTACATTGGCGTCGGTTCGCTCGGCACCCGCTCGGAAATCGCGGCCGAGCTTATCCTTGGCGGCGGCACGCCCGAGCAGAAGGAGGAGTGGCTGCCGAAGATCGCCAGCGGCGAAGTCTTGCCGACGGCGGTCTTTACGGAGCCGAACACGGGGTCGGATTTGGCGTCGCTCAAGACGCGCGCCGTGCGCGTGGGCGACGTCTACAAGATCACCGGCCAGAAAACCTGGATCACCCATCCCGTGCGCGCGGATCTGATGACGGTGCTGGCGCGGACCAATCCCGCGGAGCCTGGTTATCGCGGGCTTTCCATGTTCCTGGCGGAGAAGCCGCGCGGCACGAACGCAAATCCGTTCCCTGCGAAGGGCATGACCGGCGGCGAGATCGAGGTGCTCGGCTATCGCGGCATGAAGGAGTACGAGCTGTCCTTCGATGGGTTCGAGGTGCCGGAGACGGGGCTCCTCGGCGGCGAGGAAGGGCAGGGCTTCAAGCAGCTCATGCAGACGTTCGAGGCGGCGCGCATCCAGACGGCCGCGCGGGCCGTCGGCGTCGCCCAGGCGGCGATGGACATCGGGTTGCGCTACGCCATGGAGCGCCAGCAATTCGGCAAGCCGATCATCAACTTCCCGCGCATCTCCGACAAGATCGCGATGATGGCGGCCGAAACCATGATCGCTCGTCAGCTCGCCTATTTCGCGGGCCGCGAAAAGGACGGCGGCCATCGCTGCGATCTCGAAGCGGGCATGGCGAAGCTGCTGGCGGCGCGCGTGGCATGGTCGTCGGCGGACAATGCGCTGCAAATCCATGGCGGCAACGGCTTCGCGCTCGAATATCCCATCAGCCGTGTGTTGTGTGATGCGCGCATTTTGAGCATTTTCGAGGGCGCCGCCGAAATCCAGGCGCAAGTCATCGCCCGCCGTCTCCTCGAAGTGCGGAATTAAGTTTTCCGCGCGCGTCGTCGTCCCGGAAAGGCGAAGCCTTCTCCGGGATCGTAACGCATTGAAAGGCCTGATCTTTTTGCGATCCCGGCTCGGCGGGCGCGATGAATTCTTTTCCTCTCTGCGGAGATCAAGATGGAGAATGTTCGCGGCCGAACGGCATTGATAACGGGCGCATCGGCGGGCATCGGCAAGGCTTTTGCCGAGCTCTTCGCGGCCAAGGGCTGGAATGTGGTGCTCACAGCCCGCAGGCCGGAGCGGCTGGAGGCGCTCGCCGAAGACCTGACCAAAAAGCACACAATCAGCGCGACACCCATCGCGCAGGATTTGGCGCATCCGGACGGCGTAAAGCGCCTCATCGAAGCCATCAGCGATCATCGGCTCATCATCGACGGGCTCGTCAACAACGCGGGATATGCCGTGCCCGGCTATTATGCGCGCACGCGATGGGAAGATCAGGAGGCCTTCCTGCGCGTCATGGTGACCGCGCCGTGCGAGCTTGCGCATGTGCTGCTGACGCCAATGGCGCAGCGCCGTTTTGGCCGCATCATCAACGTCGCCTCGCTCGCGGGGCTGCTTCCTGGCGCGGGCGGACAGACGCTCTACACAGCAGCCAAAGCGTTCCTGATCAAATTCTCGCAGTCGCTTCTCCTCGAAAACCGCAACGCAAATGTGCTGACGACCGCGCTCTGCCCCGGATTCACCCATACCGAGTTCCACGATGTCCTGGGCACGCGGGAGAAGGTGTCCCGCTACGGGAAGCATTGGTGGAGTTCGGCCGAGGATGTTGCGGCCGCAGGCTATGACGGCGTCATGCGCGGCCGGCCCATTGTCATTACGGGCCGGCGCGCCAAACAGGTCGCGGCCCTGATGAAAGTCTTGCCGGATGGGGTCGCGCTTGGCATGGTGGCAAGGCAGACGAAAACCTTTCGGGCAAAGTAGAGAGTTCCCATGACCGCCGCCATCGTGATCCCGGCGCGATATGCTTCGTCGCGTTTCCCAGGCAAGCCGCTTTGTGTTGTTTCCGGCGTCACCATGCTGGAGAGGGTTTGGCGCATCGCTAGCAATGTGCGGCAGGCGTCCCGCGTCGTGATCGCGACCGATGACGAGCGCATTCTCGCGCACGCCCGCTCCTTCGATGCGGAAGCCGTCATGACATCCCCAGCCTGCACCAATGGCACCGAGCGGGTTTACGACACCATGGAGCGCGTCTCGATTTCGGAGGAGATCATCCTCAACCTGCAAGGGGACGCGCTTCTGACGCCGCCCTGGGTGCTGGAGGCGATGATCGACGAAATGACCATCGACAGGACGCCGGAACTGGTGACGCCCGCCGTCCGGCTGGAAGGAGCCGCGCTCGATGAGTTCGTGGACCAGAAGAAGGCGCGGCCCGGCAGCGGGACGACGGTTGTCTTCGACGTGAACAGGAATGCGCTCTACTTCTCGAAGGCGATCCTCCCGTACATCCGCAATGCGGAGCACGCGCACATCTATCGCCATATCGGGCTTTACGGCTATCGCAAGGAGGCGCTGGCGCGTTATGTGGCGCTGAAGCCTACTCCGCTTGAACTCACCGAAGGCTTGGAACAGCTTCGCGCGCTGGAGCATGGCATGGTGGTTCGCGTGGCGACCGTCGATTATCGCGGCCGGACCCATTGGTCCATCGACGCGCCGGGGGATGCGGCGATCGCCGAAGCTATCATCGAACGCGAGGGCGAACTTCTAGACGCGCAGAGAGGCGGCGAGGCCTGATGCTGCTTTTGCTCGCGCGCCACGGCAATACGTTTGAGCCAAGCGACAAGGTTGTCTGGGTCGGGGCGCGAACAGACCTGCCGCTGACGGCCAAGGGCAGGGAGCAAGCGGCGGCGCTGGGGGAGGGGCTCCAGCCCATGAAATCGGCCATCAAGCGCATCGTATCCGGGCCGCTCCAGCGCACCCGCGAACATGCCGGGATAGCGGCGCGCGCGCTGCGCTTCACCGCAACCGGTCGAGATCGATGACCGCCTGCGCGAGATTGATTACGGTCTTTGGGAAGCGAAGTCTACGGAGGAAATCGGCGCGCTGAGTGGCGCCGATGAGTTGAAAGCCTGGGACAAGAGGGGCGTCTGGCCAGTTTCGCCGGGCTGGTCGCCGCCTCAAGAGACAATTGCCGCGAACGTGGCGCAGCTCGCGCAAAGCCTCGCAACGTCTGTCGATGGGAATGACGCCGCTCTGCTCGTGACCGAGCAATGGCATCCTCAGATTTTTTCTGAAGCTTGTTCCCGGCGCTTTCGAGAACATGGCGGCGAGGAGTTTGCTCAAAGTTGCAACCGGCGGCTGTTGCGCCCTGGCTCACGAAGCGGGCTCCTGGCGGGTCGTATTCTGGAACCGGGAGCCGCATTCCCTCGCGTACTAGACTTGTGTCTTCCGCCAAGGCTTCCTCGGGTTTGATGGCGATCAGCCTTTGCATGGTGCGAATTTTCTGGTTCGCGAATAGAACGTTGGGGATGTCGATTTCCTGTTTCTTCGCGCCTGTCGTTATCAAAAGCAGATCGGCGGAGCCGAGGCCCACAGTGTGCCGGAAGAAATCATTGGCTCGCTGCTCGAACAGCATTCCCCTTGTATCGTAGCTCTGCTCGCCGCCGCCGATCATGTGTCCTTCGGTAAGCTGGCCGGGCCTCACCCGCCAGAACACCAGGCGATCGAAGAAAAAGAATCTTAAAGCCCAAATGACCAGGAGCAGCGTGGAGAACGTGACGTAGAAGCCGAGGTTCATGTAAACGGTGAGTTGGGGAATAAGCCGGAAAATACTGTCCCACCAGCCGAGCCAGGCGAATAAGACGGTCACGAACGCTAGGACGAGCAAGCCGACGACCGAGTAAATGCCGCGAAGTCTCACATTCGTAAACATCATGATGAGACTTAAGACCACGATGAAAGTAATGCCGAGACCCGTATTGGGGTGGACGAGAATTTTCGTTCCGTTCGATACGGAAAGCGAGTTCTCCCCAAAAATAGGTGATCGCCGCCAGGATGTAGCCTGTCAGCCAGACCGGCCACCAAAAGAAAATCGAGGACCGGCTGTATATGCGAAGTTCCGGCAAGTCATTGGGGTCCGGCAAGTCCGAAGGCCGCAGGTCAGGTCGACCGCCGCGACCTTCGCTGGTTACGGCCGACTCTTCGTCCAGCCTGCGAGGCGAGGCGTCATCCATATCCTTCCTCCGGGAATAGCCGCTAAGGCGGCGTTGTTCGTTTCCAGTCCAACACAGGGCTCATGGCCGAAGTTCCTGACGCCAGGAGCGTTTCACGGCGCATGAGTACCTAATAACTTATGTGATTGGCCGATGGGATGAGGCGCCATCCCTTATTTTCTTATAACTGTCTCTCCATATCTCGCAGGGGACAGGGACGTGCTAAGTTGACGCAGCCAAACCATCGCGAGACCATCTTCGCCATGAAGGCGGAAATTCCGCGCTTGCGACGCTTTGCGCGCTACATGACTCGCGACGCGGATTATTCGGACGACCTCGTCCAGGAATGTCTCACGCGGGCGATCGCCAATATCCACTCCTGGCAACCTGGGACAAATTTACGGGCCTGGCTCTTCGTCATTCTCAAAAACGTCTTTCGGAACGACAAGCGCCGCGCCCAGCATGACATGGCTTATCGAAGCGGCTTGGAAAGAGATGCGCCCCTTGTCGCGCCAGCCCAGCAGCATAATCACCTTGTGCTGACGGAGGTCCAGCAGGCTTTCCATCAGCTCACGGAAGATCACCGCGAGGTGCTTATGCTGATCGCCGTAGAAGGGCTCCGCTATGAGGAGGCGGCGACGATCCTCAACATTTCCGTGGGCACGGTGAAGTCCCGGCTTTCGCGCGCGCGGACGGCTCTCCGCGCACTGATTGATATTCCATCCGAGTCCGAGCACGAATAAGGCTCTCCCGCGGATCAGACAGGCTGGCCTGGGACATGGCCGCGCCCGAAGACGATGTTCTTCGAGGTCATCACCTGAACGATCTCCCCGTTCTGGTTCGTTGTCGTCGTCTTGAGCGTCGCAATCGCCCGGCCGGGCTTCGTTGACGAATGCGTTATATCGAGCACTTCCATTTCGACCGAGAGCGCATCGCCGGGCCTGACCGGCCGCGGCCATGTAAGCTCCACCCCCAAGCCGATCGAGCCGCCGGCGAAAGGCATCGCGGCATCCACCAGCATCCGCATGGTCACCGCCGCGGTCTGCCAGCCGCTTGCGACGTGACCCTTGAAGAAGGTCGTCTTCGCCGCCTCCGGGTCCGTATGGAACGGCTGCGGATCGTACTCTCTTGCGAAAGCAATGATCGCCTCCTCGGTCAGCGTGACCGGGCCGGCTGTGAAGCGCATGCCGGGCGAGAGATCATCGAGGTAAAACAGGTCCTTGGACATGGGGCGGGTTCCTTGTTGAAGAGTTCACAGCCTCGTCATCCCGGAAGGGCGGCAACGCCCTATCCGGGATCGCAAAAAGCGCTGGCATGTGTAACGATCCCAGATAACGCCCGTGGCGTTTCCGGGATGACGCAGCGAAGTCATCAAGGGGATTCGGTATTACGGCATCGCACCGTTCGAAAATAGGGAACGACACTCTCGTGACAATAGGGATGCAAACGACGCCTGGAATGCAAACCGTGTTTTGACGCGGGATTGATCAGGCTTGGGGTTCTCTTGGCGCGCTCGCACGACGCAGGCGGTCGTTGATGGCTTCCCCGAGGCCCGCTTCCGGTATCGGCATGACAGCGATCGCGGAAGGCTCCAGCGCGTCCAGCGCCCGCAGATACGAAAAAAGATTGGCCGCGGCTTGGCGCAGATCTCCGGTTGGACTGAGGTTGAGAGCCGTCTGAGGCGTAAGCGGACCGAATCCCAAAAGCGCCTCGCCTGGCAGGGCGTCCACGGCGTCGAGCCGCAGAGTGGCTTTTGGCGCATAATGGCTGAGAAGCTGGCCCGGCGATTGCACTTTTCCTTTGCGGAAGTCCATGAGACGGCGGCCCAGAACCGTTTCAACATCCTCGCGGGCAATGGCTCCCGGGCGCAGAAGGGTGGGTTGCGGCGCGAGCGTGACAATCGTCGATTCAAGGCCGGCGTCCGATGACCCCCCATCGAGGATCATGTCCACTTCGCGTCCGAAGTCCGCTTCGACGTGCTCCGCCTGCGTCGGGCTCATGCGCCCGGATTTGTTGGCGCTTGGCGCGGCGATTGGGACGGCCGCCGCTATAAGAAGCTCTCGCGCGACGGGATGGGCGGGAACCCTGATGGCGACAGAGCCGAGGCCGGCCGTTACGAGTTCGCTGATTTGAAACCGCGGATGCGCCGATAACGGCAGAACGAGGGAAAGCGGCCCCGGCCAGAAATGGCGGGCGAGAGCGAGCGCCTCTTCGCCAAATATGGCAAGGCCAAGCGCCGCTTCGAGATCGGCGACATGGACAATCAGCGGATTGAAACGCGGGCGCCCTTTTGCCTCGAAAATACGCGCTACCGCCCGGCCTTGTGTGGCGTCCGCGCCGAGTCCGTACACTGTCTCGGTCGGGAACGCGGCCAAGCCGCCCGCGCGAATAATCTGCGCGGCTTGTTCAATCGCCGCCTTGTCCGCCTTAACGATCATGCCATCTCAACGCAGCGCCGCCGCCAAAAGCGCAAATCCAACGTCACAATTCCAGAAATCATTCATTTTCCTGCAATCTACAACAAGTCCGTAGCGATCGAACGCGTTCTCTTTGACGCTACCTACGGTAGTTTACAACCCGCCGGAAGCGTACACGCGCGCTCTCAGTTTCTTGCCACAAAAATGCCATCGTGCAACCTCGATCTGGTTACAATTGCGGCATGGCACTCCACATTGCCTCTAAGAAGCGAGAATGGAGACTCCCAATATGGCAGGCATTCGGTTGTTGAGCGTGGCGTTGGCTTTGATCGCCACGATTGCGTTTCAAGTCAGCCAGGCGGATGCGCGCATCGGCGGCGGCAGCAGCTTTGGCAGCCGCGGAAGCCGCACTTTCAGCGCGCCCCCGAGCACACCCACAGCTCCCGGACAAGCGGCTCCGATGAACCGGACGTTCTCGCAACCTGGGGCGCAATCGCCCATCGGCGCCGCAGCGTCGCCGTCGCGCTTTGGCGGGTTCGGCTCCATGCTCGTGGGCGGTTTGCTCGGAGCGGGCCTGTTCGGCCTTTTGTCCGGCGCCGGGCTCTTCGGCGGATTGACCGGCTTTGCATCCATCATAGGCCTCCTCCTCCAAGTGGCGTTGATCGGCGGAGCCGTTTATTTCGTGATGGGCCTTTTCCGCAAGCGCAATCAGCCTCAATACGCAGGCGCGGGCGGGGCATCGCCCTTTGCCACACGAAAGGCGGCCAACCCGATGGAGGCCAGCAACCGGCCTTGGGTAGGCGGCGGATCGGCACAGAGCCCGTCAGGCCCGATCGAGATCAAGCCGGAGGACTATCAGGCCTTCGAGAAGCTTCTGACCACTATCCAGGACGCTTATGGCCGCCAGGATGTCAATACGCTCGGGGCCTTCACGACGCCGGAGATGCTTTCATATCTCAGTGGCGATCTTGCGGAGAACAAGCGCAAGGGCGTCCATAACGAGGTCTCGAACGCGAAATTCATCCAGGGCGATCTGTCGGAGGCCTGGACCGAGAATGGAAGCGATTACGCGACTGTTGCGATGAAATACACGATCATCGACGCTACGGTGGACGCCGCAACGGGACGCGTTGTTTCAGGCGACAGAGCTACGCCACAGGAGGTGGTAGAGCTTTGGACGTTCCGTCGCGATCACCGTTACGCGGCTGAGGGCTGGCAGCTTTCGGCAATCCAGCAAACGGGCGTGCGGCAGGCGGCCTGAACAGCGCCGTTATCCTGACGAATCCCAAGGCTCGCGAACTCCGGCTCGCGGGCCTTTTTGTAGGAGGAAGCCGGGCATAGATTCGCCTCCACTCGTAAGGCGACAAGACCGCGTAATACTCTTTCCGTCCGCCTTAACGATCATGTCCGCCCGATGAAGCGCTTTCTGATATTTCCCTCCTGCTTATGCATCTAAGCATGGACAGCAAGCCTACAAACCATATTTCTCGTAGACCGAATTGGGATTACTGTAGCGTCTTGACAGTATCCGGAAAGCAGACCTGCTAGACACGGCTTTTCCCGATCGCTGCGCATGCAGGGGAGGATCAATGACCTATCGCGCGCCTGTTGCAGACATCGCCTTCACGCTCAACCATATCGCCGGCTTTCCGCAGCTTATCGAGCGCGGCCTGTTCGAGGATCTCGACATGGACACCGCGATGGCGATCCTGGAGGAGGCGGCGCGGTTTGCGAACGAGGAACTCGCCCCCACGAACCGGGCCAGCGACGAACAGGGCGCCCGGCTCGTCAACGGCGAAGTCGTCATGCCGGACGGCTTCACGGAAGCCTATCGCAAATGGGTGGATGGCGGCTGGGGAAGCGTGGCCGTACCAATCGAATATGGCGGGCAGGGGCTGCCGTTCTCGCTGTCCATGGCCCTCACGGAAATGTGGAACGGCGCCAATATGGCCTACGGGCTTAATCCGCTGCTCACCCAGGCGGGCGTGCATGCGATCATCGCGCACGGCTCGAAGGAGCTGCAGCGCAAATATCTGCCGAAGCTTGTCACCGGCGAATGGACCGGTTCGATGCAGTTGACCGAGCCGCAGGCGGGCTCTGACTTGCGTTTCGTGAAGATGCGCGCAGTCCCGGTTGGCGACGGCTCCTATAAGCTTACGGGCACCAAAATCTTCATCACCTACGGCGAGCACCCGATGACGGAGAATATCATCCACATGGTGCTCGCGCGCCTGCCGGATGCGCCTCCCGGAACCAAAGGGCTGTCGCTCTTCCTCATCCCGAAATACTTCGTGAATGACGACGGCTCGCTTGGGCAGCGGAACGACGTGGACTGCGCCAAGCTTGAGCACAAGCTCGGCATTCACGGTAGTCCGACAGCGGTCTTGAATTACGGCGACCACGGCGGCGCGACCGGCTGGCTGGTCGGCGGGCCTCACAACGGCTTGCGCGCGATGTTCACCATGATGATCGAAGCGCGCCTTGGCGTTGGCGCTCAAGGCGTGGGCATCGCCGAGCGCGCTTTCCAGCAAGCGCTCAATTATGCGCGCGAGCGCAAGCAAGGCGCGACGGAAAGCACGGGGCCGGATCAGTCCGTCGCCATTATAGAGCATCCGGATGTGAAGCGAATGCTGCTCACGATGAAGGCCAAGACGAGCGCGGTGCGCGCGATCTGCTATGCGACCTCGGTCGCGATGGATATCGCCCATCATTCGCCCGACGAAACAGAGCGCAAACGCGCTCACACGGAAGCGGCGCTGCTCACGCCTGTGGTCAAAGCGCACTCGACCGATACCGCAGTGGAGGTCGCCTCCGAAGGCATCCAGGTGCATGGCGGCATGGGTTACATCGAGGAGACGGGCGCCGCGCAGTATTATCGCGACGCGCGGATTGCCCCGATCTACGAGGGCACGAACGGCATTCAGGCCATCGATCTTGTCACGCGCAAAGTGCCTTTGAATGGCGGAGAGACGGTTTACGACTTTATCGCCGGGCTTAAGGAGATCGTTCGCGGCGTCAAGGCCGCGAACGAATCCGCCTTCGGCCAGACGGGCGAGCGCCTCGAAGCGAGCGTCGCGGCGCTGGAAGAGGCGAGCGGCTGGCTTCTCAGGACGCTGCCTGAAAACCGGAATGCCGCGCTCGCGGGAGCAACGCCGTTCCTGCGGCTGTTCGGCATCGCATGCGGCGGAACATATCTTGCCAAGGGCGCCCTTTCGGCGATGCTGGGCGCGGACGCTCACGGAACACAACCAGAGGCGAAGGTGTTGGAGGCGCGCCATTTCGCTGAAAACCTGATGGGCGAGACGGAAGGGCTGAAACATGCCGTTTGCAGCGAACATGAGACAGTTAGTCGGGCTGAAACCGTTCTAGGGTTGGGTTAGCATGAGCGGGCACGTCGAAATCAGCCGCGAAGGCGCTGTCCAAATCCTTCGGCTGAATCGACCGGAAAAGAAGAACGCGCTGACGGCGGGCATGTATGCCGCGCTCGCCGAAGCGCTTAACCGCGCGAATGCGAACGATGAGGTGGCCGTAACCGTCATCTTCGGTCAGCCCGGCGCCTTCTGCGCCGGCAACGATATTGCGGATTTTCTGGCGGCGAGCCAGGGCGGCGCCTTTCGGCAGGGCCTCGAGTTTCTGAACGCCCTCGTCGAATGCGACAAGCCCCTCTTTGCGGCGGCCGACGGCCCTGCGGTCGGCATCGGGACTACGCTGATGTTTCATTGCGATATGGTTTTCGCCAGTCCGCGCGCCGTGCTGCAGACGCCTTTTGTTGACCTCGGCCTCGTGCCCGAAGCCGGATCGAGCCTTCTCGGCCCTCGCGTGCTGGGCCATGCGCGCGCATTCGAGCTTTTGGTGATGGGCGCTCCGTGGTCGGCCGAACAGGCGAAGGAAGCCGGTCTTATCAACGCCGTCGTTCCTTCAGAGGAACTGGAAAGCACAACGCTCGAAGCTGCCGAGGCGCTGGCTAAGAAGCCGCGCGAAGCTGTGCGCTTGGCGAGGCGGCTCCTGCGCGGCGACCGGGCCGCGCTCAAGTCCCGCATCGAAGAAGAGGGCGCGCTTTTTCTGGAGAGGATCAGATTCTGAAGAGGCCGCCGCGGCGTTTGCGGCGTTCTTGAAAAAAAGCGCCCGTCCTGCGCTTTAAGATGGCATTATACATATCCTGGCGGATCGTGTGGGGATGAGAGACGGATCGCGGCTGTCATGATAAAAAAAGCAAAAGGCAGTGGGAATGGGAACGCTCCATAAGAAAACGCTCTTCATTACGGGCGGAAGCCGAGGGATCGGCTTGGCTATTGCGCTCCGGGCTGCGAGAGACGGCGCAAATATCGCCATCGCCGCCAAAACGTCGGACCCGCATCCCAAACTGCCAGGGACTATTTACACTGCCGCCGCCGAGATCGAGCAGGAGGGCGGAAAGGCGCTTCCCATCCTCTGCGACATCCGGTTTGAGGATCAGGTGCAGGCGGCGGCCGAGCAAACCGCGAAGCATTTCGGCGGAATCGACATTTGCATCAACAACGCCAGCGCTATTTCCCTGACGCCGACCGTGCAGACCGATATGAAACGGTACGATCTGATGCAGAAGATCAACGGGCGCGGAACGTTCCTCGCCTCGAAGACATGCGTTCCCTACCTTAAGAAGGCGGAAAATCCCCACATCCTCATGCTTTCGCCGCCGCTCGATCTCAATCCGCGCTGGTTCGCGCCTCACGTCGCCTACACCATTTCCAAATATAACATGAGCCTGTGCGTGCTAGGCCTGTCGGCCGAACTGAAACGCGACGGAATTGCAGTGAACGCCTTGTGGCCCCGCACGACAATCGCCACCGCGGCGATTGCGAATTTGCTTGGCGGCGATAAGCTGATGCGGGCGAGCCGCAAGGCCGATATCCTGGCGGATGCGGCCCATGTCATTCTCACAAAGCCGTCACGTGAATTTACGGGCAATTTCTGCATCGACGACACACTTCTTTGGGAGAACGGCAGGCGCGAGTTCGACCATTATCGGATTG
This sequence comes from uncultured Alphaproteobacteria bacterium, assembly GCA_963819665.1. Classification (GTDB taxonomy): domain Bacteria; phylum Pseudomonadota; class Alphaproteobacteria; order Rhizobiales; family Rhodomicrobiaceae; genus Rhodomicrobium. The sequence continues at coordinate 12,572 of CAWFXN010000051.1, forward strand.
ATCCGAGCGAGGATCTGGCGCCCGATTTTTTTGTGCCCGAGGATAGCAAGGCGCCCGTGCCGTTGAAGGCGCTCGTCAGCAAGCAGGCAGGGTGAAGGCACTTTCATGACCACGCTGCAGATAACGCACTCTTCGTTTATCAATCATGATACGGGAGAGTGGCACCCGGAACGGCCTGAGCGGATGAGGGCCATCGAGCAGGCCCTCTCATCCGCGCGATTCCAGAATTTGATCACCGTCGAAGCTCCGCTCGCAACGCCTGACCAGGTCGCGCGGGCGCACCCGAGAGCCTACGTCGATCAACTGGAAAAGAAGCAGCCGAAGACCGATCTCATCGCGCTCGACGACGGCGACACCGTCATTTCGCCCGGAAGCTGGGAGGCGGCCTTGCGCGCCGCGGGCGCTGCGATTTACGGCGTCGATGAGGTGATGCAAGGCAAAGCCAACAATGCGTTCTGCTGCATTCGGCCGCCGGGCCACCATGCCGAGATCGCAAAAGCGATGGGCTTCTGCCTGTTCAACAACGCGGCTGTCGCGGCGTTTCACGCGCAGGCCGTTTATGGGGCGGAGCGGGTTGCAGTCGTCGACTTCGATCTCCATCACGGGAATGGAACCCAAGCCATCTTCTGGCATCACCCGTCAATGTTCTATGCATCGACCCACGAAATGCCGCTCTACCCGGGCACCGGCGGCATCACCGAGCGCGGCGAGACCGGGAACATCGTGAACGCCCCGCTGCGCGCCGGTGACGGAGGCGCTGAGTTTCGTGAGGCCTTCGAGGCGGTTGTCTTGCCGTCGCTTCGCAGGCACGCTCCCGATCTTTTGATTATTTCGGCGGGCTTTGACGGGCACCACTTAGATCCCCTGGGAAATCTCAATCTTTTCGAGGACGACTACGCCTGGGCGACGCAAAAGCTGATCGACGTCGCCAGGGAACGCTGTGGCGGGCGTGTGGTTTCTGTGCTCGAAGGCGGTTACGATCTGGCCGCCCTTGGCCGCTCGGTGGCGGTTCACGTACAGACGCTTTTGGAAAATTTTTGAGGGACGACCATGCAGACCGACACAATGCAGGAGGCGGCGTCGCGCCAGCCGCGCGCGCCTTTTGCTGACATCAGAGCAATGAGTTTCGAGACGGCGTTGAAGGAGCTTGAGCAAATTGTGACGCGGCTGGAGCGCGGCGATGTCGAGCTTGAACAGTCCATCGATATTTACGAGCGCGGCGAAGCGTTGCGCTCGCATTGCGACCAACTCCTGAAACGGGCCGAAGCGAAGGTCGAGCGGATCACGCTTAGCGCTCAAGGGATGCCCTCGGGCGCCGTTCCCTTCGACGCCGAGGCATAACCGGGCGCGCCCGAGGATCAGATTGTCTCCACCCGCCGAGCCGCGTCCAGAAAGAAAATCACCTTTTCGTCGCAATTACATCATGCATTAACCGCAAAGGCGTTTCGCCTTCGAGGAGCGTAATTTTTTTGCCATGTTGCCTTATGGCAATGCGACGCGCTCGCTATTCGAATGCGACTAAAAATTGCGTGTCATTCTAGAACCATTCGGCATAGGTTATTGCCCAAGAGAATCTGAAGGAAAGTGTTGACGTGACAATCAGCAATCGTACCCCTCTCCTTGATGCCATCAAAAGCCCTGAAGACCTTCGTAAACTGGACCCCGATCAGCTTAGCCAAGTCGCCGATGAGTTGCGGACGGAGTTGATCGACGCGGTTTCTGTGACGGGCGGTCATCTCGGGGCGGGTCTTGGCGTTGTCGAGCTTACGGTTGCGCTGCATTATCTCTTCGATACGCCGAATGACCGCTTGATCTGGGACGTCGGACACCAGGCATATCCCCATAAGATCCTCACGGGCCGCAGAGATCGCATCCGCACCTTGCGGCAACCTGGCGGGCTCTCCGGTTTCACCAAGCGCTCGGAAAGCGAGTACGATCCCTTCGGCGCGGGCCATTCCTCGACGTCGATCTCGGCCGGTCTTGGCATGGCGGTTGCGCGCGATCTCAAGAATCCCGAAGACGGCCGGCATGTCATCGCCGTCATCGGCGACGGGGCGATGAGCGCGGGCATGGCCTACGAAGCCATGAATAACGCCGGCGCAATGGACAGTCGCCTCATCATCATTCTGAACGACAACGACATGTCGATCGCGCCTCCGGTCGGCGCCCTATCGCAATATCTCGCGCGCATCACGTCGTCGGAGACTTTCCTTAAGGTTCGCGATATCGCGAAGCACTTCGCGCACAAGCTTCCGAAGGTGTGGGAGCGGCGGGCGGCGCGCGCCGAGGAGTTCACTCGCCATCTCTTCACGGGCGGCGTGCTGTTCGAGGAACTGGGGCTCTATTATGTCGGGCCGATCGACGGGCACAATCTCGATCATCTGCTGCCCGTCCTGCGCAATGTTCGCGACGCTCATGTAGGGCCGGTTCTGGTCCACGTCGTCACCCAGAAGGGCAAGGGCTACGAGCCTGCGGAGCAGTCGGCGGACAAATATCACGGCGTGACCAAGTTCAACGTCGTCACTGGCGCCCAGGACAAGGGCAAGGGCGGTCCGCCGAGCTATACGAAGGTATTCGCGGAAAGCCTTATCGAAGAGGCGCGAAAGGACGACAAGATCGTCGCGATCACGGGGGCGATGCCCGCCGGAACCGGGCTCGATCTTTTCGAGAAGCAGTTCCCGGAGCGGTGCTTCGACGTGGGCATCGCGGAGCAGCATGCGGTGACGTTCGCAGCCGGTATGGCGACGGAGGGGCTTAAGCCTTTTGCGGCGATTTACTCGACCTTCCTGCAACGCGGTTACGATCAGGTCGTGCATGACGTGGCCTTGCAGCATCTGCCGGTCAGGTTCGCGCTCGATCGCGCCGGGCTTGTGGGCGCCGATGGCGCTACTCATGCCGGCGCCTTCGATCTCGCCTATCTCTGCTGCCTGCCCGATTTCGTGGTGATGGCTCCCTCCGATGAGGTCGAGTTGAAGCACATGGTTGCGACGGCGGCCGCGATCGACAATGGGCCAAGCGCGATCCGTTACCCGCGCGGCGAGGGATATGGCTACGAAATGCCGGCCGAGGGCAACGTGCTTCCAATCGGCAAAGGCCGCATTGTGCGCGAAGGCTCCGCCGTCGCCATCCTTTCGCTCGGCACGCGGCTGCAAGAAAGCCTGAAGGCCGCGGACAAGCTCGCCGCCATGGGTTTGCCGACGACGGTGGCGGACGCTCGATTCGCGAAACCGCTCGACCACGATCTTATCCGGCAGTTGGCGCGCCATCATGAGGTGCTGATCACCGTGGAGGAAGGCTCCAGCGGTGGTTTCGGCTCGCATGTGCTTGAATTTATCGCGCGCGACGGGCTCCTGGATCAGGGGCTGAAAGTTCGTCCGTCTCGTGCTTCCCGATTTGTTCATGGATCACGGCAAGCCGGAAGCCATGTACGAATCCGCCGGGCTGAACGCGAGCGGCATCATAAAGGCCGTTGTCGGCGCGCTGGGCGCATCGCCCGCAGTTTTTCGGGATGGGCGCGCGTAGAAGCAGCCGCAGCTTTACGCCTCGTCATCCCGACCAAGCCAAGCGCGAGCCACAGCCGCGCGATGGCCTTTGCGTTTGCGCCATCGAGACACGCGGGATAACATCCCGCCGCCCTCCCGCCGCTCTCGGGTGACCCATGAAAATCCTAAGAACGCGGATCGAGTTCGAGACCATCGAACCGATCCAAATCCTCGACATGACAGGACAGGTCCGCGACTGGCTGAAAACGGCCAGGAGTCCGGGACGGGCTTCTGACGATAACATCCCCGCATACCACCGCGCGCGTCAACGTGAATGAGCGCGAAGCGCAGTTGCAGAAAGACATGGTGACTTATCTGAAGCGGCTCGTTCCCTGCGATGGAGACTGGCTGCACAATCTCGACACCGTGGATGGACGCAGCAACGCGCATTCCCACATCCTTGGGCTTTTCATGAATTCATCCGAGAGCATCCCGGTCTCGGGCGGCGAGTTGATCCTCGGCGGCTGGCAGTCGATATTCTTCATCGAATTGGACGGTCCGCGGGAGCGGCGCGCGCTTGAGCTTCAGATCATGGGCGAGGCTTGATCCATGACGCCGGACGATATTCAAGGCTTCTACGCCAAGCGGCGGGATCTCAATCTCGAAGACTACATCGAACTCGACTTCAGCTTCGAATGCGCGGGCGATCCGCGCGAGGCTGCGGCGCATCTATGCAGCGAGCAGTCCACTGCGCAGTGGCGTCGCGTCGGCGTGAACGAAGACTTCCGGCCCCGCTTCGGCGCGAAGGTGCTGGACTTGGAATCCGAGCCGCGCCCATCCGGGTTCAGCATTGCGGTGGAATGCGCGGCGCAGGGGCCGGTGCATGCGGTGCGCGTCACCATCGCCCATCCGCACGGCAATTTCGGGCCGCGCATTCCCAATCTGCTCTCCGCGGTGTGCGGCGAGGGTGTTTTCTTCTCGCCCGGCATCCCGTTGATCCGGCTTCAGGATATCCGCTTCCCGGATAGCTATTTGGCCGCGTTCGAGGGGCCAAGGTTCGGCATTGCTGGGCTGCGCGAGCGCCTTCGGGCTTTCGGCCGCCCAATCTTCTTCGGTGTGATTAAGCCGAATATCGGACTATCGGCGGAGCCCTTCGCGGAACTGGGCTACCAGAGCTGGCTCGGCGGCCTCGATATCGCCAAGGACGATGAAATGCTCGCCGATATCGGCTGGTGTCCGCTCGCCGAGCGCGCCGCCGCTTTGGGCGAAGCGCGGCGCCGGGCCGAGAGCGAAACGGGTGCGCCCAAGATTTATCTGGCCAACATCACCGACGAGGTCGACCGGCTCGCGGAACTTCACGACATCGCGGTTGCGAAGGGCGCGAATGCGCTTCTGGTTAACGCCATGCCCGTGGGCTTGAGCGGCGTGCGGATGCTGCGAAAGCACGCCACCGTGCCGCTGATCGCGCATTTCCCGTTCATTGCCGCCTTCAGCCGTCTTCCGGGGTACGGCATCCACTCGCGCGTGCTGACGCGGCTGCAACGGCTCGCCGGATTCGACTCGGTGATCATGCCGGGTTTCGGCAACCGCATGATGACGCCGGAACACGAGGTTCTGGAGTGCGTGCGCGCCTGCCTCGAACCAATGGGTTCCATCAAGCCGTGTCTTCCGGTGCCTGGGGGCAGCGACTGGGCTGGCACTTTGGCAGGCGTCTATCGGAAGGTGGGCAGCGTCGATTTCGGGTTTGTTCCCGGCCGCGGCGTTTTCGGGCATCCGATGGGACCGCGCGGCGGGGCCGCGAGCATCCGGCAGGCCTGGGACGCCATATCGCAAGGAATTCCCCTAGCTCAATATGCCGCGACCCATGCCGAGCTTCACGCGGCTTTGGACGCATTTGGCATGTGAGCCTGATTCCCAACCGTGCTCACCCCTCTCAAACGCTTGCGCTCACTCCGCCGCCGTGCCCCCTGAAAGCGGCGAGTGCCGCGATGCGCAACCCCCAGACAGCGCGCTTCAAGCGCCTGTCAACGCATGCGGCTCAGCAGAGCTTAAAGGTGCAGGGAACGTTTGTGACCACTCCCATGTTTGCGTGTCGAGGAAAGGTCAAGGAGCTATAACCATGCCATTTGTTCGTAGTCTTCTGTTCGCAGCCATTTTCGCGTTGTTCAGCGCGGGGCTTACTTCGGGGGCAACCCTAAGTACGTACACGCAAGAGGGGCTAAACAACGGTGCCGGCCTCGTTCTGAAAGTCCAGAGCCGGTGCGAGACGCTGCGCCGCGCCTGTGCAAACAAGCGGGAACTTGGCGAAACGGGAGAAGGCAACTGCCGTCGCTATCGGGAAGAGTGCGGTGGCCGGGGCGCAAGCAATTGCGCGCGCTTGCGTCAAGCTTGCCTCTATAAAGGTGAGCGCGGAGAGATGGGGGAAGGCAATTGCCGCCGCTATCGCGAAGAGTGCAGAGGCTGATTAGGACGGGGCTCTGGCTCACTTTTATCGAGAGGGACGACAGAGCCCCGGCATCAAACGCGCACGTCACTGAATCGCTTATTTATTTACTTACTGGTCGTTTTACAAAACAAAGCCAATTTTAACCTGCGGTAAACTCTCACAAGATAACGTCGAGCTGGGCTTGGAAACTACCAAGCTTTGCGAGTTGGGAGCTGCAGCTCAATAGCCTCGGCAAACGGCACTGCGGCGGTAAAGTAGGCCAGCAAAGGCTCATCGCGCAGGATCGCCATCATGACCCGGATCGGGCCTGCATGAGTGATGGCTAGAACCGAGCCTTCGCTGGGCTGAAGGCTTTGGAGCCACGAAGCGCATCGCGCGGCCATCGCGGTCAGGGTTTCACCGTTGGGCGGAGCCGAGTTCGGCAAGCCTCGATACCATGCGCCGATGGCCTCGCGTCCCAGATCCTGCCAGCGCCGTCCCTCCCAATCGCCGAAGTCCAGTTCCTGGAGGCGATCATCGACAATCGACTGGGCGGCCAGTCGGGCGGCGAGATCGCGAGCGCGCCTTGCGGGGCTTGTGAAGACGCGCGAGGCGGACGCCAGTTTGGCGAGCCTTTGGACTGCTTCCAAGAGCGCTTCGGGCTCGCACTCAAGATCGAGGCGGCCATAGCAAATGCCTTTTCTGCACAGCGGCTTGGGATGACGGACAAGGATCAGACGCATGCAGACGCCGCCACCAGAAATGCGATCTCGTAGCTTTGCTCGATGGCCCCAAGCACATCGCCGGTGAAGCCGCCAAGCAGGCATTTCGCGCGCCACGCCATGAAAAATGCGGCCGCAAAGCCCGCAAGGGAGGCCGTCAGCGCGGCTGATAGCGGCAGGAGAAACGCGGGAAGCAGGCCGAAGCACGCCGCGATGGCAAGGCCGATGGCTGTGATGTTGGTCGCGAGCGGCTTGGCTTTGGCCGTCGACATGCTCCCGGCATAGGGCAGAAATCGCATCGCAATGATCGCCGAGAAGCGCCCGCCCGCATGTGCCCCGATAAGAGCCGCGGCCCCGGTCATGGGCGCGACCGAGGCCAGCGCGAAGACCTTAAGCGCAACGCCGATTCCAAGCGCGAGAACGCCGAATGTTCCGAGGCGGCTGTCCTTCATGATGGCGAGCCGGGACTCGGGCGTTGCGCCGCCCATGGCGTCGAAGAAGTCGCCAAAGCCGTCCTCGTGAAACGCGCCGGTCGCCGCCATGCCCGCCGCCACCGCAAGAATGGCAGGCAAAACGCCGGTCCACAACGTCGATGCGGCCAGTAAAACCGCAGCGCAGATCGCGCCCACGACGATCCCTACGAGCGGGAAATATTTCACGCCACGATCGAGCCATTCGGAAGCGAAGCCATCCAGATGCGGGATCGGCAGGCGCGTGAGGAATTCCACAGCCCCGAGGAAATAGCCGAATTCCGCGCGCAGCATCCGCATCAATTGGGGTGAGAGCCCGGCAGGTCGGCCATCGTCGTCAGCAATCCCTCGGCCATCCGCACCAGCGGAATGGCAAGGGCCGCGCCTGTTCCCTCGCCAAGCCGCATGCCAAGGTCGAGGAGCGGCTTTGCGCCGAGCCATGCGAGCAGGGCCACATGCCCGGCTTCGGGCGAGAGATGAGCAAACAGCAGATAATCACGGATGTTTGGGTCGATCGAGACGGCGGCGCAGGCGGCGGCAGTAGCGATGAAGCCGTCCACGATGACGATTTGGCGCGCTTTTGCGGCTCCGAATATCGCGCCCATCAGCATCGCCATCTCGAAGCCGCCGAACTCTTGCATGGCTTCCATGCCGCCATGGACAGGCGCGCGGGCGTGAGCGCGGGAAAGCACCTCGCGCTTGTGAGCGAGGCCGCCTGGAGGCGCTCCGGCCCCCGGACCGACAAGCTTTTCAAGCGGCGCGCCGGTTACGCAATGGGCGACAAGGGAGGCTGCGCTTGTGTTTCCGATGCCGATCTCGCCCAGCGCCACGATGCCGAACCCGTCAGCCTTTAAGCCCGTCGAGATATCGTGGCCGGACTGAATCGCGCTGCGGCATTCGCTTTCCGTCATCGCGGGTTCAAGCAGGCAATCCCGCGTCGAGCGGCGCACGCTTTTCGCAATCAGCGCCTGATTGGGTTGCGGCGGCATTTTCAGGCCCGCGTCGATAAGGAAAACCTCGGCGCCCACGGCTTGCGCTGCGATGCTCGCCCCGGCTTTGCCATCGAGGACCATTTGAGCGATCAAGGCCGAAACTTCGGAAGGGTAGGCCGTCACACCTTCCGCCACGATGCCGTGGTCGCCTGCAAAAATAAGAAGCGCCGCCCTCCCTAGATTTGGCTTCAGCGATTTCGTGATAAGCCCGATGTGGAGTGCGAGCGCTTCGATGCGGCCGAGCGAGCCTTGCGGCTTGGCCTTCGCATCGATGGCCGCGAGGAGCCGTGGCTCCAACGCGCGTTCAAGAGGCGTGACAAACGGGACCGCTTCAGCATTATCCATGGAGGTACCGGAGGGAGGCGATGAGCGGACAAGACCATAAGGGGCAGGAGCCGGTCAACCCGCGGATCTTCCCGCTGCCGCCTGTCGTGCTTTTGCTTTTTCTCGCAGGCGGATATGGGTTGCAACGGTTTTTTCCCATCGGCGGCGGCGAGCGGGCGATCGAGAGCGTGATCGCGGGCTATGCGCTCATGGTCCTGGCTTTCGCGATCGCGGCGCTTGCGGCCCGCGAGTTGGCGCGAGCGCGGACGGCTATCCATGCGGGCAAACGAGCCGCCGCGCTGGTCCGGACCGGGGTCTTTGCCCGCAGCCGCAATCCCATTTATCTGAGCTTCGTTTTCTTTATGGTGGGCTTCGGATTGGCCGCCGCGAACCCCTGGATGATCATCCTCGCGCCGCTCTTCGTTCTGTATGTCCAGGAACGCATTATCAAACGCGAGGAAGGCTATCTGACCCAGCGCTTCGGGCCGGACTATATCGCTTACCGGAAGAAAGTGCGGCGCTGGTTTTGACGCCTCCGCTTTGCGTTTTCTGGCGTTGTCTACAACATTCCGGTTGATACGGAGATCGCGCTTGCCCGCCTCCATATCGTATGTGTAAGAATAGTTCTCCAAACCCGGGCTTGGGTTTTTTGACGGTTAGAAGGCAGGCTTTGCCCTAATTTGCGCACAGCATTGCCATTCATCCGTACCGGAACTTTTTCTACACAGTTGTGTCTACTCCGTGTCTTGGTCAGGCATGGCGAACAAGGGAGCTTTTAGCATGAAAATGACGCTTACGGCTGTGGCCGCTTTGATGATTGCGGTCAGCCCTCTTGCGGCGCAAACGCCGAATTTCATCCCCGAGCAGAACCAAACCGAGGTTCTTGGAACAGACTTCGTCGGAACGCACGTCGTATCCAAGGACAAGCAGCCGCTCGGAAAGATCGCGAATCTCGTCTTCGACCAAAGCGGACACATTGAACTCGCCGTGATCGGAATTGGCGGCTTCCTGGGCATCGGCGAGAAGGAAGTGGCGATACCTTTCGACGCCCTGAAGTCCGAGACCGTCAATAACAAGCACGTGTTCTCCGTGGATCTCACAAAGGAACAGCTCAAAGCCGCTCCCGCCTTCAAAACTTTGAACGACCAGGCCCGCCAGGAACTGATCGCAAACTGGCGCTCCAAGGCCGAGAAGAGCTGGTCGGATCTCAAGGCTAAGGCTGGCAAGGCTTACGATGACGCTAAGGATCGCGTAAACGAAACGCGCGAGAAGGTCGAACAGAAGGTGGAAAAGGCGGAGGAGCCGAAGGCTCAGTAGCCTGATAGAGGGACGCAAAAAAGGGGGCTTCGGCCTCCTTTTTCATTTCCACGACGCGCCCTTGCCATTTTTCTCAATAGAGAGTCCCGGCTTGTGAACAATCAGGGAGGGGTTATCTGGGATGTTGAAGGAATTTCGAGAGTTTATCCTTAAGGGAAATGCGTTCGATCTTGCCGTTGGTGTGATCATCGGCGCCGCCTTTGGCGGAATTGTCACGTCGCTTGTGGGCGATATCCTTATGCCGCCAATCGGCGCGCTGATGGGCAATTTGAACTTCACCGACTACTTCATCGATCTCACGGCTTTGAAGGAAAAAGCGCTTGGCGAGCCAGCTCAGGTTCCGGCTTCGTATGATGCCGCCAAGCAGTCGGGCCATGCGATCCTGGCCTATGGCAAGTTCCTGACGGCGCTCATCAATCTTCTTATTGTCGGCTTCGTGATTTTTCTTCTGGTCAAGCAAGTCAATCGCCTGAAGCGTGAACCCGCCAAACCTGCGGAGACGCCCGAAGATGTGCGGCTCTTGAGGGAAATTCGGGATCTGCTTGCATCGCGCAACCCCGCAGCCTGAGCTCGAAAGCGGATACGCTCGGGGTCGCGGAACAAGCGCTGAAGCGCTCTCGGGACGACGGCACACAGGAACTCATTCAAAAAGCAAAGCCCGCGAACGCATTCGCGGGCTTCATGTGTTCTATTCTGGACGATTTAGTAGTCCATGCCTCCGCCCGGCATCTGCGGCATTGGCGCGTCCTTCTTCGGCTTCTCGGCGATCATCGCCTCGGTCGTGATGAGAAGGCCAGCGACTGACGCAGCATCCTGAAGAGCGATGCGGACGACCTTCACCGGATCGATCACGCCAGCGGCTACGAGGTCGACATACTCGCCCGTCTGCGCGTTGTAGCCGTAGTTGTAGTCCTTCTTCTCAAGGATTCTTTCCGGCGACGACTGCGCCGTCCTCGCCGGCATTGGCGGCGATGATGCGAGCCGGAGCCTGGATCGCGCGGCGGACGATGTTGATGCCAGCCTTCTGATCCTCATTCGCGAACTTGACATGCTCAAGAGCATGGATCGCGCGCAAGAGTGGCACGCCGCCACCGGGAAGGAAACCTTCCTCGACGGCTGCGCGGGTCGCGTTCAGCGCATCGTCAACGCGGTCCTTCTTCTCCTTCACCTCGACTTCGGTCGCACCGCCGACGCGGATGACCGCAACGCCGCCTGCGAGCTTCGCGAGACGCTCCTGCAGCTTCTCCTTGTCGTAGTCGGAGGTGGTGTCTTCGATCTGGGCCTTGATCTGCGCGACGCGGCCCTGGATCTCTTTCTGCTCGCCATGGCCATCGACGATGGTCGTGTCGTCCTTCGTGATCGTGACCTTCTTCGCGCGGCCGAGCATCGAGACGTTGACGTTCTCAAGCTTGATGCCGAGGTCTTCCGCGATCATCTGGCCGCCAGTCAGGATGGCGATATCCTGCAGCATGGCCTTGCGGCGATCGCCAAAGCCGGGAGCCTTCACGGCAGCGACCTTCAGGCCGCCGCGCAGCTTGTTGACAACGAGCGTGGCAAGAGCCTCGCCCTCAACGTCCTCGGCGATGACGAGAAGCGGACGTGCGGACTGCACGACGGCCTCAAGAACCGGCAGAAGCGCCTGGAGGTTCGAGAGCTTCTTCTCGTAGATGAGGATGAACGGATCTTCGAGATCGACGCGCATCTTCTCGGCATCGGTGATGAAGTACGGCGAGATGTAGCCGCGGTCGAACTGCATGCCCTCAACGGTTTCGAGTTCGAAATCGAGGCTCTTGCTTTCCTCGACGGTAATCACGCCTTCGTTGCCGACCTTTTCCATGGCCTCGGCAATCTTCGCGCCAACTTCGGTGTCGCCGTTCGCGGAGATCGTACCGACCTGGGCGACCTCGGAAGACGACGTCACCTTCTTGGCCTTGCTTTCGAGATCCTTCACGACAGCGGCGACGGCGAGGTCGATACCGCGCTTCAAATCCATCGGGTTCGCGCCAGCGGCGACGGACTTCGCGCCTTCGCGAACGATCGCTTGAGCAAGAACCGTCGCGGTGGTCGTGCCATCGCCAGCGATGTCGTTCGTCTTGGAAGCGACCTCACGCACCATCTGGGCGCCCATGTTCTCGAACTTGTCCTCAAGCTCGATCTCCTTGGCGACGGTGACGCCGTCCTTCGTGATGCGCGGAGCGCCGAAAGACTTGTCGAGCACGACATTGCGGCCTTTCGGGCCGAGCGTGACCTTCACGGCTTCCGCAAGGATATCGACGCCGCGCAGCATCCGCTCACGGGCATCCTGGGCAAAACGTACGTCTTTAGCAGCCATACTTTATGACTCCTTGAATAGGTTTGAATTGTTCGGAGATGAGAGGAAGTTATGCGGCTTTTTTCTTATGCTTGCCTTCGGAATTCTCAAGAACGCCGAGGATGTCGCTTTCCTTCATGATGAGAAGGTCTTCGCCGTCGATCTTGACTTCAGTGCCGGACCATTTGCCGAAGAGAATGCGGTCGCCTTCTTTCACATCGAGAGCGACGAGCTGACCCTGCTCATTGCGAGCGCCGGGACCGACTGCGATAACTTCGCCTTGCTGAGGCTTCTCCTTGGCCGTGTCCGGTATGATGATCCCGCCCTTCGTGCGCTCTTCCTCTTCGAGACGGCGCACTACCACGCGGTCATGCAGCGGCCTGAATTTCATGGCATCCTCCTAAGACGATAAAATAGATAAGTTGGAACGGGTGCGGCGCTTAGGCTCGCATGACCCTGGCGATGAGATATTTAGAACTGTTAGCACTGTCAAGAGGCGAGTGCTAATCTCCTCGTTCACTGTTTTCAGATGCCAAGGCGTTTCGGTTAAATTTTGACCGAAGACGGTCATATTCGTGTCTTGGAGCCGTGTCAGAGGGCGCTCCTGGAAGCGGTTGCGCGACCAAGGCATACCGGAATTTTATAGGAGAGCGTTTCTCATGTCCGATACTTTTGCTACGACGCCGTCGTTTATCGAAGATAGGGAGCAGCCTGAAAAAAGGAAGAAGCGGGCGGGCGTCGCGTGGTGGTGGCTTCTTGTCTTTCTTTGGATGGCGGCCCTTGTCTACGTCCCGATCTGGTACGCGAGCCTGTACGATAAGAAGCCCGCGCCAGTAGCGGCTGCGCCAGTTCCGGCTCTTGTCGTGGCGCCAGCGCCGGTCGAAGCGCCTGTAAAGAAGCATGCCGAGAAGCAGAAAGTCGAGAACGCGTTCTTCTTCCGTATCGACGGCAAGGATAGCCAGGGCCAGCCCGCCACGTTCGACTTCATTATGCTCACCAACGAATTCACCTGGGCGAAGGGCAGCACATCGCAGGTGATCTCCGGCGACAGAGTCATCCCGGAGGCGGAAGCGGCTCATCGCGTTCTCTCGCAGCAAGTGCGCGATTCCCTCGCCAGCGCCAGCGACCTGATCGCGGTTGGTCTTGCCTCCCAGGAAGGCGAGCGCACTCAGGAAGAAGCGCGCGCATTTGAGCGCGCGAAAACGGTCTCGCGCTGGATGTCGAGTTTCAGCAAACCCGAGATGGCACTTTGGACCTTGACGCTTGGCCAGTATGACAAGGCTTGCAAGGGGCAGGAGGATTTAGACTCGAGCTTCGAGCGCCCCGTTATGTTTGCAGGCGTTCGCTCCAAAGCGGACGGCGTGAATTTGCAGGAAGCTTTGGCCGACGCTATCAGCGGTCACGATAATCTGCCGAGCCGGGGTTGCTATTCCCGCTTTGACTTAGACGAAAATCCAATAAAGAGGGCGCAACGCCCTTAATTCGAGAAGGAGCCGCCGGTTGCGGCGGCTCTTTTCAACAGCCGGCCAGCGCGGCGCCCCTCGTCATCTCCCTGAAATGCGGCTATGGCACGGGCGGTTCTTTGTTTCGCCCGTTGCTGTTCGAGTCGTTCATGGATGTTCTGCCGAGGGTCCTTCGCGGGCCTTTCAACCTGGAAGTTGGTCCTGATCGCCGCGTTTGCCGGCGCTCTTTCCGTCCTTGCGATGGCGCCATTCCTGATCTGGCCCATCATGTTCCTTACATTTCCTGTGCTGATCTGGGCGCTCGACGCCGTGTGCCTGAAGGTCGGCGAAATTGCTCCTTCGAGTCGTTTCGCAGGCGCCTTTTTCGGGGCGCCGCGGTTGGGTGGGGCTTTGGCTTCGGCTATTTCCTCGGGAGCGTTTACTGGATCGGCTATGCGTTTTACGTCGATGCGGATCGCTATGCCGCCCTGATGCCGCTCGCGGTGATCGGGCTTGCGGCGGCCCTTGGCCTGTTCTACGCGGCCGCAGGGGCTCTTTCGGCTGCGCTTTGGCGGCGCGGATATGCGCGCATCGCCGGGTTTGTCTTCGCGTTCTTCTGCGCGGAGGCGGCCCGCGGCACCCTGTTTACAGGGTTCCCCTGGAATTTATTCGGGGAAGGGGTCGCCGCTAACGAGGCCCATATGCAGCTTGCGGCGTATCTCGGCATCTACGGCCTGACGCTTGCGGCTCTTTTCATCTTTTCTGCCCCCGCCGCAGCGATTTCCGCGCCGCAGGCCCGCTTTGACCGGTTGTGGAGCCCGATTTTCTTTGCCCTTTTCGTCTTGGCGGCAAGTTACGCTTTCGGAAGCTATCGTCTCCTGGAGGAGGCGGGCGAGGTCGAGGGCGTGCGGGTCCGGATCGTGCAGCCAAATATTCCTCAGATCGAGAAGTGGAAGCCCGCAAACAAAGCCTGGATTTTCGAACGGACGCTTGAATTAAGCCGCAGGGGCGTGAGCGGCGAGGACATCGCCAACTTCACCCATGTGATCTGGCCCGAGTCGTCCGTGCCTGTGCTCTTCGGCTTCAATGACGAAATTTTCAGCCGGGAGGTGAAAGACCGCCTCGCGGCATTGATCCCGCGCGACACGAGCCTGATCATCGGAGCCGAGCGCGCCGAAGGCGAGCGCCTGGCTCAGGGCGGCAATCGTTTCGACCGCGTTTTTAACAGCTTATTCGTGTTGAGCGCGGGAGCAACGATAAGCGCCATCTACGATAAAATTCATCTTGTCCCTTTTGGGGAATATGTGCCTCTCCGAAACGTTTTAACCGCAATTGGTTTTCGCGTTTTTTCTCATCGGTTGGATGGATTTGAATCAGGTTTGAATAAGGCCACGATTATGCATACGCCGCGCGCGCCAGCTTTTCTTCCCTTGATCTGTTACGAGATCATCTTCCCGGGCCGTATAGAAAATGAAACAAAACGCCCGCAGTGGATCGTCAATGTAACAAACGATGCTTGGTTTGGAGCATCAACCGGGCCTTATCAGCATCTTTACCAAGCTCGTATCAGAGCAGTGGAAGAAGGATTGCCCGTGATGAGAGCTGCAAATACCGGAATTTCCGCAGTCATCGACCCTTTTGGCCGGGTCCTCGCCCAATTAGATCTGGGTCAAGCTGGCGCACTCGACCATGGGTTGCCGCGGGCATTACCGGTAACCTTTTATGAAAAAACACATCTCTCAATGTTTATTGTACTATTTCTCTTTCCACTTGTATTTTATCTGGTTATGGTTGCAACTATCAGAGTTAGTTGATTCCATTTTTACGAGTGGTCGAACGATTTTTCCGTAGGTGTAGAAACTGTTTCTCGAATGTTTGAAGACTGTTTTGTATTTAACATAAGAAGAAGCTTGACGGCTCGTAGTTGCGTAACTACAACTTTTAGGTAGTGGTATTTGGTCATTCGGCTACGTATTCACAACTTTAAGATGGCGGGAAGAGATGGGGCGGAACATGGGCATGGTTGAATCCTCGGTGTCTATATTGGCTGATCGCGAAGAGCTGTATGAGACGACGGGGCGAAAACCGAATCCGGTCGATGTGCACGTTGGGAGCCGCGTTCGCTACCGGCGCATGATCATTGGCATGAGCCAGGAAAAGCTGGGTGAGAGAATGAACCTCACGTTCCAGCAGATTCAGAAATATGAAAAGGGCACCAACCGGATCGGCGCGAGCCGTCTTTTCCAGCTCTCCAAGATTTTGGAAGTTCCTGTGGGCTATTTCTTCGAGGATGCCTTCGCCAACGCGGCGCCCGCGCAAGCAACGCATGGATTGCACGAGCCGGAACAGGAAGGATATCTTCTCGATTTCCTGAATTCTCGCGAAGGTTTGGATCTCAACAAGGCTTTCGCCAGGATCCAGGATCCCAAGGTGCGCCGCCGCGTCATCGACCTCGTTAGGGCCTTGTCAGAAGAAAAACCTGACGCTAAGGAAGGCCAGCCCGGAATCGAAAACGATCTCGGCTAACGTGGCTCAGGCCACGTTCCCCCAGAACTTATAAGATTGGAACGAGCCTGTGCCTCGCAAGAACTATCTTTTTACGAGCGAATCCGTATCGGAGGGGCATCCCGATAAGGTCTGCGATCAGATTTCCGACTCCATTGTCGACCTCTACCTTTCGGCCGACCCGCACTCGCGCGTCGCGGTCGAGACGCTTGCAACAACAAATCGCGTCGTGCTCGCCGGTGAGGTTCGCGGCCCGGCCCAGGTCCGCGCCGACGATCTGATCCAGGCGGCGCGGAACGTCATCCGCGATATCGGCTATGAGCAGGCGGGCTTCGATTGGCGCAAAGCCGAGATCGATTGTTACGTGCATTCTCAATCGGCCGACATCGCCCAGGGCGTCGACGCGTCGGGCAATAAGGATGAGGGCGCGGGCGATCAGGGCATTATGTTCGGCTATGCCTGCCGCGAGACGGAAGGCTACATGCCGGCTCCGATCTATTATGCGCATCGCATTCTCTTTGAGATGTCGAAGCTGCGCCATTCCGGCGAGCTTCCCGAACTCGGGCCCGACGCCAAAAGCCAGGTCACGCTCTACTATGAGAACGGCAAGCCTGTGCGCACGACCTCGGTTGTCGTCTCGACGCAGCACGGCGAGGATGTCAGCTCGGAGCGTGTCCGCGACATCGTCGGCGACATTGTCACGGCGGTCCTTCCCAAGGGCTGGATGTGCCCCAAGGATGACTTCTACGTCAACCCGACTGGGCGTTTCGTCGTCGGCGGCCCCGATGGCGACGCGGGCCTGACCGGGCGCAAGATCATCGTCGACACTTACGGCGGCGCTGCGCCGCACGGTGGCGGCGCTTTCTCGGGCAAGGACCCGACGAAGGTGGATCGCTCGGCGGCCTATGCAGCCCGCTATGTGGCCAAGAACGTCGTCGCCGCCGGGTTGGCGGACAAATGCTGCCTGCAGCTCTCCTATGCGATCGGCGTCGCGAAGCCGCTGTCGATCTACGCCGACCTCTATGGCACGGGCCGTGTGGACGAGAGCAAGCTTGAGAGCGTCCTCCACGACATCGTCGATCTCAGCCCTCGCGGCATCCGCGAGACGTTGGGGCTGAGCCGGCCAATCTACCGGCGTACGGCGAGCTACGGACATTTTGGCCGCGCTCCCGAAAAGGATGGCGGGTTCTCTTGGGAACGTCTCGATCTCGTGGATACGTTGAAGGACGCGCTCAGCTGATAGGCGAGGC
>CAWFXN010000052.1:0-52378 GCA_963819665.1 uncultured Alphaproteobacteria bacterium
CTTTTTCTATGGCGGAGGGCGCCATGCCGAGATCGGCCCCGCGCGAACCTGCGGCTTCAAAAGCTTCGAATTGCTGCCAGATTTTCAAGGCATTGAAAATAAGGAGAGAAATCCAGCCGATGACGCCGGAGAGGACAACGCCAATCACAATGCGCACGACTTGGTAAAGGCTCATCGCTCCTCCGATTCCGTCTTCAATTGCTTGCTGCGGCGTTCCCGCGCAGAGCGCTCGCTTTCAGCTTCTCGCTCGCAGACTTCAGCTGTCCGCAGGCCGCCATGATGTCCCGGCCCCGCGGCGTTCTGATCGGACTTGCATAGCCCGCCCGGTTAACGATGTCAGCAAAGCGTTCGATTTGCCCCCAGTCGGAGCATTCATACCGCGTGCCCGGCCACGGATTGAACGGGATCAGATTGATCTTCGCAGGAATGCCGGAAAGCAGCCGGACGAGTTCTTTGGCCTCGGCGGCAGAGTCGTTCACCCCTTTCAGCATGACATACTCGAATGTGATCCGGCGCGCGTTGGAGAGGCCGGGATAGGCGCGGCAGGCCGCGAGCAGATCCGCGATCGGGTATTTGCGATTGATCGGCACAAGCTCGTCCCTCAGCTCATCGCGAACGGCATGGAGGGAGATGGCGAGCATGACGCCCATTTCCGCGCCCGCGCGCCCGATCATCGGAACAACGCCGGATGTGGAAAGCGTGATGCGGCGCTTCGAAAAGGCGAGCGCATCGGGGTCTGCGGCGACGGCGAGGGCGTCCTTCACGTTTTCAAAATTATAAAGCGGCTCGCCCATGCCCATCAGCACGATGTTGGTGATCTTGCGCTCCGCCTCGGGAATGCCGCGCCTGTCCGCAGGCGCGCTCGCACCGGGCCAATCGCCGATGCGGTCGCGCGCCACGAGAATCTGCCCGATGATTTCGGAAGGCGTGAGGTTGCGCACGAGACGCTGCGTGCCGGTGTGGCAGAAGGTGCATGTCAGCGTGCAGCCGACCTGGCTTGATATGCAGAGCGTTCCACGGTCCGGCTCGGGGATGTAAACGGTCTCGATCTCGGGCGCACGCTCGCCCGGCCGCTGCGCCGCAAGCCGGAGCAACCATTTGCGGGTGCCGTCCTCCGAAATCTGCTCGGCTGCGATTTCCGGCCTCGCCAGCGTGAAACGCGCATCAAAATCGGCGCGCAGCGTTTTCGCGATATTGGTGAGGTCAGCGAAGTCCTCAGCGCCGCGCGCGTAAATCCAGTTCCAGAGCTGGGCCAGACGCATCCTGATCTGGCTCGCGGGGACGCCCGCCTCGGCAAGCGCAGCCGAAAGCTGAGCCTTTGTCATGCCCGCAAGCGAAGGCTTCAAGAGAGCGGGGGCTTCCGCGACAGGGTCATGGCGATCGAGAAGAGTTGTCATAGGCGAAAAATAGAAGAGCAAGGCGCACATAACAAGCTTGCGCTTCCAGGCGCCGGATGACGAAAAGGAACTTCGCGCCCGCGGCCTTTTCGCCTACACCGCTCTTCGATGCCGATAAAAATGAGAGACCGGCCCCGAGCCTCTTCCGATGGCGAGTTCGTTCGCGTGCTCAAGCGCCTCATGAAGATAAGCCTTCGCTTCAGCGATCGCCCGTTCAAGCGAAAGGCCCCGCACAAGAAAGGCGGCGATGGCCGAGGCGAGCGTGCAGCCGGTGCCATGCGTATTTGCCGTGGCGATCCTTGGCGCGGAATAAGACTGAAACGAAGCGCCATCGAAAAAGATGTCGGTCGCATCCGGGCCTTCGCCATGACCGCCCTTGATGAGTACGGCGGAGGGTCCAAGCGCGAGGAGGCGTTGCGCCTGGTTCTTGATCTCGTCCTCGCCTCGGGCAATGGGCAGATTGAGAAGAGCCGCGGCCTCCTGCAGGTTCGGAGTGATCAAAGAGGCGAGCGGGATCAGACGCTCGACCAGCGCTTTTTCAGCGCCCGCTTCCAGGAGGCGGCTGCCGGTCGTCGACACCATCACGGGGTCGATCACAATCGGTATGTCCCGCGCCCAGCGCCCAAGACCTGAAGCCGTGGCGGCGATGGCCTCTTCGCTCCCGAGCATTCCGGTCTTCACGGCGGCGATCGAGAGATCCGAGAACACGGCGTCGAGCTGCGCCGTAATAATCTCTCCGGGTATGACATGGACAGCCGTGACGCCGAGCGTGTTTTGCGCGGTCACCGCCGTAACCACTGTCGCGCCGTAAACGCCAAGAGCGGAGAACGTCTTGAGGTCGGCCTGAAGACCGGCCCCCGCCGACGAATCCGAGCCTGCAATGGAAAGCGCTGCGTTCGTTCGGCTCATAGCCGGACTCCAGGCGCCGGGTCCGGCGCGCTGTCGGGCCGCCGTTCGGCGCTTGCGAATTTGTTACACATGCGGAACCTCTCATGGAGCAATATGACGCGGCCCTCGCTCGATTTGAATGCGGGACAAGCGAGGGGGCGCCCTTGGCTCAGCGTGTCGGCCCCGAATTTCTGGCCAAACTTCCGAGGCGGATTTAAGCCGGCCTTGGCTTCAGGCTGGAGAAGAATTGCGGAAGATCGCTCAGCCTCGAGATCACGGCGTCAGCCCCGAGAGCCGCCGGGGCGATACGGCTATAGCCAAAATCCACAACCAGAACCGGCATCTTTGCAGCGCGCGCGCAGGCAACGTCAGCTTCGCTGTCGCCTGCCATCAGGGCGTTTTGCGGAGAAGCGCCGAGCTCCGCCACAACCTGAAGCAAAGGAGCAGGATCGGGCTTGCGCGGCTGGCCTTCGCGTTCGCCAAGCACGGAACCAAAATACTTCAGGAGATCGAGCTGCTGAAGGATTCCCACCGTAAGCTCATGGTTCTTGTTGGTGCAAATCCCGAGCCGTCGCCCTTCGCTATGGAGTTGCGCGAGAAGCTCGCGCCCGCCCTCATAAATTGTTGTGTTCGTCGTCAGATTCTCCCGGTAAAGGGCGATGAACTCCTCAACGAGTGGCATCAGCCCGTCGCCGGGCAGGCCGCGCGCCCGCAACGCTCGCCCCACTAGCTGGGGCACCCCGCCTCCGATCATTTCCTTGACCTGATCCAGCGGAAAGGGCTCGATGCCCCGCCTTTCGGCGGCGCGGTTAAGCGCATGGGCGATATCGGGGGCGCTGTCGATCAGCGTGCCGTCAAGATCGAAAACAACAGCTTTCGGCCAATCCGACGGCTCACTTTTCATTCAGCGCCCTCTCTTAAAATAAGCTGCCGCCTTGGCCGGGCTGATCTTCGGATCGAGTTCACCCTTGGCGTAATGCCTAGCCATTGTTAAGAGCGCATAAGCACCGCGACGCCAGGAAGCGTGCGGCCCTCCAGCCATTCCAGGAATGCGCCCCCAGCGGTGGACACATACGAGATTTTATCAGCAACGCCGGCAGCGTTGAGCGCCGCAACAGTGTCGCCGCCGCCGGCGATGCTTGTAAGCGCCCCCGCCTCGGTCAACTTCGCAGCCTCCCGCTCAAGCGCGAACGTGGCTTCGCCGAAGGGCGGCGTTTCGAATGCGCCGACAGGACCGTTCCACAAGAGGGTTTTGCAGTTCGCGATGGTTTGCGCAAACTCTTTCACGGACGCGGGACCAACGTCGAGGATCATCTTGTCCGCCGCCACCTGATTGACCGGAACGACGGCAGTTTCCACGTTCGCCTTCAGTTCGCTGGCGACGACCGCATCGACCGGCAGCAGAATCTTGCAGCCCGCCTCGGCAGCCTTGCGCTGAATATCTTCAACCGTCGAAATCGCGCCCGGCTCGTGAAGCGACTTCCCAACGGAGAGGCCCTTCGCGAACAGGAACGTGTTCGCCATGCCGCCGCCGATGATGAGGAAATCCACTTTCTTGGCGAGATGGCCAAGCACGGCGATCTTCGTCGAAACCTTGGAGCCGCCGACGATTGCAGCGACGGGCCGCTGCGGCGCATCGAGAGCGAGCTTCAGCGCACGGATTTCGGCGAGCATGGACGGTCCGGCATAAGCGGGCAGCAAGCGGGCCAGCGCTTCCGTGGAGGCGTGCGCGCGATGGGAAACCGAGAAGGCGTCGTTGACGTAGAGGTCGCCAAGTTTTGCGAGAGCCGTCGCAAAGCCTGCGTCGTTTTTTTCCTCCTCAGCATGGTAGCGCAAATTTTCCAGCATGGCGATTTGGCCGGGCTTGAGCTTCTCGACCACGGCCTCGGCGGCTGGACCCACGCAGTCCTCGCCGGTAGCCACGTCAACCCCAAGCAGAGAGGACAGCTTGTCGGCGACCGGCTTCAGCGAATATTTCGCGACCGGCTTTCCGTCCGGCCGCCCGAGGTGAGACAGGATGACAACCTTCGCGCCGCGGCTGAGAAGGTTTTGAAATGTGGGCAGGAGCCTTTCGATCCGGGTCGCATCGGTGACCTGCCCCCCGGACATCGGCACGTTGAGGTCTGCGCGAATAAGAACGCGCTTTCCGCTTACATCGGCGGTTTCAATTCCTCTAAATGAATCGAGCAACTCGGCTGCCATCTTTTCCTCCCTAACGGCGTGGTGATCGCCGGGTCTATTATAAGGTGCGTCAGCTGGGCGTAAAAGCCGGTTCCTCCATGCGTAAGCGCGGCTTTGCGCGCGCTTACGTTGACGCTCGATGAAGCGTGACATTTTCGCGCGCAACATACAAGCCGGACGTATTAAATGCGATATGCCGGCGTTCCCGCAACGCGCGCTATTTGCAATTGTTAAGGCGAAGCCCTATGTCAGCGGCTGGTCACTATTCAAACAAGCTCCTGGTTCTCAGGCGTCGGAGTGGCCTTGTTAACTCATGCGACAGCCATCCCGGAACGCTGGCGACAGATGGATGTTACGCGCCAATCGACACAAAAAACTGTCACCCTTCATGAATAAGCTGATCTGTTTCCGTCCAGCCCTTTTGTCGGACGCGCGATGACGAAAGTCCTTGGCGACAGGATCAACTCCCATGTCATCGAACTCGGCGCCGGGACGGGGGCGATCAAAGTCAGCCTCTTCGAAACGGCGTCGAACCCAAGAAGCTGACTTTGATCGAGATCGATGCTCAACTCGGCGGCCATCTGCGGAGGCGGTTCGCCGATGTGGATGTGGTCATCGGCCCGGCGCAAAATCTCGCCAAGCTTTGGAGAGAGCGCAATGGCGAGAACGTTGGCGCCATCGTCTCCACGCTGCCAATGCGCCTTTTCTCAAAAAAGCTTATCTATCTTGTCATGAAGAACAGCCTCAACGTCCTCGATGACGGCGGCATGTTCGTTCAGTTTACTTATCGCCAGACGAGCCCGGCGCCTCCACGCGTCATCAAAGCGCTGCGCTTGAAAGCCTGGCGCTATACAAGGGTTTGGCTGAACCTCCCGCCCGCCGCAATCTGGGTCTATGAGCGGGAGTCGCCTGCGCCGGAGATTTAAGGCGCGGCCTTCAAGGGATCGGCGTAGCCCTTGATACGCCGGAGATAACAGCGAGGAGACTTTCCTCGCGTGTCTGCTCCGCCACAGCCGGAACACAAAAGAGGCAGCAGCCCATGACGCCGCCTCGCTAATGGTTACGCCCGAGGTATGAAAATCACCACTCCGACAGCTCTATTGCGCGTTAGCCATTGTAATGGCGTGTCTTTTTTAGTTCCGCAGCCTTGCCCCTCTGTCATCGTTCTGTCTTCTGCAATGCCTGATGCAACCTGATCGCGCGTCTACGTGCGGATTGTCACGGATTCGAATCAGATGGCTAAGTAATCATCTGAGAATAAGACGCGCGCGGGGACGCGCTGTCGCTCGGCGACTGGGGGAAGATATGGGAAACTCGATTTGCGTCCGGCTGGCGTGCGTGAGCGCCGCCGCGCTATTGTCCGGGCTTGGAGCCGCGGACCAGGCCAATGCGGGCGGGTTCGCTGTCCGCGAGCAATCTTCCTATTTCCAAGGCTCGGGTTTCGCCGGCACTGCCGCCGGCGGCGATATCAGCTCGATGTTTTGGAACTCTGCGGCCATCACAACCGTGCCCGGTTTCAACGCCGAGGCAAGCGGGACAATCATTTTCCCCTCTTCGGATGTGGCCGCCGCCGGCGGGATCCTCGCACTGGCCGATCCCTACAGAACAACGAATATTGGGGTCGACACCTTCGTTCCGGCAATGTACGGCTCCTATCAAATCAATGACAGGCTTTACGCTGGTATTGCGGTCAATTCGCCGTTTGGATTTGCAACGAAGCCTGACAACTCTCTCTGGGCCGGAGCGCCAATCGCGCTGACCTCCCAGGTCCGGACGTTGGATTTCAATCCCACGCTTGCTTACAAGATTACACCTGAATTAAGCATCGGCGTCGGCGCGCAGGCGGAATATATGAGGGTGAGGTTGAACTCTCTTTCCCAGAGCCTCGACGCCGACTCATGGGGCGCCGGAGCCACGGCGGGGATTCTGTGGCAACCCTCACCAGCCACGTCCATCGGTTTGGGCTATCGCTCTGCTATCACCCAGGACCTTTCCGGCCTAGTGATACAATCACCGTTGGGATTCGAGGCAAAAGGAAGCGTCACGCTCCCGGACGAGGTGACCTTGAGCGCCCGTCAGGCCCTCACGGACCGCTTAACACTGCTTGGCACGGTCGAGTGGCAGAATCAAAGCAGCGTGGGGAATATACCCATTACGAGCAGCTTTATCGGCTGCCCCGGCGGAGTCTGCGAAACCCTCAACTTCAATTACCATGACCAATGGTATTTTGCTCTAGGCGCTGAGTACGCTTATAGCCCCTCGCTCACGGTGCGCACAGGCGTCAATTACGAAATTTCACCCGTCGACAACGGCAATCGCACCGTCGTGCTGCCGGACTCCAACCGGCTCGGCGTCAGCGTGGGTGGCTCGTACAGGTACTCGGATCGCGTCACTTTCGATCTGGCCTACACCCATCTCTTTTTTGACGACGCACATTTCTGCATGGCGGAAGGCGGCGGCACAGTGCATTGCGTTTCTCCCTTGCAGCAACTTACTCTGCTAGAAGGCTCGGCCGACACATCGGTGGATATGTTCTCATTTGCCGCGAAATACAGCACCGGGGCGCCGGTTGCGGCGCTCGAGCCCTATAAGAAATAACAGAACAGCCATCCGGAAAACGAAGGGCCGGCGCGAACTGGTCCTTTTGTTTTTTGGAGCTTGTCATACTCCCGAGACATTAATCCCCGCCTCTATTCACTCTGGAATTCAAGGCTTCGAGGTGAAGGGTGGATCACTGGGCTGTGACGCGATATAAAGCGTATGTGAGATATCGTGCCATCTTCCTCTCCGACATTCACCTTGCCGCGCGAGCCTGCCGCTCCCGCGATTTGTTGAGCTTTTTGAAGTCACACGATGCCCCCGTCATCTACCTTGTGGGGGATGTTATCGACTTTTGGAGGCTTCGGCGCCGCCCAAGCTGGCGTCATTCGCAGACACGTGTCGTGATGGAATTGCTGGCGAAGACGCAAAACGGAACGCGCATCGTCTACATCCCCGGCAATCATGACGAAGAACTGCGGATTTTGGCGGGCATAACATTAGGCCCGGTCGAGTTTCGCCTGCGCGCGATTTACGATACCGCCGACGGCCGCCGCTTTCTGGTCATTCACGGCGACGAATTCGACACGGTCGTGAACAAGGCCCATTGGCTGGCGGTGCTCGGCGATATCGGCTACGACATCGCATGGGCGGCGAATGAGGTCTTGAACGCGGTGCGGCGCAGCATCGGCCTTCCGTATTGGTCGCTGTCCGCCTATCTCAAATATGGCGTCAAGCGTATCGTAAATTATGCAGTCAGTTTCGAAACCTCGCTTGCAGCCGAAGCACGGCGGGTCGGAGCCTCCGGGGTGATCTGCGGGCATATTCATCACGCCTCCGCGCGCATGATCGACGGCATTCAATATGTGAATACGGGCGACTGGGTCGACAGCGGCACTGCCGTGGTAGAGCATTTCGACGGCCGAATGGAGATTGTCCGCTGGACCGATCACCTCCGCGCGCTTCGGTCGCGTTCCTCCAAGGTGCCCATCGCCTCAGTCACATCCTGATGCGCATCCTGATCGCAACGGACGCCTGGAAGCCGCAGGTTAATGGCGTCGTCAACACATACAGCAATCTTGAGCGCGAGGCGGTGAACGCTGGGTTCGATCTCACATTCCTGACGCCGTCCGGGTTCAGGACGATGCCGCTCCCCACTTACAGCGAAATCAAGCTCGCGATGATTCGCCCGCGCGATGTCGCAAAGCGCGTCGAACAAGATCGTCCAGACTTCATTCACATTGCGACCGAGGGCCCGATCGGGCTAGCGGCGCGCGCCTATTGCCTGAACGCCGGTCGGCGGTTCACCACCAGCTATCATACCCGCTTTCCGGAATATATCTCTGCGCGAATGCCAATCCCGCTGTCCTGGGGATACAGGTTCGAGCGCTGGTTTCACAATGCTGGCTCCGGCGTGATGGCTGCTTCCCTCTCTCTGTGCCAGGATCTGACCGCCCAGGGAATGGCGAACGTGCACCTTTGGTCGCGGGGGGTGGACCTCAATCTCTTCAGGCCCCGCGCCGTTGACCGCTTTGGCTTGCCCCGGCCCCTCTTCCTTTATGCAGGCCGGGTGGCCGTCGAGAAAAATCTGGAAGCCTTCCTGAGCCTCGACCTTCCCGGGACGAAGGCCGTGGTCGGAGGCGGCCCTCAGCTTGAAGATCTTAAGCAGCGATATCCAAAAGCGGTATTCACTGGCCCGAAGTTTGGTGAGGATCTGGCCGAGCACTATGCTTCAGCGGATGCTTTCGTTTTCCCGAGCGTGACCGACACTTTCGGCAACGTGCTTCTGGAAGCCCTTGCCTGCGGCGTACCGGTGGCGGCGTACAACGTCATGGGACCGAAAGATGTTGTGGCGAACGGCAGCGTAGGGATTCTTGGCGATGATCTGAGAGACTCAGCGCTGGCCGCCCTTGAACTCGATCGGAAGGGTTGCCGCTCTTATGCTGAGCTTTTCAGCTGGACCGCATGCGCGCGGCGCTTTTCTGAAATCATCGCCGAGGCCAACGGCGTTCAGCAAGCATCTCAATTTCGTAACGAAACAAATGCTATTGGGCTATGATTCGCCGCGATAACCAACGGGACAACCGATGGCCACGCCAACCATTGACGCTATAGCGGATGCAGATCTGCGCATTCGGCCTTTTGCTATTGAAACGCCCCTCATCGAATGGAGCGCACTGAACGACAGGCTGGGGGCAAGAATTCTTTGCAAGGCCGAGCCGCTGCAGAGAACTGGAAGCTTCAAGTTCCGCGGCGCTTATAATCGCGTATCGAGAATTGACCGCGCGGCATTCCCCGGCGGCGTCGTCGCCTGCTCATCAGGCAATCATGCCCAGGGCGTCGCGGAGGCTGCCCGTTTATGCGGCCTCGACGCGGTGATCGTTATGCCGTCAGATGCGCCCAAAGTGAAGATAGCGCGCACAAGCCACTGCGGCGCCGAGATCGTCTTCTACGATCGCGATACGGAGGACCGGAACGCAATCGCTCGCAACCTCTGCGAACGGCTGAACGCCGATTTCGTTCCGCCCTTCGATGATCCCGTGGTGATAGCCGGGCAAGGTACGGTCGGCCTTGAAATCGCGCGGCAGTCCAAGGCGGCGACTAATATAGACGCAGTCCTCGTGCCCATCAGCGGCGGAGGTCTGACAGCCGGGGTTGCTATCGCAGTGAAGGACCGATTTCCTGACGCCGAAATCTATTGCGTCGAGCCGAAAGGCTTTGACGATTACCGAAAGTCCCTCAGTTCGGGGATACGGCAGAAAAACGACCCTGCAAGCCGCTCGATCTGCGACGCTCTTCTGTTGCCGGAGCCAGGCGAACTGACATTCGCCATCAACAAGGATTTGCTGGCTGGCGGCCTCGCCGTCAGCGACAGCGATGTCCGTTACGCCGTGGCTTATGCCTGGCGCGAGATGAAGCTTGTTGTCGAACCAGGAGGCGCCATAGCGCTTGCGGCTCTGCTCTCAGGCGCCTTTGAAACGAAAGGCCGCACCGTAGCTGTCGTTCTTTCCGGCGGGAATGTCGATCCTCATCTTTTTTCAGATATTATTTGCAATATCAAAGCATTAGCGCCGTCAGGCCAATAGGCGATTAAAGCAGAGGGGTTACATTTTGGCATTGATCTCGCGGCGGCGCTTTCTCCTGTTGACGACGGCCACGGCCGGAGCAGGCGCGATCAGCGCCGCAGATGCTTTCGCGGTGGAGCCTCGCTTCAGTCTCGTTCTCAAAGAGTGGACCGTAGAGCATCCCGACTGGCCCGCTGCCACCCAGGCCCTTCGCATCGGCCTCTTGACGGATATTCATGCCGTCGAGCCATGGATGTCCGCCCATCGCATCAGCGGCATCGTCGATCAGCTAAATGCTCAGAAGCCGGATGTGATCGTGCTTCTGGGGGATTATGTGAATGGGCTCCGGCCGAGGTACTATAGCCGCGAGATCCCGGTCGCGGAATGGATCGCTCCGCTTCAGTCGCTGCGGGCGCCGCTGGGCGTTTATGCCATCCTCGGAAATCACGATTGGTGGTCTGGCCAGGCGCCGGAGATTCGCCGCGCTTTCAGGAAGTCAGGGATTGTCCTGCTCGAAAACGGCGCGATCAAGCTGGGCCAGGGGCGCGATCACTTTTGGATCGCGGGGATCAAGGATCAGCTTGCTCAAGGAAGCCGCGGCGCCTGGGACTTGGACGCAACCTTGCGCCGCGTTTCAGATCGCGCGCCGGTGATCCTGCTCGCTCACGAGCCCGACATCTTCGACTACGTTCCAGCCAGCGTCACCCTGACGCTCGCGGGCCACACGCATGGCGGCCAAATCTACATCCCCTTTGTGGGCCGGCTGGGCTTCTACGCTGATAATGCGCGTTATGCCAGATACGCATATGGTCACTTCCAGAGAGATGGGCGCCATATGATCGTCTCGAGCGGCCTTGGCCTCTCGAACATTCCCGTCCGCTTTCTGGTGCCGCCAGAAATTGCGATCGTTACGCTTCGCCATGGTGAACGAAATATCAATGCTCCCTTAATTGTTAGAGCGTAATCTTAAGGAACAGGAAGCAGTCAGGGCCTGCTTCTGGCGCGTTCGGGAGTGGGGCTATTAATGCGTAGGATGTGGCTTGCCGCTTGCTTGCTGCTGGCTTGCGGCGTTTTTTCGTCCACTGCGTCGGCTGAGGTTGTCGTCCGTGTCAGCAAGGCGAGGCAGACGATGTGGGTGTATGTCGATGGCCAGCTTACGTATGTCTGGCCGGTTTCGACGGCGGCGTGGGGCTATAATACACCCGATGGCGTCTATTACCCGACGTCGCTCGATGCTTATCACCGTTCAGGCCGATATGGCTCTCCGATGCCTTACTCGATCTTCTTCACCGGCGGATATGCGATCCACGGCTCCTACGATATTGGCCATCTGGGTTACCCCGCGTCTCACGGATGCATCCGGCTCCACCCCGGACATGCTGGCCAGCTTTTCGATCTGGTCCGCAGTTCCTACGGCACCAGGATCGTCATCGGGTGGCGATAATGTGCTCAGGTAATGGCTCATAGCGCCCGTGCTTTACGCACTTTACGTAGTCTTTAGGCAATAAGACCGGACCTCACAACTGATTTCTCACAGAGGTTGCAGCGCGAGACCAAGATCGTGCGGAATATCTGGTATGCAGCGCGGTCCGGCATTCAGGGCCTCGCTATAGTCAGTCTGATCTGGCGCGACGTCAACGGCTGCCGCTGTAGCGCCTGAGCAAACGAATACCAGGGGTCACCATTATCTTTTTTGAATGCATAGCATTCTATCGAATGCCAATTTGTCATTTCAGGCTCGTGCGATAAGTTCGAGTTCAAATACCAGATTAAGAATCTTCTTTAAAATTAAAACGTTATGAGACTGTTCTTTCATTTCCTGGCATTTGGTTTGTGCTGCAAGCGGATGCAAACACCGGACTCGGACGCAAGCGCCCAATTGCAGATCCGCTGACTTTAGAACCGTTCCTTGAAGCCTGTGTGACAATAAGCTGGGACTGAACGTGAATCAGAACCTCTGATATCGACTGTATTTGAATGGGTAACCTAAAGGTGAACGCAAACTAGTCGCGCTCTGCGCGAGCGGTAAAAAATACCTGTTGGCAGACTTGAACTTTTGGAGAAAAATAGCCAATCCTATACCCACCCTGGGTTGGACCCCTGCCATTAGGGTTAAATCACATCTCTCGCTCTCCAAAGAATATGATGGCAGGGAATGCTCTGTACACGCTGGGGCTGGGCTGATAAGTTTACTGGAGTACTCCGATAGAGAATGTGGGGCAACACTTCTCTTTTAAGAGAGGAGAAAAGTTAATGCGTGGTAGTAACTTTGCCGGGGTTCAACTAACTATCGTCCTCGTGCATCCAAGCCGTCTTTTTACTGAGGGCCTTGCCAGTCTTCTGAAAGATACACACTACAATATAGTTCACCAGTCAGCGGCATCTGACGAGCGCTTTCCTTCCTGAAGGAAATCTGGGAAGTAAGGTTGTCTATATTGTAGGCGGCCGAACCGCCTCTGAGATTGTAGTGGCGGTGAGAAGTATTCGAAACCAACTGCGATCCGCCTATATCTTAGTCATCAACGCCTCGACAGGACAAAACGACGTCATGGCCGCGCTCGAAGCTGGGGCTGACGGCTATTTGCGGGACGCCATATCATCTCACACATTCGTTCGAGTGATTGAACTTGTAGTGGAGGATGAGACTATTCTACCGCCGGAATTCGTGAAGGGCCTCCGGGAACCGCGGGACGCTCAGCCTGAAGCATTATAGCCGTAATCAAGGTTTCGAGGATATGAACGAAGCCGCGGCTTCCCATTTAGCTAAGGTCAAGCTTTCCGCACGAGAAGGATCGATTTTGAGAGGCCTCGTCGACGGAGCGCCGAACAAGGTGATCGCCCAGAGGCTTCAAATTACAGAGGCGACAGTCAAGGTTCACGTGAAGGCGATCCTCCGCAAGATTCGCGTGAAGAACCGCACCCAGGCCGCTATCTGGGCGGCAAAGCACTTGCCGTACTCAGAGGCGCTCGTGTGTGATCGTGAAAGCTTGCATCACGCTTCCTGAGCGAGATGCAAGCAAAGGCAGTGTTGCGAATAAATGGTTCTTTTGACGGCGGACGGCGCTTCAGCGCCGGCCGTCAAGGGTTTGTCTTGCTTGACAATCGTCCCTGTCCTCCAGGGTCTGGAGCATTGCTCGCCTAAGTTCGCCCACGGTGGCCCACTTGGAGTGATGGTCGATAACCCCTTGGTTTTCCGGTTTCCTTTGTAACAGGAAGACGTAAGCCCAAATGACGGCTTCCTGAGAGTTTGGCATGGAGTCGACCGGCAACTCCGGCGCATGCGCCATCTGGCGCCGAGCGATGACCGCCTTGAACTCTCCGCTCGCCCGCATCCTCTCTATAAGCTCGCGGTTGGCGCCAACTGTCAGGTAAGCTTTGTAATCATCGGGTCCAGGATCTCGGCCTAAAAACATGCGGAAGGCCCAAAGCACGGAAAGCTGATGAATCTCTTCGCGTTCGCGCAACAGGATGTTTAGCTGCGGCGATCTTTCATTGAGAAGGCGAAACGCGCTATTCACTTGATCCCATAGGCACGCTTGCCTGCGCAGATGTGGAGGCATCGCATCTCGCGTGAGGACATGATAGTTCCGATCTGTCGCTGATCCTGCGGCAAGATCGAGCCCCGTAAATGCAGCGTCGTGAAATTCGGGCTGGCAATACATGCCATAACGGCCCGTGTGCGTTGCTCTGGCCGCGGCGGGTTGCAAGGTGTAGAGCCCGTCGGTCATAACCACGTGCTGGTAAACTGACCAGTCCCAGCTGCCGCTCCCTTGACCGTAGCAGGTGTAGACAATCTGATCGGAGAGCCATGCGGGACGAATGTGCTGCTCCCACTCGTCACGCCGAAAAGCAAAGCCAAGGGAATTAAAGCTTTTGCCGGCAAATAACAGTTCAGGATGGCTCGGCTCCGAGATGAACCCTTTCGATCCGCATCCTCCGCTCAGGAGGGAGAGGCACATCCATTCGGAGCGATGATTGGCGCCATACCATTGGGCCAGCGCAGTCGCATCCGGCGCCAGAAGCAGGTCTTCCTCGAGATAAAGAACGAAATCGGCCTTCTCCTCGAAAACACGGCCAAGAAGGCTATACGGATTCATCCTTACGCCAAGGCGCTCAGGGTTCACCGTGATGGACAGCGGAACGCCAGAAAGGATTTCAGCAGCAGCGGCGCAATAGGCCTCGGAGTATTCACTCGGTTCAAGCTGAATGAAAATCTGCCAGCCCCGCAAATCGTTCGCGGCCAGAGACTTCAAGAGCGCATGGAATAATTCCGGCCGCTGCCAGCCCGTAATTGTTATCGCTCGCTTCACGCTATAACCCCAACATGCTTGGAAGACGCTCGCCCTGTTGAACCATTACTTCTGCTGATGGCGGGCGCCACCTCGTTTTGTTTCCCGTTCACTTTCTCCGAATATAAAGGCGAAAGCCCGGCCGCGTCTTCACGGCGGCATCCGCAGCATCAGGCCTGCCCGCGGGGCCTCCTGGAAGTTTGGCGAAATGAGCGCTGCCGCTTAGCTGCACATGGAAAGGCGCATGGGGCATGGGGCATGGGACTTTGGCACAAATCTCGCTTGCCGGCAGCCTGATACCCAAATGGGTTAACGCTTCCGTGGTGATGGCGCATTTCCCGTAAGGAGCTCGGAATGCCAAT
The DNA here is from genome assembly GCA_963819665.1 of uncultured Alphaproteobacteria bacterium. Lineage (GTDB taxonomy): Bacteria > Pseudomonadota > Alphaproteobacteria > Rhizobiales > Rhodomicrobiaceae > Rhodomicrobium. The sequence continues at coordinate 14,721 of CAWFXN010000052.1, forward strand.
GTAGCTGAGCAGTTGAACGCGGACCGCATCCCTTAGTCATATTGAATCGATCGGCCGGAACACCGATCGAGAGGTTGCTTGCTGGACTGACGGCAAGCTCCCCTAAGGGATCACTGCACCTCGATGGAATGACCATACCAGAAGATACAATCGCGACGCTGAGACTTATATTGAGGGTCTTTGCTTTTGACAATCTGACGGCAGTATGAAAGCCCTTGAGGGGTGGCGTTGGCGGACGCAGCACGGGAAGGAGTCGCGCTTGAAGGGGCAGTTTCGTTGATCTTGGCAAGCCAAGCGGGCTGATCGCGAGCGTCGCAGTCCCTCGAATTGTCGCCGAGCATGGCGGCAAGACCGCCCTTCCTGAAGGTATGCCCAAATGCATTGATGGTTTCTTCGGTCGGGCATTCAGCAAAGGCAGATGAGGCTGCTGCGCAAATTGCCAGGGTGATCAAAATGCGTTTCATGGAGATGTTCCCGCCTCGAATGGTGTCAGGCTAGTACGCCTTATCCGAGGCAAGCTCGCTTGAGCGCTCGCGGCTATCGAGGGCGCCAACTTGTCTCGGGCTGTGCCAGTCAATTTTGATTCTTCATCGAGGTCAAAGCGGAATTCTTGATTTTCCACGCCCGGAGCAACGCCAAGGCGAGTTTATGAGAGCTTGGCGGCGAATAAGCTCCAGACATTACGAGGTGAAAGGCTTGCTTTATCAGTTCCGTGCGATTTGAAAATCCGCAGTGAACTGATCTTCGGTTCCCTTATAAATGTTGGCGTCCACGCGGCCGCCATATCCTTGAGACAGCTCGGCCGTCTCGCTGAATTGCCAGAGATCCCAGCGCGAATGGTTGATCGTAGGCGGCATTTCCGTCGCGCGGGCGGAACGCGAGTAGTCTGCGATCCAAATCTTGTAATGGCTTAGTTTATCGAAACTCTCCTCCGGAATGTTCCGCTCGCGCCACCAGGTTCTCGCCGTGTAGACGATGGGGATCCGGCCGGTTTTTTCTTCCACCCTTTTGAGCCACGCGAGCGTTATATCGATGATCTCTTCGGGGCTATGGCTTTGCCAACGGTCGTTCCGGTCGCTTTGTGTGATGTCCCACTCAAGATCGACGACAGGCGGCATATCGGCGCCTTTCAGGCCCCCGTTTTTTTCAAGGAAGCTGAGGAAGGTGTCGGCCTGGGCTGCGCCATCTGCGCTCGAGGAGAGAAAGTGATACGCGCCGCGAAGCACCTTCTTCTCTGCAGGCAGGTCATTCAAGGCTTGCCAATAAAGACCGAAGAGGTCGTCCTTATATCTTACCCCTTGCGTCGCCTTCGCGTAAACGAAACGGACATTCTGCGCTCTTAGAGAATCGAAGCTGAAATTGCGGCCGGTGTAATGGCTGATGTCGATGCCGAAGATCGAGTTGGCCCTCGGTTTGTCTTCGTCCTTGAAGGCGTCTTCGGGAAATTTGAATGATTTCTTCGGAGAAAGGGACCTCCGCGCAAAGCCTGGGGCCGGGTTCTCTCTTTCTCCCGAAGCGATGAAAAGCTTGAACAGGTCTGCTCGCGAGAGGTCATCCGTAAGGGGCGCCAACTCTTCGCCGGTGGTCGTGACCTCCCACGTATTCTCCGCGGCTGCGGCAGGAAGGAGCTGAGCCAAAAAAATTAGAAAAACAGCAAGACGCATGTCGGCCTCTTACCTCAAAAGTTTTACGCAACGTGCGCTGCGAAAAACCGCCCAGGCAAGCAAAAACGAAGTGCTGCCCACAACCACGAAGCGCGCCTGTTGGCCGTTCCGCCGTTGGCCAGCAGAGCCACCGCCTGCGTTTTGCGTCCGCTCGAAGCGTCCCCAAACCCGGTCCATGGAACGGGTTTGGATAGTATCAAGCTTTTCGTGGGAGAAGCCGTGCGCCGCTGTAACTGGCCCATAGTGAACGAGCCGGCTAGTGAAGCCACATCCGCTCCTCTTTAGCGTTCCTAGCTGTCTCGGCGCCTGAGAACACGGCATGCATTGCAGTTCGAATAGCGCATTCGAGCGTTTTGCTGCTAAGCCAGTCCTTATCGATGCAGTAGATCGCTCCTGCGTTCAATGCCGCCTTCTGCACTTCAGGCGAGAGATTTCCGGAGATGAGAATGGGCGCAATAGCTGGCCACTGCCGAAGTATCGAGCGGATGACATCGACGCCCGTCTCAGGTCCAAGCCTGTAGTCGGCGATCACAACATCATACCGGCTGGCTGCTACGCCTTTACGGGCGGCCATGCCGGAAGATGCGCGAGTCGCCCTTACGGCATATCCGGCAAGACGGGACAAGAGACGCGAGACGGCTTTGTAATCGTCGGCGCTGTCATCGACAACGAGAACATGGATTTCGGTGCGGCCTGGAGCCGCCACTGGACGCGGATTTAATGTCTGATGACTTTCTGCAACTTGCATATTTTATCCTCCCACAGATGGTAATCGTACGGACATAACGCCTACTCTCACTTTCACTCTGCTAAGTCCAATCGCGCGCTTGCGGGCAAGCGCTTCTAGGAACGGCTATCCGCTCGCGATCGGTAAGGAGAATGCGGCACAGCTATTCTTTACAATCTGGAGTCATACCAGCCAAGCAATACAACCGCACCGCTATATTGACACGGCATTATGTATCCATCGTAAACACGCTCCCACGCCAGCATAGCTGCAAAGCGAGAATTGCGAGGCGAACATTAGCCTTTCCCCAACCACTTCGGCGCCAAAACAGCGCTCAGTCCGACTTGGCGCGAGTGGTAGGAGTTCACGATGGCGATCAGCATGCTTGTAGTTGACGATGAAGAGTCCGACGTCATTCGATTCAAGAGGGCGGCGCGAAAGGCCGGTATGCAGAGGCCTATCGAGATTTGCAGGGGCGGGGCTGAAGCCTTCGCGCTCCTGGCCTCCGAAGCCGGTCAGCCAGCGCCGGAGCCGAACTATCTGCTTGTCTCCGACCTCCAGATGCCTGTCATGAGAGGAACCGAGCTTGTGGCCCGTCTTCGCGGCGAACTCGGTCTCGCGGAACTTCCCGCATTCGTCCTGTCGTCATCGGACTCGATCGGGGACATAGAGGATGCTCTCTCCAGCGGCGCCAACGGCTATATATTGAAATGTGAGTCCGAGGCGGACTATCTGGACGTCGTCCGCTGGCTTGATGACTGCTGTCGTCAGATCGAGCGCGGATGTTCTCTAACGGACGAGACGGAGTTTTTCGAAAAGACGGCCGTCTCAACTTATCGTGGGGCCAGTAGCGTATCGGAGCTATCACTGAACGTTGAGGGTCAGCACAAGACCAGTTCTCGCGGCAGACAAACCGGCCAGTTAAAGCAGAACTTCGCGCCACGGCTGTCATGAACTGGGGAGTGTAAGCTGATCGTACAGCCAAAGTGCTCTATGGTCTTTTTGACTGTCGCGAGGCCCAGGCCGCTTCCCGAGACTTGCTCATAGCTCTCCAGCTTCTGAAAGGGCTGAAAAACCAAGTGGTGATATTGCTCGGCTATCCCCGGACCATCGTCCGCAACCTCGAAGAGGATGGCCGAGCCTTCCTCCCACCACCTGACGAAAATAGTCCCATCCGGGCGGTCGTGGTACTTAACGGCATTGTCGATGAGATTGCGCAAGACAAGGTCGAGCGGCGCCCTCGCCGTCAGGATGGACGCCGGCTCGCCGGAGACCTCAAGGCGCATGCTTCTTGCCGCCGGTAACGACTTAAAGATTTCCCTCGTCATCGTCGCGACGTCGACGGGTTCCTCCAGTTCCTTTTTGCGGCCGACCTTCGAATAATTGTGAAGATCGCTCACAAGCGTCATCGCACGGCGGGCCTGAAGGCGCAGGCGATCCAAATGTTCACGAATCTCACCTGCGATGTTCTCTCCGAGATCCTCGCCAAGCCATTCGACCGTATTGGCGATCGCGCGCAAAGGCGAGCGCAGGTCATGGGAGGCGACGTGTGCGAATTCCTCAAGATGCAGGTTCGAGCGCGCGAGCATCCGCTCCTGGCGTTTGAGCTGGGCTATGTTGCGCCTGATTCCCGCAAGACCGATGATCGCGCCGGATTCGTCCCGAAGCGCCGCTCTGTTTTCCGAAAACCATAACACGGAGCCGTCTTCCGCATCGAAACATTCGACAAAGTCGGCCAACGGCTCTCCAGTCGCAAGCAGCTTCTCATCCTCGGCGCGCCGCGCCGCGGCGCGCTCGGGCGGGAGAAACTCGTCCTCGCACCTGCCGATTGCGCTGTCCTCCCGGTCCATGTTCAAAAGGCTTAGCTCGGCGGCGTTGAGACGGATGTAGCGCCTGTTCACATCCTTGAAGTAAATCGCATCGGGAATGCCGTCCATCAGATGGCGCAGCAGCTTGCGCTCGAATTCCAGCTTTTCTCCAATTTTACGCTGGCGGATGCGCGTTTCGGCGGCGGCCAGTTCGCGCTCGATTGCTGAGTTAAGGCGCGCCAGATTATCCTTGCGGACATAATCCTTCGCGCCGGATCGCATCAGCTCCGCGGCTGTCTCCTCCCCGACGATTTCCGCCACGAAAATCACTGCGATGTCGGGTTGAACCGATGTGATTGCTGCGAGCGCCTGATGTCCGTCAAGACTGGGCAGGTTATAGTCGCACAGGGCAAGGTCCCATCTCTGGGCTTCGAGCGCCGACCGCAGCTCCCGATCCGTTGTGACCCGTTCATGATGGAACTCGAAGCCTCCGAGCCGAAGGGAGTGAATCATGAGTTCGGCATCGTCTTCCGAATCCTCGACCACTAACACCTGGAGCCGCTTGTGCATGATCTATTTTTTTCGGGCGGGCCGTCCGAATCCTCGGAGAAAGCCCCTTAAGCCAGCACATTTCTTTTTTTGGAGGACTAGCCCGCAAAACTTTAGCGGAGCTGGAAAGACTTTTTTCAAGGGCGCAGAGCGCTCGGGCGCTGCTGCCTTCATGCTGGATGCATGGCCGTCGTCCCGGAAAGGCGAAGCCTTATCCGGGATCGTACCATCTTTTAGCGATCCCGGCTCGCGCCTCGCTTGGCCGGGATGACAATCGGTTGGCAGCCCCCTGGGCAGGCGCCGCTGCTTGCGGGACACGGCGCGCCTATCGAGCGGGGATCAGGCGCCCGGCTTCGCCTTCTGAAGAGCGATGTTCAAAAGCGTGCCAAGCTCCTGGGCTTGAAGAGCATAGGCATGCATTTGAAGCTGGGCATGCCTGTTCTGAATTTGCAGCATCTCCGTCATGTCCTTCGCCTTGGCAAGCTCATGCGCCAGCGAGAACCCGGCATCGAGATTTTGCCGCGTGAACCTCATTGCCCGCTCTGCAACCTCGGTTAATCCCGCTATCGCCGGATTTGCCGGGGCCATTGATTTCATCATGTCCTGCACTTTCAATGCAGCGTCCATGAGTTGCTTGCACGCATCGTGAGCCTGATCGATGTTCTGACTCACGAACGCGCGCATTTCCTGCGGAATTTCCGTTTGCTTGGCCTCAGCCATGTTTTCCTCTCTTTGCTGCTATCCTGCAGCATTGCCATACGGTGTTGTTTCAGGCGAGCCAGCCCTTTGGCCCCGCTTATTGCCCCTATCCATCACCGACGAGAGTCATATTAGCGAAATGCAAGCACTTTGGGGAATAATGCTCTTCGAGCGCTCGCAGACAGCGCGAACCTGTTACAAATTAACGCCGCGGCCGGGCTTGCCGTCTGGACTGCTCCCGCTTTCGCTGGCAGGTTAAGAAGCGATATCAGCCCGCTTCGCCGTATTCCAGACAAGGCTTCGAAGAGACGCTCATGAAACGGATAGGACATGCGATCGAGATGGTCATCTCGCAAAGCCGCTGGCTCATTTTACCGTTCCTGATTGGGCTGGTGGTGGGGCTGGGCGCTCTCGCCTTTACATTCGTCTTCAAGCTTATGGCCTTCCTCACCATGGTTCGGAACGCCCCCGAAGATGAAATCATCGTCCGCATTTTGAAGCTGGTGGACCTCTCGCTGACCGCAAATCTGCTGCTGATCGTCATTGGCGCGGGTTACATGAATTACGTCGCCCGCGTCGAGCCATCCCGCCAGGCCAGTTGGCCGCCCGGCCTTATCGGCATCGGCTTTTCGGACCTGAAGCAGAAGCTCCTCGGCTCGATAATCGCGATCGCCGCGGTGAATGTGCTGGAATGGTTCATGGACATCGACCGGGTTGTCGACAACGCCAAGCTCGGTTGGGTTGTCGGCATCTTGCTTGCCTTCGCTCTCGCCATGCTTATGCTCGCCATAGCGGACAGGGTCGGCAATTCCCACAAACATGAATAGCGGGCTTAGAGCGCCGAAGTCTTCGAACGGATGGTCAAAACCGGCCGCTAGATAGCTTTGGGCGGCAGCGCCGCAGCTATCTTGGAGCCATCAGAGGACTAAGCTCGATCCCGGCGTTTTCGAGTGCGCGGCGGACCGCGGCGGCGACCGCGACGGCTCCAGGCTCATCGCCATGGATGCAGAGCGTATCGATTTGGAGTTTAATCCTCGCGCCGCTTCCGGTCACAGCCTCGCCTTCGCGGGCCATGGAAAGCGCCTGCTTCGCCGCGGCCTCGGGGTCGTCCATCACAGCCCCCTTTTCTGAGCGGGGCGTCAGCGATCCATCGTCGCGGTAGAGGCGGTCGCAGAATCCCTCGCGCGCGAACGCCAAACCTTCCTTCTCCGCCGCCTTTTCCATTTCGGAGGCGGGCATCCCAACATAGATCAGCTTCGCATCGACAGTTTTTGCCGCGCGGGCGATGGCGAGCGCGTAGCCCTCATCTTTCGCGGCCATGTTGTAGAGCGCGCCATGCGGCTTCACATGGCGAAGCGGCTCGCCGGAATAAGCGGCAAGCGCCTGTAGCGCCCCAATCTGGTAGGCGACCATATATTCCAGGTCGCGCGCGTTCATGTGAATGGGCCGCCGTCCGAAGCCCCACAGATCGTCAAACCCTGGATGCGCGCCAAGCCCCACGTCATGCTTCTTCGCCAGAGCCGCGAGCTTTTGCATGATCGTAGCGTCGCCAGCATGGAAGCCGCAGGCGACATTGGCCGAGGTTACGATATGGATGAGCTTCTCGTCTTGCCCGATGCGGTAAGCGCCATAACCCTCGCCCATGTCTGCGTTGAGATCGATCCGCATAGCCTCTCCTATTCCACGTAAATCATCTTCCGGGCCATCCCGCCGTCGATGATAAGCTCCGCGCCTGTCATGAAGCCTGCCGCATCCGAAAGGACAAAGGCGACGGCGGCGGCGATATCGTTTGGTTTGCCTACGCGCCCGGCTGGATGCTGCGCATGATCTTCGGCCGAGAGTTTCGCGTTCGCATCCACATTGATCCAGCCCGGCGAGATGCAGTTCACGCGCACATCCGGGCCGAGCGTGACCGCCAGCGAGTGAGTCAGCGCGACAAGGCCGCCTTTGCTCGCCGAGTAGGCGAAAGTGTCAGCTTCGGACATGTGCGCCCGCGTCGACGCGATCAGCGCCATCGCGCCTTTGCTCCGCCGAAGGTGCGTCTCGCCGAACTTCGCGAGAAGGAACGCCGCCGTCAGGTTCGTGGCGATAACCTTGTTCCAGTCCTCAAGCGTCGTTTCGGAAAGCGGCTTGCGGCGCATGATGACTGCGTTGGAGACGATGGCGTCGATCCTCCCGAAGGCGCTGACCGTCTCGCCGATCAAGCGCTTCGCGTCCTCCTCTTTCGAGACATCGCACACAACGGCACGGCCGCCAGCCGACGCGGCCGTTTCCTCCGCTCGCGCCGCATTCACATCCGCGGAAACGCAAGCCCACCCTTGTCTGGAAAGTTCCACCGCGCAGGCCCGGCCGATCCCGTGACCCGCGCCCGTGACAATCGCAACCTTGGCGCCATTCGCCTTCATGCCAACTTTCCTTTCTGTGCAATCATGTTGTGATGGACCCGATCGAAATTCAAACCCCTAGCCGGAGAGGTTGACGCCATGAGCCAGACCAAGACCGCCCTTCCGAACGAGCTCGACCTTGCCGCCTACTGGATGCCGTTTACGGCGAACCGCCAGTTCAAGGCCCATCCGCGCATTCTGGTTTCCGCCGAGGGGATGCACTATACGAGTGCGGATGGCCGCAAGATTCTCGATGGCGTGGCCGGGCTTTGGTGCGTGAACGCGGGGCATGGCCGCAAAGAGATCGCGCAAGCCGTGGAGCGGCAGCTTCAAACGCTGGATTACGCGACCGCGTTCCAGATGGGCCATCCGGGCGCCTTCGAGCTGGCGGCGCGGCTCGCGCGGATGACGCCCAAGGACCTTGACCGGGTTTTCTTTGTAAACTCAGGCTCCGAGGCGGTCGATACGGCGCTCAAAATCGCGCTTGCCTATCATCGCGCGCGCGGCGAAGGCCACCGCACGCGCTTCATCGGACGCGAGCGCGCCTATCACGGCGCGGGCTTCGGAGGCATGTCGGTCGGCGGCCTCATGAACAACCGCCGCGCCTTCGGGTCCATGCTGGCCGGCGTCGATCACCTGCCGCACACGGTCGACATCGCCCGCAACGCTTTTAGCAGGGGGCTGCCGAAGCATGGCGCCGAGCTTGCCGACCACCTGGAGCGCGTGATTGCCCTGCACGGGGCGGACACCATCGCCGCCGTCATTGTCGAGCCCATGTCTGGATCAGCAGGGGTGCTCTTGCCTCCCAAGGGTTATCTCCAGAAGCTCCGCGCCATCTGCGACCGCCACGGCCTCCTTCTCATCTTCGACGAGGTCATCACCGGTTTCGGCCGCCTTGGGACGCCGTTCGCGGCGCAGTTTTTCGGGGTGACGCCCGACATGATGACGGTGGCGAAGGGCATCACGAATGGCGCAGTTCCGATGGGCGCCGTCGTCGCGAAACGCAGCATTCACGACGCGCTCATGGTTGGCCCCGAACATCTCATCGAGCTGTTCCACGGCTACACCTATTCGGGCCACCCCGTGGCCTGCGCCGCTGGCCTTGCGACGCTCGATATTTATGAGAGTGAAGGCGTGTTCGAGAGAGCGGCGTCGCTCTCGCCTGTGTGGGAAGATGCGGTGCACACGCTCCGTGACAGCCCGTATGTCATCGATGTGCGCAATCTCGGGCTGGTCGCCGGGGTCGAATTGGAGCCGAAGCCGAACGAACCCGGCAACCGCGCCTACGAGGTCATGGTGGACTGCTTCGAGAACGGGCTTCTCGTCCGGCAGGCGGGGGACATCATAGCGCTCTCGCCGCCGCTGATCGTAAGCGAAGCGCAGATCGATCAGATCGTCGATGGCCTGTCTGCCGCGCTTAGCCGGGTCGCTAATCGAGACGCCATTCGAGACGCCATTCGAGGCGGGCTGAGTTGAGTTTCCCCCTCATCCTGTCCTTCTCCCGGTCGAACTCGCCTTGGCGAGTTCGCAATCGAAAGAGGCCGCATCCGCTCGCGGATGCGGTTGGGAGAAGGAACGCCGTTGCAAGGACGAGCTGCTCCCTCTCCCCCACTGCATCCGCTTGCGGATGCAGTGATTTTGAGTTGCGAACTCGCCAAGGCGAGTTCGCTGGGAGAGGGCCGGGGTGAGGTGGTGGCATTCGTGTAAAGCGTATCCATGCAATTAAAAACCGATAAGCACTGCGTGCGCGAAGCCGCGCCCCAAAGGGCGCCCGCCCACCGGGACCGGATCGCGCTTGGAATGGCGGCCGCGGTGGCCTCATTCTTCATGCTGAACACGATGAACGTGTTCGCAAAGCTTCTGAGCCCCAATCATTCCGTCATCGAAGTGGCGTTCTATCGCAATGCGATCGCGGCGGCTCCGTTTGCGGTCTGGATCTTCCTGCTCGGGCGGCGCGACCTGCTCAAGATCAACAGCCGTCCGAACGCCATCGTGCTGCGCTCAGTGATCGGCACAATCAGTCTCGTCGCAACCTTCCGGGCCTTCAATTTTCTCCCCATGGCGGATGCGCAAGCGCTGTTCTTCACGTCGTCGCTTTTCCTGCCCGTGATGGGATGGCTCTTCCTGAAGGAGCGCGTTGGAGCATACCGCTGGAGCGCGGCGCTGATCGGCTTCCTTGGAATCCTTGTCATCGTTCGCCCGACCGGCGACGTGAATATGACGGGCGTCAGTTTCGCCGTGTCAGCGGCGCTCTTGCACGCCTCGCTCGGCACGCTCTTGCGCGTGCTGGGACGCACCGAACGGCCCGAGACGGTCACCTTCTATTTTCTCATTATCGGGGCAGCGATAACTGGCCTCGCCATGCCTTTTGTCGGAACGGTCCCGCGGTTGCATGAGATCCCCCTCTTCATTGGCGCGGGCATCTCGGGGGCTTTCGCGCAAATCCTGCTCTCGACGTCTTTCAAATATGCGCCGGTCGCGCTCGTCACGATCTTCAATTACACCGGCATCGTCTGGGCGACGGGATACGGCTGGTTCATCTGGGGCGATTGGCCCGGGCCGCCGGTCTGGATCGGAGCCAGCATCATCATCGCCTCAAGCCTCTTTATTGTATGGCGTGAGAACAGGATCGCGAAACGTTCTGTCATGACACGCGCAGCAAAATAGCTTGAGGCTGCGCCTCCGCGATCAAGGGACGCAAGCCCCGCGTCCTCTTTATCTGGACCGCGATGCCCGGCGGACGCGCAGGCTACCATTCCGGAACGTCATTCGCCGCGCCCCACGTCACGGCGATCCTGGCGGTGGAACCGGCAAGCAGGCTCAAACAGGACAAGGCTGACTTGCTCGACGGCTTGCCCGTGATCGCCATCGGGCGGCAGGGGCGCGATCCGGTCTACGGCCGAGGCCTGCACGTGGCTCCTTCGGAATGTACGCCGCCTTGGGAGACGACCGCCAGCAACGAGTAGAGCGTCGCTTTATCCGGACACGCAGGCGCGGCGGATGGTCGCAGCACTGCGCCACCATTGATCTAGATCAATACTTAATTTTGAGGATGTACCGAGAATTTCCAACGCCCAAGGCAAAGGGGCGGCAGCTTCCCGGAACAGTGTAAGGTAGTGAGGCGGATATGGATTGGCTGATGCGTCGCCGCGTCGAGCGCCAAGCAATTCGTATGCATGAAATGTTGGATCGCCTGGATGTCGATCCTGTAACTTTGGTTCGCTTGCGGAACGGGGATGCCTACACGGGCGCACGCGCCCTGTGTCTTTCTTGCGGCTCCAGCGATGAATGCCTGCGCTGGCTCGACGGGTGGGGCCGCCAAGACAGAAGCCCTGATTTCTGTCCCAACTTGCGAGTTTTCGAAGCCTGCAAGAGAAGCGCGCCGCATCTCTCCGTGGCCTAGAGCGTATCCGCTTTTGATGGCCTCAAAAGCGCGCTCTAGCTCTTTGTTTTATCGTGCGTCTTATCGGAAAACCGCTTCACGCTTTTCCGGACGCACTCTAGCCGAGCAGATAGCCCCGGATCGCTCGCAATCGAGTATGCAAAAAGCGGAAGCCGCGTGAGCGCAGCCGCGCCGGCTTCATGTCGCCGATGCATTCGCCGGTGACGTTGGTTCGACAGGCTCACCACGAGGGCTAAGCCACTAAAAACGCGCGACCTCATGGTGAGGGGGCCGAAGGCCGTCTCGAACCATGAGCCTGTCCAAGCATCATCCTGAGCTTGTCGAAGGATGAAGCGTGACACTCACTTCGAGCCTTTCTCATATCGCCCTTGACCTCCCCTCGAAACGATTTCTTCGGCCTCTTTCAAGCGGCGGACATTTCAGCGGCTCCGGCTCCGGCTCCGGCTCCGTAGCGCGCTTACGAACGCCCTTGCAAGCCGTTTACAGGGACGGGGCGCATTGCGGCAAACGCCCATACGGTGGGGGCATACTATTTTCCCGGCGAGAACATTCGACAGCACGGGCGATCTCTTCGTATATTTGGTTTGAAAACAAGGCAATGCATTCAGGCGGAGTTCCTTCGGGTCAGGAGCTCCGGCTATACAAAAATCAATAAGTTGCTACTGCGCCCGCGGAAGCGAGGCAGATAGCGCACCCAGGGAGGAAATCGTGAACGTCTTAATCGTCATTGCCGCTCTCTTCCTGTTGATGTTCGTCGCCTATATGGGCTTCAGCGTCATCCTGTTCGCCCCGGTCGCCGCCATGCTTGGCGTGCTCCTCACCGATCCGGCAGCGGTCGCGCCAGCCTTCACCGGCATCTTCATGGAGAAGATGGTTGGCTTCGTGAAGCTCTATTTCCCGGTGTTTCTGCTGGGCGCCATCTTCGGGAAGGTGATCGAGCTCTCCGGATTCTCCAAGTCGATTGTCGCCTCGGTGATCAGGCTCGTCGGCAAGCAAAGGGCGATGCTTTCCATCGTGCTTGTCTGCGCCATCCTAACCTATGGCGGCGTCTCGCTCTTCGTTGTCGTATTCGCCGTTTATCCCTTCGCCGCCGAGATGTTCCGGCTGAGCAACATTCCGAAACGCCTCATCCCGGGAACCATTGCGCTCGGCGCCTTCACCTTCACCATGGACTCGCTGCCAGGAACGCCGCAGATCCAAAACATCATTCCGACGACGTTCTTCAAGACGACGACCTGGGCCGCCCCTTGGCTTGGCGTTGTCGGCGCTCTTTTTATTTTCGTTGTCGGCCTTGCTTACCTCGAATGGAGACGCCACCAAGCCTTTGTGAAGGGCGAGGGCTACGGCAAAAACCAAATCAACGAGCCGGAGCCGGTGTCCGAGGAAGCGCTTCCGAATCCGCTTATCGCCATTTCTCCGCTTATCGTTGTTGGCGTTATGAATAAGCTGATCACCGGCTGGATCCCCCAGGTTTATCCGGAGAGCTACACGGTGGACCTGGCGCAAAACAATCATCCGACCGTGGTGCAGGTCAGCCCCGTAACAGCGATTTGGGCCGTTGAAGCAGCATTGCTGCTGGGAATCGCCACCGTCTTGATTTTTGCCTTCCGGACCGTCGCCTCCAAATTCGCCGAAGGCACGAAGTCCGCAGTGTCAGGCGCTTTGCTGGCGTCGATGAATACCGCCTCGGAATACGGCTTCGGAGCTGTCATCGCTTCGCTCCCCGGATTCCTCCTCATCGCCCAGGCGCTGCGAGCCATTCCAAACCCGCTCGTCAACGAGGCGATTACGGTGTCCGTGCTCGCCGGCATCACCGGTTCGGCATCGGGAGGAATGAGCATCGCTCTCGCGACCATGGCGAACGACTTCATCGCGGCTGCCAAGGAGCATGGAATTCCCCTTGAGGTTCTCCATCGCGTCGCCTCCATGGCGTCCGGCGGCATGGATACTTTGCCGCACAACGGCGCGGTCATCACGCTCCTCTTCGTGACCGGCCTCACGCATCGAGTCTCCTATGGCGACATCTTCGCGATCACCTGCATCAAAACGCTGGCCGTCTTCGTGGTCATCGCATTCTACTACGCGACCGGCATCTATTGATTTACAAGGTCGTCGCATGCGAACATGTTCGTTACGACTTCAGGCGGGCGCATGAAATCGATACCTACCATAGGCCTCGCGGATAAAAAACCGGCGGCGGAGCACGGGCAAGAACTCGCGGCCCAGAGGCTTGCCGCCATTGTTGAGTCGTCGGACGACGCGATCCTGTCCAAAGACCTCAACGGGATCATCACAAGCTGGAACAAGGGCGCCGAGCGGATTTTCGGGTACACCGAGGAGGAGACGCTCGGAAAGCCGATTACCATGTTGATGCCTCCTGAACGCCAGAACGAGGAGCCCACGATCCTGGCCCGTATTCGCCGCGGCGAGCGCGTCGATCATTACGAGACAGTGCGCCAGCGAAAGGACAACGGCCTCATCGACATCTCCCTCACAGTTTCGCCGATCAAGGATGCAAACGGGCACGTCGTTGGCGCGTCGAAAATCGCCCGTGACATCACCGAGCGCAAACGCGCCGAAGAGCGGCGAAATCTCCTGCTCAGGGAAATGAACCACCGCATCAAAAATCTCTTCGCCATCGCAGGAAGCATTGTTGCTCTCAGCGCGCGGGACGCTGCCACGCCTGAAGCCTTGGCGCGGTCGGCGGAAGAGCGGCTGGCCGCGCTTGGGCGCGCACATGAGCTGACTTTAACCAGACCCTCGAACGAAGCTTCACTCACAGATCCAAAGCCGACGACTTTGCATGCTTTGATCAGGGCCATTCTCTTGCCCTTCTCAAACTCCGGGAATGAGGAGCGCGCCAACATAACAGGCGTGGATATTCCAATCGACGCAAACCACATCACTGCGTTGGCTCTGATCTTCCACGAGTTCGCGATCAACGCGGCCAAGTATGGAGCGTTGTCGGTTCCGGAGGGCCGGATTGACATTGAGTGCGTGGAAGACGAAGGACAGTTTCACTTGGATTGGAAAGAACGTGGAGGACCCGACATTCCTCAGGCGAGTGGTGTGAGCGGTTTCGGCAGCCTGCTCATCCACACCACGGTGCGACATCAGCTCGGCGGAGAAATCGTGCGGGAAATGCGGCGCGGCGGCGTGCATATTCACTTGGCGATCCCCTCTGACTCGCTGTCCGAAAAGTGATATTTTGCGTAGATGACAGTCAGTTTGCCCGATCTAAAGGCGTTCCTTGTCGCCACGCCTTTCTTTGGTGGCCTTTCGGATGCAAGCCTCGCTCTCCTCATCTCGATGATGATCGAGCGCGGCTTCGACGCTGGCGCCACTGTCGTCGCGGAAGGAGAACAGGGGCGATCGATGTATGTCGTTCACTCCGGCGATCTCGTGGTGAGCAAGCTCGGCGAGTTCGGGGCGCGCAATTCGTTTGGCGGGCCTCGGGCCCGGCGATTTTTTCGGCGAGATGACGCTGATCGAAATGCAGAACCGATCGGCCAGCGTCATCACCCAGAGCCCGACCGTGCTTTACGAACTCACGGCCAGAAACCTCTACGCGTTCTATAAAGCCGACATCCACGCCTATACGATGGTGCTGCAAAATATCAACCGCGAGCTTTGCCGGCGGCTCCGTCGCGCCGATACCAGCATTGTCGACCTTGCCGCGAAGAGCGGCGAGCCTGGGAACCGCGCGTAAGCGGCGGGGCGCTCGCGGTCGACGCAGGCTTGAGCCGTCATTTCGGGCGAACGGCCGCAGGCGCGTCGAGAGATACTTATATGCTTACTCATGGGCTTTTTACAAAACGAACCCAATTTTTACGGTATTTTAACCGACGATGCGCGCGGACGGCGTACCGTGCGGCCGAGTCATCGTTTCGTTCAAGTTCCGCCGGCAAGCGGGAACGAAACTAGGCCTTTACTGTTGCCGCGGATTATCGGACAGTTCGGCATTTCCCGTGCCGGACTACCTTCATGCTTCCCCACATTCACAATGACGCCGAAGCTTGCGTCGAAGCGGTGTTGTCGCAGGTTGGGCGCAAAATCGTGCTCGCCATGCCCATCGCGATCGGCAAGCCGAACCATTTCGTCAACGCTCTTTACCGGCGGGCCGTTCGGGACAAATCCATCTCGCTCACGATCTTCACGGCGCTCAGCTTCGTGAAGCCCACGCTCAAGGGCGATCTCGAACGCCGGTTCGCGGGCCCGCTCGTCCAGCGCATCTTCGGGCAATTCCCCGATCTCGAATACGCGGCGGCGCTGCAGCGCGGCCAACTCCCGCCCAACATCGAAGTACACGATTTCTTCTTTCAGGCAGGTGCCTTCCTGAACAGTCCGCTGGCCCAGCAGGGCTACACGAGCCTTAATTATACCTATGCCACGAAGCACTTCCTGACGCTCGGCGTGAATGTCTTCGGGAAGAAGGCGACACGGCGACTTATAGCCTGGCCTCGAACACCGACCTCAGCCTTGCGGTCCTTCCGGCGATGCTTGAGCGCCGCAAAAGCGGTCCGCCCTTCGCGATCATCGGGCAAGTGAACAGCGCGATGCCCTACATGGAGGGCGAAGCGGAAATTCCCGGCTCGTCGTTCGATCACATTCTCGAAGGCCCCGCCTTCGAGTTCCCGCTGTTCGCTCCGCCGAAGGAGGCCGTTTCCCTTCAGGATTACGCCTCGGCGATCCACACCGCGGCGCTCGTCAAGGACGGCGGCGCCATCCAGCTCGGCATCGGGGCCTTCTCCGATGCGCTCACGCAGGCGCTTATCCTCCGGCAAACGAGGAACGAGACATTCCGCCGGCTCGCGGAAGCCCTCGGCGCGGGACGGTTGCATCCGCGCCTGCCCGCCGAAACAGCGCCCTTCGAGAAGGGGCTTTACGGGGCGACGGAGCTTTTCGTCGAAGGCTACCTGCACCTTCATGATTGCGGCGTTCTCAAGCGGCGCGCTTTTGACGACATCGAAACGCAGCGGCGCGCCGATGCCGGAGAGCTTTCGCCCGAGGACTACGCGCAAGGGGCGCTGATGCACGCCGGCTTCCTGTTCGGCTGCAACCGCTTCTACGAAAGGCTGCGGCAACTGCCGCCGGGGGATCGGCGCGCCTTCCGCATGACCCGCATCGGTTACACCAACCACCTCTATGGAAGCGAAGAGCTGAAGCGCGCTCAGCGGCCCCACGCGCGTTTCATCAACACCGCCATGATGGCGACGCTGCTTGGCGCGGCGGCCTCGGATACGCTGGAAGACGGCCGTGTGGTGAGCGGCGTCGGCGGCCAGTATAATTTCGTGGCCCAGGCTCATGAGCTTGACGGCGGCCGTTCGATTTTGAACCTTCACGCCTCAAGAACCGATAAGGGCCGGCCCTCCTCAAACATCCGCTGGAGTTACGGCCACACAACCATCTCCCGGCACCTCCGCGATATCTTCGTGACCGAATACGGCGCCGCCGATGTACGCGGCCTTTCGGACCGGGATACGATTGCGGCCATGCTCAACATCGCCGATAGCAGGTTCCAGGAAAAGCTTCTGAATGAGGCGAAGGCGGCGGGCAAGATCGAGAAGACTTACGAGATCCCGCGCCCGTTCCGGAATAACACGCCGGAATGGCTCGAAAAAACCCTCGGCCCAGCGCGCAACGATGGCGTCTTGCCAAGATACCCATTCGGCACGGATCTGACAGACGAAGAGATCGCGCTTATTCCTGCGATGAATGCGCTGAAGAACGCACAATCTTCGCCTCTCGCGCTTGCAAGGCTGGCGGCGCGCGGCGCGCCGTGGTCCTCGCCCTCCGCTAAAGAGCGCGTCCTGCTCCGCCGTCTCGCGCTGGAAGCTCCAAAATCGGTGAAGGAGCGCTTTATGGCCGCATTGGTTCTCGGAGCGCTCCGCTCCATATAAGCAAAGTAAGCAAAAAAATGCTTAGGGAGGAAAAGATGCGCCTTGAGAACAAAGTGGCCATGGTGACGGGCGCCGCGTCCGGCTTTGGCGCGGAAATCGCGAGGGTCTTCGCGCGAGAGGGCGCGAAAGTGGCCGTGCTCGACATCAATGGCGAAGGCGCCGCCGCGGTTGCGCGAGAGATCGGTCCGGCCGCAATTTCCGTCACCGCCGACGTCACAAAACGGGCCGACATCGAAAGCGCCATGCGCAAAACCCTGGATGCCTTCGGCCGCATCGACATCGTGGTGAACAACGCGGGATGGAGCCACAAGAACCGGCCCATGCTCGAAGTGAGCGAGGACGAGTTCGACCGCGTGTACGCGATCAATGTCAAATCGATCTATCATATGGCGCACGCTCTCGTGCCGCTGCTGGCGAAACAGGGCGGCGGCGTCATCATCAATATCGGCTCGACGGCGGGGATCCGTCCGAGGCCCGGCTTGACCTGGTATAACGGCTCGAAGGGAGCGGTGAACCTGATGTCCCGTTCGATGGCCGTCGAACTCGCCCCGCATAAAATCCGCGTCAATTGCGTGGCGCCGGTGATGGGCGCGACCGGCCTTCTGGAGCAGTTCATGGGGCTGCCGGACACGCCGCAGAACCGCGCCAAGTTCATCGCGACCGTTCCCCTGGGGCGGCTCTCCGAGCCGCGCGACATCGCGAACGCCTGCCTCTATTTGGCGTCGGACGAGGCTGAGTTCGTGACAGGCGTCGTGCTCGAAGTGGACGGCGGGCGCACGATTTAAGCGTGCGCCGCCATTGGCGTGACATTCTGATTCACGCGGAACAGGTTCCGAGGATCATAGCGCCTCTTCACTTCGGCAAGCCGCCGATAGTTCGGGCCATAGGCGGATTCAACCCGGTCCGTCTCATCCTCGGGCATAAAGTTGATGTAAGCCGTTCCAGCCGCATATGGCTTTAACGCTTCGAAAAGGCCGCGAGCCCACTCAATGCATAATTTGTCCTCCTCGGGCTCGCGCCAGCGTGCGTGCACATTCATGACGAAATGCGAACTGCGCTGCGGAAAAGCGGTCGCGTCGGCGGGGACGCGGCCTGCGACACCGCCAACGTGACCAAGGAAGATTTCGCATTCAGGCCCGGGCAGCTCACGAACCGCTTCAGTCAGAACTTCGATTGCGGAATTGGAAAGGACCGTAAAATCGTGGGTCTTCCAATAATTTCGCGCGCCTGGAGCCAGCAATGGGTCGAATGCCTGCTGCCAGTCAACAAAGGCATGGGGAGAGACCACATCGACGATGGGCTTTCCAATCGCCCTAAGCCCCGAAACCTCCTTCTGCGCCGCCTCCATATCGCCGCAGTGGCACATGGCAAGGATCAACACGTTCTTGCCATGCCATTCCGGGGACAAGAATGGCAGTGGCGGAGCCTGCCGCAGGACCGCCCAACAGGTCAGTTCGTCAGGCGCTGTTTCGAGCGCTTGACGATAGTCCTTGAGAACGTTCACCGCGTTTTCGAACGGATGGACGACGAGACCAGACAGGACCTGAGGACCGAGCTTTTGAAGTTGAAATTCAAAAGCGGTGACGGCTCCGAAGTTGCCGCCGCCGCCACGGAGCGCCCAAAACAGATCCGCATTTTCCGTAGGGCTGGCGCGTTTCAACTCACCGTCGGCTGTTACGACATCGGCCGACAAAAGATTGTCTATTGTCAGGCCCAACTTCCGTGTGATCCAGCCGAATCCTCCGCCCAGCGTTAGACCGGCGATGCCGGTGGTCGAGTTAATGCCCGTTGGCAGCGCCAATCCATGCGCCTGCGTTTCCCTGTCGACGTCTCCCAGCGTCGCTCCCGGCTCAACCCGCGCGCTTTGAGCGGCCTGATCCACGCGCACGGCCTTCATCTGCGAACAATCGATGACGAGGCCGCCATCGCACAGGGCGTTCCCGGCGATACTGTGTCCGCCGCCCCGCACGGACAGGAGCAGCCCGTGATCGCGCGCGAAACGCACTGCCGCGACAACATCATCGGCCCCGGCGCATCTGACGATCAGACCGGGCTTGCGGTCGATCATGCCGTTCCAGATTTTTCGCGCCTCGTCATAAGACGCGTCACGGGCGCCAATCAACTTTCCATGTAAACGTTCGCGAAATTCTTCGATTTCCTGAGCGTTGACAGTAAGTTTCCCGGAGTCAAGGGCGGCTAAGCTTAGGTTGTCCATGGAGCGTTTCCTCAAGCCGTTAGCTGAAATCTCGCTCGCCGGAAATATTATTATGAACCTCTCCCGCGTCTGCCTCAATAGCAGCGCGCCCGGAAAAGGATTAAGCGGACAAGCTCACATGGTTCGATAAGCTCATCATGAGGGCTAAGCCATTGAAAGCACCTGACCTCATCCTGAGCTTGTCGAAGGATGAAGCCAAGATTTCATGCTTTTTCAGCAGCCTGTCAGTCTAGAAGCCGCTCAAATCTTCTTCGTCATCTCGCGCAGGACATATTTCTGCACCTTGCCAGTCGAAGTCTTCGGCAGTTCCTTGAAAACAACGTGGCGCGGCGCTTTGTAATGAGCCACGTGCTGGCGGCAATGGGCGATGAGTTCGTCCGCCGTCGCCGTCTTGCCCGGCTTCAGCTCGACGAACGCGCAAGGCGTTTCGCCCCACTTGTCATCTTGTTTCGCCACGACAGAAACGGCCTGTACGGCCGGGTGGCTATAAAGCACATCCTCCAATTCAATGGACGAGATGTTTTCGCCCCCCGAAATGATGATGTCCTTCGAGCGGTCCTTGAGCTGGATGTAGCCGTCCGGATGCATCACGCCGAGGTCGCCGGAATGGAACCAGCCGCCGGCCATTGCTTCCTCCGTCGCGTGCTGGTTCTTGAGATAGCCTTTCATGACGAGATTGCCGCGGAACATCACCTCGCCAAGTGTCTCGCCATCCGCGGGAACGGGCGTCATCGTGGCTGGGTCAATGACATTGAGGTCTTCGAGGGAAACATAGCGCACGCCCTGGCGCGCCTTTTTATGCGCTTGCCCAGCGCCGTCGAGCGCGTCCCACTCGCCCTTCCACTCGTTCACGACCGCGGGTCCGTATGTTTCCGTCAGCCCGTAGAGATGCGTGACATTGAAACCCGCCGCCCGCATTGCGGCGAGCACCGGCTCGGGAGGCGGGGCGGCCGCCGTCATGAACTCGACCGTTTGCGACAGCTCCTTTTTCATGTCGTCAGGCGCGTTGAGGATCGTGGCCATGACGATGGGCGCGCCGCAGAGATGGGTGATTTTGTTATTGGCGAGCGCGTCCCAGACGGCGTCCGGCCGCACATAGCGAAGGCACACCTGCGTGCCCGCCAGCACGGGAATCGTCCAGCCGAAGCACCAGCCGTCGCAATGGAACATGGGCAGCGTCCAGAGATAGTTCGGATGCTTGCCCATGCTGGCCGCCAGCGTATTTCCGAGGCAGAGGAGGTAAGCGCCGCGATGGTGATAGACGACGCCTTTCGGGTTACCGGTCGTGCCCGAGGTGTAATTGAGCGTGATGGCGTCCCACTCGTCGTCCGGCAGCTTCCAGGCAAACTCGGGATCGCCGCCCGCGATGAAATCCTCATATTCCGTTTCGGAGAGCCGCGACCCGAGGCCTGGAAAGGCCGGGTCCATGTAGTCGATGATCGTGGGCCGCGCCTTCGCGATTTGCAGCGCTTCCGCGATCACCTTCGAATATTCGGTGTCGGTGATGAGCACCTTCGTCTCGGCGTGATCGAGCATGAAGGCGATGTTGGCCGCGTCGAGCCGCGTATTGATCGAATGCAGGACCGCGCCTGTCATCGGCGCGCCAAACTTGGCCTCTAACATGGGAGGCGTATTGGCGAGCATAACGGAGACGGTGTCGTTCTTGCCGATCCCGAGCTTCGTCAGCGCTGAACCGAACTGCCGGGAGCGTGTGTAGAACTCGGTGTATGAGTACGTCCTGTCCCCATGCACGATGGCCGGGTAATCCGGAAACACGAGCGCGGCGCGGGCAAGAAAGCCGAGCGGCGTCAGTTGCTGGAAATTTGCGGGCGTCCTGTCGAGATGCTGAGTATAGGCGCTTGTCATGACACGCGTCGCTCGGTTGGAGATTGCCAGAGTTTACAATACTTCGTTCTTCTGCCCACACCGCGTTTGTCACAAATCAATTTTCCGCCAAAAAAGCCGGTGTATGTAGGGACCTAAAAAAATCAGGTTTGGAGAATGCAATGGCGTCTAACAGCCCCGCCGGCTACAGCGGCACGCAAATTCTTCTTCATTGGCTCATCGCCGCGCTTGTTTTCTTCCAGGTCTTTTTCGGTGATGGCATAGAACATGCTTATCATGCTCTGCTCAAAGGCAAGGAGGCCAATCCCAGCGATGTTCTGGACGCCAACATCCACCTGTACGTCGGCTTTGCCGTTCTCGCGCTCGCGGTGTTGCGTGTGATCATCCGCTGGACCAGAGGCGTTCCCGGCGCGCCGGCTGGCCAGAACGCCATCAAGCTTTGGATTGCGGGGGCGACCCAGTTCATTCTTTATGCCATCATCTTTGTCATGCCGGTCACCGGCGCGATGGCCTGGTTCCTGGGTTACGCCACGGTGGGCGAACTTCATTCGTATGGCAAATGGCTGATCATCGCCGCTGTGCTGGTTCACCTTGCGGGCGCTTTGATGCAACACTACGTCGCGAAGACGAACGTGCTGGTGAGAATGATGAAACCTGAGGCGAGACATGTCAGCTAACCGTCCCGCGCAGAGAAGGCCGGCGCCGGCCGTTATATGTTAGGGCGCGTTCCTACTGAGAGCTTCGGAGCCGACATTATGGGCCGGGCGCTGCAAAATGTTGTGTTGGTTGGCGCGGGTCACGCGCACGCGCTCGCTCTGCTTGATTTTGGGAGGAAGCCGCTTCCCGGCTCGCGCCTTACCCTGATCACACGGCGGGCCTGGACGCCCTATTCCGCCATGCTCCCCGGCGTGGTCGCAGGCTTCTATGCTTTCGAGGAAACGAACATTGATGTGAGGCCGCTCTGCGGTTTTGCGGGAGCCAGCCTCGTCCTTGACGAGGCCATGGGCATCGACCTCGTCAAAAAACGGGTCGTCCTGGGCGGCGGCCCTTTCATTCCTTTCGACATTCTGTCCATTGATATCGGATCGGCGCCGAACAAGCGTAGCGTGCCGGGCGCGCTCACGAATGCGACCTCCGTAAAGCCCATGGACGGTTTTCTGGTCCGGTTCGAAACGACGAGGCGGCGCATCCTGTCGAAGCTCGGCCAGGCCAGCATCTGCGTCGTCGGCGCGGGGGCGGCAGGCGTTGAGATGCTGCTCGCTATCGAGGGGCGCCTGAGAAGAGATATGAAGGATGCAGGCTACGACGCCGCAGGGCTCCGCTTTACATTGCTCTCCGCGGACACGGACATCCTCATCACCTATCCGGGCAGCGTGCGCAGGCGCTTGCGCGAAATCCTGTCCGCTCGCGGGATCACGGTGATCGCTGGAACGGCGGCGACTGGCGTCGAAGGAGGCATTGTTCTTTTGGAAGGCGGCGAAACGCTAAGCTTCGATGAGGTCTTCTGGGCGACCGAACCGTCGCCTGCGCCCTGGCTCGCCGATACGGGCCTGAAGCTCGACGCCCACGGTTTCGTAGAAGTCGACGCCACCCTGCAAAGCACGTCGCACCCTGGCGTTTTCGCCGCAGGCGACGTCGCCTCGCTTCAAGGCTTCTCCTTGCCCAAGGCGGGCGTCCACGCCGTGCGCCAAGGCCCCACCCTCTCCGCAAACCTGCGCCGCGCCGTCTCAGGCGAGCCGCTCCAGCCCTACAAGCCGCAGAGCCAAGTCCTCTCGCTGATTTCAACAGGCGAACGCTACG
The DNA here is from genome assembly GCA_963819665.1 of uncultured Alphaproteobacteria bacterium. Taxonomy (GTDB): domain Bacteria; phylum Pseudomonadota; class Alphaproteobacteria; order Rhizobiales; family Rhodomicrobiaceae; genus Rhodomicrobium. Next base: position 37,715 of record CAWFXN010000052.1, read on the forward strand.
CCGTCGGCACGCGCAACGGCCTGATGTTCGAAGGCTCCTGGGTTTGGCAGTGCAAAGATTGGCTCGACCGGCGATACATGGCGAAATTCAAGAATTTGTCAGCTGGCGCCCTGGCGCAGTAACAAGAGTTTGAGGAGGGCTTGGCTGTACCCCTGCGCACGCTATGTGCCATGAATAGCGTAATGATTTGCCCTACGAAAATTTCATGCAGCTAGCGATAGAAGACAGCCGCCGCCTTCCGAAGCCTTTCGCCGACGCGACCTGGACGGCGCGCGGAGAAAGGCGCGCGGCTGTTCCTCTCCAGCGGCTTGAAACCGTCTGGTTCAACACCGGAACCCTGTGCAACATCGATTGCGCAAATTGCTACATCGAAAGCTCGCCCAGGAACGACCGCCTGTCCTATCTGACGCTCGGCGATGTCCTGCCGTTTCTGGATGAGATTGCCGGGCTGCCGCGCCCCGTTTCCTTGATCGGGTTCACCGGCGGCGAACCCTTCATGAATCCCGGCTTCATCGCCATCCTTGAAGAAACGCTGCAGCGCGGCTTCGAGACGCTGACGCTCACCAATGCGCTGAAGCCGATGGATCACCGGAAACCGGACATTGCGCGGCTGGCGAAGCGTTATGGCCAGCGCATGCGTGTGCGCGTTTCGCTCGATGACTGCCGCGCCGAAGCGCACGATAAAGAGCGCGGCGAGGGCGCCTTCGCTCGCGCGCTCGATGGGCTGATCTGGCTCTGGCGCGCGGGCGTGGCGCTTGAGGTCGCCGCCCGATTCCTGAGCGGCGATACGGAAGCCGATTTGCGGCGAGGATTCGCGGCGCTTTTCGCCGAATGCGGGGTTGGGATCGACTGCGAGGATGAGAAGTCGCTTCTCTTTCTTCCCGAAATGAGACCGGGCGGCGCCCCGCCTGAAATCACGGAAGCCTGCTGGGGCATCCTCAAAAAGTCTCCGGGCGATGTCATGTGCTCCTCCGCGCGCATGGTGGTGAAGAGAAAAGGCGCGGTCTCGCCCGCCGTGACGGCTTGCACGCTTCTTCCTTACGACAGACGCTTCGAGCTTGGCGCCACATTGGCCGAGGCGAGCCGGGCCGTTCCGCTCGCCCATCCCCACTGCGCCAGCTTCTGCGTTCTCGGAGGCGGTTCATGCGGATCGGCGCGGCATGCGTAATGACGTTCTGGAGGTGGAGCTGACGGTGCCTCGCCTTTTGAAAGACCGTCGGTTTTGGCTCGCAATATTCGCGCTCAGCGTCGTCTTTGCCATTCATGCCTCCGGGCTTCCAGGCTCCCTTACGCTTGAGACGCTCAGGACGAACCGGCAGGAGCTCGTCACCTTCGTCAGCGAAAACTACGTTCTCTCGGCTTTTGGCTACATTGCCGTCTATGTCCTTGTGGTTGCGCTGTCGTTGCCCTCCGCGGTCCTTCTCACGCTCTCCGGCGGCTTCCTCTTCGGCTCGGTCGCGGGCACGATTTTCACCCTGATCGGCGCGACCGTCGGCGCAACGCTGCTCTTCGTCTTCGCCCGGACGATGATGGGCGACAACGCGATGTCCCGCTTCGGAAACACGGGGGAGAAACTCGCCTGCGCGATCAAGGCGAACGCCTGGTGCTATCTGTTCGTGCTTCGGCTGCTGCCGCTGTTTCCCTTCTTCCTCGTCAATGTCATCCCGGCTTTCGCCGGCGTCAGGCTCAGCACTTTTGTGATCACGACCTTCTTCGGCATCATCCCGGCCACGATTATTTTTTCTCTTTCCGGGGCGGGGCTCGGAAATGTGCTGGATCAGGGGAGCAGCATAACGATCGCCTCAATCCTGACGCCGGAAATCATGGCCGCGCTCGGAGGGCTCGCTCTTTTGGCGCTCCTCGCCATTCCTTTGAAACGGAAGTTTCAGTTCAACACGAGCGAGGCGGCGCGCTCAGTTGAGCCGTAGCTCCGCCGAGGTAGCAGCACAACGGGCGAATTCATCGGGAGCGGAAATCCCGCGCGCAAATGATGGTGGCTGCATGACCTTCGGCTGTGGAAATTGCAGCTCGCAGTCTTTGTTAATTCGACGGTGGAGCTTCATCACTTCAAGCCAATCGCTGCTTATTGGCAGCCGGTTTCCCGAAATGACGCCGGAAGAAACAAACCAACTATCTGACATTGCTAAAGAGCATTGGGTTTAGAGATGAGAACTTTCTAAATATGATGGCAGCATAATACTGTTTGAAATGATTGCTGTCTGAATAGTGTTCTGCTATGCAGTTGCCATCGTCATTGCAGGTGCTTGCATCCATACCATCCCACACAAGCCTGTGATTACCGTCCGACCATTTGCTCATCCATCCAAATAATTCGTCTCTTCTTCTCAGATAAGTGAGTTTTTCTATTTGGCAATCGGATACAACGGCCCAAGACGGACGGAACCACTGAGGTTCGCACAACTCGCCTGATTTGAGGTTTGAGAATTGGGCTGAGTTGAGATACAAGACAACCTTCGCTCCTTTGCTGACAAGTTTGTCTGCCAGTTCCTTTACTGCCGAAGAGTACCGGTTCGCTGCGTCAGCGTTCGACAGGGGTTCGCCGGTTGGCAGCAAGTATTTTTGTATTCCGCCATCCCAGTCTGCCCAAAAGCGAGCGTACAATGCATTTCCTATAAATATGACGTCTCCTGATTTGACTCCGCCGAGCAGAGCCTGCTCAACCAGCGACTGGAGATGAACGCACCCCGGATCAACGTGAGGAGAGACGATGGTGATTGAAGCAGGAAATAAGCAGGAATTTCCCCATACAACACGGAGATTGTAATTGGCCTGCCTTGCGAGTGCTGCGATCTCATTTTTGAACTGTTGAATATGGCTGTCTCCGAGTAAAAATAATGTCGGCCTGTCTATTTGCGTTCCGAAACCGCAAGCCTCTGATATACTTGTTGCGTTGATGCCGTCCTTATAGATATTGCATTCGGAAACAGAGATCTTCTCCCTATTCATTGAATAACCTGCCGCCATAGAATTTACGCTTCCCATGTAGAGGTCACCCCGCAGCGCTGACATTGTAAGTAGAAAAAGAAGAACACTTGCAGTGGCAGAAGCAGCCATCCCATAACCAATGCAACGCCATCGAACTGCCGACCACTGTGAACGACGAAGTGGCGTCTCTACATAATGATAAGAAACGATAGATAACATAAGCATTGCAGCAATCTGGACAGGCACCGACCAAAAATGAATGCCGATAGTCCATCGGCTGAGGGAGATCACGCCCCAGTGCCACAAATAAAGGGAGTAAGAAATAAGACCGATGTAGCGGATTGATTGACGAGTGAGTAGATTGTATCCAGCGCTTCCTGAGCGCACACACGCAATCAAAATAGCTGTGAGCGTCACAACAGCCACGGTGGCGAGGATCGCGAACCGAAGTGGCAACAAGAGAACGCCAATAATACCAATAATAATAAGCAGAGGTGGGCTATTCTCAAGATCAAAAATGAGCTTATTTGACTTCTTAAGCCTCACAAATAGCAAACAACCGGCGCAGAGTTCCCATAATCGGGTTGGCATTAAGAAATAAGAAGAAGGCTCCTGCCGGTAGCAATAGATAAAGCTGATCAACGATGCAACTGATAGAGCCCCTATCAACCAAGAAAGAGTTTTTGTTCCGTTATGGGTTCGGCGTCTGAATCCTGTTAACCAAACTAAAAAAGGAAAAAGACAGTAAAACTGCTCTTCTACCCCCAAAGACCACGTATGGACGAAGACATTGAGCTCGGTCGACCGTGCAAAATAGTCAGTATAATTCCTATATAAGTATAGATTAGACATACCAAATAGGGACATTCTGCCCGTTTTAAGAGAAAGACTTGGCTCTGGATCAAATAAGCATATCAATATTCCCGTGATGGAAACAAATAACAAGAGTGCCGGCAATAAGCGCCTAACACGCCTAGTATAAAATCCAAGAATAAATTCACAAAAATTCACGGAATGTCGATCTGCCAACGAAGATGTAATGACAAATCCAGATATTACGAAGAATATATCAACACCTAGATAGCCAGACGGAAGGATGCTGTTGTCAAAATGATTGGCAATGACAGACACTACGGCCAACGCCCTAGTCCATCAATTTCTGGTCTATAAAGAGAGTTACAGAAAAACTTTTTTATATTTTCTGCATCCGCAATTACTGTTGCCATTTAAACCCCTAAAATCGTGTATTTGAATATAAACCCCAATGTAACCCATTAAACGAGAGATGACGTTTGTAAATAAGTATTCGGAAAAAATGCACAGAAAATTTCGCAAAGAACTCGATGCGGGTCGGCTCGGAGTTTATGTACTGATCGCTTTCAACTTGCGCTCCATCCGTGGCGCCTGCACTATTTGATCAGCGGTGGCGGCTTTGCCCTCAAAACGAGACAATTCGCTCGATCACGCAGATGTCTCTTTGCGCACTGATGGGCGCGTTCAACCAGGCGTTGGGCGGATGATACGGCCAGCCACCTTCGCAGCGTTGAGCATCGCAACCTGCGCAGAATCGGCCTTCGCCATTGACGTTGGCGCGCCTATGCCTCACATCTAGCCCAAACTCCCGCATCGCAACATAAACGTTAGAAAGGCGCGGCTCGGCATGGGATTGCGCAACATCGCCATTATTGCTCACGTCGACCATGGCAAGACGACGCTCATCGACGTGCTTCTGAAACAGTCGGGCTCCTTCCGCGAAAACCAGCGCGTGGCCGAGCGCGCCATGGATTCGAACGACCTGGAGCGCGAGCGCGGCATCACCATCCTGGCCAAGGTGACCTCGATCCAGTGGAAGAACACCCGCATCAACATCGTCGACACGCCGGGACACGCAGACTTCGGCGGCGAGGTGGAGCGCATCCTGAACATGGTGGATGGCGCCATCGTGCTCGTCGATGCATCGGAAGGGCCGATGCCGCAGACGAAATTTGTCGTCTCGAAAGCGCTCGAGATCGGCCTTCGCCCTATCGTCGCGATCAACAAGATCGACAAGCCGGACGAGCGGCATGTCGAGGTGGTGAACGAGGTCTTCGATCTGTTCGCCAATCTCGACGCCACCGAGGAACAGCTCGATTTCCCGATCCTGTACGGCTCCGCGAAGCAGGGCTGGATGGCGCTCGATCCGAACGGCCCGAAGGAGAACATGGAGCCGCTGTTCGACCTCGTGCTCCATCACGTGCCGCCGCCGAGAGTGGGCGGCGGGCCGTTCCGGATGCTGGCGACGACCATCGAGGCGGACCCGTTCCTCGGCCGGCTCCTGACGGGGCGCATCTCGAACGGCGTCGTCAAGCCGAACATGCCCGTGAAAGCGCTGAGCCGCGACGGCAAAGCTGATCGACCAGGGCCGCGTGTCGCGGGTGCTCGGCTTCCGCGGCCTTGAGCGCCAGCCCATCGACGAAGGCAAGGCGGGCGACATCATCGCCATCGCCGGGCTGACCAAGGCCACCGTCGCAGACACGATTTGTGACCTGCAGGCATCAGACGCGCTGCCCGCGCAGCCCATCGATCCGCCGACCTTGACCATGACCTTCCGCATCAACGATGGCCCATTCGCAGGCCAGGAGGGCGACAAGGTTCAAAGCCGCGTCATCCGCGAGCGTCTGTTCCGGGAGGCCGAGGGCAATGTCGCGCTCCGCATCGCCGAGACCCAGGACAGCGACGCGTATGAGGTTTCCGGGCGCGGCGAATTGCAGCTCGGCATTCTGATCGAGACCATGCGGCGCGAGGGCTTCGAGCTGACCGTGTCGCGCCCGCGCGTCGTGTTCGATTTCGATGCGGCGACGGGGCAGCGGCTTGAGCCCATCGAGGAAGTCATCATCGACGTGGACGAGGAATTTTCGGGCGCCGTTGTTTCGAAACTCTCGGAGCGAAGGGGCGATCTCATCGACATGCGCCCTTCCGGCGGCGGCCGCCAGCGCCTGATCTTCTATGTGCCGACGCGGGGGCTCATCGGCTATCAGGGCGAGCTTTTGACCGATACGCGCGGCACCGCGATCATGAACCGGCTCTTCCACGGCTACGCGCCCTACAAGGGCGAGATCCAAGGCCGCCGCACCGGCGTTCTGATCTCGAACAGCACGGGTGACGCCGTCGCCTACGCGCTTTGGAATCTCGAAGATCGCGGGCCGATGATGATCGATCCGCAGACGAAGGTTTATCCCGGCATGATCGTCGGCGAGCACACGCGCGACAACGACCTCGAAGTGAATGTGATCAAGGGCAAGCAGCTCACAAACATCCGCGCGGCGGGCAAGGATGAAGCGGTGCGCCTCACGCCGCCGATGAAAATGCCGCTCGAAAAGGCGCTCGCCTACATCCAGGATGATGAGCTTGTCGAGGTGACGCCGAAATCCATCCGCTTGCGCAAGCGTTATCTCGACTCGAATGAGCGCAAGCGCATGGAGCGCGCTGCGGCGGCGATGGCTGGTTAGGGTGTCGAACAGCGCGGTCGAGATGGCTTTCGGAATGGCCCGGCGAAAGGCGCAAGGCCGCGCCAAAAAGGTAAACGGACCGTTGACGCCGCTCGGCGCCGCGCCGGTTTAATACAAATGTGGTTAACAGGAGGGCGCCGGATTTATTTCCGGTCATGAGTTTGGTTAAAAAGGAGTTCACTCGGCGAGAGGGAGGAGCGCCGCGCCCCTTCGGCGGGATCGGATAAATTTTTGTAACGCATTGAAAATCATAGATCTTTTGTCCTTAATAAATTGGCCATTAAATTAAATTTAATGCCGGAATTTTTGTCTTTACTGGGACGCGGAAAAGTCCGTTAAATATATTTCGGCTTCGGAAATTAACGCCTGCGCTGAGCCGGAACAGCTGCGGCGCAGGCGGCTGCGATGGCGTCGCGTTCGTCTTTTTCCTCATATTTATCAGGGGTTAGAGCAGGCTTAAGCCGCATTAACCTGCCGGAAAGGCGCTTTCGCCGAAAATCTTTCAGGATAAGGAATGCGGACGAAAGCGTCAGGAACAAGTTGACAAGCAGATGCCGACAGTCGCCGGATGCATACAAAATGCCAGCTCGGAGCCTGGTCACGAGCCATCGGCGATCACCGGCCGGGTCAAGCCCGGCCTCGGAGCTTGCGCGGCTTCAAATCGGAACGCCGCGATCTTTCAGCTGTTTGCGGACGTCCTGCTCGATTTCCTGCCCGATCTTGCGGCCCCAGGCCTGGCCGAGCTGCATGCTCTGCTGGACAAGTTCCGGCTGAAGCTGAATGAATTTCGCCCCGATGGGGGTCTTATAGAACTTGATGATCTCGTTGATCTCGTCCGCGGTCAGCTTCTCGGCGTACAGCGCCGCGATCTGATCCAGAAGCTCCTGCTTTCGTTGCGAGAACTTCTCCGGAATGGCGCGGAAAACATCCTTGATCTCAGCCGCATGATCGGGCTTGAGGCTTACGAATGCGTTCTCAAGCTGCTGCGTAATCAGCGGCACGACGACATCGAACTGCTTCGCCGACCCCACAACCACCAGGAGCTCCTTGGCGGCGGCGAGGCGCGCCGGATCGGCGTCCTTCTCTGCAAAGCTGGCCGCAGGAACGGTCACCGACAAAATCGCGACGAACATCGAGGCCAGCAGAAGCCGCGCCCCAAATCCCTCTTTGTGTCTCAAGCGATGTCCTTTCCGGTTCGGTTGGGTCATGCCTTTTCGTACCGGCTGCGGGAGAGCGGCGCACGGCATTTCTCCGCAGGCCGCGCATCAAGATGTGGAAGACCTCGCGCCGCAAGTGTCCTTCAAGACCTGCTTCAGCCTGTCACATCGAACGCGGCAAGCGCCGCCATATTCACGAGGTCGTTGTCCGTCGATCCAAGCGACGCGATCTGCACCGGCTTGGAAAGCCCAACGAGGATCGGCCCAATGACCGTCCCCCCGCCAAGCTCCTGAAGCATCTTGGTCGAGATGCTTGCGGCGTGGAAGGCGGGCATGACGAGCACATTCGCGGTGTCGGTCAGGCGGCAGAACGGGTAGAGGGCCATCGCGCGCCTGTTCAGGGCGACGTCGGCGCCCATATCGCCGTCATATTCGAAATCGACCTCGCGCTGGTCGAGAATCCGCACCGCCTCGCGCACACGCTCGGCCCGCTCGCTCGGCGGGTTGCCGAAGGTCGAGAACGCCAGAAGCGCGACGCGCGGCGTCATGCCAAATCGCGACGCGACGCCAGCGGCCTCCACGGCGATGTCGGCCAGGTCTTCAGCACTGGGCTGAGCCGTGATCGAGGTATCGGCGACAAGCACCATCCTTCCGCGGCTGATGATGACGGAAACGCCGATCACGCGGCGCCCACGCTTCGGATCGAGAACGCGCCGGACATCCTGGAGCGCCGTGGACCAGTTCCGGGTGACGCCCGTGACCATGGCGTCCGCATGCCCATGCGCGATCATGCACGCCGCAAAAACGTTGCGGTCGTTGTTCACGAGCCTTTGGCAATCGCGATAGAGGTAGCCGTCCCGCTGGAGGCGCTGGTAAAGGAACTCGGCATAGGTCGCGTTGTGCTCGGAATGGAGCGCGTTATGGACCTCGAGTTCCTCCTGATTCACGCCCGCCATAAAGAGAGCCTGCCGGATCTGCGCGTCGCGGCCGATCAGGACGGGTTGCCCCAGCTTCTGAGATGCGAAGGAACTTGCGGCGCGGACAACCAGTTCCTCTTCGCCCTCTGTGAAGACCACGCGTTTCAGGTTGAGGCGCAGCGAGTTGAAAATAGTGTTGATGAACCCCGCCGCCGGGTCGAGCCGCGCCGAAAGCCTGACCTTGTAGCCTTCCATGTCGATGATCGGCCTGCGCGCGACGCCTGAATCCATCGCAGCTTTCGCGACCGCGGACGGAATCTCGCAGATGAGACGCGGATCGAAGGGCGCGGGAATGATGTAGTCGGGGCCATAACGCAAGCGCCGGCCGTAGACCTTGGCCACCGCGTCGGGCACATCGGCGCGCGCCAGCTCGGCAAGCGCCTTAGCCGCCGCGATTTTCATCGGCTCGTTGATGGTCCGGGCCTGGACGTCGAGCGCGCCGCGGAAGATGTAGGGAAAGCCAAGCACATTGTTGACCTGGTTCGGATAGTCCGAGCGGCCTGTGGCGACGATGGCGTCGTCGCGGACCTGGGCGACTTCCTCCGGCGTGATTTCCGGGTCGGGGTTCGCCATGGCGAAGATGATGGGCTGGTCGGCCATGCTGGCGACCATCTCCTTCGTCAACGAGCCGGCGGCCGAAAGACCGAAGAAGGCATCCGCGCCGTCAACGGCCTCGGCAAGGGTGCGCGCTTTTGTGTCGACGGCGTGGGCGGACTTCCATTGGTTCATGCCCCTCTCGCGGCCGCGGTAGATAACGCCGGACGTATCGCACAGCGTTACATTCTCATGGCGCACGCCCATCGCTTTCATGAGTTCGACGCAGGCGATACCGGCGGCGCCCGCGCCATTGCAGACCACCTTGACCTCCGCCATGTCGCGTTCTGTCAGGTGCACGGCATTGATCAGCCCCGCGGTCGCGATGATCGCCGTCCCGTGCTGGTCGTCATGGAAGACGGGGATATCCATCAGCTCGCGCAGGCGGCTTTCGATAATGAAGCAGTCCGGCGCCTTGATGTCCTCCAGGTTGATGCCGCCCCAGGACGGCCCGAGATAGCGCACGGCGTTCACGAAGGCGTCCACGTCCTGCGTATCCACTTCCAGATCGATGGCGTCGACATCGGCGAAACGCTTGAAAAGAACGGCCTTGCCTTCCATCACCGGTTTCGAAGCCAGCGCGCCGAGATTACCGAGCCCGAGAATGGCGGTGCCGTTGGAGATGACCGCAACGAGGTTGCCCTTCGCCGTGTAGTCGTAAGCGAGCCTTGCGTTTTCAGCGATGGCCTCGACCGGAACCGCAACCCCCGGCGAATAGGCAAGGCTGAGATCGCGCTGCGTCGCCATCGGCTTTGTCGGCACGATTTCGAGCTTTCCAGGCTTGCCTTCGGAGTGAAACTGAAGCGCCTCTTGGCGCGTGAATTTGCGATGATGGGTGATAGCTGTTTCCCGCGGTTGGGAGGGTGGCGTTTCGGATACGGTCTTGAGCCTCGCCCTTGCGGCGGGTTTGGAAGGGGACATCGCTTTTCTTTGTTGAATTAAGGAATGGATTGAATGCGGGCTCCGCTGGCGGAAAGGCCTATTGCGACGTTAGACTCGCGGGGTGTGCCGCACAAGCTCGGACCAGGTCCGGAACGGCCCTTTATCACCAAGGTGTGATGAAACAAAAATATCTGCAGGCGCTGTTGCGCCATGTCCGTCAGCCCCGACCGAACGTTCTGCCTAAGAAAGACTGGGCCAAACCTAAACGCTGGGGCTGGCCTTTTGTTCGGCTGGCGCGAGCCCTAAAGTTGTATGGTGAATATGAAGCAAATATTTAACGTTGATCTGAGAAAACCGTGGAGCCTTCCCAACATTCTTCGCGGTGTCAGTAAGGCTTAACGGCGCCGCGTAGGCGGGATTAATAAAAGCGGTCAACCCTTATGATTCATGCTGTTCTTGTCGCAATCTTACTGACGCTTGCGCCTCAAGGCGCCGAGGCTGCGCACCGGAACAAGGCTGCGCGACCCGCCGCTCGCCCTGCTGCGGACACGGCGGCGCGCAGCTTCCGGGACTGCCCTAATTGCCCCGAGATGGTGGTTGTCCCGGCGGGAGAGTTCCTGATGGGATCCCCGGAGAGCGAGCGGGGGCGCGGCAAAGATGAGGGCCCGCAGCACCCGGTCACGATAGCGCAGCCCTTCGCGGTCGGCAAATTTGAAGTGACGTTTAACGAGTGGGACGCCTGCGTAGCGGATCGCGGCTGCACATACAATCCTGGCGACGAGGGTTGGGGGCGCGGCCGGCATCCGGTGATCAACGTGTCCTGGAACGACGTCCAGCAGTACACAGCCTGGCTCTCGAAAAAGACCGGGAAGGAGTACAGGCTCTTGTCTGAAGCGGAATGGGAATACGCCGCCCGGGGAGTAACCAAAACATCCGATGCGAGCACGCCCTTCTCGACCGGGCAGACGATCAGCTACAGGCAGGCAAACTACGACGCGAATTTCACTTACGGGTCGGGCCAGCAGGGCACATACCGCCAGAAGACCACCGATGTCGGGACATTCCCCCGGAACGGATTCGGCCTCTATGACATGCACGGCAATGCCTGGGAATGGGTTCAGGATTGCTACAAGCCCTCTTACGACGGCGCTCCGTCTGATGGCTCGCCCGCGAAGCAGGCGCAATGCGATCTGCGTGTTCTTCGCGGCGGCGCCTGGAATTATTATCCCAAGCTCCTGCGTTCAGCATATCGTTATGCGACGCCGGCCGATATTCGCCTCAATAATTTTGGATTCCGCGTTGCGAGGGCCATGTGATGCTCGGGGGATGGACAATTACGAATTCGAGGCTTTTTGGCATGACATATAAATCCCTCCGGTCTTGCGCCACCGCTCTTATCGTTGCGGGCTTCGCATTCAGCGGAATGCCGCACGCGGATGCCCGAAAGGCCGAAAGGGAAGACCACTTCGTTCCGAACCACGCCCCAGGCACGCCGCTCCTTGCGGTCGTGGGTCTCGGAGAGCAGCGAATTTCCATTTACGACGCCAAAGGCAAGATCATGGAATCGCCGGTGTCTAGCGGCCAGACCGCCTACGAGACGCCTGCCGGGATTTACAGCATCGTGCAGAAGGAGGAGGAACATCACTCCAACCTCTATGACGATGCTTCCATGCCCTTCATGGAGCGCATCACCTGGACGGGCATGGCGTTACACGCCGGCGTGCTGCCGGGTTACCCGGCTTCGCACGGCTGTGTGCGCTTGCCTCATGATTTTGCGGAACGCCTCTATGACGTGACCAATATGGGAATGCGCGTGGTGGTCGTACGCGAAGACATCGCTCCGGCGGAAGTCCCCCAGCCGTTCATGTTCGGCAGCACGAAGCAGAAAGGACCAGGAGCCGACCGCTCCCTTCGCGAGGGCATTTCGCCGACGCGCTATTCGCCCTCGGCCAGCGACGACGCTCTGTCGCAGCTCAGAATGACGCTTGCGCAAAGGAGCGCCGATGCCCAGAACGCTGCGAGGAAGGTGAAGGACTTGAGGCTGGCGGCTTCGAAGAGCAACACAGAAGCTGCGTCCGCCGCGCGATCCTTGCAAGCCGCGGAGAGCAATTTCGCCAAGGCCGAAGCGGATGTGAAAGCTGTTGACCAAGCGCTTGAAAAGGCTGCCCCCGAGAAGGTGGCTCAGTTAGCCGAGGCAAAGGCTCAAGCGCTCTCCAGGCTGAACGCCGTCCAAGCGCAACTCGATACGGCCAAAGCTCAGGCCCAGTCCAAAGCCAATGCCGCCGCGCAAGCGCAGGCCGATGTCAAGACCGCCGATGCGGCGCTTTCACTGGCGCTTGATGCGTCGGAGGAAGCGCGGCTGAACCTTAGTCCTGTCTCGGTCTTCATCAGCCGGAAGACGATGCGTCTTTACGTCCGGAAAGCCAATCTTCCGGTCTATGAATCCTACGTCATGATCAGCGATCCCAGCAAGCCTATCGGATCCTTTGTCTTTACAGCCTTGGAGGCTGGACCGTCCGGCGCGATGAAGTGGAATGTCGTGTCCATGTACAAGGACGCCACCAACATCGAGCCATTCTCGAAGGATAAGCAGAGCTCCGCCAGGGGCCGCCGCGATGCGGCTCCGGCCGATGTCGCCGGGGCGGATGCTGCTCTTAACCGCCTCACGATCCCGGAAGACGCTCTCGACTACATATCGAAAGTCGTTTTGCCGGGCTCTTCGCTGATCATCTCGGATGAAGGCCCGAGCATCGAAACCGGCAAGGATACCGATTTTGTGGTCTTCATGAGCGGCGAACCTCAGGGCGGCATTGCGGTGCGGGCGCATCATCATGAGATGGTTAGGCGTGACAGGGGTTTCTTCGAGGGCGATTGGTGGGGTTCATCCTGGTCTAGTAGCGAGCAGCCGCGGTCGCGGCAGCGCCGTGGCAACGGCGGCGGAGGCTGGATCGGCGGCGGCAGCTGGGGCGGCTTCCCATTCTAGTGCAGCTTATCGGAGGCAAGTTCGCTTTGAGCGCTCGTCGCTATTGGGGCGCCAACTTGCCTCGGGCTGTACCGGTTTTGGCGCGCGGGGCCTTTTCGAGCCTTTAAGGGGCCCGCCTATCGCCAACGCCGTGCTCACCAAAAGCACCCGCTCCTTCCAGCGTCTCGATCTGATCGTCGGAGAGGTCGAGAACCTCGCGCAGGATTTCACGCGTATGCTCCCCGAGAAGCGGTGCGCGCGTAACCGCGCAAAGGCTATCCGATAACTTGACCGGGTTGCCAACCGTGAGATGCTTGCCGCGCGTTGGGTGGTCGACCTCGACCACCGCACCCGATGCCCGTAACGCGGGATCCTCCGCAAGCTCCTTCATCGACAGGATGGGACCGCTCGGAATTTGACGCCGTTGGAGGATTTCCATGGCTTCGAACTTCGTCTTGGTCATGGTCCACTGTTCGATGCGCGCGAAGATTTGGTTGAGCCGTGGCCGCCGCGCCTTCAGCGTCGCGTAATCAGGATGCGTTTTCCATGTGGGCTCGCCGATCACATCGCAAACAGCATCCCAGACCGCCGCCTGGGTGATGAAATAAATGTAGGCATTCGGGTCCGTCTCCCAGCCCTTGCATTTGAGGACGCGGCCAGGTTGCCCGCCTCCGGAATCATTGCCGGCGCGCGGCACGGTGTCGCCGAAAGGCACGCCTTCGCCGAACTGGGTGTATTCCTCGAGAGGACCGTGGGCGAGGCGCTCCTGATCGCGCAGTTTCACGCGGCAGAGGTTCAACACGCTGTCCTGCATGGCGCAGGTCACCATCTGCCCCCGTCCCGTGGTCACCCGCTGGTACAGGGCTGCGACAATGCCCAGCGCGAGATAAAGGCCGGCGCCCGCGTCGCCGACCTGAGCAGATGTAACGAGCGGCGGCCCATCGCGAAACCCGGTCGTTGACGCTGCGCCGCCAACGCATTGAGCGGCATTTTCGTAGATTTTGTAACTCTCGTAAGGCCCCGCCCCAAACCCCTTCACCGACCCCAGGATCATGCGCGGGTTCAGTTCCTGAATGCGGGACCGGCCGAGACCCATGCGGTCGAGCGCCCCCGGCGCGTAGTTCTCGACGAGCACGTCGCAGGCCTTGATAAGCGCAATGAGCACGTTCAGCCCCGTCGGGTTCTTGGCGTCGAGCGTGATCGAGCGCTTGTTGTGGTTCAGCATGGTGAAGTAGAGGCTGTCCGCGTCCGGTATGTCGCGAAGCTGGCTTCGCGTGATGTCGCCGCTGTCCGGCTTCTCAATTTTAATGACGTCGGCGCCAAGCCAGGCGAGAAGCTGCGTGCAGGTCGGTCCCGATTGCACATGTGTGAAATCGAGGATGCGCACTCCCTCCAATGCCTTCGCCATCTCGCTTAGTCCTCCACGGGCTGGAAAGGTGGTCTATCGGGCGCCACTCCTGCGCGTGTCTGGTCCGCAGCTCGGGAGAGCGCTGTGCTCTTCCTAAGCGCAATATGCAAAAAAGCAAAAGCCTGGCGGGATGAGCGCGGCCCGGCTCGAATTCAGCCCGAGAGTTTCGGGGCGATTAGAGCCCCTCGTTCAAAATCGCAAGCTGCACGGCGCCCGGCTTCATCTTGTAAAAGATATGGCCTCCAATTTG
>CAWFXN010000053.1:0-29266 GCA_963819665.1 uncultured Alphaproteobacteria bacterium
GCCCAGCCATCGTCCGCTTTAGCCGGCGCCGGGCTCCCTTCGCCATCGTCGGACATTGCCGCGGTAACGACGGAGCGGCCGTGGCCAAAACCGGAAAAGACGTTTCGAACCGCATGCCGCGTCGCATCGAGCGTGCGCTCTTCCTCGATAGTTTCCGCTGCTTGTTGCGCACCACGAAAACTTACGCGCGGAAACGGTATTGTGTCGGCGCTCGCTTGTGACCGCGTCTCTGTCGCAGCCTCTTGGGCTTCGTCTGTTTGCTTTGATGTCTTTCTTCGCCTGAAGCCGCTGAACCAACTTACCTTCCCGGAATTTTCGTGTTCCTCGGAGGTATCGCTCTCGGCGAGGCCAGGTTCCTGGGGAGGTTCGCCGACCTCTTCCTTGAGATTTGTCTCCTCTTCAGCGGCGGGTTCCTCCTTAACGGCGGCGTCGTGGCCCGATGACCACTGGCGTTCGTCATCGCCACCCGCATCCGCGACGTGGTCATGGGTTGTTTGCCCTGTAGGAGCCTCATCCGCGGCTCTTTCGCTCTCTTTGGAAGGAGAGACCCAGGAGGATTTGTCAGCCCCAGCCTCTTCCGCGCCGCTTTCCGGCATAGCGCGCCAGACCGTTCCGCACTTCGCGCAACGGACGGTCCGGCCCTCGGGCGGCAAGTCGGCCTTGATGTCATAGCGGGTTGTGCAGGCAGGGCATTCAATGATCATTCGATAAACTCTATTGGTGGCTTTTTTCGCTTCCGCCGTCTCGCCTTTGTCTAAATCGATTGCTAGATCGCACGCGCTTCATCATCAGACCGGGCGAGAACGACTAGCAGGGTGGATTTGTGATTTCGGGTCATGCGCTTATTCGTTTCGAAAATGTCGGCCTCCGTTATGGAGTCGGGCAAGAGGTTTTGCGCGATATCAACTTCCATTTGCTGCCCGGCTCGTTTCATTTTTTAACCGGAGCTTCCGGCGCTGGCAAAACCACGCTTCTCAGGCTCCTCAACATGTCTCTGCGTCCCACACGCGGACTTCTGTACCTTTTCGGACGAAATATAGCCAAGAATACGACAGGCCAGCGCGCCGACCTCCGGCGCCGCATCGGGATCGTTTTTCAGGATTTCCGGCTCCTCGATCATCTCACCACCTGGGAGAATGTCGCGCTTCCTCTCCGCGTGATGGGGCGGCATCAAAGCGATTACCAGGAGGATGTCACGGAGCTTCTCAAGTGGGTGGGGCTAGGCGACCGCATGCATGCTTTCCCCGCCGTGCTTTCTGGCGGGGAAAAGCAACGCGCCGCTATCGCGCGCGCCGTCATCGCCAAGCCGGAGCTTCTCCTCGCCGACGAGCCGACCGGTAACGTCGACCCCCAGATGGGCCGCCGCCTGCTGCGGCTTTTCATCGAGCTGAACCGGCTCGGCACCTCCATTATCATCGCAACGCACGATTATCAGCTCATGACGCAATTCCCGGCTGCCCGCATGCAGCTCGAGAACGGACGCCTTGAGCTGCAAGAGTAAGTCCACGTCATGAGCAGTTTTGAAACGACGCTTCCGGTTCCGTTCAAGGCGCGCCCGCAACCCGCGATTAAATTCGCGAGGGCGAACGCCCCTATCGTGCCCCCCGGCTCCGTTACGGGAAGTTCTCTGACCCTCGTGATCGCCATCATGTCCTTCCTGGCGGCTCTTACCGCAGGCGGCGTGTATGTCATTTTCAATGCGGCGAACGTCTGGACGAACAAGATCTCGGCGGAGATCACTGTTCAGATCCAGCAGCGCGCGGGAGACAGCGGCGACGAGAAGTCCGCCGAGATCACGCGCTTTATCTCCGATCAGAACGGCGTCAAGCGCGTCACGCCGTTCACGCGCGAGCAGTCGCTGAAGCTCGTGGAGCCATGGATCGGAAAGTCGGAGGTGCTGAAGTCATTCGCAATCCCGAGGCTCATTGCGGTCGAGATCGACCGGGACAATCCGCCCGATATTTCCACGCTCAAAAAAGTCCTGGAGGCGAAGTATCCTGGAGCCCTGCTGGACGATCACGGGCATTGGCGTCACGAAATACGCCGGCTTACAAGACTTCTCGAACTCGCCGGCATCGGGATGCTTTTCCTCATGGCCACGGCGACAGGCGCTGTGATCATCGCGGCCGCGACGAGTTCCCTGGCGTCCAACCGTGAAATCGTATCGGTGCTGAATTTTGTCGGCGCGGAGGAAAAATTCATCGCCCGGCAATTCGAGGCGCATTTTCTGAAAGTTGGGATCAAGGCCGGGATTGTCGGGGTTGGCCTGGCCGCCATCGTGTTTCTCTGCCTGCCTTACCTGACCGAAGGCGTAAGCAGTTCCGTCACCTCGCAGGCCGAGATTCGCCGGCTCGTCGGCGCCGGAACGCTCGATCCGTACGGGTACATCGTTCTACTCTTCGTTGTCATTGCGGTCGCAGCTATCTGCAAAATGACTTCGCGTTATGGCGTCCGGCGTATTTTAAACCAACAGAATGCTTAGTTATCCACAGGCGCCTCCTATTGGGTGCAACGTGAGAAAACCTATGCAAGGGTGAGGCCTTAGCGGTATACTGACTATCGCATGAGCAACTCCGCTGACCAGAAGCGCCCGCAAAAGGCATTGAGCCTAAGAGCAATTCTCATGCACGCCCTGCGTGTGATAGTCATTTCCTGTCTGGCTGTCGCCGCGGGATTTTTTATTTTCGCATACTCCGTAAGCGTTATGCCGTCCGGGGTCTCAGCGTCGGCCGACGGCATCGTGGCGCTTACCGGCGACGAGGATCGTATTTCGGAAGCGGTGCGGCTCTTGGCCGAAGGCAAGGCGAAACGCCTGCTCATATCCGGCGTCAACAAAAGCACCCGGGCGCCGGAAATTATCACGCTTAACGCCGCGACCGGGAAAGAGGCGCGGCTGTTCCACTGCTGCGTCGACCTGGATAAGCGCGCCCTCAATACGGAGGACAATGCCTCCGAGACGACCGCATGGGTCAGGCAGAAGGGCTTCCGCTCGCTGATCGTGGTGACATCGACCTATCACATGCCCAGAACTCTGATTGAGCTGCGGCAATCGATGCCGGATGTCGAGCTTCTTCCATATCCCGTTAAATCGCCTCGCCTTGAAGATCAGTGGTGGAGTGATCCTCGGACGGCTTGGGTGCTTGGGAAAGAATATCTGAAGCTTATAACCGCTTTCGCGCGTTACGGCGCTAATTCGGTGTTAGGTCCTTCAGCCAAGGCCGAGCACAGCTCTCCGATGATCAATGCGCGCGTCAACTAAAATCGCGCTCTATTTGAGATCGCTGCTGTTCTATCCCGTTCTCTACATTAACTGGGCGCTGTTTCTTGTTTTAGGAAGCTGGCTTTTGCTTGCGCCCAGAAGCTGGGCCATGGCGGCGCTCGCGCTTCACGGCGATGTAACGGTCTGGCTTCTCCGCGTCATCTGCGGCACGAACGATGGAAGTCCGCGGACACGAGAAACTTCTTCCCGGTCCTGTTATCGTAGCGGCAAAACATCAGGCGGCGTGGGACACTTTCGCGATCATCTCTCTGATGCGCGATCCGGCGCTGGTTATGAAAGCCGAACTCCTGTCCGTGCCCATTTACGGGAGGTTCTGCCGCAAATTTGAGCTAATCCCTATCCAGCGAGATCTTGGCGCTGCGGCATTGCGGCAGATGGTTCGTGAGGCGAGGACCCGGGCGGCGCAAAACCGGGAAATCGTCATTTTCCCGGAAGGCACCCGGAAAACGCCGGGGGACGCGCCCGATTACAAACCAGGCATTATATTTCTCTATCAAGACCTGAAAGTTCCGGTTTGCCCACTCGCGCTGAATTCCGGCATGTTCTGGCCGCGACGCTCCTTCCTCCGCTATCCCGGCACGATTGTCGCCGAATTCCTGGACCCGATCCCGCCCGGCCTGCCTCGCCGGGAGTTCATGGAGAGGCTGGAGTCGGCGATTGAGGGGGCCTCGAACGCCCTCTGTCTGGAGGCTCGGATGGAGCTCGAAGACCAGGGGCTGCAGCCGCCCATCAATTTTCCGGGTGGACATGGCTCATGCTGAGCCTGAGAAAATCTAGCGCACTGTTCCACCCTCTATCACCCTGCATCATGTTTCTTATGTTAAGAGGACTGTAAAAAGTTTTCCACAGGCTATACTTGACGGTTGGTACAAAGAGTGAACATTTGGTGTCTAAAATGGGAATATGCCGTTGCGAGTTCTGGATAAGTCACCGATGCTGATTCCGATTTCCCAGCAGATTTGGGATGCGAAATATCGGTTTTCACCGCCAGGAAGACCTGCCGAGCAGTCCATTGAGGAGACTTGGGTCAGGGTTGCGCGCGCCGCGGCTTCCGTCGAGCCGGAATGGTCTCGCAAAGCCTGGGAACAACGTTTCCTGGAAGCCTTGGCAGACTTTGCGTTCCTCCCTGCAGGGCGAATTCTGGCGGGAGCCGGCACCGGCCGTGACGTAACGCTCTTCAATTGTTTCGTCATGGGCGAGATCGGCGACGACATGGGCTCGATCTTCGCGAATGTCAGGGAAGCCGCCCTTACCTTGCAGCAAGGCGGCGGCATCGGTCACGACTTCTCGACGCTAAGGCCGAAAGGCGCCCATGTGCGAGGCGTGGGCGCGGATGCATCTGGTCCCGTCAGCTTCATGGATGTCTGGGACGCCATGTGCAAGACGATCATGTCGGCGGGCGCAAGGCGCGGCGCGATGATGGGCACAATGCGCTGCGACCACCCCGATATCGAGGCTTTCATCGAGGCGAAAGCCGACCCTGTAAGGCTGCGGAATTTCAACCTGTCCGTCCTCGTCACGGATGCTTTCATGGAGGCGGTAAAGGCGAACAGCTCATGGCCGCTCCACTTCGGCGGCGAGATTTACCGCACGGTGAGCGCGCATGGCCTTTGGCGGAAGATCATGCGCAGCGCCTATGATTACGCCGAGCCTGGCGTGATCTTCATCGATCGCGTGAACGCCATGAATAACCTCGGTTATTGCGAACCGATCAGCGCTACGAACCCTTGCGGGGAGCAGCCACTTCCGCCTTATGGCGCATGCCTCCTCGGCTCAATCAACCTGGCGGCGCTCATCGACGAGCCGTTCACCTCGAAGGCGGCGCTAAATCAGCACAGGTTGGAAGATCTCGTGCCGGTGGCGGTGAGGCTGCTCGACAATATCATTGATGTATCCCGTTATCCTCTGCCCCAGCAGGAAAAGGAGGCGAAAGCCAAGCGGCGCATCGGGTTGGGCGTCACTGGGCTCGCCGATGCGCTGATTTTGTGCGGCGTGCATTATGGCTCGGAGAAGGGACGTGATCTTGCGGCGTCCTGGATGGCGCAGATTAGCCACGCCGCTTATGCGGCGAGCGCCGAATTGGCCAAGGAGAAGGGAGCATTTCCTCTTTTTGACGCCAGCCAGTTCCTGCAGCAACCCTTTCCTGCATCGCTGCCGCCTGCGCTTCAAAAGACAATCAAGGGCGCCGGCCTTCGCAATGGCGTGCTGACCTCCATCGCTCCGACCGGCACCATCTCGCTGCTGGCCGGCAATGTTTCGAGCGGGATCGAGCCCGTATTCGATTTCGAATACGCCGTCGCATTCTCTCGCCAGATGGATCTGAGCGGCACGAAATCATCCGCGATTACGCGGTGCGGCTGTTCCGCGATACGCATGGCGACACTCCTTTTCCCGATGCCTTCGTGACGGCGCACGACCTCCCGCCGCAGCAGCACCTGCTGATGCAGGCGGCGCTCCAACGGCACGTCGATGCTTCCATTTCAAAAACGGTCAATTGCCCGGAGTCGATCGCCTTTGAAGACTTCGAAATGCTTTATCTCGACGCCTACCGGCTTGGGCTCAAGGGCTGCACGGCCTATCGGCCCAACGAGGTGACAGGCGCAGTCTTGTCGCCAGCGCCGCCGGCGATCCAGGCCAGGCAAGCTCTGCAGCCCGCTCTCCCGCTCGCGCCCGCCGATGCCTTGCCAAAGGCGCGCGAGACTGTCCTCTCCGGGTTCACATATAAGCTCAAATGGCCGGGTTCGGATCACGCAATCTATGTCACGATCAATGACACTTTTGACCAAGGTCAACGCCTTCCCTTTGAGATCTTTATAAACTCCAAGAACTTGGAGCACTACGCCTGGACGGTGGCGCTCACACGCATGATCAGCGCAATCTTCCGCCGGGGGGGAGATGTGTCCTTTGTTGTCGAGGAGCTAAAGGCTGTTTTCGACCCGCGGGGCGGCGCCTGGACGAACGGCAAATATGTGCCCAGTCTCCTCGCCGCGATCGGGGAGATAATCGAGCAGCACTTTATTCACATTGGATTCCAGGCCGGGGGCGTTCAGGAAAGCGGGATGCATGAAGAGAAAACGAACCATGAGAATCTGGGACGGGATCAGCCTCGGCAACCTTTCGCCTTCAAGGTTCTGTCCACGCTGCGGATCTGCGAGTATGATCTATCAGGAGGGGTGCCGCGTGTGCCGTAACTGCGGACACTCCACCTGTAGCTGACATTGGCAAAGCGGAGAAGGCGCAATTCTTTGCCTTGTCGCCTCTTAAACCAAGCAATTAATATAACGTCGGCTAAGCCGATATTAGGGAGGAAGTCGATGACGGTGAAGACCTATCCGGTTCCGGAGAGCTGGAGTTCGTCAGCTTGGATCAATAAAGAAAAATACAACGAGATGTATGAGCAGAGTGTCCGCGACCCGGACGGGTTTTGGCGCGAGCAGGGGGCGCGCATCGACTGGATCAAGCCGTTCACAAAAGTGAAGAACACTTCCTTCGATCCGCACAACGTATCCATCAAATGGTTCGAGGACGGAACGCTGAACGTCTCGGCGAACTGTATTGATCGCCACCTTGAAAAACGGGGCGACCAGGTCGCCATCCTCTGGGAAGGCGACGACCCCAATGTGGATCTCAAGATTACATATCGGCAACTCCACGAGCGCGTCAGCCGCCTTGCCAACGTTCTCAAGAAACACGGCGTGAAGAAAGGCGACCGCGTCACGATCTACCTGCCGATGATCCCTGAAGCCGCCTATGCAATGCTGGCCTGCGCCCGAGTCGGCGCGATTCACTCCGTGGTGTTCGGCGGCTTCTCGCCGGATAGTCTCGCAAGCCGCATCATCGACTGCGACTCAACGATGCTGATCACCGCTGATGAAGGCCTCCGCGGCGGCCGCAAGGTTCCGCTTAAGGCAAACGCCGACAAGGCCCTCGAGAAGTGCCCGACAATTGAGCGCGTTCTGGTCGTGAAGCGCACCAATTCCCCAGTTGCGTGGACGCCGGGCCGGGATATCTGGTTCGATGAGGAGATGCAAAGCGTCTCAGCCGATTGCCCGCCTGAGGAGATGAATGCCGAGGATCCGCTTTTCATTCTTTACACCTCCGGCTCGACGGGCCAACCGAAGGGCGTGCTTCATACCTCGGGCGGTTATCTGGTCTACTCGGCGATCACGCACCAATATGTCTTCGATTACAAGGACGGCGACATCTATTGGTGCACGGCGGACGTTGGCTGGGTCACGGGGCATAGCTACATCGTTTATGGTCCGCTAGCGAACGGAGCGACCACGCTCATGTTCGAGGGCGTTCCCAATTACCCCTCGGCTTCACGCTTCTGGGAGGTCATAGACAAGCATCAGGTCAACACCTTCTATACCGCGCCGACCGCTATCCGGGCTCTCATGGGAGCAGGCGAGCAGCACGTCAAGAAGACAAGCCGCAAGTCGCTGAAACTGCTTGGAACTGTGGGCGAGCCGATCAATCCTGAAGCGTGGGAGTGGTACTATCACATCGTGGGCGAGGAACATTGTCCCATCGTCGACACTTGGTGGCAGACGGAAACGGGCGGGATACTCATTACCCCGCTACCTGGCGCCATCGCCACGAAGCCAGGCTCGGCGACACTCCCCTTCTTCGGCGTAAAACCGGCTCTTGTTGCTCCGGATGGGCAAGTGCTCGAAGGGGCGACTGAGGGTAACCTCGTGATCCTGGACGCCTGGCCGGGACAAATGCGCACGGTTTTCCGTGACCATAATCGCTTTGTGCAGACTTATTTCTCCGCTTATCCCGGCTCCTACTTCACAGGCGACGGTTGCCGGCGGGATGCCGACGGGTATTATTGGATCACCGGCCGCGTCGACGATGTGATCAACGTCGCGGGCCATCGCATGGGCACTGCGGAAGTCGAGTCCGCTCTGGTGGCCCATGCCAAAGTGGCCGAAGCTGCCTGCGTGGGTTATCCGCACAGCCTTAAAGGACAGGGTATCTATGTCTACGTGACCCTGATGACCGGCGTCGAGCCTACCGAAGCGCTCAGAACCGAGCTTCGCAACTGGGTCCGTCAGGAAATCGGCCCGATCGCGGCGCCCGACCTGATCCAGTTTGCCCCTGGCCTTCCCAAGACCCGTTCGGGCAAAATCATGCGGCGCATTTTGCGGAAGATTGCCGAGGATGATTTTTCGAACCTCGGTGATACATCAACGCTGGCCGAGCCAGCCGTCGTGTCCGACCTGATCGAAAACCGCATGAACAAGCCTGCGGCTTAAGCTTACGTGCCCGGCCTTTCGCCGGGCACTCCTCCCCGCCTCAAGGCTGAATTTCGCCTCCGAGAATTGTGTTTATCCACAGGTTGCTCAGAATTCCACAACCTTAGCGCGATACAGTAGGGGTCGACGCAGATTTTGTGGCGTTTCAGCCACGCCCGCGATGCAGAAGCGCCTCTCTTCTTGGCGAGGGGTGAGACCCGCAGGAAAGTTTGCGCTAATGAGGTCCGGTCTTAGTGCAGCTTAGGATTTATCCATGATTGAGCGGAAAGTTGTCGATAGCGTTCGTGATAAGGCCGCGTCGGGCGGTCGTTCGCCCCTTTTGATGCCCATCATGGCGGGAAACACGCTCGAAAGCGGCGATATAGCCGAGTTCCTCACGGGCCGTTTGTCCCATTTGCATGAGAAGTCTTCTCCCCGGCCGCAGATGAGACTGAGCTGAAAGAAGAGCCCTTCGAGCCAGCGGCGCCGAGTTCGCCGGCCGCTTGTTTTCCTTGGCATCTCGGCAATCCGAAATTTTAGAAGATCGAGCTTAAAGACATTGATCGAGGATGCCGCCTCGCCTAGTGTTCGCGACACTTAAAGCCCATCACGAACGCCACTCAATCAAATACAGGTTTCTATGCGCCCCTCGAAACGGCAGGCGGGCGATCTGCGCCCCGTTAGCTTCCAGCGCGCTTTCTCGCTCCATGCGGAAGGATCGTGCCTTATCAAATTCGGGAATACTCACGTGCTTTGCACAGCAAGCCTTGAGGAGCGTGTCCCACCGTGGATGAAAGGCCAGGGCAGGGGCTGGATCACCGCTGAATATGGGATGCTGCCGCGGGCGACGTCCGAGCGAACGCGCCGGGAGGCGACAACGGGGCGCCAGTCGGGGAGAAGCCAGGAGATCCAACGCCTCATTGGCCGCGCCCTCCGCGCCGTGGTCGATCTGCAGGCGCTCGGCGAACGGCAAATTACCGTGGACTGCGACGTGTTGCAGGCCGATGGTGGCACTCGGACGGCGGCCATAACGGGGGCATGGGTCGCGCTTCATGATTGCTTCCAGTGGATGCGCGCGCGAGACATGATCCGGGATGGCGTGTTGAAGGATCAGGTCGCAGCCGTCTCATGCGGGATCTGCAAGGGTGAGCCAGTGCTGGATCTCGATTACGCCGAGGACTCCGAGGCCGAGGCGGACGCGAATTTTGTCCTCACCGGCAAGGGCATGATCGTCGAAGTCCAAGCGACCGCCGAAAGAGCTGTCTTTTCCGAGGAGCGGATGGCCGAACTCACCTCCCTTGCAAAAAAGGGCATCAGTGAACTTCTCAATCTGCAGAAGCTGACAGTCCTCTAAGGGGAAGAGCATGGGCGCTCTCTTTCGCCTTGGAAGCGGCGACAGCCTCGTCGTCGCCACGCACAATAAGGGTAAACTTCGGGAATTCCGCGATTTGTTCGATCCGCTCGGCATCGCTGTGGCTTCCTCCAGCGAGCTTGGCGTGTCCGAACCCGAGGAAACAGGAAGCACCTTCGAGGAGAATGCGCGTCTCAAGGCTGTCGCGACCGCTGCAGCCACCGGGCGGCTCGCGCTTGCGGATGACTCGGGTCTCGCCGTCGAGGCTCTCGCTGGCGCCCCGGGGATTCACTCCGCGCGCTGGGCCGGGGAGCCTCGAGATTTTTATCGGGCCATGTCAAAGGTTGAGAACGAGTTGCAAGCTACGGGCGCGTTCGCGCGGGCGCAGCGCCGGGCGAAGTTCGTTTGCGTGCTCTGCCTTGCAAATCCGGAAGGCGCGGTCCAGTTCTTTGAAGGGACAGTGCCGGGTCACCTCGTTTGGCCGCCTCGCGGCACACAAGGCTTCGGCTACGATCCCATGTTCGTACCCGATGGGTACGACATGACGTTCGGTGAAATGGACCCAGACAACAAGCATGCAATCTCACACCGCGCCCGAGCCTTCGCCGCTTTCCGCGCCGCCATTGTCGAGGGAGGTTCCGAAAAGTAGCGCGCCTTCGGGGGCGGGCGCAAATCCGCTCGCGATCTATATTCATTGGCCATTTTGCCAGTCGAAGTGCCCCTATTGCGACTTCAACTCCTATGCGCGTCGAACGATAAGCGAAGAGCAGTATCTGGAGGCGGCCCTCAGCGAGCTTGATCATTACGCGGCCGAGACACGAGGGCGTCCCCTTTCGAGCATATTCTTTGGCGGCGGAACGCCCTCGCTCATGATGCCGCATACGGTGGGAGAGCTCCTCGACAAAATAGCGGCCCTTTGGCCGGTCGAAAGCGCATGTGAGATCACCCTTGAGGCGAACCCATCCAGCGTCGAATCTGACCGTTTCGAAGGCTATCGCATCGCTGGCGTCAACCGCGTTTCCCTTGGTGTGCAATCGCTCTCGGATGAACAGTTGCGCTTTCTGGGGAGGCTACACACCGCAGCCGAAGCGCGGCAGGCGCTTGAGGTCGCAGGCAGGTATTTTGAGCGCATGAGCTTCGATCTAATATACGCGAGGCCAGGGCAAACCGAATTCGAATGGCGCTCAGAACTGCGAGAGGCGCTCGCCTTGGCGCGCGGCCATCTCTCGCTGTACCAACTCACCATCGAGCCAGAGACTGCGTTCTTCGACTTGTATCGCCGCGGGAAGCTCAGGGTGCCTGGGAGCGGACTTGTCGGCGGACCTTTACACCCTCACGCAGGAGATGTGTGAGGCGGCCGGTCTTCCGGCTTACGAGGTCTCGAACCATGCCGCGCCGGGACAGGAAAGCCGTCACAATCTCACCTATTGGCGTTATGGCGATTATCTCGGGATCGGGCCGGGCGCGCATGGCCGCCTAACCGCGGGCGGAAGGAAATACGCAACGGCGGCTGAAAAAGCTCCCGCGGCGTGGTATGCGAAGGTGAACGAATGCGGAAGCGGGTGCGAGGAACATTTTGAACTTCACCCGCGCCAGCAAGCGGAGGAAGCCGTGCTCATGGGGCTTCGCTTGCGTGAGGGGCTCGATTTGGCCGCCCTTTCGGCGAAGACCGGTTTCAGCCCAGCGCTTCAGGTCATCGCGCCGCTAGAGGAAGAAGACCTGCTACGGCGTGATGGCGATTGGCTTAGGGCGACAATGCAAGGCCGTTTGGTCTTGAACGCGCTGGTCGAGGCTATCGCAGCCGGACTTGAAGAAAGAGCAGGCTCCTTAGTATTGAGCGACAGCCGTTCCGAAAGCTGACGGGGCCGCGTCGATCGGCTGGTTCCCGGATCGCTGGACTTCCATAATGGCGAAGCCGCGCTCAGCCGTGCCGTCAGGCCGAAGCCGGAAAAGGCCATCCACGCCCTGGAATCCGCTCGAACGCGTCAGCTCAGACGCCGCGAAGCGCTGGCCGGGCGGATTGCTTGAAAGCGATATGGCAAGGCTGACGGCGTCATAGGACAAGCTTGCCAACCGCGGCGGCGTGTCGCCATAGGTTTCCGCATAGCGTTTGGTGAACTCCTGCCAGCCCTTCGGGTCAGGAGCCGCAAACCAACCGCCTTGCAATGCGGCCTCCTTGCCAACGCCAATATAATCCCAGCCTGAAAGGCCCATGAATTTTACCGCCTGCGTATCGGCCTCATAGTACGGGAAAAGCGGCGCGAGCGACGGCAGCGTGTCGCCGCTGGCCGGGATGAAGATCGCATCGACCTGTGGAGGCGCGCCTTTCTTCGCAAGCGCAGATATTTCTTTGACCGGCTGCATCATGCCGTTCGCATCGGGCGGGTATGTCTTTGTCATCACGACCTGCGCGTGGTTCTCCTGCGCGGCGCGATTGAAAGCCTGCTCGACGATGCGTCCATAATCATTTTGCGGGAAGAGGGCTGCGAAGCGGGTCTTACCTTTGCTGACCGCGTAAGAGATCATGCGCGGCACGTCGCTTCCCGCAACGAAACTCAGGAGATAGACGCTGTTCCCAGCCACATTGCGGTCGCTCGAGAAAGCCAGGACGGGGACGCCGGCGGCTTGCGCGACGGGGGCCACAGCGGAGACCTCGTTTGCGAAAAGCGGGCCGATCACAAGCTCGGCGCCGTCCTTTATGGCATCCTGCGCGGCCTGGCGAGCTCCGTCCGGCGTGCCGTGCGTGTCCTTCGGGATGAGTTTTACATTGGGCTTGTCGAAATCGAACAGCGCCAACTCTGCTGCCTGCTTCATCGCCTTCGCCACTTGCTGGGCATTGACATTGCCGGTCAATGGCAAAAGCAGCGCTACCTTCACGGCGCCGCCCGCAGGCGCTCCGCGAGGGGACGTCCCCGCCAGGTTCGAACCGCTGTTCGATCCACCGAGACCCCCGACGGAGCAAGCGCTCATACCCAGGCAGGCAAACATCAAGGCCATGCCGGCAAGAAGGTGAGCGCGGACGTGTTCATTCGTAAATTTCATCGAGCGATTTTCAGCTTTCCGTTGACCCGTGCCGGCGATGAAGGCAAGCAAACCCCACAGCCTTCGACTCGCGCCATCTTGCATGCACGTTTACCCATGAGCAACTTCGTAACTATGGCTGATTGGTGATGGCTAGGCGCCAGCGGGCAAAAAATTCACGCGCGGGATGCGCCGAAGACACATCGGGAGCGGGCGTTGAGGCGTCTTTGCGCCAACAGGACCTCCTGTCGGGAGTGCAGCGCCAACTCGACAGGCTCAGCGCAGGTCCGCTCGCGGCCGGGCTTTATATCGTTTCGACCCCCATCGGCAACCTCGGCGACATCTCCCTTCGCGCACTCTCAACGCTCGCCGCTGCAGACATGGTTGTGTGCGAGGATACGCGCCACAGCCGAAAGCTCTTCTCCGCGTACGGCATCGGCCGAAAGCTCGAGACCTACCACGACTTCAGCGGCGAAAAGGATCGTGCGCGTATTCTAGGGGCGCTCCGCGAAGGCAAATCCGTTGCTGTGATTTCGGATGCCGGCACTCCGCTCATCGCGGATCCAGGCTTCAAGCTCGTGCGCGGCGCCGTCGCCGAGGGGTTCCGCGTGTTTCCGACGCCCGGCCCTTCTGCGCTTCTTTCGGCGCTCGTCGCAAGCGGCCTTCCCTCGGACCAATTCTTCTTCGGCGGCTTTCTCCCACCGAAAGAGACGGCAAGGCGGGAAATCCTGGATGCGTTCCGAGCCGTCCCTGGAACGCTCATTGTTTACGAAACGCCAAGCCGGATCGAGGCCACGCTCTCGGCGATTGGCGCGATTTTCCCGGATCGTCAAATCACTCTCGCTCGCGAACTGACCAAGATCCACGAAGAGTTTGTTGGCGGAACTGCTGAGACGCTCCTTGAGAAGATCAAGGAAACTCCTCTCCTTGGGGAGATGGTCGTTCTCATCGGCCCTGGGCAAACGCCTCAAGCGCAGGACACGGATTTGGAAGATGCGCTGCGGAATGCAATGGAAAGGGTTAGCCTGCGAGAAGCTGTCGAAGAAGTTGCAAAGGGACTTGGCGCAGGAAAAAAGAAGGTATACAACTTGGCGTTGAAGTTGAAGGGCCGATCGCTATGATGTACCCCCGCAGACGCTCCTCTCCACAAAGCTCTTACGCCATCGGCATCGCCGCGGAGTGTTTGCGCGAGGCAGCTTCTTGAAAGCAAAAGCTACAGTATCCTAGCGCAACGCTACAAAACGAAAGCGGGCGAGATTGACCTTATTGCGAGGCGGGATGATCACCTCGCCTTTGTCGAAGTTAAACAGCGGAGGACTCAGGATGAGGCCGCTTGGTCCATCGCGCCCCGTCAGCAAGCTCGGATCGCAATGGCTGCAGAGGTCTTTCTTGGTGAGCACGCCTTCCTTGCCCAATGCTCCGCAAGCTTCGATGTCATTCTCGTCAGCCCGACCCAGGGCTGCGCCCACATCGAGCAAGCCTTTCTTGCGTAATCAAGCCCTCGCCTTTAAGTCTCCTCTCGTACAATGATCGTGAGGAGCGAATGCGGTTGAAAACCGGGGTCCAGATGGACCCGATCGAAAGAATTCACATCCACGGCGACTCGACGTTTGCAATCTTGCTTGAAGCGCAGTGTCGAGGGCACAGCATTTTCTATTACACACCCGACAAGCTTTTCATGCGGGATGGGCGTGTTTTCGCCGAAGGCCATGAGATGCGCGTCGAAGATGTCCATGGCGCCCACTATGAGCTGGGGGCGAAGCAGACGCTGGAACTCAAGGAACTGGATGTCGTCCACCTTCGTCAGGATCCGCCCTTCGACATGGCGTATGTGACCACAACTCACATTCTTGATCACATCCATCCCAAAACACTGGTCGTAAACGACCCTGCAAGCGTTCGAAATGCTCCCGAAAAGCTGTTTGTGACCGAGTTTCCGGAGCTGATGCCGCCGACGCTCATCACTCGCTCCCTGGACGACGTGAACGCCTTCCGCGCAGAGTTCGGCGACATCATCGTCAAGCCGCTCTATGGAAATGGCGGCGCGGCCGTCTTCAGAGTGCGTCCCGACGATACGAACACCGGGTCGCTTGTGGAACTCTTCCAGACTGTGTTCCGTGAACCTTTCGTCGTTCAACGATATCTGCCCGATGTTCGAAAGGGTGATAAGCGCATCATTCTCGTGGACGGCAAGCCGGCTGGCGCGATCAATCGCGTGCCGGCGGCGAATGAGACGCGGTCGAACATGCACGTCGGCGGCAAGCCGGAAGCCACTGAGCTTACTGCGCGCGAGCGGGAAATCTGCGAAGCGGTCGGACCCGAGCTCAAGCGGCGTGGCCTGATCTTCGTCGGCATTGATGTCATCGGCGACTATCTTACCGAGATCAATGTTACATCGCCGACAGGCATTCGCGAGATCCGGCGCTTCGGCGGACCCGATATCGCCGCGCTTATATGGGACACTGTGGAAGAGAAAATTCGTTCCACGAAAGTTCGCTGATTGTTCTTGATTTTATAAAAATGGAGCATAATATCCGCCGCGTTTGTTGAAGATGTTGGTGGAGTTGCAGGAATGTTCGCGCAGGTGTCCACGGTCGCTTTTGAGGGCATCGATGCGAAACAGGTCGACGTGCAGGTTCTTATTGCGCCCGGCCTTCCGGCATTCTCCATCGTTGGACTTCCCGACAAATCGGTTGGAGAAAGCCGCGAGCGCGTGCGTGCGGCGCTAACCGCCATTGGCCTTGGCCTGCCTGCGAAACGGATCACGGTCAATCTCGCTCCAGCGGATATGCCGAAGGAGGGCACGCATTATGATCTCCCGATTGCGCTTGGCGTGATGGCGGCGGCCGGAGCTATTTCGCCGGAAGCGCTAAAGGATTTCATCATCATTGGTGAACTCGGCCTCGATGGCGGCCTGGGCCCCATCGCAGGCGCTTTGCCAGCTGCGCTAGGCGCAAGCTCCCTCGAAAAGGGTTTGATCTGCCCGGCGGCCTGCGGACCGGAAGCCGCCTGGGCCTCCGCCTCAATGCCGATCGTCGCGCCTGCGCATCTCGTTGCTCTCGCAAACCATCTCAAGGGCGCGGCTCTCATTTCGCAGCCTCAGCCGCATCTCGATCAAAGCGCAGAGGCGGTTCCCGACCTCAAGGACGTGCGCGGCCAGGAGAGCGCGAAGCGGGCTTTGGAGGTCGCGGCAGCCGGCGGACATCATATGGTTATGATCGGGGCGCCAGGCGCCGGTAAGTCCATGCTCGCGCAGCGTCTTCCAAGTATCCTGCCGCCGCTTGAGCCTCAGGAACTCCTTGAGGTCGCGATGATCCAGAGCGTCGCGGGCGTGATCAAAAACGGCTCGCTGACTTCGAACCGGCCCTTTCGCGCGCCCCATCATTCGGCGAGCATGGCGGCGCTCGTAGGCGGGGGGACCCGGCCCAAACCCGGAGAGGTCGCGCTTGCCCACCATGGCGTTCTCTTTCTCGACGAGTTTGCGGAATTCCCTCCGCATGTGCTCGATGCTCTTCGTCAGCCAATCGAGAGCGGAGAGACAGTTATTGCCCGGGTCAATCACCGCATACGGTATCCTTCGCGCTTCCAACTCGTGGCCGCGATGAATCCGTGTCGCTGCGGCCATGCTTGGACACCGGGCATGATCTGCAGACTCGGGCCGAGATGCGAGGAAAGCTACCGGGCAAGAATTTCGGGACCGCTCTGGGATCGCCTTGATATTCAGATCGCGGTGGCGCCGGTGAAAGCGACCGATCTCGCTCTCCCGCCTTCGCGCGAAACAAGCGCAGATGTCGCCGAGCGGGTCGCCATGGCTCGGTCGATCCAGGCTCGGCGGTATTCCATCATTGGCAACGATGTCGTCACGACAAACGCGAGATGCCCAGCCGCATTGCTGGAAGAGTTTTGCGGACTTAATCGAGAGGGCATGCGCCTTTTGGAGCAGGCTGCAGAAGCGGACGGCTTGTCCGCTCGCGGTTATCACAGGACGCTCCGCCTCGCCAGGACGCTCGCAGACCTTGATGCGAGCGCTGATACACATGCCGTCCATGTCGCAGAAGCGCTCAGCCTCCGCGGCTACGGCTTCGGCGCACGCCGCGCCGCTTAAGGATTGCTTGGGCGGAATGCATTTTTGCGTTACCATTCGTGGGCGTGGCCGTGCCGTAATGCTTGAGCGCGGCGATTATCTCGGGTACATAAGGTCTGTGTATCCTCTGAACGGGCCTGGTGTGGCGGCGTAGGCGCCGGGGCGTCTAGCGGCCGGACTTTTGCTAAAGCGAGCCGCGTAATGGGACGCCCTTAAAACATGTGCGCGTATCGATGTTTAGCTTTACACCAGCCCGCCACATCCATGATACCACTATCAACATTTTAGAAACGAACCTACGCCTTTTTGGAAGCTTTGCCGTCGTGATGAAAGGGGCGGCCCAACATAGGCAGCAAAGGCGGGGATGCTCGCACGGACACAACTGACGGCATGACAGGGCCGCGACTGATCGGAGGAAAGAAATGGCAGGGACTGAAAAGCTTGTTTATCGCTTTGGCGGTGGGAAGGCTGATGGCGCGGCCGAAATGAAAAACCTGCTCGGCGGCAAGGGCGCCAACCTTGCGGAGATGTCGAACCTTGGTTTGCCCGTGCCTCCGGGCTTCACCATTACGACCGACGTCTGCAACGCCTATTATGCGAATGGCAAGAAACTGCCGGAAGGGCTCAAGGAACAAGTCGAAGAGTCTGTAATCTATATCGGCAAGACGGTTGGCGCCACTTTGGGAGACGCGCAGAATCCCCTGCTCGTTTCGGTGCGCTCCGGAAGCAGGGCGTCCATGCCTGGCATGATGGATACGATCCTGAACTTGGGCCTGAACGATGAAACAGTGAAAGGGCTCGCGGCGCGCTCAGGCGACAAACGCTTCGCCTACGATAGTTATCGCCGCTTCATCCAGATGTACTCGGGCGTTGTGCTCGATGTGAAATACCACAACTTTGAGGAGATTCTGGAGCACTACAAGCACCAGAACGGCTACGATCTCGATACCGATCTCACCGCAGAGGACTGGCAGACCCTCATCGGCCAATTTAAGGAAGTGGTGCAGCGCAAGCTCGGGCGACCGTTCCCGCAAGACATCAACGAGCAACTCTGGGGCGCGATCGGCGCGGTCTTCGACAGCTGGAATAACGCCCGCGCCATCAAGTACCGGCAGCTGAACAACCTCCCGGAAAGCTGGGGCACCGCAGTGAACGTTCAGGCGATGGTGTTCGGCAACCGCGGCGATTCGAGCGCGACGGGCGTCGCCTTCACCCGGAATCCGTCGACCGGCGATGCGAGGCTATATGGCGAATTCCTCGTCAACGCACAAGGCGAGGACGTGGTGGCTGGCATCCGCACGCCGCAGGCCATTACGGAAGCGGCGCGAAAAGAGGGCGGCAGCGATAAGCCTTCGCTTGAGGCAATCATGCCGAGCGCGTTCCAAGAATTTAAGAAGAACTGCGAAACACTCGAGCATCACTACCGCGATATGCAGGACATCGAGTTCACCATCCAGGAAGGCAAACTCTGGATGCTGCAATGCCGTAACGGCAAGCGAACGACGCCTGCTGCTCTGAAAATCGCGATCGATTTGGCGAAGGATGGGCTCATCAGCAAGGAAGAAGCGATAACTCGCATCGAGGCTGCTCAGCTCGATCAGCTTCTTCATCCGACCATCGATCCATCGGCGGAGCGTCAAATCATTGCCACCGGTCTGCCGGCCTCTCCGGGCGCGGCATGCGGCGAGATCGTCTTCTCTCCTGACGATGCAGAGAAACTGAAGGGCCAAGGCAAGACCGTCATCCTTGTGCGCACCGAAACGAGCCCGGAAGATATCCACGGCATGCATGCGGCAGCCGGCATTCTGACAGCTCGCGGTGGCATGACAAGTCACGCGGCTGTTGTAGCACGCGGCATGGGGCGGCCCTGCGTGTCCGGCGCGAGCGCTCTCCGCATCAACGCGGAATTGGGAACGCTCACCGCAGGCGGCGTGACGCTCAAGGAAGGCGAGGTGATCACGATCGACGGTTCGACCGGTCAAGTCATCAAGGGACAGGTTCCCATGCGCCAGCCGGAACTCACCGGCGACTTTGCGACCCTTATGGAATGGGCTGACAGCCTTCGGCGGATGAAGGTACGCACGAACGCTGACACGCCAAAAGATGCCGCTCAGGCGCGGAAGTTCGGAGCGGAAGGCATCGGCCTTTGCCGCACCGAGCATATGTTCTTCGACGCAACACGCATCATGGCGATGCGTGAGATGATCGTCTCTTCCGACGAAAACGGCAGGCGCGCCGCTCTAGCGAAGATTCTCCCCATGCAGCGCCAGGATTTTGTCGAGCTGTTCCAGATCATGGGGGGGCTGCCCGTCACCATCCGCCTGCTCGATCCGCCGCTTCATGAGTTCCTGCCGCATGGCGACGAGGAGATCAAGGAACTGGCGGCGTCGCTGAAAATGGATGCTTCCGCCCTTCGCGCCCGGCTCAGCTACCTCAAAGAGCAGAACCCGATGCTCGGGCATCGCGGCTGCCGTCTTGCCGTCTCCTACCCGGAAATTGCCGAGATGCAGGCACGGGCGATTTTCGAGGCGGCGGTTGAAGCGGGCAAGAAGACAGGGTCGCCAGTTGTGCCCGAAGTCATGGTTCCTCTGATCGCTACCAAAGCGGAACTCGACATCGTCAAGGCGATTATCGACAGGGTAGCGAAGGAGGTTGAAACCGCCACCGGAACCTCGATTTCCTATCATGTCGGAACAATGATCGAGCTGCCGCGCGCGGCGCTCCGGGCCGGAGAGATCGCGAAGTCGGCCGAGTTCTTCTCCTTTGGCACAAACGACCTTACGCAGACGACGTATGGTCTGAGCCGCGACGACTCGGGCACATTCCTTGGCGATTATCTTGCCCAGGGCATTTTCGAAATCGATCCGTTCGTTTCACTCGATCCCGAAGGTGTGGGCGAACTCGTCCAGATCGCAGCGGACCGCGGGCGGAAAACCCGGCCCGGCATCAAGCTTGGCATCTGCGGTGAGCACGGCGGCGATCCGGCGTCCATCGGTATTTGCGAAAAGGTCGGCCTCGATTATGTGTCGTGCTCGCCATTCCGTGTGCCGGTCGCGCGACTTGCGGCTGCACAGGCTGCTGTGCGCTCAAAGGGCGGGGGCGGGACATCCTCCACCGTGTAAGGCTGTGGCGGGCGCCGCCCGCCACATTGTCCGTTTGTGAACAGCTTGTTGCCGGGGGCGCTATGATCACTCCCGGCAACAAGAAAACAAGGCATAGGGCGGTGAACGCGCCTCCAGACCTGAACCTCGCCTGCCTCTCCAGTAAAGCTCGGATCGCCGCGGGCCTCTCCGCCATAGAGGCAAGCCCCGCTTCGATGTCGGCCTTGCTCGACGAGGCTTATGAAAATCCCAAGGGCATCGTCATCGGAATAACCGGGCCGCCGGGCGCCGGCAAATCCACTCTCATCAACGCCCTAATCTCGGAATGGCGAACCCAAGGGAAGACCGTCGCTGTCATCGCGGTCGACCCCTCATCGAGAGCCACCGGAGGCGCGCTGTTAGGCGATCGCGTCCGCATGAGGACCGATCCCAACGACAGCGGTGTTTTCATCCGCTCCCTTGCCGCGAGGGGTCGCCTCGGGGGGCTTGCCGACGTCGCTTATTCGTCAGTAGCACTGCTCCGCGCGCTTTATGACAAGATCATCGTCGAGAGCGTAGGCGTGGGTCAGTCGGAAACGGACATTGCGACGGTGTCTGATACGGTCGTGCTTTGCATCCAGCCAGCGTCCGGAGACTCGCTGCAGTTCATGAAGGCCGGCATCGCCGAAATTCCTGACATCGCCGTCGTCACCAAGGCCGACATGGGGGCGGCCGCAACGCGCGCGCTTGCCGACTTGAAGGGTGCTCTCGGCCTCTCGCACCGGGAGAAAGAAGCATGGGAACCGGAGTGTGTTAGTGTTTCGTCAGTAGCTGGCGACGGCAGTCTTCGCCAGCTTTTCGCCGCGTTCGATCGGCATGAGCACTGGCTTCTGGCTGAAAACCGGCTAGCTGCAAGCCGCGAAAAAAAGGCGCAGGCATGGGTGCAGGCCGAGATTGCGGCTGAGTTCGGCCGAAGGGGCTTAGCTATTGCTGCGCAAGGACTTTTCCAATCCTGGAACAACAAACCGTTCGCCATCGCTAAGCGGCTGTTAGCCGAACTTGCAATCGTGCGAAACCCGGACGCAACCATCTGAACATCGACTTTTATCGCGCTCCGCAATTTTGCCAACAAGGACGCTATATCTCACGGCATAAATTTTTTCGGGCTGACATAACCACCCGTTAATCGTCATCGCGCTATGAGTTTGTTTCGCGTAGGAGTGTCGATGAGAAGTAGCCGTCCAATGAGAGCCTATGAGGGGCGTAACAGGGCACTTGTCGCGCAAAAAAGCCCTCGACCCATTGTCGTCCGGAATTCAGACCTCGCCGTATCGCCGCCCCGCCGGCTTCCACTCACACTAAAAGCACGGCGATCTTTCGCGAAGCTTACCCGGTACACGATCCTTGCGTTGATCTTCGCGGTCATCGGCTATGCATACCACGATCCCGATATGCGCAGGGTCGTTGATTATCAGATGACCATGCTGGTGAGCCCCGGCGTATCCAGCGTTTCGCCGACTTATTTCGATTACGAAAAGGTCTCGGAGCCGCTCCCGGCGCATGCCGCCTATCTTTTCGCGGACAGCCAAAAAGGCCCGCGCGCAGACAGGTTTGCCTATGCGCTCAAGGCGGCAGGAAACGACATCATTGCGAGGCGAATGAAAGCCGACCCGCTCCATCTCCAAAATGTCGCTTCCGCCGAGCAGCAGCCTGCGATGCAGACAGCCGCCGCCGCGGGAGCTTCGTTGTTCCTTTCGGCGTTCGGCCCGGAAAGCTCCAGCGAAGCCGAGATTGAGACGCGGCCGCCGAGCAGCACTGGCAGTCAGTGGGCGGGTCTTCTCAAGAACGCGAGCCTTTCACCGGAGCAGCCTAAGACGTTGTTCGGCGGCCTGACCGAGGACGAATTCCGAGCGCGCGAACTGCGCTGCATGGCGACGGCCATTTATTTCGAGGCGCGCGACGAGCCGATCAGAGGACAGCTTGCCGTCGCACAAGTCATCATGAATCGCATCCGAAGCCCGTTCTATCCGAAGACAGTTTGCGGCGTCGTTTATCAAGGCGAGCGCAATCGCACCGGGTGCCAATTCTCTTTTACGTGCACGGGCAAGCACAACGCGGTCAAAGAAAAAGAAGAATGGGCGACTGCGGTGAAGCTCGCGAAGCAGGTCATCGCCGGCGAGGTGTGGATCGACGAGGTCGGGCACGCGACGCATTATCACGCGACCTATGTTCATCCCTCGTGGCGGCGCGAGCTCGACAAAGTTGCGCAAATTGGAGGCCATATCTTCTACAAGATGAAGCCGGGCGCCGTGCAGCTTGCGCTTTTGAACGAGGGGCTCTGATCGCCCCGAAACTCTCGGGCTGAATTCGAGCCGGGCCGCGCTCATCCCGCCCGGCTTTTGCTTTTTTGCATATTGCGCTTAGGAAAAGCACAGCGCTCTCCTGAGCTGCGGACCAGACACGCGCAGGAGTGGCGCCTGATAGACCACCTTTCCAGCCCGTGGAGGACTAAGCGAGATGGCGAAGGCATTGGAGGGAGTGCGCATCCTCGATTTCACACATGTGCAATCGGGGCCGACCTGCACGCAGCTTCTCGCTTGGCTTGGCGCCGACGTCATTAAAATCGAGAAGCCGGACAGCGGGGACATCACGCGAGCCCAGCTTCGCGACATCCCGGACGCGGATAGTCTCTACTTCACTATGCTGAACCACAACAAGCGCTCGATCACGCTCGACGCCAAGAACCCGGCGGGGCTGAACGTGCTCATCGCGCTAATCGAGGCTTGCGACGTGCTCGTCGAGAACTACGCGCCGGGAGCGCTCGACCGCATGGGTCTCGGCTGGTCCCGCATTCAGGAACTGAACCCGCGTATGATCCTGGGGTCGGTGAAGGGGTTTGGGCCGGGGCCTTACGAGAATTACAAAATCTACGAAAATGCCGCCCAATGCGTTGGCGGGGCAGCGTCAACGACCGGGTTTCGCGATGGGCCGCCGCTCGTTACATCTGCTCAGGTCGGCGACGCGGGCGCGGGACTTTATCTCGCGCTCGGCATTGTCGCGGCCCTGTACCAGCGGGTGACCACGGGACGGGGTCAGATGGTGACCTGCGCCATGCAGGACAGCGTGTTGAACCTCTGCCGCGTGAAACTGCGCGATCAGGAGCGCCTCGCTCACGGTCCTCTCGAGGAATACACTCAGTTCGGCGAAGGCGTGCCTTTCGGCGACACCGTGCCGCGCGCCGGCAATGATTCCGGAGGCGGGCAGCCTGGCCGCGCCCTCAAATGCAAGGGCTGGGAGACGGACCCGAATGCCTACATTTATTTCATCACCCAGGCGGCGGTCTGGGATGCTGTTTGCGATGTGATCGGCGAGCCCACATGGAAAACGCATCCTGATTACGCGACGCTGAAGGCGCGGCGGCCACGGCTAAACGAAATCTTCGCGCGCATCGAGCAGTGGACCATGACCAAGACGAAGCTCGAAGCCATGGAAATCCTCCAACGGCGTCAAATTCCGTGCGGTCCCATCCTGTCGATGAAGGAGCTTGCGGAGGATCCCGCGTTGCGCGCGTCGGGAGCGGTGGTCGAGGTCGACCACCCAACGCGCGGCAAGCATCTCACGGTTGGCAACCCGGTCAAGCTCTCGGATAGTCTTTGCGCGGTTACGCGCGCACCGCTTCTCGGGGAGCACACGCGTGAAATCCTGCGCGAGATTCTCGACCTCTCCGACGATCAGATCGAGACGCTGGAAGGAGCGGGTGCTTTTGGTGAGCACGGCATTGGCGAGTAGGCAGGCCCCTTAAAGGCTCGAAAAGGCCCGCGCGCCAAAACCGTACAGCCCGAGGCAAGTTGGCGCCCCAGATAGCCACGAGCGCTCAAAGCGAACTTGCCTCCGATAGGAGACTGCTACTAGAATGGGAAGCCGCCCCAACTGCCGCCGCCGATCCAGCCTCCGCCGCTGTTGCCACGGCGCTGCCGCGACCGCGGCTGCTCGCCATTAGACCAGGATGAACCCCACCAATCGCCCTCGAAGAAACCCCTGTCGCGCCTGGCCATCTCGTGATGATGCGCCCGCACCGCAATGCCGCCCTGAGGTTCGCCGCTCATGAAGACCACAAAATCGGTA
Organism: uncultured Alphaproteobacteria bacterium; assembly: GCA_963819665.1. Taxonomy (GTDB): domain Bacteria; phylum Pseudomonadota; class Alphaproteobacteria; order Rhizobiales; family Rhodomicrobiaceae; genus Rhodomicrobium. The sequence goes on from CAWFXN010000053.1 coordinate 24,182, forward strand.
TCCTTGCCGGTTTCGATGCTCGGGCCTTCATCCGAGATGATCAGCGAAGAGCCCGGCAAAACGGCTTTCGATATGTAGTCGAGAGCGTCTTCCGGGATCGTGAGGCGGTTAAGGGCAGCATCCGCCCCGGCGACATCGGCCGGAGCCGCATCGCGGCGGCCCCTGGCGGAGCTCTGCTTTTCCTTCGAGAATGGCTCGATGTTGGTGGCGTCCTTGTACATGGACACGACATTCCACTTCATCGCGCCGGACGGTCCAGCCTCCAAGGCTGTAAAGACAAAGGATCCGATAGGCTTGCTGGGATCGCTGATCATGACGTGAGATTCATAGACCGGAAGATTGGCTTTCCGGACGTAAAGACGCATCGTCTTCCGGCTGATGAAGACCGAGACAGGACTAAGGTTCAGCCGCGCTTCCTCCGACGCATCAAGCGCCAGTGAAAGCGCCGCGTCGGCAGTCTTGACATCGGCCTGCGCTTGCGCGGCGGCATTGGCTTTGGACTGCGCCTGAGCTTTGGCCGTATCGAGTTGCGCTTGGACGACGTTCAGCCTGGAGAGCGCTTGAGCCTTTGCCTCCGCTAACTGCGCCACCTTCTCGGGGGCAGCCTTTTCAAGCGCTTGCTCAACAGCTTTCACATCTGCTTCGGCCTTGGCGAAATTGCTCTCCGCGGCTTGCAAGGAGCGCGCGGCGGACGCAGCTTCTGTGTTGCTCTTCGAAGCCGCCAGCCTCAAGTCCTTCACCTTCCTCGCAGCGTTCTGGGCATCGGCGCTCCTTTGCGCAAGCGTCATTCTGAGTTGCGACAGAGCGTCGTCGCTGGCCGAGGGCGAATAGCGCGTCGGCGAAATGCCCTCGCGAAGGGAGCGGTCGGCCCCTGGTCCTTTCTGCTTCGTGCTGCCGAACATGAACGGTTGGGGGACTTCCGCCGGAGTGATGTCTTCGCGTGCGACCACTACGCGCATTCCCATATTGGTCACGTCATAGAGGCGTTCCGCAAAATCATGAGGCAAGCGCACACAGCCGTGCGAAGCCGGGTAGCCCGGCAGCACGCCGGCGTGCAGCGCCATGCCTGTCCAGGTGATGCGCTCCATGAAGGGCATGGAAGCATCGTCGTAGAGGTTGGAGTGATGTTCCTCCTCCTTCTGCACGATGCTGTAAATCCCGGCAGGTGTCTCGTAGGCGGTCTGGCCGCTAGACACCGGCAATTCCATGATCTTGCCTTTGGCGTCGTAAATGGAAATTCGCTGCTCCGCGAGACCCACGACCGCAAGGAGCGGCGTGCCTGGGGCGTGGTTCGGAACGAACCGGTCTTCCCTTTCGGCCTTTCGGGCATCCGCGTGCGGCATTCCGCCGAATGCGAAGCCCGCAACGATAAGAGCGGTGGCGCAAGACCGGAGGGATTTATATGTCATGCCAAAAAGCCTCGAATTCGTAATTGTCCATCTCCCGAGCATCACATGGCCCTCGCAACGCGGAATCCAAAATTATTGAGGCGAATATCGGCCGGCGTCGCATAACGATATGCTGAACGCAGGAGCTTGGGATAATAATTCCAGGCGCCGCCGCGAAGAACGCGCAGATCGCATTGCGCCTGCTTCGCGGGCGAGCCATCAGACGGAGCGCCGTCGTAAGAGGGCTCGTAGCAATCCTGAACCCATTCCCAGGCATTGCCGTGCATGTCATAGAGGCCGAATCCGTTGCGGGGGAATGTCCCGACATCGGTGGTCTTCTGGCGGTATGTGCCCTGCTGGCCCGACCCGTAGGTGAAATTCGCGTCGTAGTTTGCCTGCCTGTAGCTGATCGTCTGCCCGGTCGAGAAGGGCGTGCTCGCATCGGATGTTTTGGTTACTCCCCGGGCGGCGTATTCCCATTCCGCTTCAGACAAGAGCCTGTATTCCTTCCCGGTCTTTTTCGAGAGCCAGGCTGTGTACTGCTGGACGTCGTTCCAGGACACGTTGATCACCGGATGCCGGCCGCGCCCCCAACCCTCGTCGCCAGGATTGTATGTGCAGCCGCGATCCGCTACGCAGGCGTCCCACTCGTTAAACGTCACTTCAAATTTGCCGACCGCAAAGGGCTGCGCAATCGTGACCGGGTGTTGCGGCCCCTCATCTTTGCCGCGCCCCCGCTCGCTCTCCGGGGATCCCATCAGGAACTCTCCCGCCGGGACAACCACCATCTCGGGGCAATTAGGGCAGTCCCGGAAGCTGCGCGCCGCCGCGTCCGCAGCGGGGCGAGCGGCGGGTCGCGCAGCCGTGTTCCGGTGCGCAGCCTCGGCGCCTTGAGGCGCAAGCGTCAGTAAGATTGCGATAAGAACAGCATGAATCATAAGGGTTGACCGCTTTTATTAATTCCGCCTACGCTGCGCCGTTAAGCCTTACTGACACCGCGAAGAATGTTGGGAAAGGTTTCACGGTTTTCTCAGATCAACGTTAAATATTTGCTTCATATTCATCATACAACTTTAGGGCTTGCGCCAGCCGAACAAAAGGCCAAGCCCCAGGATTGAGGTTTGACCCAGTCTTTCTTAGGCGGAACGTTCGGTCGGGCCGGACGGACATGGCGCAACAGCACCTGCAGATATTTTTGTTTCATCACACCTTGGTGATAAAGGGCCGTTTCGGACCTGGTCCGAGCTTGTGCGGCACACCCCGCGAGTCTAACGTCGCAGTAGGCCTTTCCGCCAGCGGAGCCCGCATTCAATCCATTCCTTAATTCAACAAAGAAAAGCGATGCCCCCTTCCAAACCCGCCGCAAGGGCGAGGCTCAAGACCGTATCCGAAACGCCACCCTCCCAACCGCGGGAAACAGCTGTCACACATCAACGCAAATTCACGCGCCAAGAGGCGCTTCAGTTTCACTCCGAAGGCAAGCCTGGAAAGCTCGAAATCGTGCCGACAAAGCCGATGGCGACGCAGCGCGATCTCAGCCTTGCCTATTCGCCGGGGTTGCGGTTCCGGTCGAGGCCATCGCTGAAAACGCAAGGCTCGTTTACGACTACACGGCGAAGGGCAACCTCGTTGCGGTCATCTCCAACGGCACCGCTATTCTCGGGCTCGGCAATCTCGGCGCGCTGGCTTCGAAACCGGTGATGGAAGGCAAGGCCGTTCTCTTCAAGCGTTTCGCCGATGTCGATTCCATCGACTCGAAGTGGACACGCAGGATGTGGACGCCTTCGTGAACGCCGTGCGCTATCTCGGGCCGTCCTGGGGCGGCATCAATCTGGAGGACATCAAGGCGCCGGACTGCTTCATTATCGAAAGCCGGCTGCGCGAGCTTATGGATATCCCCGTCTTCCATGACGACCAGCACGGGACGGCGATCATCGCCACCGCGGGGCTGATCAATGCCGTGCACCTGACAGAACGCGACATGGCGGAGGTCAAGGTGGTCTGCAATGGCGCGGGCGCCGCCGGTATCGCCTGCGTCGAACTCATGAAAGCGATGGGCGTGCGCCATGAGAATGTAACGCTCTGCGATACGTCCGGCGTTATCTACCGCGGCCGCGAGAGGGGCATGAACCAATGGAAGTCCGCCCACGCCATCGACACAAAAGCGCGCACACTCGCCGAGGCCGTTGACGGCGCGGATGCCTTCTTCGGTCTTTCGGCCGCCGGCTCGTTGACGAAGGAGATGGTCGCCAGCATGGCGGACCGGCCCATCATCTTCGCCATGGCGAACCCCGACCCGGAAATCACGCCGGAGGATGTCGCCCAGGTCCGTGACGACGCCATCGTCGCCACAGGCCGCTCGGACTATCCAAACCAGGTCAACAATGTGCTTGGTTTTCCCTACATCTTCCGCGGCGCGCTCGACGTCCAGGCCCGGACCATCAACGAGCCGATGAAAATCGCGGCGGCTCAGGCGCTTGCGGAGCTGGCGCGCGCCGATGTGCCCGACGCGGTGGCCAAGGTCTACGGGCGGCGCTTGCGCTATGGCCCCGACTACATCATTCCCGCGCCGTTCGATCCGCGTCTCATCTGCGAGATTCCGTGCGCGGTCGCAAAAGCTGCGATGGATTCAGGCGTCGCTCGCAGGCCGATCATCGACATGGAAGGCTACAAGGTCAGGCTTTCGGCGCGGCTCGACCCGGCGGCGGGGTTCATCAACTCTATTTTCGACTCGCTCCGCCTCAACCTGAAACGCGTGGTCTTCACCGAGGGCGAAGAGGAACTGGTCGTTCGCGCCGCAAATTCCTTCGCATCCCAGAAGCTGGGACAACCCGTCCTGATCGGCCGCGACGCGCAGATCCGGCAGGCTCTCTTTCTGGCGGGCGTGAAATCAGGAGGAACTCGAGGTCCATAACGCGCTCCATTCCGAGCACAACGCGACCTATGCCGAGTTCCTTTACCAGCGCCTCCAGCGGGACGGCTACCTCTATCGCGATTGCCAGAGGCTCGTGAACAACGACCGCAACGTTTTTGCGGCGTGCATGATTGCGCATGGGCATGCGGACGCCATGGTCACCGGCGTCACCCGGAACTGGTCCACGGCGCTCCAGGATGTCCGGCGCGTTCTCGATCCGAAGCGTGGGCGCCGCGTGATCGGCGTTTCCGTCATCATCAGCCGCGGAAGGATGGTGCTTGTCGCCGATACCTCGATCACGGCTCAGCCGAGTGCTGAAGACTTGGCCGACATCGCCGTGGAGGCCGCTGGCGTCGCGTCGCGATTCGGCATGACGCCGCGCGTCGCGCTTCTGGCGTTCTCGACCTTCGGCAATCCGCCGAGCGAGCGGGCTGAGCGTGTGCGCGAGGCGGTGCGGATTCTCGACCAGCGCGAGGTCGATTTCGAATATGACGGCGATATGGGCGCCGACGTCGCCCTGAACAAACGCGCGATGGCCCTATACCCGTTCTGCCGCCTGACCGACACCGCGAATGTGCTCGTCATGCCCGCCTTCCACGCCGCAAGCATCTCGACCAAGATGCTTCAGGAGCTTGGCGGGGGCACGGTCATCGGGCCGATCCTCGTTGGACTTTCCAAGCCGGTGCAGATCGCGTCGCTTGGATCGACGGACAACGACCTCGTGAACATGGCGGCGCTTGCCGCCTTCGACGTGACGGGCTGGAGCAGGTCTTGAAGGACACC
>CAWFXN010000054.1:0-27892 GCA_963819665.1 uncultured Alphaproteobacteria bacterium
GGCACGGGCGGTATCGCGGCGCTCCTCTTGCGGTCTGACGTTACGGATAGACCTGCGGTGATCGACGTCGCGCTGGTGCTGGCGCTGCTGGCGGCGTTTGCCTCGGCGGCTTTTGTGGTCAAAGGGGCTCGCGAGGCGTCCGGTGAGCCCGGAGGCCTCCGAATGATGAGCATCGCCGACATTTTTACGGTGATTGCCGTTTCGGCAGGGGCCTTCTTCTTCATGGCGGGCTCGGTCGGACTTTTACGTTTCCCCGATACGCTGACCCGTCTTCATGCGCTGACAAAGGCCGATAATCTCGGTCTCGGTTTGGTGGTGCTGGGGTTGATGGCGCGCGCCGGCGGACTCTTGGCAGCGCTCAAATTAGCGAGTGTTTGGCTGCTTGTGCTGTTTACGGGGGCGGCGGTTTCGCAGCTTATCGCCAGAGCCGCAAGAGACGGTGACCAGAATGACGACTGACATCATTGTCGATTGCATTTTGGGCGCATTAGTGCTCGCCATTGCGTACTGGGTCACCATCGCGCGCGAGTTCCTTTGCCGCGGCGGTCGGTTTTGTCGCCTATGGCCTGTTGCTGACCCTCGTCTGGGTTCGTCTCGGCGCTATCGACGTGGCGTTGATGGAAGGGGCGATTGGCAGCGGATTGACCGGGGCGTTGCTGCTCAGGGCATCCTCCCGCCTACGCGCCAAGGAACAATCGGCAGCGGCGGAACAGCCCGGAGTCATCTTCCGAGCAGTGGCTGCGCTTTTTTCCGCAATCGGCGCAGCAATGCTTGCAATCGCAGTCCTGTATCTGCCCGATCCGGCGCCCACGCTCGCGCCGGAAGCGGCGGCGAACGCGTCCGCGACCGGGATGGCCAATCCCGTGACGAATGTGCTGATGGCCTTTCGCGCCATGGATACCATGCTGGAGAAAGTTGTCCTGTTGGTCGCGCTTGCCGGAGTATGGTCGCTTGCCCGTGACCGGCTTTGGGGCGGGCGCCCAGGCCCGCGCTATCGCGCCGATCCGAAAGCTCCGCTCACCCTTCTTGCGCAAATGCTTCCGCCGCTCGGCATCGTCGTCGGCATCTACATGCTCTGGGAAGGAGCGGATGCGCCCGGCGGCGCATTCCAGGGCGGCACGATTATCGCCGCCATGTGGCTGCTTGCCATCATAGCCGGGCTTACAGATGCGCCGCCAATCAGCAACCGCAGCGTCAGGCTCGCGCTGGTTGCGGGTCCGCTGCTCTTCCTTATCGTCGGTTTTGGCGGACTTTGGCTGGGCGAAGCATTCCTCGCCTATCCAGTCGCCTATGCCAAACCTTTGCTTCTCGTGATTGAGTTTGCGATGACGTTAACGGTCGCGGTCACGCTCGGCCTCCTGATCGCGGGGCCGCCGGAAAGGGAAGATGCGCCATGACCACCGCAGCTATATTCGGCCTGTGCGGCGCGGCGGCGGCAGGACTCGGCCTCTACGGCGTGATCGTCAATCCGCAGCCGCTTCGGAAAATTCTCGCTTTCAATCTCTTGAGCAGCGGTGTGTTTCTATTTTTCGGCGTTGTCGCACGCAGGGGATCGGTTTCGGCGTTGGGCGGCGATCCCGTACCGCAGGCGCTTGTCATCACGGGGATAGTCGTTGCGGCGGCGGGCACGGCGCTCGCGGTTACGCTCCTGCTGCGGTTCTTCAAAGCGACAGGGTCGATGACGCTGAGGGCCGGCGCGCTTGCGAGCGCGCCCGCCGATTCCATCGACGAATGATGCTGGGGTCTGCTCAGAGTCCAGACGGAACGACCGCGGCGGGCTTCCTGCTCGTGCTTTCGATCTTCGTCCCCGTGGCAAGCGTGCTGCTGGCCTTTGTGAGCGGCGGGCGAAACGTTGAGCGGATTGCGCTCGCGACCATGCCCGCCGGCCTTGCGATCGCGGTCGCCATTGCGGCGGCAAAGCGAAGCACCGGGGCTTCCATCGTCTATCTCCTCGGGGGGTGGGCTCCTCCGCTCGGCGTGGCGCTACGCGCCGATGGGCTGTCGGTGGTCATGATGGTCATCGCCGCACTCGTAATCTGCGCCGTCGCCATTTACGCCCGCGCCGATTTCCGAGCGCCTCCGGATTTGGCGGAAGCGCGAGCGCCGTTCGCGTTCTGGATCTTGCTGCTCTCAATCTGGAGCGCGCTGAACCTCATCTTCGTCGCCGGCGACCTCTTTACGCTCTACGTTGGGCTGGAGCTTCTGACTTTTGCCGCCGTGCCGCTTGTCTGCCTGGATGGCCGGCCAGAAACATTCCAGGCCGCGCTGCGCTATCTGCTTTTCGCGCTGCTTGGGTCTGTTCTTTATCTGGCCGGAACGATACTGATTTACGGCGCTTACGGGACGCTCGATATCGTCCTTCTCTCCCAACGGATCCGCCCCGAGCCTGTGGCGATCATAGCGGCTGCGCTGATGACGGTCGGGCTCCTCGCGAAGACGGCGCTCTTCCCCCTGCATCTGTGGCTCCCGCCCGCACACGCCTCGGCGCCAGCGGCCGCCAGCGCGGTGTTGTCGGCGCTCGTCGTGAAAGGGCCCTTCTTCATCGCGGTGCGGCTCTGGTTCGACGTGATGCCGAACTTTCCATCCTCGACCGCAAGCCAGCTGCTCGCGGCGCTTGGCGCGGCGGCGATTGTGTTCGGCAGTATCCTCGCGCTGCGCCAAGTGAGACTGAAGCTCTTGATCGCCTACTCGACGCTGGCGCAGATCGGCTATCTCTTTCTCATGTTCTCGTTCATATCAGGCTCAGGATCGGCGTCCCACCACGGCTTTGCGTTATCCGGCGGCATGCTTCAGGCCATGTCCCACGCCACAGCGAAGGCTGCCCTGTTCATGTCGGCGGGAGTTATCTATGCGGCCCTGGGGCACGATCGGATAGCGGCGCTTTCGGGCGCGGCCCGCGTCTCGCCTCTTGCCGTTCTCGCCTTTGCGCTCGGTGGTTTGGCGCTGCTGGGCGTCCCTTCAAGCGGCGCTTATCTCGCGAAGGATTTATTGCTCCAAGCATCCGATGAGACCGGCCGATGGTGGTGGGCGGTTGTCATTCAGGGGGGCGGTATTTTCACAGCGGCCTACCTTGCCTCTGGTGCTTGCAAACGCGCTGGCTCCCTCAAGCGAACCGGCAAGCCCGCGCAAGGTTATATCGCGCAGCCAGGAAGCGGCTGCCCTGGTCCTGGCGCTTTGCTCGCTGTTCCTGGGGCTTTTTCCTTGGGGAGACTATCTCTCGATGCCGGGCGGAAGTCCGCCAAACCTACTGACGCTGAAGGCGCTTTCATCGGTTTCCTGGACAATTCTGGCGGGAGGCGTGGTTGCGATCTTTCTGGCCCGCCGGGAGCGCCCGATGGAGCGGCTGCCTTGGGTTGGAGACTTTTCCAATTGGGCGAGCCCCCTTCGCCGTGTGGCCCTCGCCTTTGCGAAAATCTTTGAGCGGGTCGATGGCGTCACCGGACAATGGCCCGTGGCAGGGATCTGCCTTCTTGCGCTGGCGGCCGTGTTCGGCATTGTCTTGTGGGTTGGCTGACGCCGGTATCAGACCCCGGCGTCAGCAAGCTCAATCCACTACGCAGCCTGGGGCCGGCGGGATGGAATCGAGAATGAGTATGCTATCCAGGCAAAGCCATGGAAGAGAAGGTCGACGCCAAGAAGAAGGCCCAGGACCCAAAGCCCCGATTGTGGCCATTCGGATATGATGATGCCGCCTGCAAGGACGCCGATAATGCCGGAGAGGAGGAGCAGCCACCCCGCATCTCGCCATAGCACGCCGGCAAGCACAATCCGCAATACTCCCGAAACAAGCCAAATAATGCCGAGAATAAGCGTGAGCTTGATTGTCGCCGCCAGAGGATTGGCCAGAAGTATGTAGCCGGCCGCAATGTAGAGGGCGCCGACGAGGAGATCGAGGAGAAATCCTTTCCATCCCGTCGCGCTGAAGGCGTGGACCACTTGGATAACTCCTACGATCAAAAGCGCCCAGGCGATGACAATCGCGCTGATGACCGAGGCTAAGGTGACATCGCCGAGGACGATGAAACCGCCGATGACAAAAACGATGCCTAGAAGCAGATAAAGCCACCAGGATTTAGGAGCGGGTTCGCCGCCCGCAGTCGACTCCGCGGAAATAGCCATCTGAGACCTCTTTGGAAAATATAGGGTTTGGTGAACGGCAAGCCGTTAAGTGATTTTCTATACGCTGATATCTAGAAATGTAAGGAGAAATAATAAGATGCAGAAATGAAAGGGGTAATAATGGCCTTGACCTGAGCTGTCGAGATACAAGGCGAAGAGAATCAGATTGCTTTAAGAAATGGGACGGAGGGTCTTCGACACATGTCAGAATGAACCAACCATGGTTCCCAAAACGATGACGCCGACGAGGGCCAGCATAGCGCCGACAATCGCGACCATGACGATATCGAAGTAGCTGTCGCGATGCGAGGAGCCGCAGACGGCAAGCAAGGTCACCACTGCCCCATTGTGCGGTAAACTGTCGAGGGCGCCCGCGCCGATCACAGCGACGCGATGCATGATCGCCGGATCAATGCCAGCCTCGGCGGCAATGCGCATATAGGTTGCGCCCAAGGCGTCGAGCGCGATGGTAAGGCCACCCGAGGCCGAACCCGTGAGCGCGGCAAGTACGTTTGTCGCGACCGCGAGCGAAACCAGAGGACCGCCGCCTACGGAGAGCACCCAATCGCGAACCATTCCAAAGGCTGGAAGGGCGGCGACGACAGCGCCGAAACCGACGAGGCTCGCAACGCTGAAAGCTGGCAGAACGGACGCGTTGGCGCCCGCATCGATGCTTTGGCGCAACGAAGGCAAACGCTGCCGGTTGACGGCGATGAGGACGACGCTTGCCGCCGCCAGCGCCACGATCACCGCCCAGACGCCGCCCACGGCTGCGAGCGAGGTTTTTCCCCAGCGCTGTTCCGCCAGAAACGCAGCATCGATCTGCGGCAACACCCAGAACGACATCAAAAGATTGACGGCGATGACGACGAAGAGAGGAAGCGCGGCAAGACCGATAGGCGGTGGAATTTTGGCAAGGTGGCCGTGGGCGATCTCGGCGGGGTCGAAGCTTTGGGCGACGGTGGCCCGCTCACGAATAAGTTCATCGTCGCCGACGGAGCCGGAGACTTCCGCTTCCCCTCCGAAACCCTCGCCAGCCCTGCGGGCCGCGGCTTCGGCGCGTCCGAGCCACCATAGCCCGAAACCCAGCATGATGATGGCGGCGATGATCCCAAGGCCGGGAGCAGCAAAGGGCGTGGTGCCGAAGAACGGCATCGGGATCGTGTTCTGGATCGCGGGCGAACCGGGCAAGGCGGACATCGTGAAAGTCGCGGTGCCGAGCATGATGGCCGCGGGCATCAGCCTGCGAGGAATATCGGCCGCCTTGAACATCGCCAACGCCATCGGAGCGAGCACAAAGAAGGCGACGAACAGACTGACGCCGCCATAAGTGACAAGCGCGCCCGCAAGCACGACGGCGAGCGCCGCCCGTTGCGATCCAAGCTTCTCCGTCATGAAGCGCGCAACGGCCTCGACCGATCCGCTATCCTCCATCAGCTTGCCGAACAGCGCGCCGAGCAAGAAAATCGGGAAGAATTGCATGAGGAATTGCGTGGCGCTCCCCATGAAGGTCTGCGTCCAATGGGCAAGAAGAGGCTCTCGCGAGAAAGCGGCGGCAACGAGCGCCGCAGCCGGCGAAAGGACGAGCACGCTCCACCCGCGATAGGCGAGCCAAATGAGAAGGCCAAGAGAAACGAGGATGCCGGCGAGGCCCATGATCACACCTGCTGCAGAAGCACATGCAGGTTCACGGTCGAACGCTGGCCAAGCTCATCGCCATTGTTCTTCAGGAACTTCTCAGCAGTGCGGCGGCCCTCTTCCTTCAACATGGTCAGGAACGCCCATTCCGCATTGAGCTTGGAGGAATAACCGAGGCTCGTCATGATCGGGCTTGTGAGAAGATGCACGCGCATCCCCGCCCACTTCGCCCCTTCCTCATGGCCGGGATCGGCTGTCTGGCGGAGCAGCGCGATCATGCGCAGTTCCTTCAAGAGCGTGGCGTTGAAGGAGATTTCGTTCAGCCGGTTCATGATCTCCTGGGCCGAACGCGGCGTGCCGGGGCGCTCGACCGGATTGATCGCCACGATCAGCGTGTCCTGCGAGGTACATTCGCGCACCAGGGGCGTCATGGTCGGATTGCCGGAATAGCCGCCGTCCCAATAAGGCTCGCCGTCGATCTCGATGGCCTGGAACAGCGTCGGCAGGCAGGCGGACGCCAGGAGGACATTCGGCGTAAGCTCCGCGTTTCGGAACACGCGGCCCCGCCCGGTATGAACGTTGGTGGCGGTGACGAACAGCTTGATCGAGCAGTTTTGCAGCGCTTCAGTGTCGACGCAGGCCGCCAGAATATCGCGAAGGGGATTGAGGCCCGCCGGATTGAGGTCGTAGGGCGAGAACAGCCGCGCCGCCATGTCGAAGGCGAGGAACGCCGGCGACATATCCATGGTCCAGCGCCCCAAAAGCATATCGAGCGGCGTGCGCTTGAACGGGCTTAAAAGCGCGCCGTCCGAGACGCGCCGCCAGAAATCATCGAGCGCCTTGCGGGCTTCTTCCGGTCCGCCCTTCGCATAGCCCGACGCCAGCACCGCGGCGTTCATCGCTCCAGCCGAAGTCCCGGAAATGCCGTCGATTGTGAGCCAGGGCTCTTCCAGAAGCCTGTCGAGGACGCCCCAGGTGAACGCCCCGTGCGAGCCCCCGCCCTGGAGCGCAAGATCAACCAAAATTGGATCGCGATTGATGCTCATCAAGCTGAGGCGATGATTTCGTTACAAAGAGAGAGGCGGCAGAGATCGAATATGCGTCGTCAAATTCTGTATGGGCGTCGCTTTGTTCCGGTTGGCGAAATTAAAGCTGCAATGACGGGGCATACCAAGCCGGCAACAGCAAAGAGAACGCATATGTTCCGGAGGCATCTTTCCGAGGCGTTCGCCAGATTGCCTCTCTCGATTTATGAAGACAAATATTTGTAGAGCGAGCGGGAACCGGGGTCAAGGGCGGTTCGGAAGAGTTTATTTTGGCGAGGGCATGACTTGATTAAGCCTTATGCCTCGATTGTTTGGAGAACCGCATCCTCGTCATTATCCATCTTGATGGCGAGATACGCTGTTCCGAGCCGAGCAGGCTTTGCGTCGAACCTTCCATAGAGCGCCTTGATTCGTGGCGGGGTAGCGCAGATATTTATTGAAAAGTTACCAGATTTGAATAGAGCCAGCCAGCCGCTCGGCTTCGCATCTTATTGGCGTGGCGAATGGATGCCTCAAAACCAAAAGGGGTGAGAAAATTGATCGAGGAACAGACGGCGGCGAGCGGCAGCGCGCCCAGCGGTTTCATTCGCATCCTTTTTGCGTTGGTGCTGGTGTCGGCGGCCCTCTACTTCGCCCGTGTCCTTATTGAACCGATCGCATTTGCTTTCTTTGGCATGGCGCTCGTCTGGCCGGTTCAAAAGGCATTAGAGGCCAGGATGCCGGATGCTCTTGCGCTCGTCCTCACCATTCTCGTATCGCTCATAGTCATCGTCGTGTTCGCAACGGCGATCATCTGGAGCGTCGGCGACATTATTCATTGGGTATCGGCTAATCTTCCGCGCTTTCAAGCTCTGTACACGCGGACGACGCAATGGCTGGAAGAACATGGCATTTTTATCAACGAGGCAGCGGGACTGTATAATAATCGAGCATTTGTCGGATTTTTACAGGAGATTGCACTCAGATTGAACGCCTTCGCCGGCTTTTGCCTGGTGGTATTCTTATTACTCACGTTCGGCCTGACAGAACTGAGATTTTTTGGGAGACGATTTGATGAACTGGAACCAAAAATCGGCTGGAAGATTTCAGAAACTTCTGCTGATATCGCTCAAAAAATAAGAAAGTATATGATTATACGTACATTGGCGAGCATTTTAACTGGGATAGCAGTATTTATATACACCTACTATATGGGATTGGATCTAGCGATTGCATGGGGTGTTATTTCATTTGTTTTGAACTACATTCCTTATTTTGGAACATTGATAGCTGTCATCCTGCCTGTGCTTTTTTCGACGGTCCAATTCGAATCCTGGCAAACCCCGGCGATCCTGTTTGGAGGCCTTTATCTCATCCAATTCTTGATAGGGAGCTACCTTGAGCCAATTGTGGCGAGCAAGGCTTTTGCCGTTTCACCTTTCGTGATGCTGATTGCGTTCTTTTACTGGGGATTTGTGTGGGGACTTCCAGGCGCCTTCATCGGGCTGCCTATGACGATTGCGTTCCTGACGATCTGCCAGCGGGACCCGTCGCGCCGGTGGGTGGTGCGGCTGCTCTCTGATTCAGAATAGGCGATTGGCGAGTGTGAGTTTCTAAATTTCGCTTTGACGCAGGACGTGGCGCAGTGTTGAAAGGAGAGTATTCTGCAAAAACGGCAGACGTAGCCCGGTAAGTTGTAACGCGTCGTTGGAAAGGCAAGCTCGATGGCGGAAGCTGAACTAGCGCAAAATGCAGATGCTCCATCCCGCCGTTCCGCAGGCGGCTTTTTGCGGCGGAAGCTGCCCTTCATCGGAGTGCTTGCGCTGGCGGTCTTTGGCGTGGCCTACCAAAACATTTCGAGCCGGCCGCTCGTTGGCTATTGGGAGTTTCTGTCTCTGGCGACGGGAGTTCTCTGCGTCGTAACGGCGTGGGACAATAGCAGAGAGCAGAAGCGCTCACTATCGGCTGATTGGGACGCAAGTGGCCCACTGGGCGGCTATCCTCCTCACGATGAATATGCTGCTCTGGTCGGATCTGCGGCAAATGTTGCCCGCACCGGCGACGAGCCTCGTTCTTTTGACATTGTTTGCGCTCGGCACTTTTCTAGCCGGGGTGAATCTCATGTCCTTGGAGATCTGTTTTTTGGGCCTTGCAATGGCGCTCGCCGTGCCGGCAATTGCGTGGTTCAAGCAGTCCGCACTCTTTTTACTGTTAGGCGCTGTGTTTGTGATGGGACTTCTGTTGAACTTCTGGCCGCGACGTCCGTCCAAGGAGCGAGCGACGTAGCGTTGCTTGCGAAATCAGAGGTTTCTGTCCCGTCTCCGAATTGCCGATCGAGGGACGCACGATGACGACGTTCGAAACGCCAGGCCTTCTCACGTTCACCATTTCGATTATCGTGTTCTTTATCGGCAGGGGCCTTAATAGTCTGATCGGGCCCCTTCGGCGGTGGAACATTCCCGAGGCGGTCACCGGCGGCCTGCTCGCGGCATTGGTCACACTGTTTGCGTACGAGGCGCTGGGATTTAAGATCGTTTTCGACCTCGACGCGCGAGATATGCTGCTGCTTTACTTCTTCACGGGGATCGGCCTCAACGCCAAGCTCGGCGATCTGATCTCCGGGGGCCGGCCACTCGCCGTTCTGCTGGCGCTCACGCTCGTTTATCTCGTAATCCAGAACCTGATTGCGGCGGGCGGCTCGGAAGTCTTCGATTTGCCGAACGGGATCACGGTGCTTCTCGGATCGGCCTCTCTCATCGGCGGGCACGGCACCACGATCGCCTGGGCCCCTTTGATCACGGCGCGTTTCGGCTTGCAGAACGCCTTGGAAATCGGCGTCGCGGCCGCAACGCTCGGTCTTGTCATCGCAAGCCTCATTGGCGGCCCGATTGCGCGCGTTCTGATCGCACGCCATAAGCTCTCTGGTCCCATGGACGCGCCGCCCGTGATGGGATTGCCCGACGATACAGCCGACGACGATATCAATCACATCCAGTTACTGAAGACGATCCTGGTCCTCAATGTCGCGATTCTGATCGGCTTTTCGCTCCACGAGGCGCTCGTGCAGGCTGGTCTGAAGCTGCCCTTGTTTGTCGCTTGCCTGCTCTGCGCAATTGCCCTCACCAACACCGTCCCGCGCCTCTTTCCTCAAATGGGCTGGCCCTTTCGCACGCATGCGCTCGCGCTTGTTTCCGATCTCTCGCTGAATGTTTTTCTGTCCATGTCTTTGATGAGCATGCAGCTTTGGACCCTCGGTGGCCTCGGGCCGTCCTTGGTCGCGGTGCTTGCAATTCAGACCATCGTCGCCGTCCTCTACATGGCGTTCGTCGTTTTTCCGGCGATGGGCGCGACCTACGACGCCGCCGTCATCACGGCCGGGTTCGGCGGAATCAGTCTCGGCGCAACGCCGACCGCGATTGCTAATATGACCGCAATCACGAAAGCGCATGGCGCCGCGCCCACGGCGTTCATCATCCTGCCTCTCGTCTCCGCCTTCTTCATCGATCTTGCCAATGCCGTGGCGATTGGCTGGCTCGTGCGGTAACGCCGGGGCGCCATCATCGCGACGCACGATCTCGATGGACGGTGCTTCCGCGCTTCAGGCTTCGGGCTTCGAGGCGAAGAGATTGAGCCCCAGTCGCTCCGATAAGACGCCGGGCCACGAGTTGCCCTTTCACGCTATTGCCGGCTTCGTCCAGAGGCGGCGCATAAGCGCCAAGAGCGCCTTTGCCGGGCGAGATCATAACGATCCCGCCGCTGATCCCGCTTTTGCCGGGAAGCCCGACATCGTAAAGCCAGTCTCCCGATTTTTCGTAGAGGCCCGCCGTAGCCATCACCGCAAGCGCGAATTTGCAGCTTTCCGCTTCGATCACCCGCTGCCTGGTGATCGGGTTCACGCCACCGTCCGCCAAAGCGGCGCCCATCACCGCCAAGTCCTTCAGCGCGAACATCGAGCGAGCACTGCCGCGTGTAAAGATCGACCGCCTCGGCCGGGTTGAGCGAAAGCTGGCTCAACGCCTTCAGGCGCTCGGCGATTTCCCGATTCCGGAAATTGCTCTCGGAAGCACAGGCGAAGATAGGCTCGTTCAAGGCGAGGGGCCGGCCGGCAAAGCGTGACAAGCCATCCTGGATGAATTGCCATTTCTCGTGGTGCGTCGCCCCCGGAACGAGGCAGGTTGCTGCAATGGCTCCGGGATTGACCATTGGATTGGTTCTGCCGTCCACGCTGCGTTCGAGAGCCTCCAGCGAGTTGAACGGAAGTCCGGTCGCATTGACCCCGAGCCTGTCGCGCGCTGTCTGAGCGCCCAAGGCTTCACACACCAAGGCGAACACGAACGGCTTGGACACGCTCATGATCGGGAATTCGTCATTCCAAGTCTCCCGCTGCGTAGAGTCTTCCGTCGGTCGCAGCAACACATATACCGAACAAGTCTTCCCGTGCAGTTGCGAGGGAAGGATAGACGGACGACCTCTGGCCCTCGCAATTCGACTTGAAATGCTCGTGAGCCTCTTCAACCAGAGCCGCTATGCGGTCCGACGGTGGAAGATGCCCTGTCGAAACATAGGAATCGGGGCTGTCCCGATGGGACACTGTGTCCATATGTGGCTCCTTCGGCCCAAAGACGTGGACACTTGTGACATCGCCAAGGATGGCGCAACTTCAAAATGGCGGCGAGCACCGCAGGCGTAAAGCCGGTCATGAAGCCGATCCTGCGGGGCGACGCCCCCTTTTAGATCGGAACTGCGCTGACAGCGACACAGACGTCGAGCCCTAGCGTGTCGTTGGGATCACCGATGTAGCCGCCCGAAATTGGACTCGCCTGCAGGGCTGTCCGCGTGACCCCGACGCGTACCAGATTGGCCCCGGCGACGAAGCCCGTTGGTCGGATCATATTCGACCCAGCCAGCCCCCGGCAAGTAGACGCTGCACCACGCATGTGTGCTGCCGCCGCCCCTCGTCGTTCCTGACGTATCGTCGTAGAGGTAACCCGTCACAAATCGCGCGGCCAGCCCGATGCTTCGCAACGCCTCCATCATGAGAACCGCAAAATCGCGGCAGGTTCCCGAGCCGAGCGCGAGGGTCTCCACCGCGCTCTGGGCGCCTTCCTCATGGCGCTCCTGATAGCGAAACCCGGCCTTGATTGCATGGGTCATAGCCGCCAGCATCTTTAAGGTCGGGGTCTTTCCAGGCTCGGAAACGAAGCGGCGCGCCCATGCCGCGACCGATGCCATCCGGATCGGGCAGCTGAGGCTTGGCGAGACCGGAGAGATCGGGGGCGTCCTGCTCCGCGTAGGAAAAAGGCAGAACTTCCGCCGAGGGATCGAGGGTGTAGTCGGGCACCGCCGGACCCTCTGGGTGATGGGTAAGGTCGAGCGTCGAGACGATGGTGAGATGCTTTGTCCGCAAGGAGCGCAGGCCATTCGACAAGGCAGATTGAATTGTTGAAAACGTCATGCGCCCAGCGGATCGAAACAGGAGAGGGGTCGATCGCCAAGAGTCGCCTCGTGCAGACGCAAGTCGTGGCTATCGTCTGGCCTCAGCATCATCCGGTGGCGGGTCAACCCGACCGGATTTCGATATCGATAATTGGTGGTATGAACGATTGTGATCCGTGCCATGTCTGACCTTTAGGGCATCGCCGTGGGCTCGGTGGGATCGCCACTTTCTGAGCTAGCGTATCTCAAAGATAATCGCATCGTCAGCATTTCTTGTCTTACGCTTCGCCACGGGGCTCAACTGCTCGTGCTCTTAACCCTAACACCCTAAAAAAATTGATAAATCCTGGATCAGCTATACCTTATCCCCATTGCCAACAACTGGAACTATCCAATGCTTAACCGCGTCGTTTCCTTCGCCTCCGTGGGCTTACTCGTTTCGGCCTTTGCCGGCTCAGCATCCGCCGAGCGCTGCACCCAACACAATCCTTCCAACCAAGCGGGCGCCCTCGCCCGTGTGGCGGGCTCGCACGTGGTGCCTTATGGAGCGTCATGCCATCTTTGGCGGCGCCATTTCGTCTACTCCTGGGGATGCGCCGGGGGCCTGTGCGCGGTGAGCGTCGATCAGTCGTTCTTCCCCGTCACGGTGCCGACAAAGTCGCTCAAATTCCGGCCGTGGAAAGTCAGATACAACTTCTTCCCACTCCCGCTGTAGACGCCCCGCCCGAACTCACTCATCGCATCCGCGTTGGTGTTGCAGCAGGTAGAGACTCACCCCAGGGGCCGCGTACATCACCCCGCGCGGCCCTACTTTTCTGCGCCAGCCATCCCACGCCCCCGAACGCTTCGCTCAAGATACTCTTTCACTGGCGAGGCGACTGTCTCAGCATTGATCCCTCGCGCGCGACAGTACGCGCTCTCGAACCACGCACGCAGAGGCTTGTCGCGCCTGCTTGCATTACAGCTCTGACAGCAGATAACTACGTCTTCTGCGTGGAGCCCTTCATCCCAGTAGAACGGCCCATCAAAGTTCAGATGTTCGATCGTCGCCTTATCTCTCGGGCATCCTCGGACGCCCGGATGGTCCTTCATTATCCCGCCGCAATACACGCAAACCGTATCCCGCGCCCGGATTGATCGTTCAATATCATGCGGTATCCCAAAAGCATTGACCATTTCGCCACTCTACAGGACTGCTCCGGCCACACTCGCAGACAAAACGAGTGGCCGCGCACATTCGTCACGGCGCCACAGTGGCGTGCGCCTTGTAAGTCGCCACTGTGGCGCCAAATACTTGGGCGACGAAATCTATCACTCAAGTTAAACGTCTTTCATGCGCATTAAACCTTGTTCATGTGCGCCAACTGCGCCGGTCAAACTTCGTTACACTTCCGCAGTAGACAACCCACCCGAACTCACTCACCGTCCTCCGCAGTGGAGCCCATACTGTAGCAACCGTAAGACACCCCAAGGGGCCGCGCTCCGCCAGCGCGGCCCCTATTTTTTGTGCGCTGAACCAACCCATGCTTACCGCCCAGTTGGTTCCCACCCAGTCAACCCGAACCAACTCCTCTCTCGTCGCCCCCGGACGGAATGCGGTTTGGGGTACGCCTTTGGCTGCAACGTCGGGTCTTGTCTTGGCTGGCGCAAGCCGCGGCTCAATCGCATATTGCTGGAAATACGCGTTCCGGCGCCAAGCGTGACCTTGTCCACTTTATGGGGCCTGCCCGCGCTGATATAATCGGGACTTCCGCATTCATTTCGTCCCGATCTCAAAAAGTCGAAGAGGATTATCGCAAGGACGCCTATAACGCGTCATACGCAATCCGGTTGAAAAGTTCACAGCCTCGTCATCCCGGAAGGGCGGTTACGCCCTATCCGGGATCACAAAAGGCGCTGGCATTTGTAACGATAACGCCTGCGGCGTTTCAGCGATGACACGGCGAAGTCATCAACCGGATTCGGTATCAGCCCGCAGGCGCCGCAAAACAGAAGAGCCGCCATCGGCGTTTGGTAAAGCGGTTCTGGGAAATCTAAACGGAGAAAGTTCGAGAGCAATGCGAAAACTCATTATCCCAATCTCCATCGTTCTTGTCGCGCTGGCGTTTTTGAACGCTGTGCTTGGGCTGTATGCTGGCGACACGGCTTTAGCTCTCGCAGCGCTCGTGATTTTTGCGGCGGCGGTTCTTCTCTTGATCGCCATCCTCGCCCGTCCGAAGACCGAAGGCATCCAGCCAGCCGCCAAAACAGTCAGCCCCTCCCCTCCAACGCTATCTCCTCATCAATCGAATGCCGAGGTCGTCAATTTTCTCGCGATTCTTCAGGAGAAAGGCCGCCTTGTCGATTTCCTGATGGACGACATCAAGGGTTACAGCGACGCGGAGGTCGGCGCCGCCGCGCGCGTCCTGCATGAAGGCTGCAAGGCCGTTTTATTGGAGCATTTCGGGATACGTCCCGTGCGTGCAGAGACCGAAGGATCGAAAGTCACCGTACCCGCAGGCTATGCTCCGGACGAATACCGCCTCGTCGGCAAAATCAGGGGCCAGGCGCCCTTTCAGGGGTGCTCGTGCATCATGGATGGAGAACGGAATGGGTGAAGCTGCCTCGCCTGCTGAGGACCGGCGATGACCGGCTGCCGACAATCGCCCCCTCGGAGATCGAGCTGAAATAGCCGCCTGGAAAGCCCGGCGCTGTCGATGTAGCCTCAGCGCAAATCCGGCCGCGCAGATTTTTGGGCCTTAAGTCATCGTCTTTAGCAGAAGCAATGTGGTTGTTTTCATGAACTATCAATTCAGCCTTGGCATCGACCTCGGGACCAGCAACAGCGCGATCGCTATGGCGGACGTCGACGGGGGGCGGCCGGAAATCATCGAACTCACCCAGATCGTTGGACCTAATCAGATCGGTGAAAAGCCGACGCTGCCTTCCGCGCTTTACATACCGCATCCCGAGGAGTTTCCCAAAGATGCGTTTCCGTTGCCGTGGCAGGCCGCGGACGGCGATGGCGCGATCATTGGCTATTTCGCGCGCGATCATGGCGCGCTTGTTCCAGATCGCCTCGTCACCTCGGCGAAGTCATGGCTGTCGAACCCGCATATCGACCCCCGGCAGCGGAACCTTCCTTGGAAGTCGGAGATCGAAGAACCGAAATTGTCCGCATTCGACTGCTCCCGCCGCTATCTTGAGCATATCAAGGAAAGTTTCTTTCATACCATGCAGGCGCAAGGCAAGGCTATTGCCTTGTCTGATATATTGGTGGTGCTGACCGTACCCGCATCCTTTGATGATGTGGCAAGAAATCTGACCGCGGAGGCGGCGGAAGCGGCCGGTCTCGGCAAGGCCGTTCTGCTGGAGGAACCGCTCGCGGCTTTCTACGCATGGGCCGCGCAGGCCGGGAAGAACTGGCGCGCCCAGGTTCGCCCCGGCGACATCGTTTTGGTCTGCGATGTCGGCGGAGGGACGGCGGACTTCAGCCTTATCGCCATATCGGACAATGCGGGCGACCTGGACCTGGACCGCATCAGCGTCGGGGAACACATCCTGCTCGGCGGCGACAATATGGATTTGGCGCTCGCATACACGCTGCGCGCCAAGCTGGAGGCGGACGGCAAGTCGATCAGCGATATGCAGTTTCTGGCGCTGGTTCACGCCGCGAGCAAGGCGAAGGTGGCGATGTTCGAAGACGAAACCATCGCCGAACTGCCCATCGCCGTTCCGTCACGCGGGTCCAGGCTGCTCAGTGGAACCGTCTCGACGACGCTTGACCGGACGGCGCTTGAGCAGGTCATTCTGGACGGCTTCTTCGCCAAGACAGGAATTGAGGATCTGCCGCAAAAAACGCGGCGGGCAGGATTGCAAGAGTTCGGCCTGCCTTACGCCTCCGATCCGGTCATCAGCAAGCATCTCGCCCGCTTTCTCACGCGGAGCCTGGAAAACGTGAAATCCAGTCAGACGCTCTCCTCCCTCATCAGTGACAAGGCCCGCGCCAAGACGTTTCTGGCGCCGACCGCGGTTCTGTTCAACGGCGGCGTCTTCAAGGCCGCTCCGATCCGCCGGCGTGTGCTCGACCTCCTGACAGACTGGAATGACGGCGAGCCCGTCCGTGAACTGGCCGGGTATCAGCCGGATTTGGCCGTCGCCAAGGGCGCGTCTTTTTACGGGTGCAACCGGATCACCGGAAAAGGCATCCGCATCAAGGCGGGCGCCGCACGCTCTTACTATATCGGCCTTGAGACATCGATGCCCGCGGTGCCAGGCTTCAGTCCGCCCCTGAAAGCGCTATGCGTGGTTCCGCAAGGGATGGAGGAAGGGACCGAGGTCCTGATCGAAGGACAGGACTTTGCTCTCGTCACCGGGCAGCCTGCGGAATTCAGGTTTTTCTCGTCGGAGGTGAGAGGCGGCGACAAGGCGGGGCAGATTCTCCCCGACGCCGAACGCGAGTTGCTTGAAATCAGCCTTCTCGAAGTCGATCTGCCTGTGGTGGAGGACATTCCGGCGGGACAGCCCGTTCCGGTGCAGATGAACGCAGTCGTCACGGAACTCGGCAATCTTGAGCTTTGGATGAAGCATACGAAATCGGATCGCCGGTGGAAGGTCGAATTCCAGGTCAGAACCGAATAGGACAGCAGGAGGCGAGTTGGCGCCCCTCTGCCGCACATAATTAATGCTTAGATATATAGTTAGGGCCAAATTACCAAACGAAACCAATCTTCACTGTTCTTTCACCAATTGCCTCCCCTCGGCGAATGGCGATCCGGCATTTTAGTATGGATAGGTGATGGCGCAGGCCAAATTCAGCATCGGCATCGATCTCGGCACCAGCAACTCCGCGTTGGCGTTTTCATCGCTCACGGGAGAGGGGGGATCGGAAGTTCTCGCGATCCCGCAGTGGGAGACTGCATCCACGGTGACGGAGTCCTCCACAGTTCCGTCCTTCCTCTATTTGCCGGAGGAGGCAGTCGCCGCGCAAATCCGGGGCCGTGGCCTTGGCGGCGGCGAGTGGGTCGCCGGGCGGCTCGCCCGGCGGAAGGCCAGCGAAACGCCAGGGCGCGTCGTCCATTCCGCCAAGTCCTGGCTCTGTCATCACGCCGCCGATCGATCGGCGCCATTTTTGCCGTGGGGATCGGATGAGCTGACGCGAGAGGAGAAGATTTCTCCCGTTTCCGCGTCGGCGCTGATTTTAAGACACCTCCGCGCGGCGTGGGACGCCCGGTTTGCGGGAGCGGGCCAGGGCTTCCAGTTCGACGCCCAGGAGATCACCATCACCGTTCCCGCCTCCTTTGACGCAGCGGCGCAGCGGCTCACGCTTGCCGCCGTAGAGGAAGCGGGCTTTCCAGATCGCACGCGTCTCATCGAGGAGCCGCAGGCGGCTTTTTACCGGTGGCTGGAACAACAAGAGGACCGTAGCGATCCGTTGCCGGACCAGGGCAATGGCGTTCGCCATGTGCTGGTGATCGACGTGGGGGGCGGCACTTCGGATTTCAGCCTGTTCGAACTGAGCGCGCCTGACGGCAGCCATGATCCGAAAATCAAGCGCGTCGCGGTGAGCGACCACATTTTGCTCGGCGGCGACAATGTCGACCTCGCAATCGCACACCTCGTCGAACCGCGCCTTGTGACAGGCGAGGGCCGCCTTTCCGCCGGGCAGTGGGATCACCTTGTGGCCCGGTGCCGGTCTTTGAAGGAAAGCGTGCTGGCCTGCGAAGGCGCGCCGGATGAAGTGTTTACGGTTGCGGTTCCCGGGCGCGGCTCGCGGCTCATCGCCGGTTCGCTTTCCGCGCAGCTCACTCGCATGGAACTGGAAGACCTGGTTCTCAACGGATTTTTCCCCGCCTGCAGGCCGACTGACCGGCCGAGGCGGGCGCTCGGCGCGGTAAGGGAATGGGGTCTGCCCTATGCCTTCGACAGCGCGGTCACCCGCCATCTCGCCGAATTTCTGCAGGGCCGTCCTCGCGTTGATGCCGTGCTCTTCAACGGCGGCTCGCTCTTTCCCCAGCGCCTGCGCGACAGGCTTCGCGACCAAATCGGGCTTTGGCAGGAGGGCTGCCGGCCACAGGTGTTGGAAAATGCCGAACTCGATCTCGCGGTTGCGCGCGGCGCGGCCTATTTTGGCACACTCATGCATTCCGAAGCCCGCCGCATCGAGGCGGGCGCCGCGCGGGCGGTCTTTCTTGAAACGCACAGAGAGGCGGCGCACGGCAAATCCGGGGCTGAGGCCAAAAGGCGCTCGCTCGTCTGCATCCTGCCGCACGGGGCTCCGTCTGGAGAGGTGTTTGAGCTCTCGGGCCTCGATCTGAAGCTTCGCATCAACAGGCCCGTGCGCTTCCAAATCCACACATCGACCCGTCACGGCGCGAATAAGGCCGGCGACGTCGTCGACTTCGATCCCGAACTCTTCCATGCCTTGCCGCCGCTCGAGACGATCGCAACAGTCGCTCAACCGGCGCGTGGCGAACTCCCCCGCACGATACCCGTCACGCTGAACGCCAAAGTGAATGAATTGGGTCTGCTACAGGTGTCATGCCGTAGCCTGACGCGGGGGATCCGGCAATGCTGGCCGCTCGAATTTGCCTTGCGCCCGCATGAGAGCGGCGGCGCCGCGCCAGCCCGTGAGACTGCGCCGGATAGACAGGCAGAGATGAGCGCCGCGCCGGACGCGCTCATCGGCGCAGGGCAACGGATCAAAACCGCCTTCACGCAGCCTCTCGCCAAGCGCGACAAATTAACCGCGGGGCGGCTTTTTCAAAGCCTGGAGCAGTGTCTCGGATGTTCCAAGGGCGATTGGAACGGGATTGTCGTTCGCGGTCTCTGGACGAGCTTGGAGGCGTGCCAGGCTAGCCGGGCGGTTTCGGTCGATCATGAGGAGGCATGGCTTATCCTCGCCGGCTTTTTCCTGCGCCCCGGCTTTGGCGTGGCGATGGATGAGAGCCGCATCGACGCTTTGTGGCGCGTCCGCAGCGCCGGATTACGTTTTCCAGGCAAGCGAACCAAGCTTCAGGAGTACATCCTCTGGAGGCGCGTGGCGGGCGGCCTTTCGCGGGAGCGGCAAGAAAGCGTGCTCGCGGAGGACATCGATAAGATCCGCGAGGGGAAAGTCTGCCCTCCCGAATTGATCCGTATGGCGGGGTCATTCGAACGGCTCGGCCATGAACTCAAGACGGAACTCACCGAGCGCTTCATCGAGATGGCCGTGGACCTCATGTCCCAGCGAAAGCACTGCGCGCCTTATCTTGCGGCGCTTGGATTGCTCCTTAATCGCGCTCCCTTTTACTCCGGACCCGAAAGCGTCGCGCCGCCGGAGCTGGTGGAACGGGCCTACGGGGCGCTTCGCGCCTTCGATTGGAAAGACCCGGAATTCTCGGAGGCGCAGATCCTGTTTCTGCGCGCCGCCCGGGCCGTTGACGACCGGCGTCTCGATCTGCCTAAATCACTGCGCCATCAGATCGCCGCCAGGCTTGAGAAATGCGGAATGTCACCGGTTAAAGTCGGCCGGCTCAGAAAGGCGATGCCGATCGAGCGCACGGAACGCATCAGTTTGTTTGGCGAGGCTTTGCCTTCCGGTCTGATCCTGGGCGGATAATGCGGAATCCGGTTGAAGAGTTCGCAGCCGTCATCCCGGAAGGGCGGTTACGCCCTATCCGGGATCGCAAAAGGCGTTTGTATTTGTAACGATCCGGATAAGCGCTGAAGCGCTTTCCGGGACTTGATTACCCGGATGTTTCCGCTGGCGGAAGAGGCTTTGAAAACATTAGGGAATTTCGTCCCAAGGTCATGGCCGGGCTTGACCATAAGCGCTAACTTAAGGCTGGGATTGTTTGATATCGGCGCTTGCGCGGCGGTTCGAGGATGTGGCGTCTCAGTGCGTCAAGCGTCGAAGGCCGCGGCATGGGCACAGGCATGATGGCGGCGAGCAACGCCTTGGCGGCCAGGCATGTCAGACGCCAAAGGGCTGGGGCTGTTATGCGGCCAAGCGGGGAGAGATCTCAGGCGCGCCCGTATGCGGCTCAAGCAGAAGAACCATCAGAAGATGAGCCAAGATCCAGGTCTTGGCGGCTTGGGGGTCTTCGCTTGGCGGGGCTGAGAGGCCAATCAAGCTTTTCAGACGCTTGAACGCCATTTCGATGCGCCAGCGGGCGCGGTAAAGCTCTCCGATTTTTTTTGCCGGGAAGGCCTTTGCGTCGAGTGAGGTGACGAGAATAACCCACTCGGCGGCGATGAGCGTGCCGGCGGAAATAGCGCGGCCTTTCCACTTCGCGGCGGCCCGCGCTTTTGCCCGCGACGCCTCCGCGGCCTCTTTGGGCTTGCGCAAGGCGACAAGCCTGAGGGGCAGAGGCGCGGCCTTTTTGGGCAGAACCCAGATGGGCCTATCGATAACGTCCGCCGTCTCCGCCGCTGCAAGAGCAGCTGGGAGATCGAAGGGTTTGCCGTTCTTGCCGTACCAGCGTGCGCCTTTCCACGGGGTGCGCACAATGACATCGGCGCCCTGCTCCAGCACATGCGCCAAGGGATCGGGATGCATGAACCCGCGATCGGCGATGACAATATCCCCCTTGGCGAAGGGGATGCGATCAAGCCGCTCGCCGCCTTTCTCGTCGGTCAACGCGATAAAACTGAAGCGTTCGGCCGGAAGATCGAAGGCGCAGTGAAGACGCCACATCCCATTGTTGTTCTTCGCCTCTCTCCCGGCTTTAGAGACCGTTGTCCCGTCGACAAGCCGGATGCGCCGTCCTTGCGCCGCAGGCTGCGCGCCGCTGCCGAGCAGTAAGCTCGCCAGATGCTCCATCCAGGGGCCGCATTTGCGCAAGCGCTTCAGCAAAGCGACGTTCGAAAGGTCCGCGAGGCCCACGGAGGCGGCCCAGGCGCTCGTCGACCTCAACCCCATGCCTCCCATGCAGTAAGCCAGGATAAGCCGCAGCAAATCGGCGGCGCTCGCCACACTCCGCGCCCTCGCAAAAGCCCCCTTCTCGCGGGCGCAGGCTTCAACAGCCGCGTTTCCGCCAAGCCGGGCCAACGTGGACTGCCAGAGATCGTTCAGAAGCAATTCGTGAGTCATGACATGCTAAAATCTGACTCAATTCCGCATGGCAAGCCTTAAGTTAGCGCTTATGCGGGCTTGACCCGGCCATCCAGTAATTAACTGAAATGCCTTAGATTTCTCTGGATGGCCGCCCTTGAGGCACGCCTGTCCGGTTTAATTTCTAGAAGCATCGAAACGCCATCTGTCTGTCATCGAATTGCGTTTCGGCGGTGTCTTCAAGTAATCGATCAATCCGTTTCAGATGCATGAGGTTGACTCTAACTAATCGGGTAAAGGCGAGCAGCGTAAGGCCGCTTTTTTGTGCGGCATGGGCAAGCCTGAGAAGCAGATAGGCGATGAGGGCGACTGCGATCTGAATGCGGATGGCGTTCTCCGAGGCCCCGAGAAACTTCTTAATCTTGAGGTTCTGCTTCACCCAGCGGAAGAAGAGTTCGATCTCCCAACGGCGCTTGTAAAGCGCAGCGATCTCTTCGGCGCTGGCGTCGAGATCGTTGGTGAGAATGCGCAAGATTTTGCCGGTTTCGATGCACACGCGTATTTCGCGAACGGGATCACCGAATGGATTCTTGCGGTTCTTGGCTTGGCGGGCGGCCAAATATCCGACGCGATCGGACAGGATGGCGCCACCCTCGGTGATGGGCCGGTCTTCGATCGTGTGAAGCGGGGTGTTGGACTTGAACCGGGTCACGATCCGGCATCCGGCCGCGTCGAGCTTGGCCCACCAACTGTAATCGTAATAGCCAAGGTCGAACACATAGCTCGCGCCAGCCTCAGCAGGCATCGCCTGGGCGCCCGTAATGTCGTTCACATTGGCGGCGGTGACCGCCATATAAACGGGGCAACCCGCATCCGCGTCGTAGATGACGTGCGCCTTCGCGCCGCAGACGCCAGACGAGAACCGCGCCCAATCCTTGCTCAGCTCGTTCAAGCGAAGATTTGTCGAATCAATCAGATAAACCGTCTCTTCGAGCGAGCGTCTCAAGCCTCGATGGGCTTGCTTCATGAGCTTCAGGAACAGCCCCGTGAAGACCGCAGCCGGACGCGAAGCGTTTGCATCGGCCAGCGTGGAGCGTTTCACCGGCTTGGCGTGCACATGATAAAGCCGCGTTCGATGGCTCTGAAGCCCGCCCTCGATCTCCCGCAGGCTCGCTGCGCCTGCAAGCTGGCCATAAAGCAGCGCGCTGAACTGATCGCGCATGGTCAGCGTCCGGGCGCCCTTGTTCCCGCGATGGTCTTCCACAAGCTGGTCGAAGCCGCCCCAGGGAACATGCTGCAGGAGCGCATGATAAACGCTATTCTTATGCCGCATGGCATTGCCTTTCCGTGTCCAGATCGTCGCCAAACGTCCAGACAGGAGTAGAATCAATGCCATGCGCCCTTTCAAGCATAAACTGTGCCGGACAGCCGTGCCCTTGAGGCGGCCATGACGACGGAGTTAGCGGAAACGTCCGGGTAATCAAGTTCCGGGATGACACAGACCTTATCCTGAGCTTGTCAAGGATGAAGCCACGATTTGAGGCTTCAGCAGCCCGCTAATGCCAATGGGCGCGCTTGGATGTGTGTCCGATGCCAGGATTGAAGCAATTGCTGGGATCAAGGCTTTTGTAGTGATTCTGCAGCGCCGGTTTCGCATAGTACAGGTGACCGACATTATGTTCGGCCGGATATTCGGCGCCGCGCTGGTCGAGAAGTTTCCAGATCTCATGCTCGACATCCATGGCGTCGTAGCCCTTCTTTACAATGTAATCCTGATGAAACACCTGACAGAAGAAGTGACCGTAATAGAGCTTGTGAATAACCTTTGAGGTGATGCTCTCCGGCAAGTGCTCGAACCAGTCCGTGCCATTACGAGGAAGAGCAATATCGAGCGCCACAATGTCTTCTACTTCCTTGCGATGAATCGCCCGGTAGCGCACCGCGGCGCTGGCCACCGCAAAGCGATGGAGAAAGGCCTTCGTTCCTTCCTCTTGGGTGCACTCGAAGAAAGCCCCATGCGCCGATGGGAAAATCGACCCCAAATAGGCGCGCGCCTCGTCGATGCCGCCGTCAGCCATCCGCAGCACGAGATGGTGCTCGAACTTTTTGTGGTAGTCATAGAGGCGTTGGGGCAGGTGGCGAGGGAACAGAGACCCGAAGGCTTGCATCAGCCGATCCGAGAGATCATGCGGAAAGAACTTGTAGCGCTCACAAAAGGCGTCGAAGCGGCCCTTCGTCCCAAAGAGCGCCGGCATCCGTCCGGTTCCCAGATGGTAGATCGCCAGGAACGTGTCCTTGCCATACTTCTCCGCGATGGTGAACGCATCCCTGTGAATGTATTCGCCTTGGAGCGGCAGCGCCTTGAAGTTGGCGAGCATATGCCTGCGGATGACGGTGAGTTCTTCTGCATCGTTGGTCCCGATATAAAAATCGGCGGTTTTCTTGTCCTTCGGGAATGTGTCGAGACGCACCGCAAAGAGCATCATCTTGCCCGCGCTGCCTGACAACTCGAAGAGGCGCCGGGGATCGGCGTTAAATCGGGCCGGCGTCCCGGCCTCGATATCGCGGACATGACTTCTGGTAGTCGCCGTCGGAGCAGAGCCGGCTGGGGTCATGCTCGATGTCTTCCGGGCTGAAGCCGCCGCTCTCGGCTTTGTTGAGGATCGTTTCAGGATCGTTGCCCAACCTGATCCCGAGATGGTTGACCAGATGGACCTTCCCTGCCTCGTCGATCTGGGCATAGAGGGTCATTTGAGTGAATGCCGGGCCGCGATGAATGAGCGAGCCGCCGGAGTTATTGCAAATGCCTCCAAAGACCGAAGCGCCGATGCAGGAGGAGCCGATAACGGAGTGGGGGGTGCGCCCCAGCGGCTGCAATAGCTTTTCAAGCTCAAAGAGGGTTGAGCCGGGGAGGCAAAGCGCCTGGCGCCCCTCGTCGATGAGATGGATTTTTGTCATCCGTAATGTGTTGATGATGACGACATCGCGGTCATATTGATCGCCATCCGGTGTCGAGCCGCCTGTCAACCCTGTATTGGCGGCTTGCATGATGATGATCTTTCCGGCGGCGGCGCAAGCGTTCAGCACGCGCCATTGTTCGACGAGCGTTCCTGGCCGAACCACAGCCAATGCGGGTCCGATGCCAGTCCGGTAGCCCTTCCGGAACCGCCGCGTACTCGTCGGGTGCGTCAAGACGTTGCCCCCGCCAACAATCTTCTTCAATTCGGAGATCAGTTTTTCATTGCTGGCCGCCATAGGGGCCCGTGATGTGAACTCAGTCGCTGTGACGCTTGACATTTTATCCTCCCCAAGATCTCGGTCTATTCTGTTGCGCTGGTCTCCGAAGACTTGATCTCCCTCTGGCAGTCAGCGCTTTCTTACGGGCTTGCAGACCTGCGTTCGGTAATCCTAACATGGGCCAGCCCGTTTAGCTTCGCAGGATTCAAGCACAGCTTTAGTATGGCGGCTTCGCTATACCGCCAGCAATACTATATACTTCCCGTTTGCGCTTGAGGCGGCGGCTTAGCCGGATGTGCATTCCGCGCCGTCATTTTTCGAGGGAACGGGCGGCCAAACCTATTGCCCGCTTTCAGTCCCTCAGGGGTTTAGGCGCGCTGTCCCGCGCACATTCGCATACCTGGAGGATGCTCCGGACGCTCATGCGCCGCCTTACCGGCAAGGACAAGATTGTGCGCCGTATTGACAAGCGCCATTTGCGAGAAAGCCTGCGGAAAATTACCGGTGAAGCGTTCCGTTCGCGGGTCGTATTCCTCGGCCAAAAGCCCGACATCGTTGCACAGGCCGGTCAGTCTTTCGAAAAGCCTGCGCGCGTCGGCGACGCGGCCGAGCATCACAAGGCAATCGGCAAGCCAGAAGCTGCAGGCCAGAAAGGCGCCTTCCCCCGGAGGCAGCCCATCGTCCGCTCTTTCGGTGTCGTAGCGCAGAACGAAACCCTTGGCCGTGAGGCTGCGCTCGATGGCTTCCACCGTACCCCTCACACGCGGGTCCGTCACCGGCAGGAAACCAACCAAGGGCATGAGCAAAACGCTCGCGTCGAGCGTGCTGGCGCCGTAGGACTGGACGAAGGCTCCGCGTTCCGCGTTGAATGCCTTTGCGCAGACGTCCTCGGTGAATCTGGCGGCGCAGCGCCTTCCATTTCTCGACCGGGCCTTCGAGCCCGAAGGACTGAGCGAGCTTGATCGCGCGGTCCGCGGCCACCCAGGCCATGACCTTCGAGTGGGTAAAGTGTCTGCGCGGGCCTCTGACCTCCCATATTCCCTCGTCGGGCTCACGCCAGGTCTCCCCCACATGGTCAAGCATAACCAGCAGCAGGCCGGAAGCCGAACCTTCAACTCCGGCAAGACCGCCACGCCGGCCTTGATAGTATGCGTCGAGGATTTCGCCATAGATATCGAGCTGGAATTGGTTCGACGCGGCATTGCCGATCCGCACCGGAGCGGAGCCTTCATAGCCGGGAAGCCAAGGGAGTTCGATTTCGGTCAACCGGCGCTCGCCCGCGATCCCATACATAATCTGAGCTTGCGCCGGGAGCCCCGCGACCGCGCGGTGCAGCCAGAGCCTCCAATCCCGCGCTTCCTCGTAAGAGCCGCCATGCATGAGGCTCAAGAGCGTCAGGCTCGCGTCCCGAAGCCAGCAGTAGCGGTAATCCCAGTTGCGGGTTCCGCCTATCTCCTCGGGGAGCGATGTGGTGGGAGCCGCGACAATGCCGCCCGTCGGCCGGTAGGTCAGCGCCTTGAGCGTGATGAGCGAGCGGCGCACAAGTCCCGACCACTCGCCCATCCCTGTACAGCCGGCTGACCAGTTGCGCCAGAACGCCTCTGTGTCGCTGAGAGCTGTCATCGGGTCGATGGGTTCAGGCACCGCTCGATGGGAACAGCCATAAGTAAGCACGAACGGCAAGGTCTGGCCTTCGGAAATGATGAAGTCGCCAACCGTTTTCAGATGTTCGCCGCGCACTGCGATGGGCGTCCGCAACACCGCCATATCGGGGCCTGCGATCGCCTCCAGCGTGCCGTCCTCGAGCCGGGTGACCCAGGGCACGATTGAGCCGTAATCGAAGCGCAGCACGAGTTCGCACCGCATGGCGAGCCGCCCGCGCCGGCCGATGACGATGCGCGCCACATGCGACGCCTCCCCGCCCACCGGCATGAAGTCGACCAGGGTCGCGGCGCCATCGGGCGTTTCGAAATCAGTCTCCAGAATGAGAGTGTCGGCCCGGTAGCGGCGAGTCACTTTAGCATTTGGATCGGCGGCCGCGATAAGCCAGCGGCCATGCTCTGGCGCGCCGAGCAGCGCGGCGAAGCACGCCCCGGAGTTGAAGCGAGGCCAGCACAGCCAATCGACGGAGCCGTCCCTGCCTACGAGCGCGGCGGTTCTGCAATCCCCAATGATGGCGTAGTCTTCGATCCGCAGCGCCATCTGGCCCCCGGGTGAGCTGGCGCGCAGCTATCGCTGCATCTGCATCATCTGATCCGTCGGCATCAGGTTGTGGTTCAGGTTGTACATGATCCAGAGCGAGCCGACGACAACGAGGGTGACGATGAGGACGCCGAAGGCGAGCGCAAGGATGTTGTTGGTGTTATCGGGGGCCGTCGTAATGTGAATGAAGAAGACCAGGTGGAACCCCCATCTGGGCGATGGCGAGCACAACGAGCGCGATCGGGAGCGACGGCTGCCAGAATAGATTGGACTTCGCCACGTAGAACGACACGACTGTCAGCAGCGTGGCGAGCACAAGCCCGATCACATAGCCCAGTATCCCCTCGCGCACCGTATAGTCTTCGTCGTCGACGAGGCCGGGAGCCACGTCTTGCACATTGGGATCGGCATCGCGGGAGTGATCGCTCATGGGGCGACTCCAATCAGGTAGACGACTGTGAAAATGGCGACCCAGATGCGACGATGTCGAGGGTATGCCAGAAGAGATTGAAGCAGAGCAGCCTGCCCAGGATCTTCGCCTGGAAGCTTTTGAAGTAGACCTGGGCCATCATGGTGCCGAGCCACAACAGGCCCGCCGTCACATGCAGCCCGTGCAAGCCGACAAGAGCGAAGAAGGACGAGAGAAAAGCGCTGCGATCCGGGCCATTCCCGCCGAGTATCATGCTTGCGAATTCTTGCGCTTCCAGAAGAAGGAAGCCGAGGCCAAGAAGGCCCGTGACGAAGAGGCCAGCCTGGGTCCAAAGGTGGCTGCGAGCGCGGGTGGCGACCGCCGCCATCCCGCAGGTGAAGCTGGACGCCAGCAGGAACGCGGTCTGGACCGCCACGCGCCAAGGCTCGAACAGCTCCGCTCCGGACGGGCCGCCCGCCGTCGCCGTCCGCAAGACTGCGAAGGCGGCGAAGAAGCAGGAGAACAGAACGATGTCGCTCAAGAGGAAGATCCAGAAGCCATAGGCGACGATCACGCGCGCAGACGCGGGCCCGCCTTCGCCATGGCCGGTGGCGTAGCCGCGTCCGTCTCCGCCCTCGCCAAAACCGCGCCCGAGCCTATAGGGGTCATACTGCAACGCTTCGAAGGTGCTCATGCCAACTCCTCCGCCCGCGCGTTGGCGTCGAGCCATTCCTGCCGGGCGCGCCGTCTCGCCCGGTCCGCGGCCGCCACCTCCTCAGCCGGAATTTTTTGTCCATCGACATCGCGCCAGGC
>CAWFXN010000055.1:0-106913 GCA_963819665.1 uncultured Alphaproteobacteria bacterium
GGGGCGCAATGCACCCGAGCCGTCCCGAAGGCGCCCATCTCAAGTTCTCTGACTGGTCCAATTCGGCTCGTCACGCCAACTTCGAAGAACACGGGCACGCCGTGAGTTCGCTCGGCCTCAAGCCCGCGGATGGGCCTTCGAATAAGCCTGAAACAGCCGGTCGCGGTCAACCGCCGTGTAGCCTTGCGTGGTGGATAGGCTCGCGTGCCCCAGAAGCTCCTGGATCACGCGAAGGTCTGCGCCGCGGCTCAGAAGATGCGTCGCAAACGAGTGCCGCAGCGCGTGCGGCGTCGCGGTCGCGGGCAGGCCGAGATTGGTCCGGAGCCGCGCGATCAGAAGCTGCACGATGCGCGGGTTCAGCCTTCCGCCCTTCACGCCCACGAAAAGCGGGCCCTGCGGTTCGAGCCGGTGCGGGCATGTCTCGAGATAGGCGGATACGGCGGATTGAGCCGCGGGCAGCACCGGCGCGAGGCGTTCGCGGCCGCCCTTGCCCTTGATGCGAAGCACGTCGCGAGGGCCGAGCGGGGCGTCCTTGCGGTTGAGGTTCAGCGCCTCGGAGACGCGAAGGCCGGAGCCGTAGAGCAGAAGCAGCACCGCCTGATTGCGCGGCCCGGTCCAGGGGTGATCGCTAAGCTCGCCGTCGAGCGCCGCCTCATCGACGACGTCTTTCGCTTTTGCTTCCGTCAGAGGCTTTGGCAGGCGCGGCGGCAGTTTCGGCAGGGCGATCGCCAGGACGCTGCGGTTCTGCAAAGAGCCGGTCCGTTCGAGATAGCGGAACAGCGAGCGAAGCGCCGACAGCGTGCGGGCAAGCGAGCGGCTGCCCGTTCCGTCGTCGCGGCGCGATGCGAGGAAGGCGCGGAAATCGCCAGGCGTCAGCGCGTTGAGCCGCGCAAGCGACGCCGGCTGGCTTGCCGAGAGAAAGGACAGAAATTGCCGGGCGTCGCGCTCATAGGCTTCGAGCGTGTTTTCCGCATAGCGCCGCTCCGCGCCGAGATAGCTGAGCCAGCCCGCGACGGCCTCGGCGACGTCTTTGGCGAAATACCCCTCACCCTGTCCTTCTCCCTCCTGCATCCGCTTGCGGATGCAGGCATGCTCGGGTTGCAAACTCGCCAAGGCGAGCTTTGCCGGGAGAGGGCTGGGATGAGGGGCTCTTCCCCTGCTCGTCTCGTGCGCCGTTCGCCATGGTCCCTATAGGATGCTCTGCCCCGTCTTCTTCCAATCCGCGACGAACTGGGCGAGGCCCTTATCGGTGAGCGGATGGTTGACGAGCTGCTTCAAAATCGCGGGCGGAATGGTGGCGACATCAGCGCCAGCAAGCGCGGCCTCGGTCACATGCCACGGATTGCGCAGCGAGGCAGCCAGAATTTCGGTGCCGTAATCGGGGTAGTTGTCGTAGATCGTGCGGATATTGCGGATCAGAGCCATGCCGTCCTCGCCCACATCGTCGAGGCGGCCGACGAAGGGCGAAACAAAGGTGGCGCCCGCCTTCGCCGCAAGCAAAGCCTGGTTCGCGGAGAAGCACAGCGTGACGTTCACCATAGTCCCCGCTTGCGTGAGCGTGCGGCAGGCCTTGAGGCCATCCCAGGTCAGCGGCACTTTCACCGTCACATTCTCGGCGATTTCCGCGAGCTTTCGCCCCTCGGCGATCATCGTCTCGGCGTCGAGAGCGGAAACCTCCGCGCTCACGGGTCCGTCGACGATGGCGCAAATCTCGCGGATCGTCTGAATGAAATCCCGCCCCGCCTTCGCCACAAGCGAAGGGTTCGTGGTCACGCCGTCAAGCAAACCCTTCTCGGCGAGATCGCGGATCTCGGCCACGTCGGCCGTGTCGACGAAGAATTTCATGGAAGCCTCCTGTTTTTCGAGGCGCACTCAGGGAAAGTGCGCAGATTAGCGGTTCGCTGGTTTAGGATGTGTTAATTGCCCTGGCCGAACCTCAATCCGTTCATTTACGGCGGCGGCGCCGGCTCAACAACCTGTCGCGCCCCTAATGTCTTAACGAACGCGCTTGAACATCGGGCGCAACCGGCCATTATGAGGACCGAAAAAAGGCGCCGGAGGCAGAATGCCGGAGACGGCTTTGAGAACCGGGGGAAAAATTCTGGCCGATCAGCTTCATCTGCATGGAGCCCGAATGATCTTCGGCGTTCCGGGCGAGAGCTATCTGGCTGTTCTGGACGCGCTCTACGATCGCCGCGACACCATGCCGTTCATCGTGTGCCGTCAGGAAGGCGGCGCGGCCATGATGGCGGAAGCCTATGGAAAGCTTACCGGCGCTCCCGGCATCTGTATGGTGACGCGCGCGCCGGGCGCGACGAACGCCAGCTCCGGCGTCCATGTCGCCCGGCAGGATTCCACGCCCATGATCCTGTTCATCGGGCAGGTTGGGCGCGGCATGATGGACCGGGAGGCGTTCCAGGAGATCGACTTCCGGCGCATGTTCGGGCAGATGGCGAAGTGGGTCGCGCAAATCGACGACGCGGCGCGCATCCCCGAATATGTCAGCAGGGCGTTCCACACCGCCGTCTCGGGGCGTCCCGGCCCGGTCGTGCTCGCGCTGCCCGAGGATATGCTGCGCGAAAAGGCGGCCGTTCCGGACCCGGAACCTTACCGGCGCGTCGAGCCCCACCCTTCGCCTGAGCAAATGGCGGAGTTCAGGGCGGCGCTGGCTGCGGCCAAGCGTCCGTTGGCGATCATCGGCGGAGGGGGATGGGACGCGCAAGCCGCGCTGCGCGTGCGCCGCTTCGCCGAAGGCTCGGGCTTGCCGGTCGCGGCGTCGTTCCGCCGGCAGGATTACCTCGACAATGAAAGCCCGTGCTATGTGGGCGACGCCGGCATCGGCATCAATCCGGCCCTTGCTCAGCGCATCAGGGACGCGGACCTCCTGCTCGTGCTTGGCGCGCGCCTCGGCGAGATGCCGACACAGGGCTATTCGCTGCTCGATATTCCCCGCCCGAAACAAAAGCTCATTCATGTTCATGCGAGCGCCGATGAGTTGGGCCGCGTGTATCAGCCCGATCTCCCCATCAATGCCGGGCCGCGCGCCTTCGCGGCGGCGCTGGCGAAGACCGCGCCCGTCGACGGCTCGGCTTGGCGCGGTTGGCGGGAAGAGGCGCGGAAGGCTTACGAAGCCTGGCAAGTGCGCGCCGCGCACGCCGGGCGCGCTGCAAATGGGAGAAATCATCGCTCATTTGCGCCGCGTCCTGCCCCCGGATGCGATCATCGCCAATGGCGCGGGCAATTACGGCATCTGGCTTCATCGCTTCTATCGCTACCGGCAGTTCGGCGCCCAGCTTGCGCCAACATCGGGATCGATGGGCTATGGCGCGCCCGCAGCCATCGCCGCGAAGCTCGTCTACCCCAAGCGCACGGTCGTCGCTTTCGCTGGCGACGGCTGCTTTTTGATGACGGGGCAGGAGTTCGCGACCGCGATGCAATACAACGCCGCGGTTATCTTCATCGTCGTGAACAATGGCATGTACGGCACGATCCGCATGCATCAGGAGCGGGCCTATCCGGCGCGCGTCAGCGGGACCGATCTCACCAACCCGGACTTCGCCGCCTATGCGCGAGCATTCGGCGGGTTCGGCGCCGTCGTCACAAGAACGGAGGACTTTGCGCCCGCCTTC
Organism: uncultured Alphaproteobacteria bacterium; assembly: GCA_963819665.1. Taxonomy (GTDB): domain Bacteria; phylum Pseudomonadota; class Alphaproteobacteria; order Rhizobiales; family Rhodomicrobiaceae; genus Rhodomicrobium. The sequence goes on from CAWFXN010000055.1 coordinate 3,630, forward strand.
GAAGCGGCCCAGGCATCCGGCGCGCCGTCAATCCTGGAGCTCAGGATCGATCCCGAAGCGATCACGCCACGCCAAACCTTAAGCCAAATCCGAGCGGCCGCCCGGCGGGGCTCCCCCTAAAGATTAACAGGAAAACTAATCTTCTTTCTAAGGATTAACGTGAAAACCGAGCGTCTTTGAGGCACTATGGGGGACGGAAGGAAACATCTAACCCCAAGGGAACAATGAGAAAATCAGTTTTCCTGATTGCCGCTGCGAGCTTCTGCTTCGCAGGGTCCGCCTTCGCGGTCGATGTCAAAAAAATGGTCGATGTCCCGGCGTCGCCCGATTCCGTCTGGAAAACCATTGGCGATTTTTGCGGGATCGCGAACTGGCATCCGGCAATCGAAAAATGTGAAATATCCAAGAAGGACGGCGTAACGTTCCGCACGCTTACCCTGAAAGGCGGAGGCACCATCCTCGAAAAACAAACGGCTTGGGACAATAAGAGCAAATCTTACAGCTACACGATCGAGGAAAGCCCGCTGCCGGTGGCCAACTACAAGGCGACGCTCTCCGTTACGCCAAAGGGAAGCGGCTCCGAGATCATGTGGATCAGCAATTTCAACGCGAAAGGCGCGGACGACGCGAAGGCGTCATCGACAATCGGAGGCATTTTCGATGCCGGGCTCACCGGCATCGCAGCAAAGGCGAAGTGAGCGAAGGCTGCTTCCGCCTATGCTGCGGACGTTTGCTTAACGCCGAGCTTTCCTAAGGCTTGAAAGCGCAAAGCCGCCTAAGAAAAGCAAGGTGAGCCCGCCGAGCCGCGACAAGCTCATGGTTCGACAAACTCACCATGAGGGCTAGCTAGGCCCTTGAAAACACGTGGCCTCATCCTGAGCTTGTCGAAGGATGAAGCCAAGATTTCATGCTTTTTCAGCAGCCTGCGAAAGGTCAAGGCGATACTCGCAATCGCGGGCGCCCCGTCATAGGCAGCCGTAGCCGTCCTTTGCTGGAAGGATCTGATCCGGCTTCGGAATGAATACGATAAGGACCTCCAGACCATGCCGATAATGGTGAGGACGGCTCCAAGTCCTAATTTCATTCGAACGTCTTTTAGCGATTTTGGCGAGCCGGTTATAAAAGCCCATGCAAATAGAGCATCGCTTCAATACGGCTGCTTTCATACTAAGCTTAGCCGATGGGCGCTTATCCCCAGATAGCGTGGGGCTCAAAATAAATATATCGATATAACTCATGGACAATAATCAAGTGATGTCTGCTACGTTCAAGATTAAACGTCGACTTCACTTCTTCCAATGCAAGCAGGCAAGCCGCCGTTCCTCAGAGCAACAAATAGAATGTGAGTGACCTCCTCCGGTAATTACGTTATAAAATATTAACAGCGGCGCCGGTCCGAAGCGTCGCATCGAGAAAACGACGCCTGGGAGGAACAGATGTCTATGAATGGCGAAACCTCGCATGCGCGCGATAGGGTGGTTGGCCGCCTGCACACTTTCATGCAGGACCACGATCTGGGACTCGAAGAACTTGCCGATATGCTTGAGACGCTCCCGCTCACCCTGGCTCAGTGGTTCAATGGGACGGCGATAGCGCCAGCCTGCTCGCTGATCCCGCTGTCCCTGGTCTCGCGGCTGCCGCAATCACGCGCTTACCGGAGCCACAGCAAAGAGGAAGTGCTCAGGAGAGTTCAAGCGCTTTAAGGACGAACCTCCTGCGCTTGCGCTAGTCTGGCCGGATTGTCATCCCGGCCAAGCGAAGCGCGAGCCGGGATCGCAAAAAGACAGGCGCTCGATCTGTTACGATCCCGGATAAGGCTTCGCCTTTCCGGGACGACGGCTGCGGCGATCCGTTGGCGCGTCCGGCGAAGTTTGCTTAAGGCGCATGACGCGCAAAGAGCCGCCTCCGGCTGCGAGGCGGCTCTTCGCATCTAGTTCCTGGCAGGCTGAGCAAAAGCATGAAATCTCGGCTTCATCCTTCGACAGGCTCATGGATGAGATCGGCTTTCAACGGCCTGCCCTCACGGTGAGCGTCGCCGAAGCCATGGGCTCAACGGCTTCGCATGCGTGGCTTGTCGAAACCGGACGAGTTCTTACCGTTACCCGCGAACAGCTTCGCATCGACCTCACGATGGCGTCGATGATGCGATCCTGCTGAGCCGGTTCAAGGTAAGGATGCATCGGCAGGCTCAGCGCCTCCCGCGCAAGGCGCTCGGATACGGGAACGCCCGCCGCGGAGACAGGGTAGCTCCGATAGGCGCGCCTGTTGATGCAAGGGCCTGGGATAGTAAACCGCCGTCGGAATGCCTTCGGCCTTGAGATCCGCAGCGAGCTTGCCGCGGCGCGCAGCGGGCGCCCGGACGGTGTACTGCGCCCAGACGCTGCGCGAACCCTGCGGAACCTTGGGCGTTATGACCGCCTCACCGAGGCCCGCCGCATAGCGCGCGGCGACTTGGTTGCGCAGCTCGATCTCCTCTTCGAAAATCGCCAGCTTCTCGATCAGAATGGCGGCCTGCAGCGTATCGAGCCGACCGTTCACGCCGATGCGCTCGATGGCGTACTTGTCGGCTCCCATAGCCTTGCCATGCAGCCGGATGCTCTCCATCCGCGCCGCCAGATCAGGATCGCTGGTGAAAATCGCCCCGCCGTCGCCGTAACAGCCGAGAGGCTTAGCGGGAAAGAAGCTCGTGGCCGTCACGGTTCCGAACCTCCCCACGCGACGCTCCCCGCAGGCCGCGCCCAGCGCCTGGGCCGCATCGGCTAAGACAAACAGGCCGTGTTCCTGCGCGAGAGGCTCAAGCCGGGCGTAGTTGGCGGGCAGCCCGAAAAGGTCCACCGTGATAATGCCAGCGGCCCTCAGGCCATGAGCCTTCGCCGCCTCGATCCCGCCTGCGATGCCCTCCGGCGCAAGATTGAAAGTTTCGGGGTCCACATCGACGAAGACCGGCGTTGCGCCAAGGAGCGCCACCGCCTCCGGCGTCGCCGTAAAGGTAAAGGCCGGGCAAAGCACGGCGTCGCCCCGGCCTACGCCAAGCGCCATGAGCGCGATCAGCAGCGCATCGGTTCCGCTGGCGCATGAGATCGCGTGGCGCGCGCCCGTCAACTGGCTGAGCAGCCGCTCCAGCTACAGCGATTTCGGGCCCCATAATGTATTGGCCGTGATCGAGAACGCGGGCGATGGCGCGATCCACCCGGCCGCGTATCCTCGCCTGCTGCGCGGCAAGGTCGATGAAGGCGATTGGCGTCGCGCCTTCGGCCACGGCGCTCTGGTCAGGCAGGCTCAATTGTATGGCCATCGGACGTTTCCCTGTAGCGAGTCCCTTCGACGGGGCAGACGAGATCGGGGCCGAGGCGCACGCCCGCGCGGCTCATCCAGCCGATCGCGGCGTGCGGGAACACCCGCCATGAGCGCGTAGGCTGACACATCGGCCGTCACGACCGCCCCCGCGGCGATGAAGCAATACTCGCCGAGCCGGTAGCCGCAGATGATCGTCGCGTTGGCCCCGATGGTCGCGCCGCGTCCTACATAGGTGCGCAGGAACTCCGACTTGCGCTCGATCGCCGCCCTGGGATTGATGACGTTGGTGAAGACGCAGCTCGGTCCGCAGAACACATCGTCTTCCAGTTCGACGCCATTATAGAGGCTGACATTGTTCTGAATCTTGCAGCGGTCGCCGATGCGGACCCTTGGTCCGACCATAACATTTTGCCCGAGCGTGCAATCGCGGCCAATATCGCAATCGCGCAGCACGTGAGCAAAATGCCAAATCTCGTCCCCTCCCCGATCCGCGTCGGCAGATCGACATAGGCGCTTTCGTGAATGAAGACGCCGGGAAGATCGGGGTTCGGCTCAGATTGGCCAGCCATTCTCATACCTCCTGTCATCGCGAAGGACTTTCGCGAAGAATGGATGCTGCTCGCCGACGCTTGTCTTGACGGGCTTCGTTCTTATCGCCGACACCATCTCGATGCTCGGGCGGACGTCCCCCAGCCCGAACCCGCGGCCCGCCAAAATGGCCTGATAGCTGAGGATGTGGAGATCCGTGAAGCCCTCCGAAAACTCGATCTCCTCTCCATCGACGGTAATGGACCGGTAGGTTTTCTTGGCCGCCGCAGCGTCCGGCAGGTCGCGGGCGTTGATCGACAGGAACCAGCGCACGCGGGCCCGCTCGAATTCGAGATAGCCGGAAGCGCAGTCAAGCGTGCGATGGTGCACGGCGTTCTCGCGCAAGGCGCCGAAGACAAAGGCGAGCATGTCGTAGAAGTGCACGCCGATGTTCGTCGCAATGCCGCCCGACTTGGTCTCCTCGCCCTTCCAGGACGTGTAATACCAAAGCCCGCGCGAGGTGATGTAGGTCAGGTCCACGTCGTAGACCTTTTTTCGCTCCGAGGCGATCCGCTCCTTAGCGCGATGATGGCGGGGTGCAGGCGCAGCTGCAGGATCGTGAAGGAGCGCGGCGACATGCGCATGTGCAAGTTCGGCGAGCATGCTGACATAGTCACCTGGGGAAAGCCGATCGATGACGCCGACAGAATTGGACGGGTCGAGCGCGGCCCTCAGCGAGCCTCCCGTCTCTTTGATGGCTCGGAGATGACGGGGCGCGACATAGCCCGCCGCGCCGATGAGCGCGAACGCTTTCTTGGTCTTCACATTGGCTCCCTTATTTACGCCGCACGCCGCCCATAGCTGTGCTCAAGATACGCCCCAATGGCCGCCGCAACGCGTTCTCCAGCCCTCCCGTCCCAAAGAGGCGGCAAGCGGCCTTTCTTGCCGCCGGTTGCGATAATCTCGCGGGCGGCTGAAATCAGCGCTTCGGGCGACGTCCCGACAAGCGTATTCGTGCCCTGCTCGATGGTGATCGGCCGCTCCGTGTTGTCCCTGACGGTCAGGCAGGGAACGCCGAGCGCGGTGGTTTCCTCCTGTACGCCGCCGCTGTCGGTAATTGCGAACCGCGCCGCGCGCATCAAGCCGAGCGCCCGCAGATAGCTGAGCGCCCCGCATTCGAGGATGCGTCCCTGTGCGAGCACATGGGACAGCCCTGCCTTGCCGATCATCGCGCGCGTTCGCGGGTGAACCGGAAAGACGAGAGGCGCCGAGCGCGAAATCTCAGCTAAAGCTTCGAGAAGACCGCCAAGCTGGCGAGGATCGTCCACATTCGAAGGACGATGCAGAGTGACGAAGCCAAAACTCTTGGCGTCGATTTCGGCGAGAAGGTCCGGGGCGATCCCGACATCCTTGAGCGTTTCCCTCGCGGGCGCGGCCCGGTGAAGGCAAGCCGCGAGCGTATCGATCATCACATTGCCGACGAATGTGATCCGCGCCCGGTCGATTCCCTCCCTGACCAGATTGGCAAAAGCGTTTTCTTCGGTCGTGAGCAGCATGTCGGAGAGCCGGTCCGTCACCAGCCGGTTGATCTCTTCCGGCATCGAGCGGTCATTGCTGCGCAAACCGGCCTCGACGTGAGCAAGAGGGACCTGCAGTTTTGCGGCGACCAGCGCGGCGGCAAGCGTTGAGTTGACATCGCCCACCACAAGGAGCAGATCGGCGCGCTTCTCTCTCAATATTGGCTCAAGCTTCAACATAATCTGCGCGGTTTGCTCGGTGCCTGAGCCGGAGCCTACTTCGAGGTTCACGTCCGGCTCGGGGATCTCCAGCTCTCTGAAGAAGACGGCGTTCATCTCGACATCATAGTGCTGGCCGGTATGGATCAGCCGCGCGGCGAAACCGGCAGCGCACAGGGCGCGCAGGATGGGCGCGATTTTTACGAAATTCGGGCGCGCGCCGACGATGCAGTCGATGCGCCAAGGCCAGCGATTTACCATTTCAAACCTCCCCGACTGCCTGCTCGCGCTGCTTGCCAAAATCATGAGCACTCCGCCCGCCAATAGAAGGCGTGCATGCCGCCGCCCGCGAAATCGACCGTGAAACTCTTGGCGCCGATGTCGCCGACACAGACCCCGGGCGGCGCTCCGTCCGCGGCTGTTACGATCACGCATGTCGGCGTGAACGCCAGGCCGTGAGGAATAGCCGCGCCCGACGCGATAAGCGGAGTTGATCCGCTTCTCTCCGTGACCAGCCCGCAATTGCGAACGGCCGCGTTCCCGTGATCCTGCGACAGGAGCGCTGCCGGTTTGACGGGCGATCCCGTGCCGCCGTGAAACGAATTGTTGGCGATTTGAACGCCCGCGCTGCCGGGAATTTCGACGCACGCCTCAAGCATCGGCTCCGGCCGGTTGTCCGACACGCTGTTGCCGTCAACCTTGATGTCCTGGCAATTCGCGATCACCAATCCCCTGCTGGCGTTGCTCACCGCGTTGCCGCAAACATCGGCGCGCGTCACATGGGTCAACGAGATCGCCGCGAATGCATCGGTCCGGCCGGACGTAACAGTGTTGTTCGCGATGCGGATCTGGTCGAGTTGCCCTTCCACGCCCGCAACCGAGATTCGAAGCCCGCTCCCGCCGATGATCGTGTTGTCTCGAATCACCCAGTTGGACGACGCCCGGCCTCCAACGCCATGTCCTTTGATGGCGGCGGTCGCGCGCTTGATCGCGCTGCAATCGATGAAGTTCCCTGATATATCGACGGCCTCGGCGCCGCGCGCCCAACTGATGAGGATGGAAGCGTTTTCGCCTCCGCTCCCGCCGCAGTTCTCGATCATATTGCCGGTGACCAGCATGCGGGACGCGCCATCGATCCGAATGCCGACCCCGCTGAAACCCACTACCTGATTGTTGGTGATCTGAATGGATCTCGTGGCGGGGCAGTTGATCCCTTCCGCTGGCGTTCCGCCGTGGCCTCGGAGCACATTTCCGGAAATCACCGAGTTCCTGCAGCCGTCGCCGAGTACGATCCCGCCCTGGGGATAGCCGCCGTCAATGGTCTGCTCGACGATGTTCCCGATGTAGGAATTGTTGAAGACGACAGCCGGCCGGCGCACGCCATCGTCCGCGCGTTCTATTCCGAAGGCATGTCCAAGAGTTCTGAGCTGCGTGTCACGCGCCACATTTCCCACGACAATGTTGTTGGAGATCTCGCACGGCCCATCCTCGAAGCGCGAGAAGGCGATCGCGTAGTCGCCCATGCGCGAGAAGATATTGCCGCTGAAGACGTTGCCCTTGACGGGCTTCCCCAGCAGCGACATCGCCAGGATCCCGCAATTCTCGGTGTTCTCGAAAGTGCAGGAAGAGACCTGCCAGTTCCTGGCTCCATCCGCGCGGATGCCCGTTCGCATGTTCAGGAAGCGCGAATTGTGGATTCGGACATGCTCGGCAGGCTCGTGATAGTCGCTTTCTATGCCGAAGCTTCCGGTCCAGCGCCCGTCGATGAGATCATTGCCGTCGAGATTGACGGCGAGTTCGTTATGGCCGCTGACCGAGAAGAAGCTGATCCCTCCGGCGGTTGCAGCGCGCTTCAGCCAGGCCCCTTCGCAGCAATAGACCGAGCTGTGTTTCGGGAGCCGGGAAAGGCTCGCCGAGATGACGTATGTTCCTCCGGGAAAATACAGGCAGCTTCCGGCTTTCATGGCGCTGATGGCCGCCTCGATGGCGGCGGTGTCATCGGAAGCGCCGTCGCCGGCCGCGCCGAAGCTCTTGACGGAGATGAACCCCTCAAGACTAGGCAGTGTTGACATTTAAGGGATTTCACGGACTCGCGGATGTGATTCAAGATCGCAACTGAGGGAGGGCGATCTTGATTCGGCGGGGATTAAGCGATGCGCAATGGCGACGCATCGAGAAGGGGCTTCCAGGCAAGAACGGCGACAGGGGCCGCAGCGGCGCAGACAATCGGCTGTTTGTGGATGCGGTTCTGTGGGTGTTGCGCACAGGTTCGCCCTGGCGCGACCTTCCGGAAGAGTTTGGCAACTGGAACAGCGTGTTTCAGCGTTTCCGCCGCTGGGCGATAAAGGGCGTTTGGGAAAGTCTTTTCAATGCGTTAGTAGAAGACCCAGATTTCGAATACCTTATGATCGACGCAACCATCGTCCGCGCTCACCAGCATGCGGCGGGCGCAAAGGGGGCAGCGAAAATGAGGCCATCGGGCGTTCGCGCGGCGGTTTAAGCACCAAGATCAATGTGGCCGTGGATGCGCTCGGAAATCCGTTGCGCCTTATTCTGACGGAAGGCCAGGTCCACGATATCCGTCAGGCCGAAGCGTTGATCGAGGGCTTTGCTTGCGAGAAAGTTCTGGCGGACAAGGGCTACGATTTCGGACAAGTTCCGGGAAGTCATCGCCTCGAAAGGCGCCGAGGCCGTTATCCCGCCCAAACGTTCAAGAAAGGAACTCCTCCCGTACGATAAAGATGTCTATCAAGACCGGAACCTTGTCGAGCGTTTCTTCAACAAGATTAAAAACTTCCGGCGCATCGCCACGCGATACGACAAAACCGCCTTATCTTTCGCCGCAATGCTTGCCCTCGCCGCCGCCATGATTTGGCTGCGCTAAATGTCAACACTGCCTAGACATGTCCCGCAGCATTTTCGGCGCCGCCGCGACGGTGGCAGTCGCCTGGGCCGCTGCGAAAGCAGCTCCGCCCATTCCTAGTCCAGCCATCAGGAGGTCACGCCGCCGCTGATCCATATTGCTTCCCCGGTAAAGCCGTTAAGTGGCGGTGACTTCAGTGGCTGCGGGAGCGGCGAGCGCCATCGACCCGGCGCTCACGCGCTCCAGGGTCTTCAGCATGGCGCCGGCAAGCTCGGCGCGATCGTAGCGGCGCGCTGCGGCCGTGGCGTTTCTTGCCATCTCGACCCGTCTTTCCGGATCGCCAACCAAGTCAGCAATGCTTTGGGCGAGCGCGCTGGCATTTTCTGGCTCGAAGGTGATGCCCACGCCCTCGCGCTGCACGATTGTGGCCGACTCGCCAGCCACGCCATGCAAGACAGGAATGCCCATGGCCATGCATTCGAACAGCTTGGAGGGGATCACCGTCTCGAACAGGGGGGTTCGCTTCAAGTGGATAACGGACAGATCGATGAGCGACCAGTAGCGGACGACCTCGCTGCGAGGAACGGAGTTCGGCGAACACGACATTGTCGAGCTTCCGCGCTTCGGCGTCCGCCTTGAGAGCCGCCTTTTCAGCGCCATCCCCGAGAAGCAGGAACCGGACGCCGCCACCCACGTCCGTCGCCTTGAGAAGCTCTGCGGCGTCGAGCACCGTCGTCAGCGCATGCGCCATTCCATGCGTTCCCACATAGCCGATCACGGTTTTTCCCGACAGGCCGAGCTTCGCGGCGAGAGCCTCGTCGCGCGGGCGCGGCGCAAAACGGGCGAGGTCGGCGCCGTTGGTGACGACGCTGATTTTCGTGGCCTCGATACCGCGGGCGATCAGATTGTCCTTGAAGGCATGCGTGACACTGACCACTTGCGCCGCGCGGCGGTAAAGGAACAGTTCCAGCCTTTCGAGCGCATTCAGGATCCACGTGTTCTTCATAGCGCCCACGGCCCTGATCGATTCCGGCCAGAGGTCGCGCAACTCGAAAACGTAGGGGCGGCGCTTGAGCAGGCCCGCGACATAGGCGGCGCAAGGCGTGAAGAGTTGCGGCGAGGTCGCCACGATCACGTCCACGTCCCGGACACCGAGCGCCGCCAGCGCGCCCGAAATCATGAAGCTGGCGTAATCCAAGGTCCGCTTGAGGAAGCCCTCATTGGCGCTGATATACGTCCAGACACGGGTGACTTCGATGCCCTGGAGCGTCTCTCGTGTGCGCCACTTATTGGCGTAGCCGTCGAAGACCTTTCCGGCCGGAAAGTTGGGCGCGCCGGTGATGACCGTCACCTTGTGTCCCGCCTTCACCCATTCGCGGCAGTGCTCGAAGGTCCGCGAGGCAGGCGCATTGACCTCGGGCGGGAAATTGTCGGTCAGAAAAAGAATGTGCATCTTCAAGTCCAATTAAAAACAGTCGTCAGGCAGCCGCTCGTGAATGGAACGGCAAGCGTTTGTATTCCGATGGTTTTTCCGAACTCCGGATACCACTTGCCAGTATCGAGCCGGATCGGCTCGCTCGCGGAGAACCGCACGATCCGGCCGCTTCGCAGAACGGCTTCGCCTTGTCGCCCATCGGCGCCCAGGCGGGCGGAAACCCCCGGTCCAAGATGAAACCGCGCAATCGCGTCGCGCACGCCAGCACTGGCGATAGCGTCCACGACCTCCAGCTTCCCGTCTAAAAATCGCCAAACACGCCGATGGCTTGGGCGGCCTATCAACCGGCTATAGCCGTCATGCGCGCCACGGATGACCGTCGCCTCGCCGTCGCGTTCGATCGTGGCCTGCACGATCCGGGCGCGGCGAGCCACGCGGAAGCTTGCCCAGACCTCGGACGAGTTTTCGCCGCCAATTTCGACTGTGGAGTGGGCCGCCGTCGACCGCTGGAACTGACGCAAATCCCCGGCTGCATAGACCGATGCGCCGCCATTGACGATGAAGCGCTCTGCGCCAATCGACATTTCGAAGGAGAGCGTATCGGCATGGGCATGGCCGGGGAGATAATCGGGACCGATGGCCGCCAGATCCAGGATCGTGGTCGCGCCGCCGAAACCGGCCCGGATATAACCGGAAGCAGCCAAGCGGGTTACGCCATCATCCGGGTTCGCGACAGCCGGAAGGCCGAGCCGCATGGCATAGGCCTCGATCTCTGCGCAACTGGCCGCGATGCCGAAGGCCGCGTCGTTGAAAAAGGACAGCCCGCCATCCGGATGCGTCATCGCTTTCAGCCAGCGTCCCATCCGGCCTATGATTTCGGGGAGCGCAACCATCGCGCCCATCCCAGCCAAGCCGTAAGCGCGCGCCATATTCAGCACATCGAGCAGATCTTCCAGGATGATCGCGTGATACATGGGCGACAGCTCAAAATGCGCCCCGTCCGTCAGGATTTGTTCCTTGAGCTGCCTCTCATAGATAGACAGTCCGGCGCCAAGCCAGCGCCCCGCTTCCGGGCCTTCAAAATAAAGCCCGGCCATGATAAGCGCCTTGGCGTTCGCCAGCAAATGATTGCCGAGCAGATGCCATTCCAGCTTTTGCGCCACACAGCGCGTCTGCTGCGCGGCGCTATCGAGCCAACCCGCATCGACTGTATTGCCCGCCAGCGCCCATTTGATCCAGTTAACGACTCTCAGTGACGAGGGATAGGGCTCCCAGCCATTGCCATGGCCGGGGGGATTCTCGGCGATCCACCGCGCCATCAGTTCGCGCTGAATTGCGATTTTCGCCTCATCCGCGGGCGCTGCGAGATCGTCAAAGTAGTGAAGATTGTAGAGCCAAAGCTTGGGCTTGCCGGGATCGTTCCACTGCCAGGGCTTTCGAATTTCTCCATCCTCGTTGAGGAAGCAAACCCGCCAGCGTTCGCGGAGACATGGCGGCCGAGAGACCGGCGGCGTCCAAGCTTGCGCCCTTTGCCGAAGAGGCGGCGCACACCGCTGATCCGCAGCTGGCCGTTTTACCTGCGCCCACACCCGGCCATAAACCTGAACTGGCTTCAAATGGCGGACCGTGTGAAACAGCCTCAACGCGCTTGACGGAGCTTGCCGCAACTGTTGCTCAAGCCGCATGCTGCCGCTCCTTCGCCAATCGCGGCGGCTCTTGGCCTCGATAGCCAGACAGCTCGATGGCGACGCGGCTCACCTCGATGATTTCGTCATAGGGGATCGGGTCCGGTCCGCCATTGCGGATTGCGTCGAGGAACGCCGCGACGCACGCCTTCTGGCCCTTGTCCTGACGCCAGAGGTTCATCGCCCGGAACCCCTTCCAGCCGTAGCCGGTGAGCGAACGGAAGTTGTCGAGCCGCAAGATCTGGCCGCCCGCGAATGCCTCCAGCCGCTCTTTCGGGAAGGCTTTGTCGCCATTTGCGAAGTAATGGATTGTGCCGAGCGAGCCGTCCGCAAAGTAAAGCGCGAGGCTGACGGTGTCGCCGGTTTCTGAAGCCATTGCCTGACGATGGCAGGAGGCAATCGGCGAGCCTGCGAGATGGCGAAGCAGATCGATAAAGTGGCAAGCCTCGCCGATGACGCGGCCTCCGCCAACATCAGGGTCCTGCGTCCAGTGCTCGGCGGGGATCGCGCCGGCGTTGACCGTCATGATCATGGATTTCGGACCGGCCCGCGCATCGAGCAGCGCCTTCATGCGGACCACCTGAGGCGCAAACCGGCGATTGAAGCCGATCATCAGGCGAGGCGCATGATCGGACGCCCACACGCCGCGATAGGCCGAGTCGATTGTATCAATGTCATCGGCTGTGAGAGCCAGTGGCTTTTCCACGAAGACATGCTTTCCGGCCGCCAAAGCCTCGATAACCAGTCGCGCGTGCGTGTCATGCCGCGTGGCGATCACCAGCGCATCCAGTTCCGGATCGTGCAGCATCGTCTGATAGTCGGTGGTCGTCACCGGAAAGCCGAATTTCCGAGCCGCATGGACGCCACTGACGCCGCCGCTCGATGCAATCGCGCCGAGCCGCGCTCCGGCGGCCTTCAAAGCCTGGATCAGCGAAGCCGTTGCGTAGTTTCCAGAACCGATCACACCAATCGTAACGGGCGCCGGATTTCCGCTTCCCGTCGGGATTGTTGACGGGCGCCGCGGCAGCGCCACCGTTCTTGATTGCAGAGCCCTGCCGTGCGTTTCCGCATCGGGATATGTGAGCAAGACCCCCAGGGAAGGCTCCGCGCCGCCGACGATCTCATAGGCGCGCTCCCCATCGGCGATGGCGAACCGGTGCGAGATGAGCGGCGCAACGTCGAGTCTGCCATCGGAGAGCATATCCAGCACCGCCTCGAAGTTTCGCTGTTCGGTCCAGCGGACGAAGCCGATCGGATAGTCGAGCCCCTTCTGCTCGTAGTTCGCGTCGTAGCGTCCCGGCCCGTAGGAGCACGACACCTGGAAGGTCAGCTCTTTCTCGTAGAAGTCGGCGCGAGAAAGTTCGAGGCCGGTACTCCCACCAGCACGATGCGCCCGCGCTTGCGGCACATCAGGGCCGCTTGATGGACCGGATCGCTGCTCTTCGTCGACGCGGCGATGATCACGCCGTCGACCCCGTATCCGCGCGTGAAGGCGGCGGCGGCCCGACGGGATCGGCGCCCGCGGACAGGTCGATCACCTCTGCCCCGAAGCGTCGAGCAAGCGCGAGCCGTTCGCCGTTGAAGTCGAGGCCCAGCACGCGGCAACCGTGCGCCCGCAGCAATTGCACCGCGATCAGGCCAATGAGCCCGAGCCCGCTGACCGCAATCGTCTCGCCGAGAGTCGGCGCGACGAGCCTGATGCCTTGCAAAGCGATGGCGCCGAGCACGGTAAAGGCGGCGGCATCGTCGGGCACAGTTCGGGCGTCTTGGCGAGAGGTTGCTGGGACGCTCACCACCTCCGCATGCTTGCCGTTGGATGCGACACGGTCGCCAACCGCGAAACCGGCGACGCCGGGGCCAACCTCGATCACCCGGCCCGCATTGCAATAGCGGAGCGCCAGCGGTTGATCGAGCTTGTTGCGCACAGCTTCGATGGTCGGCAGGAGGCCGTCCGTCTTCACCTTGTCAAGGACCATGCGGACTTTGTCCGGTTCTCGCCTGGCCTTCTCGATCAGGCTGCCCTTGCCGAAATCCATAAACATGTGTTCGGTGCCCGCCGAAACGAGCGATCGCGTGGCGCGAATGAGGACGTGCCCAGCACCGAGCCTCGGGGCCGGGGGATGGGGACCTTGGTCGCGCCAGTGCGCAGGTGCTGCAGAACTTGCTTCATGATGCCTTGTCGCCGTTCAGTGGCGGCGCTACCGGAACGTCGAAGAGGGCGATCATGGCGTCGTTGCTTCGCTGACTGGCTTTTCTGGCGACTGTAAACAGTAAGCTGGGCGGCAGGATGCTCAGCAGTGCTTCAGGAATGAAGCCGTCGAACCCGGACATCATGAGGACGTCGATGCCCCGCTTCTTGAGGCGGCTACGAAGTCGCGGCCCGGTCGCTGTGAATTGTGAGAGAGCGACGTAGCTGGAGCCAGATTGACGATGGGCGCCTTTTATCGCATTCCGGATGACCTGCATGGCTCGGACAGGAGAATGAATATGCGGCACAGAAAGAACCAGAACGCCTCCCGGCCTTGAAAGGCACCATTTCACCCAGGCAGTCGAATGGACTTTCCAGACATTCCAGCACGTTCAGGCAAAGACAGCCGTCAACGCTCGCGTCCGGAAGAGAGATGCGTTCACCGGGTGGAACAAACTGGAAATCGATACGGCCGGACAGGTTCTCGGCCTCGGCCGCGCGGCGCGCCGACTTCAGCATCGCCAGCGACGCGTCATATCCAAATCACGGGGAGGCCATGGCGCGCCATGATGCGAGAAAAATATCCGCTGCCGCATCCGACATCGAGCAAGATCCCCTTTTTCGGCAATTGGGGCACGATGCGGGCTCGAAAAAAGGCCGCACGGTGGGCGAAGCGCCGCGCCGATAACGGTTGTCCAACCCCTCGCGATTTCGTCGTGATAGGCGACAGCAGCACTCGCAGACATGCGTCCGCCAGCCCCAAAACGTTAAACACTTTGGAAAGTAAAGAAGCCGCCGGCTTGCCTGAAGCATGTCGGGGGGGTGAGTAATACACGGGCCGCGTATGATTTGAACGGCTGCGCGAGGCGGCGCCCTCGGCATTTCCACGCTTATGGGCTTCTTCGAAGGCCCGGTGAAAAGGCGCTGGCCCTTCGTCAATCGGCAGATCCCGCCGACGCCATCCCGTTGGCGATTACGACTGGCGTTCGATTTGAAATCAGCATGGGCGTGCCCGCCGAAAGTGATTGGCGATGACACGCCCGTAGTTCTCGCCTTGCGAGGGCAGAAACAGCATGTCGTACGAGGCCAGGATCTCGGTCACGCTATCGAACGGAGCCGGTCCCCGGTACTCGACGCGAGCACGTCTGGCATACCCGCCGTCGCGGCGATGCACTCGCGCCATAGTCCGCGTCTTCGTACGGCGCCGCACATATCAGGTGACGGGCGGGGCTCTACGCCACAGCCTGGATTGCGAAGGCGATATTCTTCATCCGCGAGACGCGCGACAGCAGGACCAGGCGAAGAGGCTCCCGATCGCCAGTCGGTCGGTGTGGATGCGGCATGATCCTTATCCGCTGGAGGGCAAGTTCGCCACGACCGCGACGTCTTTGGCGATATGGGAAAGGCGGCGCTGGATATCCTTGGCCTCGAACGCGCTCGACGCCTGCCATCGCAGTCCGGAGTAAAGTCCAGCCGCGCACGCCGTCCTGAAATACGCCGCCTTTTTCGCTGCTTGAGCCGAAGCGCGGCGCGGCAAATTCACCGCGAGGCGCAATCACGCATGGACGCCGTTCGCGAGGCCCAGCCTGTAGGCCAGCAGCGGCGCGACCGTGAACTGCGGATGAAAAAAGCTGTCAGGAGAGCGCGTCGAAATTTGCGCCATCGAGAGCAGAGCCAACGCCCGCACGCCGCGCCGCGCGGGGGACACGTAAAGCACCTCCGCCTTTCCCACGCGCCGCCAGCGATTGGCCTCGATGCAGGGGAAGGCGCGCTCGTCGCCATAGTCGCCATCGGAGGTCAGAATACGGCAGAGTCAGAACTCGTCTCCCAGATGCTCGACGAGATTGCGCCGCGGGTCGGGCCGCCCGCCTTCCAGCCTGGACGATAGTGCGGGAGCGCAATCAGAATCGACCGGTTCCACTCCCGCGGGTCGGCGGCTCAGCAGGCGACGGCCGGCGCCCCAGGTTTTGAGCCCGGCCATCGAAGCGCTGTGCTAGTACTTGGGTCACCCTCTGAGCCGCGTACGTCCCGCCCTCCGCGCTTCGGCGCCGTGCCGCCATCAGCCAATTGTGACGGAATGGAAAAGCCGGTCTTTGCCCATTAAGCACCGCGCCGGCAGCCTGTTCGCGCTATGTCCTGCTCGCCGGCAGGGCGCCCGGCGAGCACGAGACTGAACAACGGTTTCCCACAGGCGACATCAACGAGCGGAGTGCGCAGTTCAATCGAATGACACATGCTCGCCCAGTCGGAGTCCTCAAGAGTTGGTTTCGCACGGTACCAGGCCGAGGCCAAGCGCCGAGACTTTCAGCCTCGGACGGCGAGAAGAGCCTGGCAAGGACTCCTGCAACGCCGCCTCCGGAGAAATCCCGCCAATCCTTCGCGAACCACATCGGGGTCGGCAACGTCGTTCCCAGGGCATGAACAGCGACCTACAGATCAAGCGCAACGCCTTGATATCTACTGGACTGGTGCATCGTCGATGTGCAGGCCTTGAGAACCGGGCTGACGCGCGCCTCACCATCGAGCCAAGGCCGGGCACCCGCGATGGGATTGAGAACAAACTGACGAGCCGCGGGATCCTCGCGCAGTCCGCACAGCCCCGAAAAGCTCGTCGCCGCCGAGGCCGGATAAGGCCAGGCCGCTTTCCGCCGCGGCTTTGCAGACGAAATAGGTGTTCTATGCCGTCGATGCTCGGCTGATCCATGGGACTCCATGAGGTGCGCATAGCAGGTGGCGGAGTTCTCCTTCTGCGAAATTCGATGTCTTCCTTGCGCGCCGTAGTCGCGGGCGACCTGGCGCAGCGGCGCCTCGTCATGCTCGGTGTTCTCGAACTCGCGAAAGCCAAGCGTCAGAGCGACGGGCGGCTTCCTGTGGCGCTTGCCGCAGGCGCGAATAGAGGCACGAAGTTCAAGCCCCGACCAGAGTAATATGTCGACGTCCGAGATCAGATGATATCGGACTGATGTAACGCCTCCGACAAGACAGCGTGCGCCTCATCCGATGATTTAGCGCTGGTCAACGGCTCAAGAGCCTCCATGCGGCGCGGCAAACTGAAGTACTGGTGAACGCGCTTCACGCCTTCCCGATCCATGGAGAGGCTCGTTCCGGGCGGGCAACGCGCGTATCTCTCTGTAGAGAGTGAATGGCTCCGGAATATGCCCCCACAAGACAAGCTGGTCTCCCTGCCGGGTTCGGTTTACTGCCGTTGCGAGCAAGGCCTTGACCTGGAGAAGCGAACCGGAGTGTATCACCGTCGTTGGCGATATAGAGCGGTTTGATGCCGAAGGGATCGCGCGCCAGGAGCAACCTGCCCCGCCGCTCGTCCCAAAGCGCGAACGCAAACATCCGCGAACATCCCGAGCATTTCGCGGCCATGCTCGGCGTAAGGCTTCAACAACACTTCCGTATCCGAATTCGACCTGAACATATGTCCCAGGCCGGCGAGCTCCGCCCGCAATTGGCGGTAATTGTAAATTTCCCCGTTGAACACGATCGTCAGGCCTGTTGAGGGATCGTGCATCGGCTGCACACCAGCCTCCGAGAGATCGATGATGGCAAGCCTGCGATGAACGAGCCCGACGCGGCGATCGTCTGACACGAGCATCCCCGAGCCGTCAGGTCCGCGTGGACGCATCCGAAGCGACATGCGTTCGAGGGGCGCCAAGTCTTCGGACAAGGCCTGCCCGTGATAGGCAAACTGGCCTCCTATACCGCACATGCTTTGTCCCTTTAAGAAAGAACTGGCTGACCGGCTCGCCTAAGAGATCAGGAGTTGGTCTTGTTCGATGCATTCACTCGCCAAAGCAGTCGCTTCGCTTGGCGAACGGTCGCCGATGACGCGAGCCGGCGCGCCGCCGACGATTTTCCCATCGCCAACTTCCTTGGTGACGACGGCGCCCGCCGCGACGATGGCGCCACGCCCAATCCGCCCGACACCTTCACAGATGATGGCGCGGCTGCCGATCCAGGCGTCGTCCGCTATAACGAGCAGCATCTCGGGCCTCGGATTTTGGGTTGTGAGACCGTGAGAGTGCGTGTAGATGATGACTGCTTCGGAAATGACGACGCGCTGGCCAATGATCAACGTGCCACTGAAATCGAGGATGAAGTCTCTGTCGATCTGCGAATGCGAGCCGATCATGCATTTCGCATCGGTAAATTCGGTATCGATGCGCGTATGCCGTCCTATGGACACGCCGTCCCCGAGCTCAATCCGGCCCGGGAATCGCAAGGTGGCGTCGGCCAGGATGCGGACACCCGCGCCGCAGGCCCCGAGATTTCGGCTCCATAATGCCGTCCGCACACGGTCGGCCAAACGCAGTCCGGCAATCGAGAACAGCTGAACGAGGGCCATGGGCAGCCCCGATAGCCGGTAATTCCAGATTTTAGACAACATGATTTTTCAGATGTTCAGTGAAGAGCCGCCAATGAGGCTGGCAGTTTTCCAGCACGTCCAGCACCGTCTTCTGCCCGCCCCGGCCAATGGCCTGAAGCAGCCGAAAATCGCCAGTCGCTCGCTCGACGGCCTCTACGATAGCACCCGCGCTTTTAGCAGCGATGCCTATACAGTTCTCGCCATCCACCATGCGGCCGCTGATCCCTCCCACCATCGTCGTTACGATGGGCAAGCTGTTGATCATGGCCTCGTAGAGGACGCGCGGAAATCCTTCGTGATAGGATGGGAATATGAAGATGTGCGCCTTCCGGTGAGAAGCGCCATAAGATCGGTCTTGCCGCTCACCAAGCCAACCATCTGAACATTCGCGCCAAGAGGCTCGTCTTTCAATCGCGCCGAGAGGTCATGGAAGAGCGGCCCTCCGCCGACGAGCCGTAAACGAAAAGGTACGCCTTTAAGCCTCAATGCGTCCTCCGCAGCCTGTATCAGTTCGCGAATGCCCTTGTCGATCTCCAGCCGACCCACGAAAAGAAGGTCCCACACGGGCGGGCGCGCAACCAACGCGGGGCGAGCGGAGGCATCCTCGGGGGTGATCGTCACCATGGGCCGGATTACGTCGGCTCTTTCGCAAAAGGGTTCAATTTGCTGCTGTAGCGGGGCGAAACTGTCCCAGCGCGAATGCCGCTTTTCCGACAACGCGCCGGTCCAACCGCGTCTACGAAACCTACCGCCCCGGACATAGAGGCCATAAGGCTTTCCCAGAAAAGAACACAAAAGCCCGGCCGCCTTCCCAAGCGTTCCCGGAAAAAAGATATAGACAAAATCACTCTTGAGGATTTCGCGGAGGAGTTGATCGGCGGCAAGCAAAGCGCAACTCGAGGACGCATTGCGAGGAGCCTGCTCGCCAGTCCTTGATCCTGAAGGCAAAAATTATAGAGCTGACCATTCTCGTGGTGGCGGCGTGGGGAGCTATGAAGACCGGCTCGCAGCCCTCATGCCTGATATCGCAGGCGAATTGGCCCGTATGATTGTTGACGTATCGGCGTCTGTGTCATCGACGGCGATCGCTCCGTTATCCGCGGATGAACTCGCTGCGATCGTTAGCCGAAAGCATTCCTATGCCGATCGGGACAGTTGGAAGACGACATACACTGCCGAAGCTGCACAAAATAGGAAGTAATAGAGACCAAAGAAAGTCTTGATCGACGACGCCCTTCGAGCTCGAACCCACCAGATCGTCATCTGGTGCCCAATCGCCGGAAACATGAGGATCAAATAAGGACTCGCATATCTCGGCACAACACCGGCGAAGATGAACGCAATAATCACATACATTCCCAGACCGAGAGCGAAGAGAGCCTTCATAGGCCAATTCGGCAAGCTCCGCCAATAAACTGCAGTATAAATTGCAAATACTCCAACGAACAAATACCAGAGCGGGTTTAGATTCGTGTTAAAAAAATCAATCATATGATCGTCAAGAAATCTCGTGCTCCAGAAATCGAACGGGAGAGCGAATTGAATAGCCGTTGGCACGAAAACAGTAATCACACGCTCCCAAATCGCAAGTTCCGTATACCCCCCCATGATCCGGCCGACAACGCCGCCTGCGGCGCCGCCGCCTGCTTGCAGTTTTTCATCTAGGAGGGAGTTTTGGACAGTTTGTTGTGCGACCTTGTCCTGTGAAAATTCGTGGGTCGTGAAGCTTGCGAAGACGCTTGCCAGAGCGCTTGCCCCAATGACGCCCGCAACAACGAGAATCCATCCCTTTTTCAGCGCTTCCCGTCCAAGGAGCAGGAAACCGCCTGGTATGAGGACGAGCATGGGAAGCCGCATGGCGCCGAAAATCATGACCGCTCCAAGGATGCTTCCGTAGGCTGCTATTCCATTCCCCCGCCTCATCTTTAACTTCACGAATGCGTAGGCCAGCAGCGCAACGCCAAGGGTCAGGAACGGGTCCTTGAGCAGAACATTTGCGTAGAATATGAATTTCGACGTCAATATGAACGCTAAACTCGCGAAAAACGCCGGTCTTGGGTCCCCTGTAAGGATGAAAGTCGTCCGCGCTAGAAGAATAACGGACAACAACAGCGCCGAATTGTTGAGCAGCAGCCCGATCATCAAATCAGGCGAGAGCAGGCGAAACGCGCATGCGAGTATGAACTGGTAGCCGAGATAGTTGGTCCTGCTTGCGCTCAACTGATCGAGGATATTTCCATACCGGAGCAGCATCGCCTCCGCGAAGTAGCCTTCGCCATCGCTCTTTGCGAGATAAGGCTCATCCGGCGTTCCGATCGTGATGCTGTGGCTATAAGAGACGATCGAAATGGCGGCAAGACAGAGGGCGTAAACGCTGATTGCGTTTCTCACGCGGACTAATGCGGATTCATTGAGCGCTGCGGAAATGAAAACGATCTGCGCGACTCCGAATACATACACCCACAATACGGCCTCTTCCTTGACAAGCGCCAAGGCAAGAGGCGACAGCAGTGTCAGCAACGCGATGAAGAGCATGTCTTGGTCAGTCAGGCGAGGCGCTTCGGCCTAATAAAGATCATCATGCGCGTTCTCGTTGCGCTATCGAATACCAGGAACCACGCAGCGCCGATCAGAACCGCCATGCCGAGCAGCGGCGCAAGACTGACATTGAAGAGCCGGAGTTCGTCATAGGTCGCCTGGTAAAACGCCCCGGCCAGGAGCGTGACTGACCCGAGCGCAATCGGGGCTTTAAGATCCCACATTATTGGATGGACCCGCTCAGCCAGCCAGGTTTCCAGAATCGTCCTGGCCAGATAGGCCGACATGCTTCCCCAGGCCACGCCCGCAAAGCCGAAGACCGATGACAAGAGCGGAATGGCGATCGCGGCGACAGCGATCATCGCGCCGTAGCCGTAGAGTTTCAGATAGGACTTTTTCGAAAAGACGATGCCGACCGAGGTGATCGATCCGACCGCCTGCAGGGCCAGCCCCATCGCTACGGCGAACACGACGACAGCGCCCCCCTCGTAACGTGCAGAGCCTAAAATCTGAAGGACCGGCCCCGCTAGCGCGGTTAAAGCCAGGACCATCGTAAATATGAGAATCGCAAAGATTCTGAGGACGTGGCGAAAGCTTTCACTCGCGTCCTTTTCCTTGAATATGGAGAGCGCAAATGGTCCCCAGGCGATCTCAAAGGCGCTCATCGGGAGAGAGATCAGCATGCCCACCTTGGCCCCGGCTGCGTACAGGCCAAGGTCCTCGGCGCCGAGCAGCGATTGGACCATGCTCCGTTCCATGAAGGGCAGCAGGGCGCCCATCACGCAGATAACGCCGATAGGAGCCGCAAAGGGCAGCATTTCCTTAAGCCGATCCCAGCCAGCAGGGATTGTCAGCCACTGGCGGACGCACCACAGCCCAATGATGGCAAAGATTGCGCGCGTCGCGAGGTAAACAATGAACACTTCGACAACGCCGAAATTGAAGAACGCAATTCCAACGACCAATCCAATCACAGTCATCACAACCGAGCCGATGGAGATGAGCATGTAAAGCCATCTTCTGAAGGTCCATTTCAGCAGGCTTTGAGCAAATCCGAGCAAAACGAAGAACGGCGACTGAAGGATCAGAAGATGCAAAATGATCCTGCCATTTGGGCCTGCCTCGATGAACGAGCCGATCACATCTGTATTCACCCACAGGAGCGGCAACGCGACGGCCAGAATCGCTACCTGAAACGTCAGCGCCTGGCTCACGATTTGGCGGCGGTAGTCAATCTCTTCGTTTTCGTAGAAGAAGCGCGCGACGGCGGAATCGAGACCAAACGCCAGCAGGACCGATAGCAACAGGACAGCGGTGTTCAAGAGATCGATGAGGCCGAAGTCCTGGACGGAGAAGTGACGGGCAAGCAGAGGAAAAGTGATCAAGGACAATAGCTTGGTGAGTGCGCCGCCAATCCCGTAGACAGCGGCGTCCTTGGCGAGAAACCTCAGCCGCCCGCCATGGCCCAGTCTGTTCGGCTCACTCATGAAGCGCGCTTGTTCCGGCGGGCCAACACGATGCTCTCCCACAGAGCCATGATGGTGTCTTGATGGTAGCGGGTTCGCACCCGCTGCGCGTGAGCGCCCAGTTCTTCCCGCCGCGCCGGCGATTCGATCAGATCGGCGATGGCTGCGGCCAGTTGTTCGACATCGCCGACTGGCACGAGGCGCCCGTCTTGGTTATCAGCAATGATCTCCGACGGTCCATGCGGGCAGTCCGCGCTGATCACGGCGGCGCCCATAGCCATCGCCTCGATCAAGACATTGGGGAAGCCCTCAAATCGTGACGGCAGAACGAAGATGCCGGCGCTTTCCATCCATGCCTCGACGTTGGAAGATACGCCAGTGAAGTCCACAAACTCGCGGATGTTCAACGCGTTGCAAAGCGCCTCCAGGCTTTGCCGCATCGAGCCGTCGCCGACGATCACAAGGCGCCAATCCCGGTGCGTCTTTCGAATGATATCGAAAGCCCGGATCAAGGTGTCGTGGCCTTTGTGCTCATCCAACCTTCCGACGCACACGATGGTTTTCTTGCGAGGGGCGACTGGCGGAGCGAGTTCTCTCAGGGCATTCGGAATGACATCGCAGCGAAGGCCGAATTTCTCATTCATCCACTCCGCAGCCGCTTTCGTCTGCGCCACCACGCTATCGGCATTCCGATAGGCGATCGCAACGGGAAGCCGCCAGCGCCGCTTGGCGCTCATCACAAATTCGGGGCTCTGCCTGTTGCTGACGATGCAGCGTGTCCGCGTCAACTTGCAGGCCGCCACCGCGAGCACATTGCTGGCTTCCGAAAAGCTCAAGACCACATCGGGGTTTCTGCGCCGGATCAAGCGCGAAAGCCGCCAAACGGAGAGCGCCGCAGCGACAGGCGCGACGGTGCGTTTTCGGGAAAAGCTCCAGATGTCGAGATGGTCTCGGATGACGTCAGGCTCAAGGACATAGAAATCTGGCACGTCGCCCGACGACCAACTTGCCAGGGCGACTGTCCAGCCTTTCCTGGCCCAGTAGTTCGCCATCTGGCTGATCTGTCTTTCCGCCCCTCCCCCTCGCAAACTGTCTATGACGAGCAGAACGGATGGCGCCTGGGAGCTTTGTGGGTCTCCGATTTCCCGGCTCCTGACGCGCGTTCGCGTTCTCGAGTGCTGACTTCGGTCATCTTAAAGAGCGACGCCATACTGTTTGCGCCACAACTCGAACAACGCCAAGCCGAACAGCTGATTTTTGACGCACCGGCCAGCCTCCAGGCCACGAAAGAGTTTCTCGATTTCCGGCTTCGAGAAGGCTGCGCCGGGGTCGAACAGAACGTCTTCGAAGAGTCGCCGCCAGGGGCCGGTCCGCAACCAGGACTCGAGCGGCGCTCCGAAACCTTGTTTGCGTTTCAGATCGAAGGTCCCCGGCAAAAGGCGCGCCGCGAGCTTTTTCAGGATGATCTTCCTGTCTTTGGGCGTGGCCTTAAGATGAGATGGAACCGCTGCCAAAGGCGAACTCGATGACCGAGACGTCGAGAAAGGGCGATCTCACTTCAAGCGAATTCAACATGCTTGCGCGGTCGACCTTTACGAGAATGTCTTCAACCATATAGTTCGCGAAATCAAAACGGGTGACGCGCTGCACCGGATCTGGCGTCGACGGTACGCGCGCCTGGCGAATCTCCTCAGCCGCCAAGGGCCAATCTGCATGCTGCGGGAGCAGACGATTGCGGCCGGCCTTGTCGAAATACGGCGTGAAGGGTGGAACATCGCTTGCCGGATCGGCGCCGAGCTGGGCCAGAAAATCCCGGCCTTTGGAGCCGACTGGCCACGAGACCGCGAGGCTGGCCGCCGCCCCGCGCGCTATCGAAGGAATGCCGCTATATTTCTGCTGCAGAGCAGCGACGCGGCTCGCGGCGTAATACCCTCCAAACAACTCGTCGCCGCCATCGCCGCCAAGCGCCACCTTGCATCGCTGGCTGATCTGCTCGCTGACGAGATAGGTCGGAATCATCGATGGGTCGATCATCGGTTCGTCGTACTGACGCGCCAATTTGGGAAGCAGTTCGGGTTTTACCTCGCCTGCCTCCAAGACAGTATGCTCAGTTCCAAAATGGTCTGCGATGAGGCCGGCATGCCGTGTCTCGTCGAACTGAGGAAACGCCCCGAATCCGACCGTGAAGGTCTTCGGCCGGTGTCCGGCGCGAACCGCAAGCGCCGTAATGAGACTGGAATCGACCCCGCCGCTCAGCAGGAGCCCAACAGGGACGTCCGCGATAAGCTGCCGCCGCACGGACTCGGTCAGCAAGCTCTCCAGCCTATCGACGAGGTCGTCCTCGGATTGTGAAGGCGTTCCCGGATCGAAATCGGGAAGGTTCCAGTAACGCCAAATCCGCAGCGCTCCCGTTTCGGCATTGAACAGAAGGGCGTGCGCCGCCGGCAGCTTCTGCATCCCCTCCAAAATGCAGTGCTCACCGAAAATGTAGCCCGCCGCCAGATAGCAATCGAGCGCTACGCGATTGACCCGCCGCGGCAGCTCGGGGTCGGCCAGAAGGGCTTTGAGTTCGGAGGCAAACCGCAATTCCCCGCCCGCATGGCGATAAAACAGGGGCTTTTCTCCGGCTCTGTCGCGCGCCAGGAAGACGGTGGCGGCCCGCTTGTCGTAAACCGCAAACGCGAACATCCCATGCAGGCGGGAGTAGGCAATCCTTGCCCCATTGCCGGTAGGCCGCAAGGATGACTTCCGTATCCGAAGATGAGCGGAAGGCGTGACCACAAGATTCAAGCTCTCGCTTCAACTCGGCGTAATTATAGATTTCGCCGTTGAAGGTAATGCAAAACTGCCCATCGGGCGTCTGCATCGGCTGATGCCCGGCTGCGCTCAGGTCGATGATCGACAGCCTTCGATGCCCAAAGCCGACACGTCCATCGTCGGACCAGTACTCGCCCGCATCGTCGGGGCCGCGATGCGCCATTGCGTCCCGCCCGGCCGCGAGCCAGCCTCGCGATCGAATCGGCGCTTTCGCCGCAACCCCCACTATTCCGCACATAAGGTTTCGCCTGCTTTCAGGTGTCGCGAGACTATCAGCTCAGCGCGTCGCTGCCCCGCCAAGCGGCGCTGCGCTCGCCGGCGAACAGGCCGGGGCTTTCGCCTCAAAGGGACGCACGGCAAAATCAGTGTTCAGCCCCGAAAAACCGCAAATACTTTTCGATCGCGGGCTGCACCAGGCAATACTGGTACCATTCCCGGGCTTCACGTCCTATCGCGTCGCATTCGTCCTTCTGCTCGACGCAGCGCTCCAGTTGAGTAGTGATCTGCTCTGGCGTGTATGCGTTGAGAACGCTAAAATAGCGGCGGCC
Organism: uncultured Alphaproteobacteria bacterium; assembly: GCA_963819665.1. Taxonomy (GTDB): domain Bacteria; phylum Pseudomonadota; class Alphaproteobacteria; order Rhizobiales; family Rhodomicrobiaceae; genus Rhodomicrobium. The sequence continues at coordinate 29,106 of CAWFXN010000055.1, forward strand.
GTGGAGGCGCTCATCGCTACGATGTGTGATGAGGGGTTTTGCGCTGACCGCAGACTCAAGAATGACGCCGCCCGTCGACCAGCTATGCGTGAACTCTCCGATAACTGCATCGCAAAGATGAAGCCCGTACATGATGTCTTTTCTGAACAGCTGCGGCAGCCAGATGATGCTATCCGATATCCCAAGGTCCGCGATCAGTCTCTTGGATTGCTTGACGTCGGGGCCGTACTCACAGGTTACGAGTTTGGCCTTCAGCTTTGGATTTCGCGCCAGGAATTGAGCCCAGCCCCGAAGGTACTTATCATTTCCCTTATGGTTCGGGTCGCTCGTGGGAGCGCTCCAGTAATGCCGGGAATGAGCCACGGCCAGAAAATCGCTCGACGATCGAGCTGCATTGAAAACATCCGACCAGTGGGTCGGCATTCTGCTTGATGGCTGGTCACCGCCGGCAAAGTCGTACTCTGAATGATAAATGAGGGGCAGCCCTTCGAGCCAGCGCTCGGCCGCGGGCATAAAGGTGCGGATCCGCTGTTCATAGGCCGGTATCGTAGGCGACATATGAACGACGCGCACGTCCCTCAGTCCCTTCCTTTGGTAGCGGATCATGATGTTTTCGCCGATATTTTTCGCGGAAAAGCGATAGGCGCTGGATTGAGCGATGTCGGAGCCGTGGGGGACCAGAATGTCGATTGTGCGCCCGGCGGCGGCGGCAAATGCGGGCAGCCACCCGCATCCAACGACAATATCGAACTGAGCCAGATCCGCGTATATCTGACGACGAGATGACTGGGCCAACACCCAAGGCCGGCTCCAGTCCAATGTCTCGGTATAGTCCATAAACCCCGTTGAGAAGGTGTCGCAGGCCGGATGGAAATGAGGCGGGTCGGACTTGAAAAGCCTCAAATGTGCATCGACGCCGCGAGCACGAAGATAGCGTACGATTGCAAAGTTATTGTTATTCGATCCTCCAACGAAGACAATTTTCATTGGCGGGTCCCCTGAAGCAATGGCTTTCGTGCAAGGACCTCATACACTCCGGGCAAGCCATAATACTGCGAACTCGAAGAAGGGCGAAGGGCAAGCGTCGCCTGCTCCAAGGCGCAACGTGCCCTCGCCGCCGCTCATGATCTGTTCAAAGCCCAGGCCGGCCAGGAACGAGAGCAGATCTTCCTCATCGATCATCAGGCAGCCGCCGCGAAACTTACCTGTGCGCTCATATTCGAGCGTCTGCACAAAGGCGTCGGCTACGAGCATGCGAGCATCATAGCCCTCGGCTTCATTCGGCCGATTGAGCCAAAGATTGGCATAGTAACCGATGGCGTTGGCATTGACATAGATGATGCCGCCTGGTTTTGCGACGCGATGAATTTCTCGCAACGCCTCCCGCCAGCAGACCAGCGGGAGGACAGAATAGCAAAATACGCCGTCGAAATGCGCATCTGGATAAGGCAGAGGCTCCAAAGATGAGACTTCCGCCTCGATATTCTTTCTTCCAAGCGCCAGCGCCAGCTCTTGCAAAGCTGAAATCCTCGCCGGCGAAATGTCACAAGCCGAGACCTCTTCATTCAGCCTGGATAGAGAAAGCGTCCATTGGCCAAAGCCGCAGCCAGCATCGAGCACATGGCGAAGGCCGCAGAACGAGATCGCGCGTAACCGCTCCTGGTATTTCGTCAAGCCGTCTTGATACACCCGGCTCAGGAATGCCGCGTCATTGCCCGTTATTTGCTCGCGGTTGTTAGCGACCCAGCGCGCGACCGTATCCTGCAAGACATCACTGCTGACCATCATCTGAGTTTGCGTCCTCTAGGCATTGACATGAATTGCCGCCGGAAAGGCCTGCGCGAACGGCGTCTCATGAAGCGTTCGCTGCTCCGCCTGCTCGGCCGTATCGCCTGCAATCCGCCTCCTTGTCAGAGACGCCCCAACGACGAGGCCGGCCGTATGCAAATCGATCAGCGGCTTTGGCCCGACGAAATCGGTGGTCAAACTCATGCTGCCAGCGGGAGCCAGTCTTGAAGGGTAGACGTTAAGCCCAAGCGCCTCAAATCGTGAGGTATCGATGGTTCCGCAAATATGAACAATCGAAGGAGTTTCCGTCCCATGAATCAGCCGCTCGGGTGGCAAGCCGCCCGCATCGCCTATTAAAGGCCTTGGGTCGTGATGCTCAGCAATAACGATGGCGTCGGCGCCGCGCGAGGCTTCGGCAAGCTGATCGGCGAAACCGTCCGCCGCATCGACAGCGACATACAAGACGTCCGCGCCCATCGCATCCAGCATGGCGATGCATGACCGGGCGAATGGGCCGCTGCCAAGGATGACAATCCTGGAGCCGAAGACCTCGATACCCGCCGCGAAAAGCGCCTTTGCCGCACATGCGCCGATATAGGCCATGGTGCGCAGAAACGGATGGCTCTCATCCGTTCCGAGGACCGGGATTCCTTTGAGGCGGCAGTATTGCAGATCAAGATCCGCTTCGCGATATTCCCACGTCTCCCACATGAGAGGAATGGCGGCTGTGGGCTTGAGCCTGTCGATCATGTCCTTGTCTATCGGCCGGACGAAACCAAGATTGGTCACCACATCTGCGTTGGCGATGCGCGGATCGCTGCGGCCGGACAGAACCGCGATGCTCGCGTCCACGGACCAATCCTTCGCCAGATCCAACAATTGTCTCACGATGCTGTCGGCGCGTCCGTAGCGCGAATCGCGCGTCAGGACGAGAACCTTCTCGGCGCCGCCTATTGCGGCAATCAGCGGCGTCAGAAGGTAATGGTTGGAGCCTGCCTCGGTGAGCACGGTCAGGCCGGCAAAATCCGCATTCAGCGCTTCGATGGCGGACTGGATCAAACGGAGGCATCGGGGACGGTTCAAACTCAGCTCAGCAATCATGACAGCGCCGTCTGGTCCAATCACGCCGCTTGCAACCACTGCTCGACATTCAAGAGCGACCAGATAAACAGGCGCCTGTTCTCCTTCCCGTCGAGATGTTGCTGCACGATTTCGCGCGCGACGGCTCCGTCCATATAGTCATAGATCAGCGGCCGGCCATCGATCAGCTTTCGGCGTACAAAGTCGATGCTTTCTCCTTTGAACCATGAAGCGTCGGGAGCGGAGAACCCCTGCTTCGTCGCCTCCACGATCTCGCGTGGAATGTAGCGGGACATCACGTCCCTCAAAATCTGTTTGCCGTCTCTGGTGCGCTCGAAATATTTCTTGTTTTTAGCTCCAGGCTCATTCTCGTTGATCCGCAGAACCTCGCTCAGATTATTAAGCTTCAACCGAACCGGACAGCGCATCGCGAAATCAACGAGATCGTTGTCGAGAAATGGAACGCGCGTTTCGAGGCTGTGCGCCATGGAGATTTTGTCCTCGACCACGAGCAGACCGTGGAGGAATGTTTTTGCCTCGAAATAGAGCGAATGATTGATGTAGTCCTCGGGCCGCTTCAATTCGTTGTCGTGGGACAGAAAAACGTCGCGAAAGATGTCGCGGGTCCAGACGTGCTTCACGTCTTCCCACACCGGCGCGAACAGACGTTTCAAAGTGCGGTTGTCGATAAGGCGCTGCCAGAAGACATAATATTTGTCGACATAGTCCTCAAAACTATCGACGTTCACGGCACGGTAGTATCGCCATGGGTAGCCCCCGAAGAGTTCGTCGCCGCCGGCGCCCGACAGCACGACCTTCACAAACTTGCCGGCAAGCTGCGCCATGTAGAAATTGGGATAGCTTTGGCCGACGCGGGGCTCCTCCAAATGAAAGGCGAGCCGGGGAATGATCCGCTCCATGTCGCCGGCCTTCAGCACCATTTCGTAGTGCTCGGTCTTGAAGCGAGCCGACATCGCCTCCGCCTTGTTGCGCTCGTCGAAGCTCAGTTCGAGGCCCGAGGCGGAGCTGAGATCGAAGCCGCAGGTGAATGTCTTGAGATTGGGCAGCGACTGCCCGGCGATAGCGGCGATCGAACCTGAGTCCATGCCACCGGAAAGATAGCTGCCGATCTCGACATCGGAGATGAGCTGGCGGCCGACCGCCTGCCGGAAAAGCCGGTCAAGTTCCTCCACATGATCGCGATGACCGCCAGCTTTGTCAGGCTCTGAGAACCGGAAATCCCAATATCGAGTGATTGAGATCACTGGCCCCGCGCCTTTCAGATCGAGCGTCAGATAACAGCCGGCGGCAAAAGCCGGATGTCCTTGGTCAGCGTGCGGTCCGTGAAAAAATTCTGGAACGTGAAATATTCCAGCATTGCCGGCAGGTCGACATCCCTTGGCTTTGCTGGATCGCTCAGGATGGCTTTCTGCTCCGAAGCAAACGCGAAACATCTTCCGTACCGGCTGTAATACAAGGGCTTCACGCCGTAGCGATCCCTCGCAAGCAGCAGCCTGCGCTCTTTCCGGTCCCACAGCGCAATGGCGAACATGCCGTTGAACCGGGAAATGGCGTCCACGCCCCAGGCCGCCAGCGCGTTGAGCACGACCTCGCTGTCCGTCTTCGACCGGAACCAATATCCGGCAGCTTCGAGTTCAATGCGCAGTTCGCGAAAGTTGTAGATCTCGCCATTATAGCTGAGGACGAAGCGATGATCGGCGCTGGCCATTGGCTGATGACCGGCGGGCGACAAATCGAGGATTGCGAGCCGCCTGTGGCCAATCCCGACGTTGTCCTCGATCCAATGCCCCTCGCCATCCGGGCCGCGATGCGAGACGGCGTCGGTCATGCGTTGGAGGAGCCTCGGCGAAACCGGATGGCCATTGGTGTTGATGATCCCGGCGATGCCGCACACGGCAGCTTACCTCTCTATTGCATGATCATGATGCGCGTGGGCCGCCCAGCAGGCGTGAGCGAACGCGAGTTCCCCGCTGTCCGTGTTCGGGCGCCTGGAAAGACGCTCGAGCTAGAGACTGAGAAGAGCGTCGGCGACGTACTCGTAATCGTCCGCGGTCATGCGGTTGTGGAGCGGGATCGCCATTGTATTGGCGTCGCAATCGCGGGCGGCGGGGAAATCCTCAGGCTTTAAGCCGAATTTCTCCCGGTAATAACCGAGCATGTGCACGGCGTGCGTTCCAGGCCGGGTCGCGATGCCCTTCGATTGCAAATGCTCCATGATCTGATTCCGGGGCATGGGAGCAGTCGCTGGATCGACATAGGTGACGAACGCCTGCCATGCATGGCTGCCCGTCTGCGGAGCAGCCGGAAGCCTAAGCCATGATAGTCTGGATAGGCGCTCATGATAGAAGTTCGTCCAGCGTCGCCGCTCCTCGATAAAGGCATCCAGCTTTCCAAGCTGGACAAGCCCTACCGCGCCTTGAAACTCCGTCATTCGATAGTTGAAGCCTAACAGATTGAACTCAGGCAGCAGATAAGGCCGGGGGCCTTGGTGACGCTGCTCCTCGGATATTGAGGCTCCATGGTTACGCAATCTATCCACGCTATCGGCGAGAGCAGCATTATTGGTTGTGACCATGCCGCCTTCGCCGGTCGTGATCGACTTGCGTGGATGAAACGAGAAAGCAGCCGCAACCCCGAGGCCGCCCGCCGATACACCCTTGTAGCTCGCTCCAGCCGCACAGGCCGCGTCTTCGACGATCGCCACATGAGCGGGCAAAACGGCGCGCAGGGCATCCATGTCGGCGCAAAGTCCGAAGAGATGAACGGCTATGACCGCCTTGGTCTTGCCGGTGATCCGGCGCGCGACGTCTCCCGGATCGATATTGAATGTTGTGCGGTTCACATCTGCGATCACGGGCGTGGCCCCGCAATAGACCACAGCGTTCGCCGTCGCGACCCAGGTGAACGACGGGACGATGACCTCGTCACCGGGTCCGACGCCGAGCGCTGCAAGGATGAGGTGCAGCCCGGTCGTGCAACTCGTCGTGGCCAGCGCCCGCTCTACTCCGTGGCGCGCGGCAAAAGCCCGCTCAAATGCCGCCACCTTTGGGCCTTGCGTGACCCAACCGCTCGTCAGCGGTTCGTGTAAAGCCTGCCACTCCTCCTCGCCGAAGGAAGGCAAAGCAATTTGAATGTTCCGCTTCATAGGGGCCAAATCAGTGCTTGTGTTGAAAATCAAGCGCGGGCGACACGCCGCCGCGCCGCAACAGCCTCGATGTCATCGCGGCGCCATTGGATGACGCGTTCCAGCCCCTCGCGCAGTCCGATTTCCGCCGTGAAGCCGATCTCGGCGGTGGCGCGCTTCGGGCAGCCGATCCGGTTTCTCACCAGGGTGGCCTGGCTTCGCGGGGCGTAGTTGACAGGCTTCCGGCAACCCGTGATCTCGATCAGCAGCGAAGCGAGTTCGCTGAGCGAGGTGCGTTGACCAGTCCCCACATTGTAGAAGCGATCGGTTGTGGAGGCTTTCATGGCGCAGACATTCGCTGCCGCGCAATCCTCCACGGCGACGAAATCGAAGGCCTCGCTGCCGTCGCCGAGCACTGTGGGCCCTTTGCCTTGGTCTATGGCGTCCAGCATCTTCATAATCACCGCAATGTAAGCGCCGCGATAGTCCTGCCGGGGTCCGTACACATTCATGTAGCGTAGGCCCACATAATCGAGGCCATAGCGGTGGTGATAGGCGCGCAGCATCGCTTCGCCGCAGATCTTGGTCGCGCCATAGAAGTTCTTGTTATTGAAGGGATGGTCCTCATCCATCGGCTCGGTGACTGCATCCCCATAGACGGAGGCGGACGAAGAGTAGACCAGGCGCTTGACGTTCTTTTTGACGCAGGCGTCCATGACGTTGAACGCGCCGCGCACATTGACGTCGAAGGCGCTGCGCGGGAACTCGTGGCACTGAAGAAGCCAGAGCGCCGCGAAGTGGAACACGCCATCGGCGCCGTCGAGCGCGGCTTCAAGGATATCGCTTTGCAAGATGTCGCCGCCCAAATCGTAAATCTTGACGCGCGGATCCTTGAGCGCTCCCCGCAGATTATCGCGGCTTCCCCGAACGAAGTTGTCATAGATAAGAACCTCGCCAACATCTTCTCTTGTGAGCGCCTCGACCGTATGCGACCCAATCAAGCCACCGCCGCCGATGACAACAAATTTCTGTCCCGCAAGATTCACGTGCGATCTCCAAAGACGATTCAAAGGGTGGGAAGCAAGAGGGCGCTAAACGCCGTAATAGGAGCGATACCAGTTCACAAACCTGGCGACGCCTTCTCGCACCGGCGTGTTCGGGCGGTAGCCCATCTCCCGCTCCAAATCGGAAACATCGGCCCACGTATCCGGCACATCTCCCGGCTGCATCGGCAAGTATTCGCGAATACTCTTGCGGCCGGTCGCTTCTTCAATCGCCGCAACGTATTCCAAAAGCTCGACGGGCTTGTTATTGCCGATATTGTAGATCCGAAACGGCGCGTTCGAGGTCAGCCGGATCCGGCGCATCGCCTCTCCAGCTTGGATCGGGCGCCGCCGGACTATCGGACACGCGAACGACACACTCAACAATGTCGTCCACATAGGTGAAATCGCGCGAGTGCCGGCCTTGGTTGAAAAGCTTGATAGGCTTTCCTTCGAGGATGTTTTTTGTGAACAGAAACAGGGCCATGTCCGGCCGGCCCCAAGGACCGTAGACCGTAAAGAAGCGCAAACCAGTTGTTGGAAGACGGAACAGATGGCTGTAGGCGTGCGCCATCAGCTCGTTGGCCCGCTTCGTCGCCGCGTAGAACTGCAAAGGATGATTCGCCCCGCGATGCTCTGAAAATGGCATGCGGGTATTCGCGCCATAAACACTCGAAGTCGAGGCGTAGGTCAGATGGGCCAAGCTATGGCGCCGGCAGGCTTCGAGAACATTGGTGAACCCCACGAGATTTGACTGAACGTAGGACTCGGGATGGGACAGCGAGTATCGCACGCCGGCCTGAGCGGCAAGATGGATGACCCGGTCGAACCCATGCTCGGAAAACACGCGTTTTACGGCATCGCCATCAGCCAGATCACCGCGTGCGAAAGTCCACGTTCCCTGCCCTTTTCTGGACTGATCGCTGAGAGAGCGAAGGCGCGCCTCTTTCAGCGCCGGATCGTAATAGTCATTGACGGCGTCGAGCCCTACAACGTCGTCGCCGCGGGCAAGCAAATGGCTAGCGGTGTGAAAGCCAATAAACCCTGCGGCGCCGGTTACGAGGACCTTCATGTTACAGCCGCCCATCGCTGTCGCTTTTCGGGAAAACCCCTTTGACGTCGAATGTGACCGCCCCCGGTTTACCGAGCGCCCGAATGGCGTGGGGGCCGAACTCCATAAATTCCTTGTGTGCTACAGCGACGATGACTGCTTCGTAGGCGCCGGGCTTGGGCCACGTCTTGAGAAGCTCCAGGCCATATTCGTGGCTGGCCTCTGCGGGATCGGCCCAGGGGTCGAAGACATCGACCTTGGCGTTGCACTCTTGAAGAGCCGAGATCACGTCAACAATCTTGGAGTTGCGAAGATCGGGGCAGTTTTCTTTGAAGGTGAGCCCCATGACCAGCACGCGGCTTCCCACAACTGGAAAGCCGCGTTTCATCATGAGACGGGCCACACGATCCGCAATGTGGGCGCCCATGCCATCGTTAATGCGCCGGCCGGCCAGAATGACCTCTGGGTGGTATCCGACCTCCTGAGCGCGATGCGTCAGATAGTACGGGTCGATCCCGATGCAGTGCCCGCCAACCAAACCAGGCACGAAGTTGAGAAAGTTCCATTTGGTGCTTGCAGCCGCCAGCACTTCCTTCGTGTCGAGGCCCAGCTTGTGGAAGATGATCGCGAGTTCATTCATCAGGGCAATGTTCAAATCACGCTGGGTGTTTTCGATTACCTTGGCCGCCTCCGCAACCTCGATTGAGGCCGCCTTATGGGTCCCCGCGGCGATAATCTCACCATAAAGGCGATCAATAGCATCTGCAGCGGCAGGCGTCGAGCCGCTCGTCACCTTTGTAATGTTCGCAAGCCGTCGCCCTCTGTCGCCCGGATTGATCCGCTCGGGGCTGTAGCCAACAAAGAAGTCCTCGTTAAATTTCAAGCCCGAGACCCGCTCGAGAATAGGCACGCAAACTTCCCTCGTGCAGCCAGGATAGACCGTCAATTCGTAAATGACGATCGCGCCCTTTTTGATGACGGAGCCGGCCGTCTCGGAGGCTTTGGCGAGCAGCGTGAGATCCGGCCTGTTCGCTCGATCGATCGGGGTAGGCACGGCGACGATGAAGATAGTGCAGCCCCTCAGGTCACTGGGCGCGCATGTATAGGAGAGGTGCTTCGCGGCCGTCAGATCTGACGCTTCGACTTCCAAAGTCGTATCACGGCCAGCCCTCAACTCCTCAATTCTCGCGCGGCGAAGATCAAAACCGACGGTAGGCCGAATCTTGCCGAACTCGACCGCGAGGGGAAGGCCCACATAGCCGAGGCCGATGACAGCAAGCGTTGATTGTCTGGAGTCGTTCACGAATTTTCCCTCGACATCTGGGAACTTCCAGCTCAACTGCGACCAGATTACTGGGAGGCGAGTTGGACCATGCTACCGCACTTCGGGTGAACATCACATCCGAAGCTCATCTCAGATTCTTACCAAATACACTTCATTACTACGCAGGTAACTGCGTTTAATTACGTCAGCAAACAAGATTTATGTACAATTTTATACTTACAGTGCTATAGCACAGTTGATGTAGCGCGCAAGTCTTTTTCCATTCTGTAGTTTGTCTCATCCCTCATTATCCCCGACTCCGTCAACTCGCGGCGGGCTCGCTCAATCAGGGACTCCGAGATCCGTTCTCCGAACAGAATGATTGGGACAGTTCGCGCTATGATCCCGAGATCGAGAAGCAGGCTCGCCTTGCGGACATACCAGAAATCAAGGGCTGCTTTATCCTCGGGAGAAATATCCCTGCCACCGACGACCTGCGCCCACCCAGTAAGTCCAGGCCTTACCAGCAAGCGAGCCGCGCAGGCCTTCGGCTGATCCTGTGGCAGCAAAGGGCGCGGACCGACAAATGACATATCGCCACGGAGGATATTGATCAGTTGCGGCAGTTCGTCGAGCCTCGTGCGGCGCATGAACTTACCGGCTTTTGACATCCTGTGTGTGTCTGGCAGTCGCCTTCCATCAGGCGTGTGCGAGGCGCCCATAGTCCGGAACTTATAAAGGTGAAAAGGTCTCCCCCGGCGTCCCGGCCTCCGCTGCCAGAAAACAACGGGGGAGCCAATGGTTGCTGCGACAAGCAGGGCTACGATGAGCAGGATCGGAGAGAGCAGAACCAGAATACCGAGCGCTGCGCATGCGTCCAACCCTCTCTTCACTTTCCAAAACCAAGGACGCGACCGAGCCGGCGGGGCCTCGCAACCTGTTTCCACAGACAACGAAGCCTGCGGCGGCAAGGGAGGCGAAGTCCCACAGCTGCCAGCATCCAGATCCAGAGCCTCCGTCAAGAACTGAAGAGGAATCCGGCGAGCTTGCTCGACAAGCAGAAGCGGCTTCACGATCGCGCGCGGCAGCCGTTCGAATGGCATCGCAATAACGATACGGTCAATCGTCACGCCATGAACCTCAAGGCGATTGAGTACGCCTTCGACGTCCTCAGCTCGCCCCAGAACTGGATGACTGGCGACCTGCCTCCCCACGTGGCGATGAGCGCTCCCGACAATACCGGCGACTTTCACCCGCCCCATGCCGAGTTCAACCAAAGCTTGGATATAAGCTTCCGTCAGCCGGCCGACCCCAACAACCAGGACATTGAGTTGCTGCGCTTTTTCGGCAGTCTGCTGCAGGGAATCGGATGTCCTTCTCCTTTGCCGCGCGGCATGGCGCGACCTGTGGATCACGCGCGCGGCGACAAGGACCATAATGCCTACGATAATTTGAAGGAAAGGCAGCGATCGCGCTATTCCCTCAAGGCGATTATAAGCAAATGATAGAGCAACTGTACCAATGCTGACCGCCGTTACAACGATACCGACGCGCAAATAGTCATGCATGCTGCTGAAACGCCATATGGACTTATTCAGTCCAGCAGCCGAAACGCAGACGACCGACATGATAAAGGTCGCGCAAAGATAGGGAAGAAAGGCCTCAAATCGAACCTGAGTAATTTCGAAATTCTCCCGCAGCACAAATCCCAAACTTGTGGCAAGGAGAATCAGGCCAACATCGACCCCCAGTAAAACATACAGCCTCATTCTAGCTCCAGTCCCCACCCAGAGCCAAAAAATACCCGCTTTCGAGCCGCTTCCTTATCTTCGAGCGCTACTCTGAAAGCAACATATGCGAGTCGATTCTCCACCACATGTTGAAACCCTCATAACCCACAACTCAGTTGTCTAGTCTCAACCTATCGAACAGTCATAACGATTTCTGCCAGCCTTCGGGCCAGTGAAGGTCGCCGCCCCCACTTCTCGCCCGGGGTCACGCGCGACAAAGGCTTCGGATCTATCGGGCGCTGCCGCCTGTGAGGAATAGTTTCATCTTTAGGGTTCGGAGCGTCTGTCGCAAGGACCGCGCAGAAGAACATGAAAATCGAGCTCAGCGCCGTGGTCCGAAGCGGATAATCAACCAGCGAATGGGCCAGAAGAAGAAATATAATGAGGGTTGCGGCGCGCTGAAGAAGCAACTGGGGATCATGCCCGTTGACCTTCCGCCTGAGCCACACATTATGCGCCCTGGGAAAAAACCACGCGAGAAAAGCCGCAAGAAGGATCAGCCCAAACACGCCAGTTTCAAGAAGGATCTCGGCGAAATCATTGTGGGCTCGGTTTGCGAAACCTGCAAAAATGTCGCTCTCCTTCTCGACAACGCCATAGACCGGAACGAACGATCCGAGCCCGGCGCCGAATGGCAGCGACCGAAGCGCAGCCCCAATCGTTGTCCCGGCAAGCGGCACGCGCAGGTCTTCGAGCGGGTCCGCCTCGAAACGGGAAAGTATGCCGCCAAGACCAAGCTGGGCGGCAAAAAGGACTCCGAAAAGAACCGCGAGCATGGACATGCGGCCCACTGTCAGGCGATTGCGAATAGAACCATCGTCGCGGTCCTTTTGTGGACGCAGAACCATGACGATGACGCCAACCAAGGCGATCAGGGCCAGGAACACCCCTGCCCTGGAGCGCGCCATGGCGAGCCCGGCCATGACCGAGACAAGGAAAACGGCCGCAGCCGTCGACCACAGCATGGAGCGCGACGTCAAAGCGCCAGCCTTAAGCGTTTCACGAACGGCCGTCGCATACCAGGCTGCAGCAAGAACCAGCGTCACATAGAGGTGAGCAGCGAAATGATTCCGATTGGCGAACAATCCAACCGCTTCTTTCGGATTCGTCACATCGTAGAAACGAAGCGCGCTGCCCGGTCCCTGCGCCATTTGCAGGAACCCGAGAAGCAGGGAGAGGCCGCCCAGGAAAAGAAGCAGCCATGCGAGAGCAAGCCGGTGGCGCAGATTAAGTTGCAGCACCGTGAAAAATATCGCCGCCGGAACAATAAGCGAAGCGGCTGCCGCCCATGTGGCCTGGGGAGTTACAGTAACTGAGCTCCAGGAACTGCTTTGACCAAGCGCGCCCAGGCCGGGCGCTCTCGACATTCTGTCCCCGCCAATAGAAGGAACTTCAAATGGCAAAGGACACAGTTAAATCACCAGGACAGCAACAATTGCGCAACTGAGGTAAACGATGGCGGGCCGCTGACGTTCACTTAACCCTTTTACGTTAGCGAAGGACCACAAAGACACAGCAAGCAACGGGATCGAAACAAGCTGGACAATAACGTCTCCCAGAAATCCCGCATGTGTGCCGCCCCCCAAGAGAACGGAGAAACCAAGCACAATCGCGCAAAGCCACACAGCCATCGTTTCGAACTTTCAAAGTGAGCAACCGGAAGATGTGCGGCTACAGGCAACACAGCGTCCCACCAAACCTCTACCTACGCGTGCATTTTTCCAATGCAGCACCACTATGGCGTGATTTAGGCAGGATCACTCAACCCTCTGTTGCAATATAATTACAGTTGATAAGGCTCACGCCAGAAATCCCGCATCCTCCTTTCCAACTTATCCAAACCAAACGTCGCCGCGTGAGCAGACGATAAGCGGATGGGGAAAACACAACATTAAGTTGTCATGAGACGGAAAGCTGTACTAACGAGTGGTTGTAATGTGATTTGTCAGTGCAACCAACTCTGGGTCCGATGGATTGCGAGGAATCAATGGCTCTGCTTAGATTTCTGTTGCCCGCCATTGCGGCGGCCTTGCTAAGCGCCTGCAGCGGCTCTTCGGTCGGCGAAATTACCGCCGATAAGCCGCAACTTACGAAGATTTCCTCCAAATCCGCCGGCCAAGCCGCCAAAGTCAATGACGATGGAAAGGAAGGGGCCGCGCGCGATCAGCAAGCGGCCATCAGCAAGGTCGCTTTGACCCTGTCATCGGCCTCCGACCCCAACAGCAAGGCCTACAGGATCGGGCCGCGCGACGTGCTCGAGGTCACCGTTTTCAAGGTGCAGGATCTCTCTAAGCTTGTGCAAGTCTCGGAAGCTGGAACGATCAACTACCCCCTTGTCGGCGAAGTGGAAGCTGGTGGAAAAACAGCGCGGGAAATTGAGCAGGATCTGACCAAATTACTGGGAACGAAGTATCTGCAAAATCCGCAGATCAGCGTGTTCGTTAAAGAATATAACAGCCAGCGTATTACAGTTGAAGGCGCAGTCAAAAAGCCCGGCGTGTACCCTATAGTAGGAGGAATGTCTCTTTTGCAGGCTGTGGCCACCGCCGGCGGCTTTGACAGCAATGCGGAAGAAGCGGTTCTTCTCATTCGCCAGAAGAATGGCAAGTCGTCCGCGGGAAGATTTGACGTTTCTCAGATGCGCAAGGGGAAAGCTGAGGACGTCCAGCTGGAGGCTGGCGACGTTATTATTGCCCCAACCTCCGATATCAAACAGGGCATGGAGGTATTTTTCAGATTAGCTCCGCTCGCGAACCTCGTTCCATTGCTCTAGCGGACGCGCTATAGAGACGGCCCCCCGTAGAAAGGTCTGTTGATCGAATGAATAATGCTCAAAGGGATGCGGATCAGGAGCGTTCCAACGCGGGACGGGCTCTTATCTCTGCCGGCAATTCTACGGCGATCTTAGCCAAACGAGATCTATATTATCCACGTGGACTAGACGCTCCTGAGGAGGGAAATGATTTCGCCAATTCCCTTCGCCAATACCTGCATATCCTTCTCAAGCGGAAATGGCTTATTCTGAGCCTGACTCTCGTCTTTTTCGTCCTTGGCGGGGTTCGGGGCGCCATGAAGACCCCGCTGTATTCTTCAACGGCTCGCATCCAAATCGACCGCGAGCCCGGTAAAATTATCGAAGGCGGCTCTACCTCCCCAAGCGAGGAGGGCGGAACCGAGTTTTTGCGGACGCAATACGAAATTCTGAAAAGCCGCGCCATGGCGGAGCGCGTTGTCTCAGCGCTTCGCGTTCGTGAGGACGGGGATTTCTTGAAGGCCCGCGATGCGTCGCCTCTCGGTCTGCTGACTGGGTCCCCAAAAGGCCAAGGGCTTTCGTCGTCGGAACTTCAGGACCACGCGGTGATGAAAGTCATGTTGAATGTGGCGATTGCCCCAGTCTTACAGTCACGCCTTGTTGATCTCACCTATTTGGACCCGAATCCGGCTCGAGCGCAGCAAGTCGCTAATGCCTATGCTGAGGCCTACGTGGCGTCCACGGTCGATAAGAGGTTTCAGGCCAACTCCTATGCGAAGACTTTTCTTGAAGACCAGATCAAGCAACTGCAAATCCGGCTTGAAAGCTCCGAGAAGGCTCTCCTCGAGTTTGCGGAACGCGAAAAAATGGTGGAAGTTACGGAGAAATCATCGATCGCCGACAGTAACCTCGCCGCAGCCAATACTGCCATCGGTCAGCTGATTTCCGAACGCATCAAGAATGAGCAACTCTGGAGGCAGGTCGAGAAAGCGACAGCAATCAGTCTCCCCCAACTCTTATCGAATCACGTGATCGACTTGTTGCGCGGCCAACGCAAGGCGCTTGAGACGGAGTACCAGGAAAAGCTGGAGAACTTCAAGCCAAGCTACCCGGTAATGATTCAAATCGTCAACAAGATCAAAGAGGTCGACAGGCAGATTACCGCTGAGGTCGGCACAATTCGCAACGCCCTTAAAGCGGCTTACGAATCCTCGCTTTCGGAGGAAAGCGAGATGAAGGCGCGCATTGAGACGCTCCGAGAGGAGGTTCTCAACCTCCAGAAAAGGGGCATCCAATATAACGCCTTGAAACGCGAGGTCGACACCAATCGCGGATTGTACAACAGCCTCCTTCAGCGATATAAAGAGGTTGATATAGCGGGTGGAATCGGCACCAGCAACGTCTTCATCGTCGAGCGCGCCGCGCTCGCGCTTGCTCCATCAGAGCCGAACATACCGCGCTATCTCATCATAGCTTTGGCGATGGGATTTGGCCTGGGCCTCACGTGCACCATTGTCCTCGAAATGCTGGATGACCGCGTGCGCGCGCCTGAGGAAATGGAACAAATATCCGGCCTCGCCACACTTGGCATCATTCCGCGCCCGGATGAAGGACAGGCAGGGGATGCGCTGATCGACCCTCGCTCCGCAGTGTCCGAGGCCTACCGATCCTTCGCCACCGCGTTGCAGTTTTCTACCGAAACTGGATTGCCCCGCTCGATTGCCGTGACAAGCGCCGGGCCAGGAGAGGGCAAGTCGACGACCGTGCTCGCCATAGCCCGCCACTTCGCGCAAATGGGTCTAAGGGTTCTTCTGATCGATGGGGATCTTCGAAAACCCTCGCTTCATGCCAAGCAGGGGCTGGACAATGCTATTGGCTTCAGCAACTTCCTCACTGGGGCCTCCATGCCGCCAGAAGTCATCCAAAAGACAGACTATCCCAATCTGGCATTCATGGCGTCCGGGCCTCTGCCGCCGAATGCTGCGGATTTGTTGAGTGGAACCCGCATCTACTCGTTGATCTCGCTTGGTTCCGAAGTGTTCGACCTGATCATTTTTGATGCTCCTCCTTTGCTAGGGCTAGCAGACGCCCAGCTGATTGCGAGCGCGACAGCAGCCACGATATTTGTCGTCGGCGCCGGCGATCAGAGACGAGGGATGATCCGATCAGCATTACGTCGCCTGCAACTGGCCCGCGTCAACGTCCTTGGCTCGGTGATGACCAAGTTCCATGCAAAATCTGCAGGCTATGCGTATGCCTACAGCTATAAGTACAGTTACGGCTATAGTTATAAGGAGGATGCATACTCCCATTCCGAGGCAAGCGCCGGACAGGGCAAACTGTCCAAGGCAGCAGCGAGTTAAGCATGCCCCGATCCGATGCATTGGCGGCGGCGATTTCGATGCTTGAGCGCCCGCACGCCGCGAAGCTCGCACGGAGTTCCCGCTTGCCGGAAGGGGTAACGTTTCTCCTGGAGATTGCGGCCGGCGAAGCTCCCGCTCTGGGCAACGCGGCCCAGTTAACAGGCCGCACAGAAGCGACCTTGCAAAAGGCCGCCGGCTTTTTCATTGAGCAGGTTCTTTTGTCGCCGGACGGAGACAGCTACCGAATCCTCGGGTCCGATAGAGGCGCCCCACTCGCCGAGCTGCGCAGGAACATGGCGCTCATAATGAGGTGGCTGCACCCGGATCTTGCATCGGATGCCTCCTCCTCCAGCCTCCTGGACAGGAGTCTCTTCGCCAGCCGGATCACGCAGGCTTGGGAGACAGTCAAAACAGACGAGCGGCGTACAGCATACAATACGTCGTTAGCGGCCAAGCAATCTCCGCCGAGGTTGAGAAAGAAGATTCGCGCTCCGGCCAGGACTATCAAAATAACCTCTCGAATAGATACCAAAAAAAGCAACACAACTCGACAGTTTGTAATGCAGCGAGTCAAATCTAGGGGCTTTTGGAGCCGGCTTCGTTTTCTGCTTGGAGGAGGCCATGAGTAGACATCAAGGGCGCAAGCGGCGTCTCTATAGGGGACGGATAACAAAACACATCGCGAGCCTTTGGGCGCCCCTGACCGAAAATCCGTCAAGGGCCGCTCTTGTTGGGATTATAAGCCTCATCTCTCTTTGGCTTGTCTTCACGAAAAGCTTGCCCTATGCGCTGGCCCCTACGAGAGCCGACGCCGCGCTGGCGTTGAACCCCAATAACCCCGTGGCGCTTCTGGTCAAGGCCGAAGAACTAAGGAGAAAGCTCATTTCGCTTGTCAGCATTGGAGCAGAGAGGGCGAAGGGAACGGAGGATGAGAGGCGTGAAGAGCGGTCGAACACACTCTCCGCCCTGCCGGAAGCACGCGAAGATGAACCTTTGCGAGAAAGCGAAAACTTACGAGGGGAAATTCGCGATCTGGCATCGCGGGCACTCGCAAACGATCCGCTGAATGCATGGGCCTATCGATCGCTGGCGGAAGTGGCCGGCGACGCAGATCAGATCCGCTTGCTTATGCAAAAGGCGTTCGAGCATTCGCGGCGCGAATCGATCGCTATTTTTTGGCTGATAAACGACAGTTATTACCGGAAGGATTTCAAGGCCACCCTTCATTATTCCGATATCCTGCTGCGGGCGCGGCCCGAATTGGGAACATATATTTACAGCTACCTCTCTTTGCTTGCGTCGGAGCCGGAGGGCCGAAGCCTTCTTGTTGACAAGCTCGCGTCCGAACCGGCTTGGCGCAACCAGTTCTTTCAGGTCTTTCCGCGGACGTCCAAGGACGCGGACGCGCCACTTTTGCTCATGACAGCTCTGAAACATGCGGGAACGCCTGTCTGGGACAAAGAGCTTGCGCCTTACCTGAACTTCCTGATCAATACAAATCGGATCGACGCAGCCTACAATGCCTGGCTGCAGTTCTTAAGCGGGGACCAGCTTGAGCGGGTCGAGCTGCTCACGAATGGGCGTTTCGAAAATGCGCCGAGCGGGCTTCCCTTCGATTGGAAAATGGACCCCGGTGTGAACGCAATGGCGGACATCGTCCCGCTGGCGAAGAACGGCGCAGGCAGCGCGTTTCATATCAAGTTCGGTGATGGCCGGATCCAGTTCCCACAGTTAAGCCAGGTTCTGTATCTTCCGCCGGGCCGCTATCGGCTCGAGGGAAACCTTCGCGGAGCGGTCAGCGGCAAGCGCGGCTTGCGCTGGCAAATCCGCTGCGCCTCGGGATCGCGCCGGATTTTAGGAGAGACCGAGATGCTGCTCGGCCAATCCCTGCAATGGCGGATTTTCACGCTTGACGCCGAGGCGCCGCAACTCTCTGAATGCTCAGGCGAAATACTCACGCTTATTCACGACGCCCGATCATCGTCGGAGGAGTTCCTGTCGGGAGAAGTTTGGTTCAGCGATCTTCGCCTGACCCATGTGCTTCCGGTCACTGCGGCCTGGACGCCGGCCCAATAAACTCAACGGCGGGATAAGGCGGCGACTGGACGGCGCGCGCGTTCGGGGGTGAATCTCCACCCTGCGCCATTGCAAAGACAACATCCGGGATGATACCGCGTCGTTCATTGGGGGCACAAAACATGGTGCACGGCGTGCAACTCTTCCTGCGTCTGGGTCTGGCGATAACAATTCTGTCCGGCGCGATGGCCGGGGCGCTAAGGGCCGACACAGATCCGGTTATCGGGCTCTTTTTGGGCTACTCACGGGCAGTCAATACGGTCGCACTCTCCGCGAATGGCCGGCAAGCGATCTCCGCCGGCCAGGACAATGTGCTGAGGCTTTGGGACATACCGACCGGGCTTCTTCTCAGAACCCTTAACGCACAAGCGAACAAGATCCATGCGGTCGCGTTTTCCCCGGACGGGCAGCAAATCCTGTCCGCGGGAAGCGACGGTCGCATCCGCATATGGGGCGCGGCGAGCGGGGAATTCGTCAAAATCATCGAGGGCGACGGGGGCGAGATTCTGTCGGCGGCCTTTTCGCTTGACGGCAAGCGTGTGCTTTCGGGAAGCGCCGACAAGACGGTCAAGCTGTGGGACGTCGAAACGGGCGATCTCGTGAAGAACTTCGAGGGGCATTCCGACGAAGTGCTGTCCGTCGCCTTATCATCCGATGGGCGAAGAGCGCTCTCGGCAGGCAAGGACAAGACGCTCAAACTCTGGGACGTAGAAACGGGCCAGCTTCTCAAGACCCTTGAAGACCATGCGGATGCGGTGACTTCGGTCGCGTTTTTTTTTAACGGCGAAGAGGCGGTCTCCGGCAGCAGGGACAAGACAGTCAAGCGTTGGGATTTGGCGACCGGCCAGCCTCTGAAAACGTTCGAGGGGCATTCCGACGAAGTGCTATCGGTCGCCTTGTCGAATGACGGCGGGCGCGTGCTGTCGGCGAGCAAGGACAAAACGCTGAAGCTCTGGGACGCGCGCACCGGGGAGCTTATCAAGACTTTCGAAGGTCACTCGGACATCGTGACCTCGATGGCGTTCTCGTCCGATGGGCTGAAAGCGCTTTCAGGAAGCTCTGACAAGACGCTGAAGCTCTGGGACCTCCAGACGGGGCAGCCTCAAAACACGATCGACGTGCAATCGACGGCGTTTTGGCCCAACGGCTATCGTAACTTCTTCTCAGGCGTGTCGGCTACCAAGAGAGCCGATCCCGCCCAAATCGAGGAGCGGCTCAAAGAGAAGGGACTGAAGCGCGGCGCGCCGGTGCATCTGCGCATCTTCAAGGGCGATCTTGAGGTCGAACTCTGGATGAGGCGGGGCTCTCGCTACGAGCTGTTCGCGACCTATCCCATTTGCGCCTGGTCGGGCCAACTCGGCCCCAAAGTGCGCGAGGGTGACTTCCAAGCCCCCGAAGGCTTTTACACGATCGGCAAAAGCCAGCTCAATCCGAACAGCCACTACCACCGCGCTTTCAATCTCGGATATCCCAACGCGCTCGACCGGGCGCACAACCGGACGGGGGCGAACCTGATGATCCACGGCGGATGCGGATCGGTCGGCTGCTTCGCCATGACGGACGCCGAAATCGATGAACTTTGGCTTCTTGTCACCGCGGCGCTGGACAGCGGGCAGGAAAGCGTACCGGCGCATGTGTTCCCCTTCAGAATGACGGACGAGCGCATGGCCGCTTTTGCGTGGCACCCTTGGGCCGACTTTTGGCGCGATATGAAACCGGCCTATGATCTTTTTGAAGAAACCCATGTTCCGCCGCGCGTCAGCGTCTGCAATAAGCGCTATAGCGTTCAGGGACGAACGGAGGGAGGCTGGACAGCCGTGTCGGAGTCCGAATGTCCTCTGAGAAGAGGCGGTTCGCTTCCGATCCGCTGATAAGGGTCAATCCGCTATTCCGTAGTATTCCGCGGATCGGGCGGCGGGGACGACGCAGGTTCCGCACCGCGCCAGAGCCGGTCGAAGACGGCCCATTTGCGTTCATCGGTGGTGAAAGACGCATAGATCGCGACACCCCGAAAGTGTTCCAGATTTTTGACGCCGCGAAGACCCTCGACGATGCCGTTGAGACTGTGCTCGATCGTCTCGACGTCGGGCCGATGATAATCCTTGTCGTCATCATAAGCGGGAACGCCCATGAGCCATTCGCAACCGCCGGCTCGGGGTGGAGGCAGAGCCGTGGCAAGGTCGTTCGTCCAGGCCGCGATCAACGTTTCGAAGGCGCGCGGCGACGTCAAACCCGTGTTGTAGGCCATGACCGCGATTTCGTTCGCGTTCCGGCAAACCTCTCGCAAGAAGGGCAGACTCCCAATGCATATCCTCGCCCGGCTGCCCCGGTATCGGCGGAGGCAAGGCTGCGACGGACAGCGTGCGGGGACCGATGGCCGCTTTCACGTTTCGAAGCAGCTCCAGATATTCGGGCGCTCCGCTCGCAAGGGGTTCGATATTCAGATGGACGCCATCCGCGCCTGCCTCGACGAGACGGCGCATGTGATCCGCAAACGCCTTGCGCTGGCGCTCGTCCTTCAGGTTTACGTCCCTGTCCAGGAGTCCGCCGGTCCATGGCATGACGCGGATTTCGGGGGCGATCCGGTGAATCTCGGCAAGAAACCGGGCCGCGCGTTCAGGATCGTACCGGACAAAGCCCGCCTTCGACCGCCAGCCGGGCCAGCCCTCGCGATCCATCGGTCCGAGAAAAGGGTAGATGCGCTTGATGCCGTGCGCCCTTAAACTGTCGGCCAAGGCGGCGATCTCGGCCGGCGCCGGATTTTCGTGCATCCAGTGCCGGCGCATCCATAGGGCGTTATCGCCTCTGTCGAACACCCCAGTCTTCACCTCGGCCCCTGTCGCGGCTGCGATGATGCATGTGACAGCCGCCACAGAACAAAGCGCGCCCAGCGACAGTCTCATTGCGGGCGTTCGTGTCGAACGGCTCAAGCTTCCATCTCCTGAAGCGCGCGCTAGCTCTTTGTTTTATCGTGCGTCTTACCGGAAAACCGCTTCACACTTTTCCGGACGCACTCTACGCCACGCGGCTGAACGTCAGGGTCGCCCAGCCCTCCAGATCGCGCCGGCGAATGAGACGAAAGCCGGTGGAGCGGTAGCGGGCCAGGATCTCTCGCGCTTGTCCGGAGAGCAGCCCCGAAAGGATCAGGGCGCCGCCGACCCGCGTAAGCTCCCGCAAACGAGGGGCGAGCTTGAGGAGCGGCTTCGCCAGAATGTTCGCCATGACGACATCGAAAGGAGCGGCCTCATAGGCCAGGGCGGGCCGTTGCGCCATCGCCAACGAAAAGCCGGATGTGCGCGGCGCCGTTCTTGCGGCAATTCTCGCGGGCGACGTCGATGGCGATCGCGTCAAGATCCACAGCGGCGATCAATGGGCGATGCGCAAAGGCCTTGGCCGCAGCAATGGCGAGGACGCCGGACCCAGTCCCGAGATCCAGCACCGACGAAGGCCTGATCTCCCGGCTCAACCGGTCCAGCGCAATGAGGCATCCCCTCGTGGTGCCGTGATGAGCGGTGCCGAAGGCGCGGCCCGCGTCGATCTCGATCGCCCCCTTGGAGACGATCCGGCCTCTGTCGTGGCTGCCATGAACGATGAAACGCCCTGCCCTCACGGGCGGAAGCGCCTTTTGCGTCTCGCTGACCCAGTCTGTGTCCGGTATCGCCTCGACCGCGATTGACGCGACGTTCAGGCCAAAGCCCTCAAGCATGCTTCCGGCGTTCTCGCCCGAAAGAGCGCCGTTGTCGTAACACTCAAGGAACCAATGGCGGTCCTCGTCCCGCAGAACGAGCGTGCAGTCTTCAAAGCCCGGCATTTCTCCAATAAGCGCGTTTGCCCGGGCGGCGTCTTGTTCGGAAGCAAAGCTGAGCACGGTCTTGGTGGAAAGGATCATGCGCTAAGCCATGGAGGGCGCTAACTGCCAGGACTCGACCAAATGTTCACGAGCATCCTCGAGATCGCGGATGCGAGGCGAGCCGCCGTCGTCGACAATGAGAAGACCGAGGCCCCTGAGATGCACGCAGCCATCTTCGATGTCGAAGTCGCAGTTCACGCCGAACTCGTCGCGCAAAAACCTCTCGGCTTCGTACTTTACCTCCTCCAAGCCCCGATGGCCGTGCCGCAACAAGAGCGCATAAGTGATGACCGCTTCCTTGATGTCTTCCTCCTCGGCGTCGTCGGTGAGGAGCGTCAGCACGCTCTGGTTGCTCGCGATGTTATGGAAGTAGAGGCTTTTCGCGAGCTTCGCCATGTAGCGCGTGCGCGTGTTGAAGAAGTTCGTGACAGCGCGGATGATCGCGCCGACGGCGCCTGCAATCGTGAAGACGACGAAGAACATGCTGATGGCCACGGCGGCGACGAATTTCAGCACCGCCATGACGATGGCGAACAAGGTGCTGCCCCCGGAGCCAACCCACAGCCACAGCTTGTCGAAAGGCGTGAACCGGATCTTCGCGTTGGGAAAGAGGATTTCGAGATCCGTTCGCGCGATGCGCCGGAAGATCTTGAGATGCAGCGTGTTCTCGGACACGCCCTCCAGCATTTGCTGGCTTCTCGCGCGCCGCGCCAGCTTCTCAGCCTTTTTCCGGCTGATGCCGTCAGCCTTCATCATTTCGGCCACACGCTGCGCAATCGGCTTCAGCTTCAGCCCGATGAAAAGCCTGCGATAGGCGTCGACTTCAACCTGGCGCTTGCGCAGCCAAAGCGTCTTCCACGGCCGCACGGCAATCTTGTCTTTGATGTCGCCCCGGTAATACAGGAGGTGGAAGTCATATTCACGAAGATCGACTTCCGCCGCAAATCCCGCATAGTTTTCTTCCTCGAGAATTTTCTCAAGGGTAGGCTGGTCGATCTCCAGATAGTTCGCGCTCACGACGAGGTCCACGACCATCGCCTTCAGCTTTTCGAGTTGAGCGCGACGTTCGTGGCCAACGATGACTCTGTCATTGATGGTCTCATCGTCCGGGTTGAAGGCGTCGTAAGCCGCGACGAGCGAGTTGAGCAACCTTGCCGACTTCGACCTGCCGCAGCGCGCACATATAGCGCACCACCTCCTCGGCGAGCTCCTTCTGGTCTGGCTCGAAACATTTATCGAGCACCCGCTGGACGATGTCGCTCCGGTCCACAGGGATGAATTTCTCCGGATTGGTCGATGCGATGGGTTGCGCGACGGTGTCGACGCCGGTTTCGGTTTTCTCAAGGGCGGGAAATGACAAAAGCGCCGCCGCGTCAGCCGCCGACCGCCCTTTCATCCACCCTCTCCTACTCATAAACATACGCGGATTTAGCCGTTTTCATGGACCGGGGCAACACGGCGCTGGCCCGGCTGATTGAGACACACACATTCATTCAGCGGCGCGGGCGCCCTTGACCCCATCACCCTGGCAAATCACCTTTGCCGACTCGCGAGCCCCGCTAGCAATCTATATTGAGCCGAATCCAGTCTTTTTGAGGCGGCATGGCCGGGATTTCCATTTCTCATTGCCGCGACGACAGCCGTATCAAGCGCGGCCGATTTGCGATGCGCTGACGAAGGCGCCGTGCGCGGCCACGTGTCACGAGTGGCGTGACTTGCTGGAAGATCGCGGATAACGCGCGAGCGCGTTTCCGCGATGACGAAGGAGGGAGGTCCCGCCGGAAAGGCGCTTTGCGTCTTATCCGGCATCTGCTACGGCTCAGCATCATGTCATATATTGGGTTTATGTGCTGACGAATAAGAAGAACGGTGCTCTTTACGCCGGCGTAACGAACGATCTTGGCAAGCGAATTGTGCAACACCGATCAGGAACGGGATCACTCTTCACCGCGAAGTATAAATTGGGATTGCTGGTTTACGCTCAGGAATTCGGTGATCCGGTTTCCGCGATTGCGGCGGAGAAGGCGTTCAAGAAGTGGCGGCGCGCCTGGAAGGTCGCCTTGATCGAACGAGACAATCCGGAATGGCGGGACTTACTGGGAGATGCCGGACAAGGCGCAAGCGCCTTTCCGGCATGACCTTGGCCTTGGTACCCGGCCCCCAATTCGTCATCCGCGATCTTGAGCGATGTAGCGCGCGCCGGACAATGGGCCGCTTATCGCAGTGGATGGCGCGACTTACTGGAAGATGCCGGATAAGGCGCGAGCGCCTTTCCGGCATGACCTTGGCCTTGGTACCGGGCCCCCAATTCGTCATCACGGAAACGCGCTTGCGCGTTATCCGCGCGCGCCGGATAACGCGCCCGGGATCGCAGTGCGGGGCAGGCGCGTTTCCGCGATGACGAGAGCGCATCATCCGCGGCCTTCCTCTTTGCGGCTGAACAGAGTATTTAAGTCGGTCACAACAACCGATTGCCCAGAGTCATCAGCATGCCGCATCGGAAACCCGCCCTCGTCCTCACTTTGTCATGCGCCGACAAACCCGGCATCGTCGCCGCCATTGCGAGCCTGCTTGCCGAGCACAACTGCAACATCACCGACAGCGCTCAGTTCGGGGACATCAAGAGCAGCCGATTTTTCATGCGCGTGTCGTTCTCCGCGCCGCAGGGCTTGGGCCGCGAAGAGGCGCAAGCCATGCTGGCGCCCGTGATCGAACGGTATCGCATGACGGCCGAGCTGCATCCGATCGCCGAGCGCATGCGCGTCCTCATCATGGTCTCAAAATTCGGGCACTGCCTGAATGACTTGCTTTACCGCCACCGCGTAGGCGCGCTGCCTATCGCGATCCCGGCCATCGTCTCCAACCACCGCGATTTCTATCAGCTTGCGGCGAGCCACGACATCCCGTTCCACTATTCGCCGGTGACGCCCGAAACCAAGGAGAAGCAGGAGAATCGCCTCGCCGAGCTGATCCAAGACGAGTGCATCGACCTCGTCGTGCTCGCCCGCTACATGCAGGTGCTGTCGGAAGGGCTGTGCGAAAAGCTTGCGGGGCGCGCCATCAACATCCATCACTCGTTTCTGCCGAGCTTCAAGGGCGCGAAACCCTATCATCAGGCGCACGCGCGCGGCGTGAAGCTGATCGGGGCTACGGCGCATTATGTGACGCCCGTGCTGGACGAGGGGCCGATCATCGAGCAAGACGTGGCGCGCGCCGACCATGCCATGTCGATCGAGGATCTGGTGCATATGGGGCGCGATGTGGAAAGCGTCGTGCTGGCGCGCGCCGTTAAATGGCACGTCGAGCACCGGATTCTCTTGAACGGAAACCGCACCGTGGTCTTCCGCTGAGCAGGAAACAGCGCCGCCACAAGCTTTGTTACCCATTTTTGATAGAGTTTTATTAGTTAAGCTTGCGCTTGATTCAGGTTTCCTCTGTCGCGCAGAAAAGGATATATTCCAATAACAACAATAAAAGAGGTGGTGCTGTGAGCAAAATCGACGGCGTTATCGCGGAGCTCGAGTCCGTGCTTGAAAAGCTGGGCGGCGTTCAGAGCCGGCTTAAGGAAATCAAGGAAGAGTCCGAGGCGGTGGAAAAGGCAAGGGACAGCCTGCGCAGGCCGAAATCCAAAAAGAGCAGCGCCCATTGATCGCCCTCCGCTCCTCCTCCGGATCTGTGGAGCGCCCCGATTTTTGCTTGTCATTTCAGCGCCAAACCTGTTTTGTGGAGCGCAGCCAGTGAGTTACTAAACGTGAGTGAGGGTTCCGTGCATACGGTCAGCCGTTATGCGATCCAGAGCCTCGGCGTGGCATTGGTCGTTCTCGCGCTGAAAAGCTTGGCCTATTGGATCACAGGCTCCGTCGCGCTCTTATCCGACGCGCTCGAAAGCACTATCAACGTCGCCGTCGCGGGCGCAGCTTACTTTGCGCTCCGTGTCAGCGAAACGCCGCCCGACGCGAAGCATCCCTTCGGCCATCACAAGGCGGAGTATTTTTCCGCCGTTCTCGAAGGCGCCCTCATTATCCTGGCCGCCATCGCCATCTTCCGCGAAGCGGCCATACATTTTTTCGAGCCGAAGGAACTCGACGCGCCCGCGCTTGGCATCGCCTTCAACGTCATCGCGACTGCGATCAACGCCGTGTGGGGCTGGCGCCTCATTCGCATCGGCCGCCATGAGAGATCGCCGGCGCTCGATGCCGGCGGCCAGCACGTCCTCTCCGACGCCGTGTCATCGGCCGGCGTCGTGGTTGGCCTGACAGCTTCTATCCTCACAGGCTGGCTCCAGCTCGACGCCATCATTGCCGCCTGCGTTGGCGTTTACATCCTCGCCCAGGGCTGGGGCCTTGTGAAAGACAGCGTCGGCGGCCTGATGGACCAGGCCGTAGACCCGGAGACGCTTTCCATCATCCAGGCCAACATTGAAAAGGCGGCGGCCGGGGCCATCGAGGCTCATGATTTGCGAACGCGTCATGCCGGGCCTGTCACTTTCATCCAGTTCCATCTGGTGGTGCCAGCCAACATGACCGTGACGAAGGCGCACGATATCTGCGACCGCATCGAGAACGCGCTTCGAGAGGCGGTCCCCGGCGCGCGCGTGTCAATCCACGTCGAGCCTGAGCATAAGGCGAAACATGAAGGCATTATGATGCGCGCGGCGGGCGGCGTTTCATGAGGTCGTATCGCGGCCGCGCGCCGCGAACCTCAGCGGCGCGACTGGTAGACGTCACTCATTTCCCGCACCGCCCGAACGCTCTCTTCGAGCGCGAACCAGTATGGCGCGGGAAGTTCGAGGTTGAAGATCGCGTCCGGCTGGAAGGTGAAATCCTGCATGATCGAGGTCCAGGGAATGCTGCCCCACCCGATCGGCAGGTGCAGGTCGCCGAGGCCATAGGCCAATCGCTCGGACCGGGAGAAGGTCCAGAAGTGAGTCGGATCGCCAAACGAGTCATGAATGTGCAGGTGGCTCGATACGCGCGCCAGCGCCTTGGCTTCGCTAAGAAAATCGGCGCCCTCCGCCTTGCAAAGCAGAGCGGCATGGGAAAAATCGAGACAGCCTCTCACGTTCGGATGATTGATGGCTTCAATCTCGCGAGCCAGCCGGGATGGCAGTGACGGCCGCTCTTTCGATCCCATCGGAGGAATATTCTCGACGGCGATGATCATCGAGTGCTTCGCCGCGATTTCTCCCAGCGATGCGAAGGCCTCGCGCTGGCGAGCATAGAGATCCTCGATCTGCGCCTCGGTTTGCCCCACCGCCACGCGGCCCCCGTGAAGGACGAGATGCAGCGCGCCGATTTCCGCCGCCACTTCGGCCGTCGCTTTCGCAACCGTCAGATGGCGTGCGGCGATCTCTGGCGGTTGCATGAAATTGAGGGCGATCGGGCCGTGCGCGGTGTATCCGACAGACCGCGCCTTGAGGGCGTCGCGCAGCCGCTGCATTTGCGATTGCAGCACCCGGCCGCCAGCGATCAGGTCCATCGCGAAGAGCGGCAATTCCACAAAATCGACGCCAAGCTCCTCAGCCTGGTCGAGGTTTTCCCTCAGCCGGTCGAAATAGATGTCTTCCTGGACAGCGCTCGAAAAACCCACGCCGCGCACAGCCGCCATGGCCGGACCTCCTCGTTTGGACATGCCTAAACCGCGCCTGCGAAACAAGCGTGACAGAGGCGCGGGTTGATCGATTCTAAAGCGCTAGTGCAGCTTATCCGCGTCCCAAATGGACGCGGGCTGCGCCAGCAGTCTGCTGAAAAACGATGCGGCCCATGGTTCGACAGGCTCACCATGAGGTTCAAGCCATTGAAATCGCTCCACCTCATCCTGAGCTTGTCGAAGGATGAAGCCGGAATTTCCGCATTTTTCAGCATCCTTCTAGTGTTATTCCAAGCCCGCGCAGAAGCGCTGGATGCGGCGGCAGGACTCTTCGAGCTCTTCCGCCGACGTTGCATAGGAGATGCGGAAGTAGGGCGACATGCCGAAGGCCGCGCCGTGAACGACGGCGACGCCCTCGTCCTCCAAAAGCGCCGTCACCACATCCTCGTCATTCTGCGAGCGTCTTGCCCTTCGGCGTGGTCTTGCCGATCAGGCCGGCGCAGGACGGATAGACGTAGAATGCGCCTTCGGGCGTCGGGCACTCGATGCCTTTCGCCTGGTTCAGCATCGACACGACGAGATCACGGCGATCCTTGAAACTCCTGGCGCGCTCCGCCAGGAAGTCCTGCGGCCCGTTCAGAGCCTCCACGCTGGCCCACTGGCTGATGCTCGTCGGGTTCGACGTCGTCTGCGATTGCAGCTTCGTCATCGCCTTGATGAGAGGCTCAGGCCCCGCGCAATAGCCGATGCGCCAGCCGGTCATGGCATACGCCTTCGAGACGCCGTTCATGGTGAGCGTGCGGTCGTAGAGGCCGGGCTCCACTTGCGCCGGCGTGGTGAACTGAAAGCCGTCATAGACGAGGTGCTCGTACATGTCGTCGGTGAGCACCCACACGTCGGGGCGCCGCATCAGCACATCCGTCAGCGCCTTAAGCTCGGCGCGCGTGTAGGCGGCGCCTGTCGGGTTCGACGGGTGGTTGAAGATGAGCCACTTGGTCCTCGGCGTGATGGCCTTCTCCAGCGTCTCGGGGCTGAGCTTGAACTTCGTCTCGATGCCGGCCTCGGCGAACACGCATGTCCCGCCCGCCAGCAAGACGATGTCAGGATAGGACACCCAGTAGGGCGCCGGAATCACCACCTCGTCGCCGCGGTTGAGCGTCGCCATCATGGCGTTGAAAATCACCTTCTTGCCGCCGGGCGACGCCATCACCTGGCCCGGCTTGTATTCGAGCCCGTTCTCGCGCTTGAACTTCCGGCAAATGGCTTCCTTCAGCTCCGGGATGCCGTCCACGTTCGTGTATTTCGTCTTGCCGTCCCGGATCGCCTTGATGGCCGCTTCCTTGATGTTGTCCGGCGTATCGAAATCCGGCTCGCCTGCGCCAAGGCTGATCACGTCCTTGCCCGCCGCTTTCAGCTCGCGCGCCTTGGAGGATACGGCGATGGTCGGCGAGGGCTTCACGCGGGCAAGCGCGTCGGACAGGAAAGCCATGGTCAAGTCTCCGTTATCTCGGGGGTGCACGCATAAAACTAGGCTTCCGGCGCTCCGCGGCGCAAGGGCCGGCGGCGCAGCTTGGCGCGCTTTCGAACGATGGAGCGACTCAAAAAGCGGCGGGCTTGCGCAGCAATTCGCGACGCTCTTCCGTGCTTACTTCGCGGCGGTGACCTGGCCCCTGATCTCGCCTGCCTTATTCGCCGCAGTGTGGATGTTGATATACAATTGGCCCGCTTTCAGATCGGCGATTTGCTGATCCGTGAGCTTGGCCGAACCCTCAATTGGACTATCAACCTTTGAAAGGGGATGGCCACGGGGGCATTTTTGCCAGAAGCGGCTGGCCCATGAATATGGCCCATCGTTGCGGGGCCGGTCAGTCCGGAGTAAGTGACTTTCCAGGTTAGAACGCTGGTCGCCGGGTCGAAGGTCACCGTGGCGGCGCCGGAACCGTTGCTTGTGGTGGCAGGCACTTCCTCCGAGGCCTTGAGATCGGCTTTATAAGTCATCGTTTCGGCAAGCGCGGCTGGAATCATGATGGCGGAAAGAGCCGCTCCGGCAAGAATAATTCCGAATTTCATTTTCAATCTCCTTGGCTTATGCGCGCATTTTCTTATTGGAGTTGTACCGCTATCGACGGCGAATGCGCGCGCATCCACCATTACATCTTTTGGGAAGGCAGGCGTGCTGAATTTCAGGTGAAGCCGCTTTAACGCCAGAGCGAGGTCAGAGGGCCGCCCCCACCAAAGACAGGGTCGCAATCAGGAAGCGGCACACGCTCGATATTCACAAGCGCGGCGGGTCTATCGTCAGGCGAGCCTTTCAACAGATCCCATTGCTGGCCGGGCGGATAAGCTCCGACGACGAGCAGATCCCCGCTTGCAGCCAGGCGCTTGTGCCCGGTCCCGGCCGGCAAGACAGCCACATCGCCGGCGGAGAGGTCGAAGTCCTGGCCGGCGTCGCCTCCGAGCCGCACCTTAACGCCGCCTCTCGCGATGGCCAGAGCTTCGTGCGCCGTCGAATGGTAGTGATGAAAACCGTAAACGCCATCGCGCCACTGTGGAGGCCATCCGTTCCGCCGAAACATGCGTTCAGCTTCCGCCGCGGGGTCGCGGCCGGAAACGTCGAAGGCGCGCCGGTAAATAAGCACGGGCAGCCGGGGATTGTTCGGAATGGACCCGTCATCGGCAAATCGGATTGCTAAAGGCTTCGCGCTATCGCCCATTTCCTCTATGTGGCGCCCCCAGCGATGAAAACAATTTCCCGATGTGGAATGAAATTGATCCCTTTTACATTTCGATCCGCGACGCCACCTTAGCGCCCAGGAGCAACGAACGAAAGGAGGTGATCCGATGTCTAGTGGGATCTTTGCGCTTAGGCCACAGCTTGTGCGCGCCACGGAAACGTTGGAGCAGCCTCTGGCGTCAGCCTAGCACGCAGGGGTAACGCCTTGCGGTAGGCAGGGCAAAGCCGGCTGTGGCGAACAGCCAGTCTCACGGGCCGCGGGAACTCCCGCGGCCTTTTTGCTGTCCTGGATCAGCCGCCGCAAGACCTTCTCTCATGGCGCGCCGGAAATTATCCCCAAAAGAGAAGTACTGCGCGTCGCGCCCAGAGCCCCCGCAACCTGACCCGTCGAGCCAGACCTTAAAAGGCTGCCGAAAAAGGACGCTGCCCATGGTTCGACAAGCTCACCATGAGGATCAACTCGTTGAAAACACTCGACCTCATCCTGAGCCTGTCGAAGGATGAAGCCAAACTTCCAGGCTTTTTCAGCAGCCTGTTGAGGTCGCCACTCAGGCGCCGCAACCACATGCGATTGATGCTGATACGGTTTCAGATCAATTGGATGCGGTCCTCATGCGTATTGCTTGCTTTATCCCCCGGGCTTGCCGAGAGCCATTGAGCCTTTTCTGCAACAGTCGCTCCTTGCCCGGCCTTGCCCAGCCGAAGGGCTCAGTGTATCGCTGGCTGCAAGCTTAGCAGAGGGGCGGATCAATCATGAATTTCCGGCAACTCGGGAGAAAATTGCTCGCGCGCTTGTCGAGCGATAACGACCTTCGCGTTTTCATCTCGATCCTCCGCGAGTATTTTCCCGCTTATAAATACCAATACGGGCTGATCCTTCTTTTGATCGTCGTGGCGTCAATAGCCACGGCTGCGGCGGCTTGGCTTGTCCGGGACGTCGTCAATGGCCTTTTCCTTACAAAGAAAGGGTCGATGTTGATTCCCATATTCCTGGTCGTCATCTTTGCGTTCCTGGTGAAAGGCCTCTCGACCTACTGGCAATCCTTGCTCTCCGCGCGCATCGCAAACGACATGGTCGCCAGGACGCAGGAACGGATGATCAGCCATGTCCTTGTGCAGCCGGCCGTATTCTTCGACCGCTATTCCTCGGACGAATTGATCATGCGCATCAGCATGGGGGCGGGCGCTATCGGCGCAATCCTCAACCGCGTTGTTCTCGCAGGCGCAAGGGACTTGGCGACGATCGCCTCCCTCGCATTCGTGATGGTCCGGCAGGACCTCGTCCTCACATTGATCTGCCTGATTGCGGTCCCGCCCATCTTCTTCTGCATTTCGCTTCTTTTAAAGCGCATCAAGGGCTTGATGCAGCAGGAGATGCAGTCCATCGCCCAGCTTAACAAGCACGTTCGCGAAGCCGTTCAGGGGTTCAAGGTCATCAAGTCCTACAATCTCGAGCCCGTAATCAAGAACGAGGTCGACGCCGTTATCGAAAGCATCAAGGACCGATCCAACAAGGTGTCGGCGCTTGAGAATGCGCCGGTTCCCATCATCGACACGTTGGGCGGCCTCGCCGTTGGGCTGACCATCCTTTACGCCGGGTACCGGACTATCTACGGCGTGTATGACCCCGGCACGTTCATGTCGTTCATCACGGCCATGCTGCTTGCGATGGACCCGGCGCGGCGAGTGAGCCAGCTTAGAGTTGCGCTCAGGACATCATTGGTCGGCGTGGGCCTCGTGCACGGTCTGCTCGAAGACAATGATCCGGAGATGGAAGCTCCCAAAAAAGGCGCCGCGGGAAGCCTCGTCCCCGCCCTGCCCCGTCCTGAGGGAGGCTTGGGCGTCGTGATGGAGGATGTAACCTTCGGCTACTCGCCGGGCGTAAACGTCCTCGAATCCTTCACATTTGAAGCCAGGCCCGGAGACATGGTGGCGCTGATCGGCCCGTCCGGCGCGGGCAAGTCGACGGTGTTCTCGCTTCTGTTGCGCTTCCACCGGCATCAGGAGGGACGCATCCTTCTGGGCGGGCGCGATGTCAAGGATATGCCCGTGACCGAGATCCGCGATCTCATCGCTTATGTCGGGCAGTCCAATTTCATTTTCAGCGGTTCGATCCGGGATAATCTCACGCTCCGCCGGAGCGCCGTGCCGGACGACGCCGTCTTCGCGGCCTGCAAGACGGTCGGCTTGCACGACCACATCATGAAGCTGCCTAAAGGCTACGACACCTTTGTGGGCGAGCTCGGCTCGCTCATATCGGGCGGACAGGCTCAGCGGCTCAACATTGCGCGGGCGATCATCAAGGATGCCCCGGTCCTGCTCTTCGATGAGGTCACCTCCGCACTCGACGCCGAGAATGAGGAGCTGGTCCGCGAGTACATGCACTCCCAGGCCGGGCGGAAAACCATCCTGGTCATCGCCCACCGGCTGTCCACCATCCGGCAGGCGGACAAGATCGCGCTGGTGCAGGACGGACGCGTCGAGGCGTTCGGCACGCATCACGACCTCATCCGCGGCAACGACTATTACGGCAAAGTCGCCGGGCTGCAGCTGATCGCTTAGCTTGATGCTATTCGCAGCGAGCCTTAGCCCGCTTTTCTCACCAGCACTATGACTGGCGAGTGGTGCTCTATCCAGTCTAAACGATCACGGAGAGCAGGAATACACGATAAACTTCTTGCCGTCCCATCAAACGTTTCCAACAGCACCGGGTCGGCGGGCTGATAATCTGGAGCGTAGAGGCTCATTTGATTGCTTGTGTGATCCAATCGATTTCCTGCATTGCTCCGATCACGCAGTGACATGGAAAATAGTTGCGACGTAGAACCGCATACAGATACGTCTTTTACTGTTTCGTAACGCAAATAATAAAAATAGAGAGTAGTACAAGTTGAAATATCAAGCCCAAGGCCAGCGCCGGGAAGCCTATCACTTGAAGAACCGAAAACCACGGCTTTCGAAGATGGTTGCAAATCGCTACTAAACGGAAAGGACGAAGAGGAAATGCCAGAAATCACAGATGCGGGGATGTACAAAGAATGGTGGGCCAATCCGGCGGTTGTCGGGCTGATGGGTTTCGCAACGACGACCATGGCGACAGGCCTGCATAACGTGGGTTATTGGGGCGCCGGCCCGACGCTGGCGTTGGCAATTGCCTTCGGGGGCACGGCGCAGTTCGTTGCGGGAGTCATCGACCTTCGGAAAGGAAGCATCTTCGGCGGCTCCGCCTTCATGAGTTACGGCGCCTTTTGGTGGGCGATATTCGCGTTGCTGTACGTGCAGCCGAACGCGGGCCTCAAAGCGGGTCCCAACGAGCAGCTTGGTTTCTTCCTCATGTGGACGCTGTTCACACTTTCCTTTTGCATCGCCGCCATGCGTGTGGGTAAGTACCTGTCCATCCTGTTCTGGCTGCTGCTGCTGGCGTTTTTGCTCCTTGACGGCGTGACCCTGGGGATCGTGCCCGCGTCACTGGCCGGCTGGGAAATCTTTGTCGTGGGCCTGCTCGCCTGGTATATCGCCACCGCGACCTTGGTCAATACGGTTTACGGCCGAACCGTCCTGCCGCTTTCTTAAGCCGTACGGCTTACCGATCCCTAGCGGTTGCCCAGCCTCTTGCTCACCGCTAGGGATTTTATTAGGAACGTCGGATGCGCGGCCAAGGGCGAAGCGCTCCGCGCTCGCACCGCCGCCGGGCACTCCTTGACTGTGCGCTTGCACCTGGAACCGGCATTACGTGAGG
This sequence comes from uncultured Alphaproteobacteria bacterium, assembly GCA_963819665.1. GTDB lineage: Bacteria > Pseudomonadota > Alphaproteobacteria > Rhizobiales > Rhodomicrobiaceae > Rhodomicrobium. The sequence continues at coordinate 63,370 of CAWFXN010000055.1, forward strand.
GGCAGCACGGACACCGAGGTGAAAAAGTCTCTCGGCGCAGCTACCCGCCACCAAGGCGATTTTATGCTTTGCTTAGAGCATCGAGCTTGGCGCGTAGTCCGTCAATCACGGGCTTTGCTATATCGCCGACGCCCGGGATCGCGAGAACCTTGTTGAACAGGTCTTCGATGGAAGGACGAAGCTGTGCAACGAGCGCAGCGAAAGCGGTCTTTCCGTCCATAGGGAGTTTACCGGCAAGATCGCGAAGCTTGTCAAACTGCTTCCCTTCTTTCTCGAACGGCGGGAGCGCGGCTTTAGCCGACGCCGCATCGGTGATCCCTTGCAAGGTCGTCTTCAGTCCATCAATGCCTGTTTTCAGTGACGACTTGAGATCCACTCCATCGACTGACAGACTACCGGCAACCTGAGCCGGGGCTGTCTTTGTTTGTTCGACAACCTGAGGGAGTTGTCTTTGTTTGTTCGGCAACCCTCGTCGGCCCAAAGAACCACCACGCCAATGCCGCGGCGGCTACTGCTCCGAGCACCCAACTCCAGGTCGATGATTGAGAAGCGCTTTCTGCGGGGGAAGCGCGCCGCGGTTCCGGGGCCTGTGCTCCAGCAGCTGCAAACCCCGGCGCCCCGGAGGCGCGAAGCATATCGCCAAATCCGGGTGGCAAAGCGGCCGTGATATTGTCTTTCTGCGCAGCGAGAAGCCTCGCCAAACCCGACGCATCAAGGCCTTGCGCCGCTTGCTGCTTTCCAAGCAAGCCAAGCATGGCCGGAGTCAGCATGCCGATCAATGAGGTTCCTGCCCCTTGAGAAATGCCAGTCAGCCGCCCCACAGCGCCAGCGAGCGCCGACACACCAGAACCACCGAGCAGCGAGCCAAGCGTATTAACGCCGTCCTTCACCAATGTCTGCTGACCCGCGCCGCCGATCATGGACCCCAAGGTGTCGAGGATGCTCGGGCTTTGTTGGCTGACGGTGTTGGCGAGCTTGCGCGCTCCCTCCGGCGTCGAGGCGGCATGCGAAAGACTTCCCAAGATCGCGGGCCCTAAAGCGATGGCGGCACGGCCGACAAGACTCCGGTCTAGTCCGAGAGCGGCGGCAATGCGGCCAATCAAATCCGGGGTCAGAAACTCAGAGACAAGAGAGACAAGATTGACGCTCATATGACTTCACCCTGAATTTGAACATGTTAACGAAACGCAGTCGTAAATCCCCGCCTTTGAACCCCAAATGCCCCCCGGTGATCGCCTCTGGCGCCGGCGGATAGTTTGATGTCCAATTTGTAATTCGGGTTGCGGTGTAGCCACTGCAATGCTGCGGCGCGCTCCGTATTACGATTTTCGGACGAGCGCACGCGCGAGCCCGGCGCAAGCGTAACGCGTCTCTCCCTTTGGAGCACAGGCGCGCCACTGGCATTGAGTGATTTCAGCGTATCGGATGCGACGAGCACGCGCCGGCTATTTTGGCTGCTCCGGCATCTTGGGCGCTCAGTTCACATGCGCCACGCTGCTTTGCGCTTGCCTGCCGTTTTCTTCGATCGAGGCGACGAGATCGGCAAAACGCTGTCCTTGAACGAGAACGTGAGACCGTATGGTCTCCTCGGCCAAAGCGCTATCGCCTGCGAGGATAGCGTTCACAATAGCCTCGTGCTCGGTGAAAGACGTTTTGAGACGCTCACGAACGCGCAGTTGCAGACGCCGGTAAGGGCGCACCCTGCGGGCGACCGCCATCGCCTCCTCGATAAGGAACTCGTTCCGGCTCGCTTCGTAAATCGCCAGATGAAAGGCTTCGTTGAGCCGGAAATAGGCGTCGGCGTCCTTTACGTTTCTGCAAGCTTCGTGGGCTGCTTTGATCTGCTGTTGTTGGAATAAGGTCGCGCGGCGGGCTGCAAGGCGTGCGCAGATCGCTTCAAGTTCAGCCATGAGTTCGAACATCTCGCACAAACGCGCAGGCGAGATCTCGGTGACGACCCATCCTTTGCGGGGCCGTTTCTCGATCATGTTCATCACTGAAAGCTGAATGAGCGCTTCGCGGATTGGCGTGCGAGAAACGCCGAAGGCCTCCGCCAGCCGCACCTCATCCAGGCTGGCGCCCGCAGGATATTCGCCGGTGACGATCCGTTCTTCGATTGTCTCCAGCAACTTGGCTGACAGCCGGTTTGTTATCTGCTCCATGCCCTTCCCCTCAAAATCTTGTGTAAATATACGAAGCGCTTGACAACGTGTCCAGCCTCAAGTCTTATGTATACACAAACGATTGTAAAAATACAAAACTGTCGAAAGCGACATTGGGAGGAAACAGAGATGGGTAGATCGCGTTGCGCCATAGGCGCGAGCTGCGACCTCGCTGCAAAGGAGCTGCGGTCATGGTGATTTTCGGGACAGCGTTATTGGCCGCATGCTACCTCGCCGGAGTTTTCATCGGGGAGCTCCTCGCGATTCTGATCGGGGTCAAGGCCAATGTCGGCGGCGTCGGCATCGCGATGATCCTCTTGATCGCCGCCCAGCATTATCTCCGCGATCACGGCGTGCTCAGCCACGAGAGCGAGCGCGGCATCACCTTTTGGGCCATGCTGTACATCCCCGTGGTGGTGGCCATGGCCGCCACGCAGAATGTGGTGGTGGCCGTGAAGGGCGGCCCCATTGCGCTCTTGAGCGCGGCGGGCAGCTTCGGGCTCTGCGCGGTCGTGATCTCCATCATCAACCGCATCATCCATCGCGCCCACATCGCGAGCGAGGCCCTGCCGGCGGTGGACGGGGATGCTCCCCTGGAACCGCGCCGCCGACGAGGAAGCAATTTTTGAGCAACAAGAAGGCGTTGCCGCAAAGCAAAGCAAATAGGACACCGCCATGCTGGAAATTATTCAAAAGCTTATCGCGGAAGCTCCGCTCGTCACGGCCTTCGCCTTCGTCGGCATCGTGATCTGGATATCGAACCAACTCGGCCGCCACGTTTTCCGCGGCCATGTCGCCGGTTCGGCGATCGCCGTGCTCGCAGGGCTCGCCCTGGCCTATTGGGGCGGCATTGTCAGCGGGAAGGCGAAGGGGCTTGCCGACGTCGCGCCTTTTGCCGGCCTTGCGTTCATGGGCGGAGCGATGATGCGGGATTTCACCATCGTCGCGACTGCGAGCGAAGTCCAGGTCGGCGAGGCGAAAAAGGCCGGCTGGCTCGGCGTCATCGCCCTGTTCCTCGGCACGGTCCTTCCCTTTATTGTGGGTGTCTCTGTCGCCTATGCCTTCGGTTACACCGACGCGGTCACGCTGACCACAATCGGCGCCGGAGCCGTCACCTATATTGTCGGGCCTGTCACGGGCGCGGCGATTGGCGCCTCCTCCGACATTATCGCTCTCAGCATTGCGACAGGCGTGCTGAAAGCGATCCTGGTCATGGTCTTCACGCCGCCGCTTGCAGGCTTCATGCGCCTCAACAACCCGCAGGCCGCCATGGTCTTCGGCGGGCTTGCCGGAACCGTAAGCGGCGTGAGCGCGGCGCTTGCAGCGACGGACCGGCGGCTGGTTCCCTATGGAGCGCTGGTGGCGACCTTCCATACCGGCCTTGGCTGCCTGATGGGTCCCTCCGTTCTCTTTCTTACCGTCCGAGCTTTATTCGGCTGAGATTCCTCGAACTCATAGGAGCAATAGGCGCCATGCGCGACTGGAACAGTCAAGCCCGCAACCGTGAAGCCAGGCTCGAGCGCTCTGCCGCTCTTGCCCAGGGAAAGGTCGTCGCAGCCGAACAGATCGGCGCGCTCTTCGAAGCGATACTGGAGCCGGGCGACCGGGTTTGCCTTGAGGGCAACAACCAGAAACAGGCCGATTTTCTGGCCAAGGCCTTGGCGGGGGTCGATCCCGCCAAGGTGAACAACCTCCATATGGTGCAATCCGTCCTTGCCTTGCCGGAGCATCTCGATGTTTTCGAGCGCGGCATCGCGACCCGGCTCGATTTTTCGTTTTCGGGGCCGCAAGGAGGAAGGCTGGCGCGGCTCGTCAGTGAAAAGCGCATCGCGATTGGCGCGATCCATACCTATCTCGAGCTGTTCGGCCGCTATTTTGTCGATCTCACCCCAAGGGTCAGCCTGATATGCGCCCAGTCGGCCGACCGCGCAGGCAACCTCTACACTGGTCCCAATACGGAAGACACCCCCGTTATAGCGGAGGCCACCGCGTTCAAGCGCGGCATCGTCATCGCGCAAGTCAATGAGATGAGGGATGCGCTGCCGCGGGTGGACATCCCAGGGGACTGGGTCGACTTCGTCGTACAAAGTCCCAAGCCTCACTACATCGAGCCGCTGTTCACCCGGGACCCGGCGCAGATCTCGGAAATCCAGGTTCTCATGGCCATGATGGCCATCAAGGGTATCTATGCCGAGTATGAGGTCACGAGCTCAATCACGGCATGGATTTGACACGGCGGCGATCGAGTTGCTCTTGCCAACCTATGCCAGAGTCTCTTGGGCTTAGAGGCAAGATCTGCCGCGATTGGGCGCTGAACCCGCATCCGGCCCTGATCCCGGCGATCGAAGCCGGCTTCGTGGAGTCGGTCCACTCCTTCGGCTACGAGCTCGGCATGGAGGCCTACATCCAAGCGCGGCCTGACATCTTCTTCACCGGGCCCGACGGGTCGATGAGGTCAATCGGGCGCTCTGTCAGGCGGCTGGCCATTATGCCTGCGATATGTTCATTGGCTCGACGTTGCAAATCGATCTCGCGGGAAATAGCTCTACGGCCACCACCGGGCGCATCGCCGGCTTCGGCGGCGCCCCCAATATGGGCGCGGATGCTCGCGGCAGGCGGCACGCAAGCCCGGCCTGGCTGAAGGCAGGGCGGGAGGCGCGAGAAGGCCGCAATCTCATTCCGCGCGGGCAAAAACTCGTCGTTCAGACTGTCGAGACATTTCGCGAGCACATGCAACCCGCTTTCGTGGAGCGGCTCGATGCCTGGGAATTGGCCGAAAGCGCAGACATGGCGATCCCTCCGGTGATGATTTACGGGGAGGATCTGAGCCACATTCTGACCGAGGAAGGCATCGCCAATCTCCTCCTTTGCCGGAACGACGAGGAACGCGAACAGGCTATTCGCGGCGTCGCCGGTTACACCCCGGTCGGTCTGGCCCGCGACAAGCGCATGGTCGAAATCTGCGCGATCGCGGGATCATCCGCCGCCCGGAGGATCTTGGAATCGATAAGCGTCAGGCGACGCGCGACCTCTTGGCCGCGCGGTCGGTCAAGGACTTGGTGCGCGCTTCAGGCGGCCTTTACGACCCGCCCGCGCGTTTTCGTAACTGGTAGTGCAGGGGATCATGGAAAAGCTCAATTACGAATATCAGGGCGGACGCAAGCTCAATGCCGTTCATGCTCCGGCCATCGCGGGCGTCGTATCGTCCGGCAATCTCGAAGTTCTCGTCGAACCGCAGAACCTCGGCGGACGATGCAACGTCGAGGTGTTGACCGCGGCGCACGGGTTCGGCCCCATCTGGGAGGCTGTTCTCGATGACTTTTTCGCACGCCACGCCCTCGCTGACGTGCGCATCTCCATCAACGACGCCGGCGCCACGCCCGCCGTCGTCTCGCTTCGGCTCGATCAGGCCGTCGAGCAGTTTCTTGGAGGTCAGGCATGAGCAGCTACTACGAGGCAAGCGCTCGGGAACGCGTCGTCGCCCTCCTGGATCCTGGAACCTTTCATGAGTTCCTGCCGCCGCGAGCACCGCGTTGTCAGTCCGCATCTCAAGCAGCTCGACACGCCGGCGGTTTTCGACGACGGCGTTATTGTCGGCAATGGCCATCTTGCTGGACGGCCAGTTTTGATCGCCGCGCAGGAAGGCGAATTCATGGGCGGCGCGGTCGGGGAGGTGCACAGGCGCCAAACTGACCGGACTGCTCGCCCGCGCAATCGACGAGCGCCCCGCCGCCGTGCTTTTGATCGTTGAAATCCGGCGGCGTCCGGTTACATGAGGCCAATGCCGGACTTATCGCCGTGTCGGAAATCATGAGGGCCGTTTTGTCTCTGCGGGGCGGCGGCATACCGGTGCTGGTGCTCGACGGAGGCCAATTCGGGTGCTTTGGCGGAATGGGGATCGTGTCCCGGCTTTGCGACGCGGTCATTATCAGCGAGGAGGGCCGTCTCGGTCTTTCAGGACCCGAAGTGATCGAAACGACCTGCGAAGTCGAAGAGTTCGATTCGAGGGACCGCGCGCTCGTCTGGCGCACGGTCGGGGGCAATCATCGCTATTTGCTTGGAGAAGCCGCGCAACTCGTTGCAGACGACATCGACGCTTTCCGGGCGGCGGCGATCGCCGCCCTCGATGCGAAGCCTGATCTTTCCCTGGAGGCCTTGGAGGCCGATCACGCCCGGCTAGGCGAAAGGCTTGAGCGATTTGGCGACTGTCGCGACGGCCTCGAAATCTGGTCGCGTCTCGGCATCGACAAGCCGGAACAGCTGCCGCTGCTGGAGGCGGCGCAATTTATCGCGGCGACAGCCGAGAGGAGCGCCTGACATGGACATCCACACGCTGCTCGATCAGTTGTTTCCGTTGAACCACGAGGTGAAATTCGACGGTTCCTATTTTTCCGGTATGGGACACACGCCGAAAGGCGATGTCGCCATCATTGGGACAACAGACGCTGCGCCCATTGGAGTTGAACTTGCCTATCGCATGGCGGGTGAGGTGCTCGCCATCGTCCGCAAGTTTCCGCGCAGGCCCATTCTTCTGCTTGTGGACACCCAGGGCCAGCGTCTGAGCCATCGCGACGAGCTGCTTGGCATCAACGGCTATATGGCGCATCTCGCCAAGTGCGTTGAACTTGCTCGCAAGCGCGGCCACCGCATCATCGGCCTTGTCTACTCGGAAGCCGTCAGCGGGGGCTTTTTGGCCACCAGTCTTCTCGCGGATTACTGCTACGCGTTGCCGGAGGCCAAAATAAGGGTGATGAATTTGCCGTCCATGGCCAGGATCACCAAAATTCCGCTGGAAAGGCTGGAGGAGCTAAGCCGCGCCTCGCCGGTATTTGCGCCTGGCGTCGAAAACTACCTGCGGATGGGGGCCATTCACGGGCTTTGGGAGGGCGATCTCTCGGCTTGCCTTTTGGATGCGCTCGATGCTCCCCAGAAGCAGACTTCCGGAGCGAATTGGGAGAGGCAAGGGAAGGTCGCAAACTCGCCCGCAGTGTAGCAGAACGGGTGCACCATTACACCACGTAGCCCCATCGGCCGGCATGACTGGCTTTGGCTTACATCCGACTGGCGAAGCCATCTCATCACGGCGCTTGAGCACGCCGAGGTTGACATCCTGACTCAGTGGATCGAGCGAAGCGGCCTCTGATCGCCGCCCGCAGTCAGCCGGGATATTCGGCGCATACTCTGCGCCTTGGTCTTGCGCTTCCAGGAAAGCGACGGATTGGATTGGCGGTCGCGGTCAGCGCAATCGCTGACCATCGCCCGCCGCTTCCACTTCGGGAAACTCTGGGCGCCGCGCCCCTGAACTGGCGCGAGCCCTTGGGGGAACTGGCGGCCGAGTTGGAAGCAGCCGGCGAAGAGGCTTGTGTCTACGGGTCCCTGGCCTGGCAGTACTGGTCGGCGAGTTCTGGAACGGCCTATCTCACTGCCAGTTCGGATGTCGATCTCCTCTTTCGGCCGATGAGCTGGAGCGCGGTTCTGAAAATTGTCGGCGTCTTGGAATGCTTCGAGCGCCAGCATCAGGCCCCCCGTCCGGATGGCGAAATCGTCCTGCCGGATGGCGACGCTATCGCCTGGCGGGAAATCTCGAACCATCCTCCCAAAGTGCTCGCAAAGGGAATGAACAGGGCGAGGCTCAGGGACATGGACAGCGTTCGCAGTGTATTTGAGGAAAGATTTCGATGACCGGGCTTTGCGATTTTCCGCTCTCGAAGCCATCAACCATTTTCATTGGCCGCGCTGCAATCCGGGCTCTTCACACGGAGCTGTTGCTTTATCCGAAGCCCGGTCTCGTCAGCGCCGTAGACAACGGCGCGCATGACGATATGGATGCTGGAACTTTCCTGCGCAGTATCTTTGCGCTCCGGCATTATTTTAAGGCGATCGCGTCGGCGGGCGCTGCAGGCTCGCCCTTTCCAAGTCTCCAACATTTGGGTATCGAGGCGGAGCGGCGGATGCTCCGGGCGACGGGGGGAGTTAACACTCATCGCGGCGGCATCTTCTGTATGGGCCTGTTGGCCGCGGCGGCCGGATGGCGTCATCATCGCGGCCTTGACTGCAACGCAGAGGCTCTCGCGGACACGGTTGTCACCGTGTGGGGCGACGGGATTAGCAATGCCGGCCGCGCCGCCGCGAGTAGCCACGGAAACTGCGCCGTTCGGCTTTATGGAGCGCGTGGCGCGCGCGCGGAAGCGCTTGCGGGGTTTCCGACGCTTCTTCGGGTGGCGCTCCCCACGCTCCGTTCAACTTTCAAGCGCCTTGAGTGCTGGGAACGCGCGTGCATTCAAACTCTTTTCGCTGCCATGGCGGACTTGCAGGACACGAACCTGTTGCATCGCGGCGGAACGGAAGGGTTGCGCTTCGTGCAGATGGCTGCTCGCGATTTTCTGGACAAAGGCGGCGTTTACTCTCCTGCATGGCTGAGCCGCGCTCTGGCTCTGCATGGCGATTGCGTTGCGCTTAATTTGTCGCCCGGCGGCGCTGCCGACGTGCTGGCCGCGGCCTGTTTTCTTTATGAGCTGCAAGCATGAGTCTCGGCATTTTATGCCCCGGCCAGGGGGATCAGTCGCCCGATATGTTCGAGCTTGTCTCGGGAGAACCCGAGGCTCAGAGCATACTCGCCCTTTACAGGGATATGGCAGGCGGACCCTCGCAAGACTTACACATGAACAGGGTGGCGCAACCCCTCTTGTGCGCTTTTCAGCTCGCTGTTTGGAAAGGCCTGCAGAAAGAGCTGCCTGAACCGAAGGCGTTCGCAGGCTACGGCCTCGGTGAACTTTCGGCCTATGGCTGCGCCGGGGTGTTGGCCCCGGAGGAACTGATCAAACTCGCGCAGCATCGTGCGGCTGCGATGGATGAGGCTTATCCGTCGCCGGGGGGGCTCGCAGCAGTGCGGGGGCTCACGCAAAGCCAGGTGCAGCACTTGTGCGCCAAGCATGGCGTCGAGATTGCAATCATCAATGACGCGGACCGGTTCATCGTCGGCGGCGCCGCAAGCGCCTTGGAGGAATTCGAAAAGGAGGTTGCCGAGAGCGGGACGAAAGTCACGCGGCTCAAGGTGTCAATTCCTTCGCATACCTCTGCGATGCAGGCCGGCGTGCCGAAATTCCGAATGGCGTTAAGCCAAGCAGCATGGGCCCCGTTCGCGGCCCCGGTGCTTTCCGGAACAACGGCTGCGCCGGTTTTTTCGAAGGCGGAGGCCATTGAAGCATTAGCGCTGCAGATCGCGCATCGTATAGATTGGGCCGCGTGCGTCGGCGCGCTGGTGGAGCTCGGTTGCACAGTGTTACTTGAGCTTGGACCCGGCAATGGCCTTTCGCGCATGGTCCGCGATCGTTTCCCTGATCTTCAGGCCCGTTCGGTCACAGAGTTCAGAACGCTGAGGGGCGTTGCGAGCTGGATGAAGCGCTCTCTTTCGAATTAGCGCATTTACGATCCGCCGAATAGGCTGCCAGCAGGCTGCTGAAATAGAATGAAATCTTGGTTTCATCCTTCGACAGGCTCAGGATGAGGTCGCGTGTTTTCAATGGCTTAGCCCTCATGGTGAGCTTGTCGAACCATGGGCAACATCGTATTTCAGAAGAAAGAGCTTCTGCTGCCGGTCATTTTAACCCTGCTTCGACTGTCATCCGCCCATCGTCCCGCGCGGCCTCTTCGAGCGCATGGAAAAACGGCGAGCGTGACGCCATTGCAGAGAGCCTGAGAACGCGCCAAGGAACTTGAGGAGGCGCCGCATTTCTAGGCAACAGACAATCGATCGTACTCTTTGCACAATTCTGCAGTGCAGCGCGGACCCAATTCGAGCTGTGCGCAACAGCGGACGTTTCACGTCAACGGCCCGTTCGGCAAGTCCTGAAGCTACCCACTGACGCAGGTTCGCCCCCGCTCATCGGCGAGCTTCTGCTTTGGCGCAAGACTTGCTTGCCTAACCCCCATGGATACTGTCGCTAGCCTAGGGCCATCCTCCACTTTTGATCCCGCGTGCCTTCGCGAAGAGCTTACCTCTTCCTGGGGGGGAAATCCGCCGCCCGATCAGGCGCGGGCTGGCGTTCTTCGACGCCTCAAGGCCCTCAAAGCCGAAGCCCAAAGCGAGGCGCAAGGGCTTCTCGAACAGACCGGAGACGGCCGCGCCTGCGCCAAGGCCCTTGCCTTGTTTCAGGATGAGCTTGTCAAGCTCATCTACGATCTTTCTACTTTTCATATTTCCCGCGCGCCGAAGCCTCCCGCCGCCATGCCTATGGCGCTGGTCGCAACTGGCGGCTATGGCCGGGGCCTTATGGCTCCCGGATCAGATGTCGATTTGCTCTTTCTTTTCCCTGACAAACAGACGGCGCAGGCCGAAAGCATCGTCAAATCCGTTCTGCATTACCTTTGGGACCTTGGTTATAAGGTCGGGCACGCGGTGCGCACGGTCGATCAAACCATAAAAGCGGCCAAAGAGGACATGACGATAAGGACCGCGCTGCTGGATGCGCGGCTTATCCATGGCGAGGACGCGCTGTTCAACCGGATGCAGGCGAGCTTACTTTCCGGCGTTGTTCAGGGAAACCAGCGTGAGTTCATCGAGGCGAAGCTCAGGGAGCGCGCCGAGCGCCTGATACGCATTGGCTTTTCGCGCTACATGGTCGAGCCGAACATCAAGGAAGGCAAGGGCGGCCTGCGCGACCTTAACATGCTGCACTGGTTTGCGGTCCACCTCAATACGGGGGGACAGGCGCAGGCCGAAACCGGCCTTTTCTCCCCCAACGAGACAGCAACCTTCAACCGCTGCGAAGCCTTTCTGTGGACGGTTCGCTGTTATCTCCATTTTCTTGCGGGAAAGCCCGAGGAGCGCTTGTCTTTCGACCTGCAGCCGGAGATGGCGCGCCTGCTGCAGTATCACAGCCGCCTTGGGCTTCTCGGCGTCGAGCGGTTCATGAAGCATTATTTTCTGATTGCCAAAGATGTGGGCGATCTCACCCGCACCGTCTGCTCGTGCCTGGAGATCAGGGAGCTCAAGACCGTTCCGTCCTTGAGCGATTTTATGGGCATCCTCCCTTGGGGAAGCCGCGCCAGGCTTGCCGCCACCACCGCCTTCCGGGTCGATCACGACCGGCTCAATGTGAAGCAGCCGGATGCGTTCACGAAAGACCCGCTCAATCTCATCCGGCTTTGTCGAAGCGGGAGCGGCGAAACCTGCTTCTGCATCCCGAAGCGATTCGCCTGATCCGCTCCGCGCTCAAGCTGATCGACGACGGCTTCAGGACCAACCCTGCCGCCAATCAGCTATTTCTGAAGCTTTTGACATCTACGCCACGCGCCGGGAAGGTCGCTCCGCGCTCTCAACGAGGCGGGCGTGCTCGGCCGCTTCATCGCCGATTTTGGCCGGGTCGTCGCCATGGCCGAGTTCAGCATGTACCACTACTACACGATCGACGAGCATACGATCCGCGCGGTGGGAATACTCTCGCAAATGGAAAAGGGCGCGCTCGCCGATGAGCTTCCGCTGGCGACGGAGATTTTCCCCGGCGTTCAAAACCGCCGCGCGCTTTATCTTGCGCTCTTGATGCATGACGTGGCCAAAGCCGTGGAAGGCGATCACAGTATCGTCGGCGCGGATCTGACACGGAGACTCGCCTTCCGCATGGGGCTTGAACCGGCGGAAGCCGATACCGCCGCTGGCTCGTCGAGCACCATCTGACCATGAGCCAGACCGCGCAAAGCCGCGATATTTCGGACCCGCAAACCGTGCGGACCTTCGCGGACATTGTGCAGAGTCCCGAACGGTTGAAGCTCCTGCTCTTGCTCACTGTCGCCGATATCCGCGCGGTGGGGCCGGGCGTCTGGAACGGCTGGAAAGGCCAGCTCTTGCGCTCGCTTTATTATGACACCGAGCCTCTGCTTGCCGGGGGCCACACGCGCGAGCCGCGGAAGTCGCGGATCAATTCGGCGCAGGCGCGGCTGCGCGAGACGCTGAATGGCTGGCCGCCTGCCGAGGTTGAGCGTTTCATTCAGCGCCACGAACCGGATTACTGGCTCAAAACCGATCTTGAACGGCAGTTGCAGCACGCCAAGATCATCCGCGCCTTCGAAAGCGAGCGGCCGGTCGTGGCATTCGACGCCAAATGCGATGAGTTCCGGTCATTAACAGAGCTCACACTGGTGACCGGGGTGAAAGGCGACGCAGTCCAGCCGCTCACAGAACTCACGCTTGTGACGCAGGACACTCCAAGGCTCTTGATGATTTTCGCGGGCGCATGCGCAGTCGCAGGCGCCAATATCGCTTCCGCTCAGATTTCGACGACTTGCGACGGTTGGCGCTCGATACGCTCTTCCTGCAGCGGCTTTTTTCCGACAGCGAAGAGATCGAACGGGCGCAGAAAATCTCGCACACGATCAGCGCCATCCTTTCTGGAAAGCGAGCCATCGACACGCTTGAAACCGCCCGCAGTCTGCAAAAATCGCGCATCCGCGCCTTTAGCGTAACCCCGGACATCATCATCGATAACACGGCCTCGCAGGAACTCACCGTGATCGAGGTTCACGCTCTTGACCGCCCAGGCCTTTTGTTCGATTTAGCGCGCGGTTTTAGCGATCTGGAGCTCGATATCGCATCGGCTCATATCGCCACCTTTGGCGAGAAGGCGGTTGACGTATTTTACGTGAGGGACCGCTTCAGGAAAAAGCTGATGAGCGGGGACGTCAAACGGCTTATTCGCAAACGCCTCCTGGCCCTGCTCAAGGCGGGGTGAGTAGATTGATTGCGCGCGGCGGCGGAGCTGCGCGTTCTGAACGGCTTGCCTTCGTTTCGTGTCATGCGGCGTCTTGATCGTAGGCGATATCGCCGCGATAGATTTCATAGGCCGCTGCGTATTCCATGACGCGCGCCACCTCGGTGATGAAGTCCTCCCCACAGCCCGCACGGCGGAGCAAATGGAAGCCGACCTCCATACCCGACGCGATGCCGCCCCCGGCAACGACGCGGCCGCTGTCCACCACTCGCGCGCGGCTGAGGCGGCAGGCGGGGCAATTTCGGCGAGCCGGTCAATGGGGACCTTTCCCATCTTCGAGCTTTCGAGGCGGTCCGGTTCCTTGCGATTGGTCGCCATGCGCCCGTCGAGTAGACCCATGTGGCGATAAATCCACGAGCCGGTGCAGACAGAGACGAGAAGCGTCTTATCCGGCAGCGCGCGGATGAAGGCGTGCAGGCGGCCGTTATTGAGCTCCTGGCGCGTGCCAAAGCCGCCCGGGATAAGGAATGCGTCCATGTCAGGCCCATCGTCGCAGGCATTTGGGCATGATGGTGAAGCCCGCCTGCGCCTGGACTGGCCGAAGCGATTCAGCGTCATAAACGGCGTCGAGCTGGGATCGAGCCGCCGCGCAACGGAGAAAACGCCATAAGGGGCGGCAAAATCGACAATCTCGAGATCCTTGCACATGTAGATCCCAAGCCGGAAGCCGGGCTTGCTGGGCATGACAGGCGTACTCCATAGAGTGAAGAGGTTTGTCTATTTGAGGATGCCGCGTCCACAGCGCAGGGGCTCAGCGCATCATCCCGAACTGGGCCTGCCCTTCGGGCATTCGCTTGAACCTGCAGCGCTGCCTTTTCTGAACTGACCACTCATGTAATACTCTATACGCCAACCGTGCCCGGCACTGAGATCCATGTTTGGCGGCGTGTAACCAAAATATTTGGGTGGTTGAATGACAAAGCGATGGACCATCGAGGAGACGCCCTCGTTCAGCATTCGCGGCTTCGAGGCGCGGTCTCTGGAAGAAGGCGTTGAAACCCTTCATCTAAGTAGTCATGGCGCAGGGCCATATTCAGATCGCGTGGATAGCAGGTCCAGCAGGCGGCCAGCGGGCACATTTCGTTTGTCCTGATTGCTCGAAACAGGTTGAGATTTTGTATGCCGCCCCGCATCTCGCCTGTCGGCGTTGCCATAATCTTGACTTTACTTGAAAGAGGCCGACCGAAGCGACAGTGCAGTCTGAAACGCGCAAGGAACGTCGTGGCTTTCAATCGCGGTTCGCCCGTGGAAGCGCTGCGCTCAATTCACATTCTCCTCTTTCCGGGCCTTCATGGTGAGCCGCCGCACGCGCTCCATAAAGGACCATGACGCCAAAATCGTAAGGGGAAGCGCCATGGCCACAAACATGTCCGCCGTCACGTTCTTGGGCAACCATCCGGCATCCCTCATTCCCTTGGCGAGATAGACCGTGAGGCCAGACAGATAGTAGGCAAGCGCCGCCGTGGAAAAGCCCTGAACGAAACCCTGCAAGCGCAACTGCAGGCGCGCGCGGCGATTCATGTCCTGGAGCAGGTCGCGGTTCTGCTGTTCAAGCTCGAACGTGATGCCGGTGCGCATGAGATCGATGGCGCGAACAACCTGGCGCGAGAGGCGCGCCTGGCGCGCTTCGATAGCGTTGCAAGTCTCGATTGCAGGATCAAGCCTTGCACTAAAGAAGGCGGAAATGGTCGTGTAGCTGCCGACTTTGGCCTCCCGGATGAGATCGAGACGGTTTTTGACAATCGCGTGATAAGCGCGGCTCGCCCCGAAACGGAACGCCATCTGCGTGGAAAGCGCCTCGCTTCCGGCGAGGAGGTCGCTCAAGCGTCTCAGGAGATCCTCGCTGGTGCGCTGGTCGCGGGTCTCGCTCAAAGCGTGATTGATCTCAGCGATTTCCCGTTCCATGCGCTCCAGATCTGGTCCGGCCCGGCGCGCTTCGGGAAGGCCGAGAAGGGCCAGCGTGCGGTAGGTTTCAATCTCCAGAACGCGCTGAACGAGCCGGCCCGCTCTTATGGCACCGAGCTTTTCCGATCTGATGAGCAGGCGCGTAAACCCGCAGGCATCGAGGATAAAATCGGTCAGAACCTGAGCCCCGCATTTGGCCGCGCCAATAACGCAAAGGCTCTGCACATTGAACAAGGCCGCGAGACTTTCGTCAGAAGGTCCGGCCTCGATAAGCGCCAGATGCGTTGCGACCACGAGAGGCCCCGGCGCGAGAAAAGCGATCTCCTTTGCCGCCAAAGGATCGGGGTGTGTAAAAGGCTCCGCCGCGCCAAGCATGGTCGACCATGTATAGGTTGAGAACTCGGTGTGCTGTTCCCAGCGAAGGTCCCAATCCGCCAGCTGCACGTGATGGAATTTGGCGTCTTCGGGCGGCTTCGCCACGCCCCTTCTCGCGCAAAGATCGGCAATTGCCTTGCTGTCGTCGACCGCTTTTTCCTCTCCGGTCGCGAAGGCGAAGTGATAGATTTGCCGAGGCGCTTCAATTGGCAGAAAAGGTCGCGCGTGAATTTCGGCAAGAATTGTTTTGCGTCCCTCGTGCTCAATCATGCCGAACTGCTCGGCCGCCGCCTTGCGCTCTCCGTCTCGGGCTTGCCTCATTTTTCTTTCCATCTTCAGAGCGTATCCGCTTTTGATGGACTTCAAAAGCGCGCCCCAGCTCTTTATTTTGTCGTGCGTCTTATCGGAAAACCGCTGCGCGAAGTGGAGCAGAACGGCTCAAAGGCGTCTCCAAGAGCTACGAGCAAAGCCTCCGGCCTACTCCCACATCAGATCTCAACTTCGAGGCCGACTTCAACCACCTGAGGAGTTGGCACACCGAAATAAGCGGCCGGCAAATTCGCATTGAGGTGCATCGCCGCGAACAGCTCCTTTCTCCACAACGCCATCCCGGGCACGTCGTCCCTCGGGACGACCATCACCCGGCGGAAATAATAGGTGATCCGCTCGGGATCGACGCCGCGCAATTCCGGAGCGTTGCTCGCGAGTTTCAGCGCCTCCATCACATCGGGGCTTTCCATGAAACCGAAGGACAGGATCACCCGAAAAATGCCCTGGCCGACGGGCACGATCTTGACGCGCTGAGCGGGATCCACGCGCGGCGCATCGGAGCTGAGGGTCGACATCAGCAGCACACGCTCGTGCAACACCTGATTGTGCTTCAGATGATGCGTCAGGCTGAGCGGGATGCCGGTGCTGGAGGCCGTGAAGATGGCGGCCGTGCCCGGCACGCGCAGCGGAGGATGCGCGAGCATCCAAGCCATGAATGCTTCTTCGCTTTGCCGGAGTTTGGAGCGTTGGCGCTCGAGCTGCATCCAGCCCATGCGCCATGTCAGCATGAGCACGGCGATGACGGCCGCCAGGGCCAGCGGGAACCAGCCGCCCTCGAGCAGCTTGGCGGTATTGGCGGCCACGAAGATCAGCTCAATGATCAGGAAAAATCCATTGACCAGAATGACAGCTACCGGGTTATAGCCCCATCTCAGGGCAATCAGAGCGGCCAGCACCGTTGTGATCGCCATCAGCATGGACACGGCGATGCCGTAAGCGCCGCCAAGGGCGTCCGACGAGCCGAAATGAAGCACCGCGCCGAGCGTGCCGGCGGCAAGGAGCCAGTTCGCCATTGGAATGTAAATCTGCCCTTTTTCATGACCGGCCGTATGAAACACCCGCATGCGCGGCAGAAAGCCCAGCTGGATCGATTGCTGGGTCAGGGAAAACGCGCCCGAGATCACCGCCTGCGAGGCAATGATGGTGGCAAACGTCGCCAACCCGACAAGTGGATAATGCGCCCATCCTGGAGCCAACAGATAGAACGGATTCTCGAGCGCCTCCGGCTTGGAAAGAAGGAGCGCCCCCTGGCCGAAGTAGTTCAGCATCAGCGCGGGCAAGACCACGGCGAACCAGCCCTGGCGGATGCGCGCGCGGCCGAAATGGCCCATATCCGCATACATCGCCTCGGCTCCCGTGACGGCCAGAAACGCGGTCCCGAGTACGGCAAATCCGATGCGAGGCTCAACATTGGTCAGGTACGACAGGGCATAGAGCGGATTGACAGCGGCGATGATACCCGGCGCCATGATGATGCCGCGCAGTCCGAGCAAGCTGATGACGACAAACCAAACCACCATCACCGGGCCAAAAATATTGCCGATATACTGCGTGCCCTTGCGTTGCACCAGGAACAGGCCAACCAGGATTGCAATGCTGATGGGAACCACCGCCGGCGCAAGCTGCGGGGCATCGAGCTTTACGCCCTCCACCGCGCTCAGCACAGATATCGCCGGCGTTATCACTCCATCGCCGTAAAGAAGCACAGCTCCGATCAAGCCGAAGATGAGCAGTGAGGCTCGCCAGCTCCCCGCTGGCGCGTGCCGTGCGTCAAGAAGGGCCAGCAGCGCCATGATGCCGCCCTCGCCATGATTATCGGCCCGCAAAATCAGGATGGCATATTTGAAGGAGACGATCAGGATCAGCGACCAGAGGATCAGCGACACGACTCCTGCGACGGCGTCAGGGGTCATCCCCGCAGCCCCTACAGCCTGCTTGAGAGCGTAGAGCGGGCTGGTCCCGATATCGCCGTAGACGACCCCGAGCGCGGCGATCGTAGCCCCGGCCATCGGTCCATGGGCATTTTGTTGCGGCAAGGCTTCTGCTTGACTGACATCGCCCATCCAGATCCTCCAAACGAGCGGACGTTTGTGCTAGGGATGTCCGCAATCCGGCCTGGCCGCCGCGCCCATTTTTCGAATGCGGCGATACGGGGGATTATGACCTTAAGGCAGCCTGCCGGAAAATAGATATGAAATCGGCCCCGTGTCCGCAATCGGCCGAGGCTGCGTGAGAAGTCGTTAGTTTTTGATTGGACGGGGCCGGGAGCGGGGCCAGTGACGCCTCTTCGATAGCGTCGCGATCCGCAGTGACGCCGGGCATCGGGCCATGAAAAGCGGGTGACAGGCCTCGGAACGGGTCAAGGGGCCCGGCGAGCAGCGAGTCTCCTTTTCAGGCTTCAGACGCGCATCGCCTGAAGTGCATTAGATCCTCGCATGTCGCGCGCCTGCCGCCTGCCCGCTCATTCGGCATCGTCAGCCTACTGGTGCTTTCACTGCACCAAGTCCCTGGTATGTCAGGCCTTGCACACGGAAAGCCGTTGCTTGGCATCGATAGCGGTAATAACTTCACCTCCAGCAGGGCAACGCAATCAGCTCGCTCTGCCGGTAGCTTTCCAAAACCTATTGCCTGAATATATTTCCCGATCAGAGCCCCTAGCGTCGCATCGCTAGGGGCTTTTTCATTGCTGTAATAACGAAAGGGCCGCAGGAATATTCCGCTCCTCTACAGCGAAGAGTATCGAATGGCGGCACAAAGGGTATGAGCCCACCGTCACCGGCAATAAAAATCGACCCCGGTTTTCAATAGCGCACAAATTCGCGCGCGCTCGAATAGATCGAAGCGAGCCGCGCGCCTTCCAAAATCCCCATGCCCTGCTACCGGTCGTCGCCTTTCTTAAATCTCCCGCCAGGGCTACACTTATCGCACTTAAACTTAGATAGATGAGGGAGGGCTTTGTGTCCGATAACCAATTCGAAATCCCAAAGGCCATGCGTGATCTTGCGGAACAGAACATGAAGCAGGCGCAAACCACATACGGGCAGCTCACGAATTTCGTGACCCAAGCCATGAACACGTGGATGGGCACGGTGCCCGCAAATCCCATGGCGATGGGCGCCAAGAATGTCCAAAACCATGCGATGGAATTTGTGACGCTTCAGATGCAGTTCGCTCAAGACTGCATGCAGGCCATCTTCGCGCAGACGCAGCTGCTTTGCGGCCTACTCCAGCTAACTCCCCGGCAATCGGAACAATCGAAACAATCGGAACAAGGAGTGATGGGGGCCCCACCCTCAAACACTATGGTGACTGGCTTCAAGGAGGTGCAAGGCCGTGTCGTTGCAATGGCGAAGGAGAATGCCGAGCCAGCCTCGGCATTGATCCAAAAGATCGCCAAGGCACAAGATACCCAGGAGGTTTTGACGCTTCAGACCAAGTTTGTTCAAGACCAAATGCAGTCTTTCGTCGCGCAGACCCAGGAACTCTACGGACTGATCGCGGAAACTCTGGGAAAGTCCGCGCCCCGCTGATCATTTCCGCAATGCGAGGTGAGTCTTCGCAAGCTCCAAAAGCTGTGAGTTCACGTCTAGCAGGCTACTGAAAAAGCATAAAATCTTGGCTTCATCCTTCGACAAGCTCAGGATGAGGCCGCGTGTTTTCAACGGCTTAGCCCTCATGGTGAGCTTGTCGCGGTTCGGCGGGCTCACCGTGAGTCCATGGGCCACATCGTTTTTCAGTATCCTGCTAGTGCCTCGAGTCATTGAAACTGAGGGTATAGCCTTTTGAGCTTAATGCGGGCGTCCGCGGTTGTGAATTGCCAGTCGGCTTTGGCGTGATGGGTGTTGCGATTATCCTGCCATGCGGCGACTTCGCCGATCAGGGTTTGTTTGTCGGGGATGCGTCGATCCAGACACTGGGTTGAGAGAACGCCGAGTTCGGATTCGGCCATGTCGAGCCAACTGCCGTGCTTGGGGGTGTAATGCCATTCGAACCGCTCGACGAGGCGGCGCGCCTCGGACGGCGGAAAGGCCTCGTAGAGCGAAGCGGGCTTGTGGGTGCTGAGATTATCCTGCACCAGCACGATCTTCGCGGCGCCGGGAAAATGGGTGTCGGACAAGTCCTTGAGCGCATGAGCGTAATCGATGGCGGTGTGACGGTCGGTCACTTTCACATGCCGCCAGCCTTCCAGCGGCGCGAACATCATGAACAAATTGGCTGTGCCATTGCGCTCGTATTCGTAATCGTGACGCGCCTTGCGTCCGGGCTTGGCGGGGATCGGTTCGCGCGTTTCGACGATCATCTGCTTCGAAGTCTCGTCGAGGCACACTACTGGGCGCAGCGGATCGTGCGGCCTTTGATAGACTTCCAGTACGTCTTCCATATTGGCGACGAAGCCGGCGCTGGCCTCGGGCGCGATCACCCATTGCTGTTTGAGGTGCGGCTTAAGGATGTTTTTTTGAGCGTCCGTCCGATGGTGTTGTCGCTGGCTTTCTCGACGATGTTCAGTTCGACGACTTTCTCTTCAAGCAGGCTCAGAGTCCATCTGGCGCAGCCCGCCGGAGCAGGCCCACAGGCCAGCGCGATCAACTTTGCTTCCGCGGCGCCGTCAAAAATCCGGGGACGGGCAGAGTTCGGATTGTATTTGCGCGTCAGCGCCGCCTCGAAGCCTTCCTCCACCAATTGCCGTCGTGTTCGCTCGATAGTGGCGACGCTGGTGTCCAGAGCCTCGGCGATCCGGGCGTCGCTCCAGCCTTCGCCCGCCTCCGAGACATCCGCCTTCAAGAGGATGCGCGCCTTCGTCAGCAACTGCGCTGCCCGATTTCCCGACCGGATCAAGGACGCAAGCTGATCGCGCTCCTCTGCGCTCAGCCGCACAACGTATTTCTTAACGGCGATCTTGTTTCCGGCCACGAATCACCCCCATCGCTGCTTTGAGGCGACAGAGATTTAGAACTAGCCATCAAAATCAATGACGGAGGCCACTAGAGCGTATCCGTTTTTGATGGGACTCAAAAGCGATGGTGAGGACTCAAATGGCGCTCCTCGCCCCTTGATCGCACGTGCCTGGCCACAGCGCACTTGAGAAATTTCTCCTCTAAGCTGTTCCCTAGGGAACAGCGGCCTTGCTGACCCTCTGAGATAATCCGCCGCCGAGGTTCCTCAAATCCGACGCAACCGGCGCGGGATTCCGGAGGTGATGCAATGTATCTGAAGCTTGCTGCGGTGCTCGTGCTTTCGTTTCTCGTGGCGTCTCTTGTCCTCGTCCTAGTGGTCGTAGAGCTCAAACAAAGGCAAAAAGATTTGCCACAGGTTAGCCCGCCACTCAATGCCGAAGACATAAATCGCCAGACCTTGGAGGCCGCGGAGGCGATGAAAGCTAAGCAGGCGGAAAGTTTTTTACAGCGCCAGCATTAGATGGTGTAACGGGCCGCGGCCAAGGCCTTAGGCGTTTGGTAGGCGGTCATCCCTCAACTGATGGTGTCAAACGGAGTCTGCGCTGGCAGCTCCAAGCATCGTGAGGGATGACCATGAACTATTATGCTGGGATTGACGTGTCTTTGGAAGCTTCGAGCATCTGCGTTGTGGACGCCTCCGGCAAGATCATCAAGGAGGCGAAGGTCTTGAGCGAGCCAGAAGCCTTGATTGCCTGGTTCAAGGCGCTGCCCTTTACACTGGCACGCATCGGGCTTGAAGCGGGGCCTCTATCGCAATGGCTTTACGCGGGCCTGAAGGACGCGGGGTTCGCAGCGGAGCTGCTGGAGACGCGGCATGTCCGCGACGCCTTCAAGGCGATGCCGGTAAAGACGGACCGGAAAGATGCGCGCGGCATCGCCCAGCTCATGCGGCTCGGCTGGTTCCGGCCAGTGCATTGCAAATCGGCGCCCGCGCAAGAGACGCGGGCGCTTCTGACCGCCCGCAAGCTCGTACAGGCCAAGCTCTACGATGTACAGATGAGCCTCAGGGGCATCTTGCGCGGCTTTGGTCTCAAGGTGGGCCGCACCACGCCGGTGGGTTTCGCGGTCCGGATCAGGGAGCTAACGGAGCATCACCCGGCCTTGAGCGCGATCGCCAAGGCTCTTCTTGCCGTACACGAGGCGCTGCTGCGGGAGCTGAACGGCTTCGAGAAACAGGTGCGCAAACAGGCGAGGTGCGACAGCCGGGTCCGGCTTGTGATGACGGCCCCCGGCGTTGGCGCAATTGTTGGGTTGACCTATGTCGCGGCCATTGACGATCCGGGGCGCTTTTCCTCGTCGAAAACCGTTGGCGCGCATTTCGGCATGACGCCGAAGAAATACCAATCGGGGGAGACCGATGTGACGGGGCGCATCTCCAAGAGCGGAGACAAGGGCGTGCGCGCGGTGCTTTACGAGGCCGCCCATATCATCCTGACCATGCCGGTCAAAGGCGGCGCCTTGAAGAGCTGGGCGGCGAAGCTCGCCAAGCGCGCAGGCATGCAGAGGGCCAAGGTGGCCCTGGCCAGGAAGCTGGCCGTGATCCTGCACCGCATGCTGGCTGACAGCGCGCCCTTCGATGCGGCAAAGGCGGCGGCAGCATGAGCGGCCCGGCTTTATCAACGATGGCGCCGTGCTCGCGGCCGTCAACGCCGCGTTCCGCGCCGCCTGCGGCGGTGGCCTTACGGCCAGCGTTGACCGACGCTGCGCGCGGCGCCTTCCCGAGCTTAGGCCGGGGCGGAGAAACGCCGCTCAGCCTGACAAAGAAACGTTCCGCAGTCCGCTGCGGCGCGAAAGGAGAAGCATTCGACGGTTTTCGGGCAGGATGACACCCCCTACCCGAAGCGGCGTCCCTGCCGGGACGATGGATTGGGTCAGGCCGCATTTCCGCTCGGTGGTGCTTGGCGCAAGCCCGGCAACCCCGCCATATAAGATTGGACCGGCCCCTTCCTTCTCTGACACCATCAGGCGGCAGCCCAGCGCTGACCCCGTACAGAAGCATGACCCCGGCAGTGGATACGGCGAAAAAAGGGATTGACGTCGGAGGGCCCGTTACAGAAGAGTGCGTCCGGAAAAGCGTGAAGCGGTTTTCCGATAAGACGCACGATTTACTTCTTCGCTTGATCCTGGCTTTCAGTGTGCTCGGCAGGGGGCTCAGGACAAGGCGGGCGCTGGACCATCTTGCACAGCTTGTCGATGTTCACGGAAACGCCCGGCAGGAGCGGCACGCCGATCTCAATCGGCATGTCGGCGGAGTATTCGCGGTATTGATCGCAAAGGCCGCCCGGTTCGATAACTTTTCTTCCAAGCGCAGTCAGCGCCGAGCCTGTGATGTCGTAGTCGAAGGAGGTGTGAAAACCGCGGTAGCAGTTGACAGCTGGGCCAGCACTTTTGGTGAGAATGTCATTTGCGGCGGCGGCTTGCTGATCCTTTTCCGGCGGCTGTGGCGGGTTTGGAGACGCGAGCTTCGCCCCCTGCTCCGCTGCTGGCGGGGCGGGAGCTGGTTCGGTTTGCTGCGCTATCGCAGGCGTTGTCGCCAAGAGCGATATGATCGCCAGGATCAGTGGTTTTTGCTCTGTCAAGACGCCCCTCCACCTCGCTGATCGCACACCTTAGCCGAAAGCTCCGTAGGCGCGAAAGCCACGAATGAACATCAAGCGGATATGAGAGTCTTGTCCCTGAGGAAAACAGGCGCCCCGCCTCGCGGCAAACATCAGGATGATACGAGACAAACCAAGGCAGGCCTTGAAAACGAAAGCGCTTCTGAGAGCGTCAACCGAAGGCTCAATAGGCGAGTTCGAGCTTCTGCTCTGCGCGCGTGCGCGGCCGGGCGAAAGCGCTGTAATCATCCATCAGTGTCTTCGTGATCTGCCCAGTATTGAACCGGTGCTTACCAATTTCCGAAACAGGCGTCACTTCCGCCGCCGATCCCGTCAGGAAACATTGCTCGAAATCGGCCAACTCCTCAGGCTGGATCTCGCGCTCGATGACAGTGAGTCCGCGCCGTTTCGCAAGCGCCATGACCGTCTGCCTGGTGATGCCGTTCAGGATGCAATCCGGCATAGGCGTGTGAATGGTCTCACCCTTGATGAAGAAGATGTTCGCGCCTGTGGCTTCCGCGATAAGCCCGCGATAATCGAGCATCAGCGCATCGGCGTAACCCAAATCCATCGAGCGATGCTTTTCGATGGTGCAGATCATATAGAGCCCCGCGGCCTTCGCGGTGGAGGGCGCTGTCTTCGGGTCCGGGCGGCGGTAATTCGCCATGCAGAGCCGGATGCCCTTCATCCGCTCTTCTTCCGGGAAATACGAACCCCACTCCCAGCAGGCGATGGCGAGATTGATTTTCGCGCGTTTCGCCGCTACGCCGATCTCCTCGGATCCGCGAAAGGCGATGGGCCGGATATAGCCCTCGACCAGGCCCTGAGCCTTGATGATATCACGACAAGCCTGATCGATCTCGGCGACGCTGTAAGGAATCTCAAAGCCAAGGATGCTCGCCGACTTGTGCAAACGCTCGGAATGCTTCGTGAGCGCAAAGACCTCGGTGTCATAGATGCGCGCGCCCTCGAAGACGCCGCTTCCATAATGCAACGCATGCGTCAAGACATGAACCTTCGCATCCCGCCACGGCACAAGCGCCCCATTCATCCAAATGAAACCGTCTCTCTGGTCATAAGGAATGGTGGCCATCGCCATCTCCAATGCTTGTTTTGGTCTTGATGATGTAGGAAACCGCAAGTCGCGGCGCACTCCAGGCTGGAAAAAGCCGGGGAGCGGAGTAAAGCGCCTCAATTGCGCTTGCGTCCAGTCAAAAGTTGTTCTTGGGTGTGCGCGTTCGCAACTGCAAGAGGATTCCCACCGGAAGATGACAATCGATCAAGCGCTCGATTTCGAGATGCCGGTTCTCGCGGACGACGCGCCGCACATTCTTGTGGTCGATGACGACGAGCGCATTCGCGACCTGCTCGGCGGCTATCTGCGGCAGAACGGTTTCCGGGTGACTCAGGCGGAAAACGGGGCTTCTGCGCGCGCAAAGCTCAGGGGGCTCGCCTTCGATTGCATCATCCTCGACGTCATGATGCCGGGCGAAAGCGGATTCGATATCGCGGGGTCTTTGCGAAAAGGGTCTGACGTCCCGATCCTGATGCTGACGGCGCGGTCGGAGCCGGAGCATCGCGTGCGAGGGCTGGAGCTCGGCGTCGACGACTATGTGGCGAAGCCATTCGAGCCGCGTGAGCTTCTACTCAGGCTGCAGAACATCCTACGGCGGCATTCCTCGGCAAAATCCAGGCATGGAGAGGTTGCGTTCGGCCCGTTCTCGTTCGACCTGCGCCGTAACGAGCTAAAGCGCGGCGATGAGATGATCCGCCTCACGGACAGAGAACGCGAGGTGCTGCGCGAGTTCGCGCTCTCCGGCGGAGAGCTTGTTTCGCGCGAAGACCTCGCTCGCCTTGGCGAGTATGAAAACGAGCGCGCGGTCGACGTGCAAATCAACCGCCTGCGCCAGAAGATCGAGACAGACCCGGCGAACCCCGCCTATTTGCACACGGTCCGCGGCAAAGGCTACGTTCTCTATCTCGACTAAGCATGGTCGCCGTCATCCCGGAAAGGCCAAGCCTTATCCGGGATCGTCATAATTGTGGCGCAGCCTTTTGCGATCCCGGCTCGCGCTCCGCTTGGCCGGGATGACAATTCGTTGGCTAGATAACGGAGGCGTCTCTCATTTCGCTCGAGTTCACCGAAAGCGCGTCGCCCGAGGAAGGGGCCAGGAAGCTTGCCGCGCCCGCAGACAAGTCGCCCCCGCCAGCCGGGAAATCGGTTTCCTTGCGCGGCTTGGCCGCTTGGCTTTCCAAAGCATCGGCCTATTTAGGATCCTGGGCGCCAAAGGGGCTCTATACGCGGGCCCTTATCATCATCATCGCGCCCATCGTCATCCTGCAGTCGATCCTGACGTTCGTGTTTCTGGACCGGCATTGGCAGGTCGTGACGCGGCGGCTGTCCACGGCGACGGCCCAGGACGTCGCGATGCTGGCCTCCACCTATGAGCTTATGAAAAACAAAAGCCCGGGGGAACTCGACCGCTTCGCCGAGATCGCCCAGGAGCGTCTCAATCTCTCGGTGAGGTTCCTTCCTGTCCAGGAGCTGCCGCTCCCGAGACCGAGGCCATTCTTCGGGCTCCTCGATCGTTATGTCTCTGACGAGGTTCGCTATCGGATTCACAGACCATTCTGGATCGACACGCTCGGACAGTCGGACTTCATCGAAATCAGAAGTCAAGCTCGATGGCGCGGTGATGCGCGTGGTGGCGCAGCGCGCGCAACTCATGCCCTCGAACACCCACATCTTCATTGTCTGGATGGTCGTGTCGGCCACGGTCCTCCTGATCGTCGCCATTCTTTTTCTTCGAAATCAAATCCGGCCCATTCTCTCTCTCGCCGACGCCGCCGACCTGTTCGGCCGGGGCCGGCCCGCGCCAATGGATTTCAAGGTCCGCGGCGCGCGCGAGGTTCGCCTTGCCGCCCAGGCTTTCCTTGATATGCGCGAGCGCATCGAACGCCATGTCGAGCAGCGCACGATCATGCTGGCGGGCGTGAGCCACGATTTGCGCACAATCCTCACCCGTTTCCGGCTTCAGCTCGCCATGATGCGCGGGCCTCAGATCGAGGCGCTGAAGCGCGACGTCGACGAGATGCAGCAGATGCTCGAAGACTACCTCGCTTTCGCGAAGGGCGATTCGGGCGAGGATGCGAAGCGGATCAACATTCGGGAAGTTCTCGAAGAGGTGCAAATGGCCGCCGAAGCGCCAGGCAAGACGATCCAACTCGACGTGCGGCAGAATCCGTTGACCGTCGCGCTCAAGCGCAACGCCTTCAAGCGGGCGATCACGAACCTCGTCACGAACGCCACTCGCTATGCAGACCGCGTCTCGATCCGGGCGCTGAAATCACGGGGCTGGCTTACTGTCGTTGTCGAAGATAACGGCCCCGGCATCCCGGCCGATAAGCGGGAGGACGTGTTCCGTCCCTTTCACAGCCTCGATGCCGCGAGGAACCAGAACAAGAAAAGCACGGGGCTTGGCCTTGCGATCACGCGCGACATCGTGAGAAGCCACGGGGGCGAAATTACTCTCGATCAGAGCATGCTGGGCGGTCTTAGGGCGATCATTCGCATTCCCATCATGGCAACGGGGAAGCGCCCGGCCTAGAGCGCTTTTGATGGCATCAAAAGCGCTCTCCAGCTCTTTGTTTTATCGTGCGTCTTATCGGAAAACCGCTTCATGCTTTTCCGGACGCGCTCTAAGCAATTCCCGCGGCTTAACCCCCCCGCTTCCCCTTTTCCGAAGGAAGAGCGCAGTAACAGCGCAACGCGGCCTTCAACGCTCACCTCGACCTTTTGACCGCACAATCTCGCAGCCGAGCGCCGCGCCAGGAATGCGGTCCAGCTTCTCGACCACGACGCGAACCTCGACGGCGCGCCGGTGCGACAAGCAATGCTCCGCGATGCGTTCGGCTATGGTCTCGGTCAGCAGAACATGGCCGTCCGCGATGGAGTCCTTGATGCCGCCGATGATGTAATCATACGAGACAACGCTACTCAGATCGCCAGGCCGGTGGCCGCCGGGGGTGACCGAAAGCTCCACGGTAAACCGGACGCGCTGTGTGACGCCCTGCTCTTCACTCCATATGCCGATGCGGACCGGCAAGATGAGATCTCGCACGCAGACCTTGTCGTATGGAACGGATCTCGCATTCAGCTCCCACTGTTCAACTCGCTGTCGTTCCGGCCGGGTCGCCATTCACCTGCTCTCACTGTTGCTTTGCGGGGGCGCTTCGCCACCGCCCCGATGACATCGCCCTTATTTGATCATTGCGCAACAGTTGAACCGGGCCAGCGGCTCTCGGCCTCAGGAGCTGTCCTTTTTCGAGGGATCGTCCTCCTTCCCGGAAACCTCCACCCCGTGAGTGGCATGATCGGCCAGGATTTCCAGCGCTTCGGCCACGGTCATCTCGCGCCAGTCCAGGAGCGAGCCCAGCAGCGGCCAGCGCTTCTTGACCAGGTCGCCCTGGTTTTTGCGGATGATTTGCGCCGCCTCGCGTAAGCTAGACCGGAGTTGATCCTCGGTGAATCCAGTGGCCGATGCGGTGTTGCCCAAGCCTTCAGCCGCGGCAAGTTTGTCCAGTAATTCTAAAATTCGCGCGGTCGCTTGTTCTGGCTGCGCGCGCTCCGCAGCCGGATGGTTTTCGTCCGAATTGGTCATGGCCCTCACGCATTACTCAGTGCAGCCGGACTTGATTGTATCTCAAGATGAGTACAAAACAAGAACAAAGTGATCTGCGATTGTAACTTCCGGTCCCACCACAGGAAGCGGCCATTCTGGCTTTTCGGGCAGAACAGCTTAACTTTTATACACCATGGCAAAGCCCCGGCCCATCCAGAAATTGCGCGACAGCCTTCCAGGCTATGTGGAGGAGTGGTTCCTAAGCCGTGGCTGGCGCCCTCATGACTACCAAAGGGCGATGCTGGGTGCGTTCGTCAATCGTCAGTGTACGATCCTTATCGCGCCGACGGGCGGCGGCAAGACGCTGTCTGGCTTCCTGCCGAGCCTGATCGACTGCCAGGAAACCCGGCCGAACGGGATCCACACGCTCTATGTCTCGCCCTTGAAGGCGCTCACGAACGACATCGAGCGTAACCTGATGCGCCCGATTGCGGAGATGGGGCTCGCCGTCACCGTTGAGAGCCGGACAGGCGATACGCCGCAGGCCAAGCGCGCGCGCCAGCGCCGCTCTCCGCCCAACATCTTCCTCACGACGCCGGAAAGCCTCATGCTCATGCTCTCGTCGCCGGATGCGGGGCGGTTGTTTTCCGGCTTGCGGGCCGTGATCGTGGACGAAGTTCACAGCTTCGCCTCGACCAAGCGCGGCGACTTCACGGCGCTGGCGCTGTCGCGACTGTCGGCGCTGTCGAACCATCACATCCGCACAGGCCTGTCCGCCACCATCGCCGACCCGATGGCGCTCGCGGCGTGGCTTGGCCCTGCGGGCTCGCCGGCGCGCTTGCTGCAATCGGGCCTGCCCATGAAACCCGACATTCGCATCATGCAGCCCGCTGCGAGCATGCCCTATGGAGGATTCATGGCGCGCTATGCGGTCCCCGAAATCTACGATGCGATCCGTAAGGCAGGAACATCGATTGTCTTCGTCAATACCCGAGCTCAAGCGGAAC
The DNA here is from genome assembly GCA_963819665.1 of uncultured Alphaproteobacteria bacterium. Classification (GTDB taxonomy): domain Bacteria; phylum Pseudomonadota; class Alphaproteobacteria; order Rhizobiales; family Rhodomicrobiaceae; genus Rhodomicrobium. The sequence continues at coordinate 92,089 of CAWFXN010000055.1, forward strand.
TTATGCTTCAGATGCTGTGGGACGCGAATGAAGAAAACCTGCCGATTGCGGTCTATCACGGATCTTTGAGCCGCGAGCAGCGCAGGCGCACAGAAGCCATGATGGCGGCGGGGAAGATCCGCAGCGTTGTGGCGACTGCGGCTCTGGAGCTTGGCATAGATTGGGGTGATGTGGATCTCGTCATTCAAGTCGCCGCGCCGAAAGGCGTCAGCCGTCTTCTGCAGAGGGTGGGCCGCTCCAACCACCGGCTGGATGTGCCAAGCCGCGCCTTTCTCGTGCCCGCAAATCGCTTCGAGGCGCTTGAATGCCGCGCCGCGCTGACCGCCATCGAGGAGGGCCAATTGGATGGCGAGGCGCCCGGCCCCGGCTCCCTCGACGTCGTTGTGCAGCATATCTTAAGCTGCGCCTGCAGCGCGCCCGTCCATCCCGATGCGTTATTCGCCGAGATCAGAACCGCCCTGCCCTACGCACAACTGGACCGCGGCGAATTCGACCGTCTGTTCCAATTCGCCGTTGACGGCAGCTATGTCTTGCGCGCCTACGACCGCTACAAGCGGCTCATGCCGATGCCCGATGGACGCTACCGCATCGCGAACGCGGCGGTTGCGCGCAGGCACCGGCAGAATATTGGCGTCATTGTGGAGGCCGCGCGGCTCAAGGTGAAGCGGGTGAGCGGCGCCGGCCGGGCGGACGCATTCTCGGCGAGGTCGAAGAGTATTTCGCGCAAGGGCTGACGCCCGGCGACACTTTCGTCTTCGCGGGCGAGGTCTTGTCCTTTGCAGGCATCCGCGACATGACCCTCGAGGCGAGACCGGCTGCGGGGGGCGAGCCAAAGGTTCCCGCCTATTCCGGCGGACAGATGCCGTTGTCGACCTTTCTTGCCGATGGCGTGCGCGCTTTGCTCGCCAAGCCGGATCAGTGGCGAGCCTTGCCGGACGACGTTCGCGAATGGCTCGATCTTCAGGCGCGATTTTCAACCATTCCCCATAGCGACCGGCTGCTGGTGGAGCACTTTCTTGAACAGCGCTTCCACCGCACCGTGTTCTACACCTTCGCGGGCCGCCGCGCGAACCAGACGCTCGGCATGCTGATCACGCGGCGCATGGAGCATCTGGGCCTGAAGCCGCTGAGCTTTCAGATCACGGATTACGGCCTCGTCGTTTCCGGCATATCTCCAGTCAGCCGCGAGCACGTCGCCCAGTTTCTCGCGCCCGACATCCTCGGCGACGAACTTGAGGAATGGATCCTCGACAGCCCCATGCTCAAGCGCTCCTTCCGGCATGTGGCGACCGTGACCGGCATTGTGGAACAGCAAAACAACGCAGCCCGCAAGACCATGCGCCAGATGACGATCTCCACCGATCTCATCTACGACGTTCTGCGCCGCTACGAGCCGGATCATATCCTTCTCCAGGTGACCCGGCGTGACGCCGAGCGCGAACTTTTGGATTTGAAACGCCTTTCGGAGCTTCTGACGCGCTTCCAGGACCGCTGGCTGTTCATGCGGCTAAACCGCGCCTCGCCCTTCTCCATCCCGGTTCTGACAGACGTCCGGACGGAGCAGGTGCGCGGCGCTGGCCTCGAGCACCTTCTCGCGCAGGCCAGCATCCAGCATGAGGCCGAAGACATGATGAACGAGGTCCGCGCGGAGGTCTCCAAGACGTGCCTGCAGTAGCAGCGTCTCCGCTTTTGATGGACTCAAAAGCGGGCTCTCGCTCTTTGTTTTATCGTGCGTCTTATCGGAAAACCGCTCAGCGAGGAAAGCGACCCTGCACAAACGCAAAAAAGGCCGGGCAATGCCCGGCCTTCTGCGGAACGGTGTTCCTCGTTAGTGATGGGGGACTTCGAAGTGAGCCGCCTGCGCGCCGCCGAAGTTGAAATCGCCGTGGTTCAGGTTGAGGTGATCGAAGCTGATATTGCTGAAGTTGCTGTTCTCGACGTGGAACTCCGCTCCGCCGTGGCCGCCGAGGCCCTGGGCCCCGCCGAAGTTGAACCCGCCGCCGTTGGTGTTGACGTCGGAGAGGTGGATGTTGTTGAAGTTGCTGGCTTCGATGCCGAACTCCGCGCCGCCGTGGCCGCCGGTCGCGCCTTGCGCGCCGCCGAAATTGAACCCGCCGCCATTCGTGTTGACGTGGTCCAGGCTGATGCCGTCGAAGTTGCTGGCTTCGATGCCCGACTGCACGAGGCCATGAGCGTCGCCGTGACCGCCAACGCCTTGCGCGCCGCCAAGATTGAAAGCGCCGCCATTGGTGTTGACGTCGGCGAGGCTGATGCCGTCGAAATTGCTGTCGAAGACCGCCGACTGCACGCCGCCGTGACCGTCGCCCGCTCCTTGCGCGCCGCCGAGATTGAAAGCGCCGCCGTTGGTGTTGACGTGGGCGACGCTGATGCCGTCGAAGTTGCTGTCGAAGACCGCCGACTGGACGCCTGCGACGCCGTCGCCGAGATGACCGGTGAGAGCCTGCGCGCCGCCGAGATTGAAAGCGCCGCCATTGGTGTTGACGTCGGAGAGGTGGATGTTGTCGAAATTGCTGGCTTCGATGCCCGACTGCACGAGGCCGTGGCCGCCGGCGCCCGGAGCGCCTTCACCGCCGACGCCTTGCGCGCCGCCGAAGTTGAACCCGCCGCCATTGGTGTTGATGCCGTCGAAGCTGATGTTGTTGAAGTTGCTGCTTTCGATGCCCGATTGCACGTCGCCGCCGGTGTGGCCGACGTCCTGGGCGCCGCCGAAATTAAATCCGCCGCCGTTGGTGTTGACGCCGTCGAAGCTGATGCCGTCGAAATTGCTGCCGCTGATGGTTGAGGTCGTGCTCATTGAAGTATTCCTTGCTCTCTGGGGTTTGATGGAGAAGATTTCCGCCTTCGAGAAGGAACATCTCACAGAGCCGGCAGCGCTGCTGTTTCGCAGGGAACACCGATAGGAAATACGGATGGAATCGCTTTTGATGGGCGCAAAAGCGCGCTCTAGCGCCTTGATAAGCATCCGCGACCCGCGTAAGAGCGCGTCATCTATAATGGGCGGTCGGCCCTTCACATCCGCCAAAGTCGCGATGCCCTGATCGGGATGAGCGACAAGCGTTTGCGGGTCTTTCTGGAAGAACGCCGCCCCCGTCACGCGGGCATCCCTTGTTCAGTGTCGTGAAGCCTGTCCCGATGACGAGAATCGAGCTGTGCGAGAAGTGGCGCATTCACGTCTGGTGCGCCAGGTTTCAGCTCTGCATCAAGCCCTGCTTGTCATAATGCCCGGCGGCTTTCGCCTGAAAAAACCGCAATGCTGGGCCTTGTGCGGCCGTTTGAGCCCAAACCCGAGCTTTTCTGCGGCGGATAAAGGACTTATTGTAAGGATGATCGTCAGCGTCAGGCTCAAGGCAAGGGCCGCCAAAAAGTCTGTGCCGCACCTTTACACAGAGCGCGCGCTCCCTCCCGGGCAAGACGGAGCAGCGTCCGCCTTCAGAAAGGTTAAGCGTTGTCCATATAGGTGGGCTGTTCGATGAAAACGGAAGACGACAGAACGATCGAAGAACACGGCAAGCGAAGCCACGAGGCTGGATTTGACGCCGAAGAAGAAGCGCCTATGACGACAGAGGCCGAGCCTGAGAACGGAGACGGCCATAGCCAAGACGCTCCCCTGCCGGCTGAACCGGATCTGATCCTCGATGAGCGCCTCACCTCCGCCGCAGCTCCTTTTCTTTATATGCTCTCGCTCGTCTTGATCGCGGTCGCCGGCTACTTTGTCTACCTGCTCTTTCATGGGTAGCAAGCGCTATCGGCCTTGCGCTAAGTTCGGAGCGGTGAAGGCAAGCGAGCAGAAACTATGCCTTGTAGCCGCCCATCTGGCAGACGAGCGCCCACTCCTCGTCCGTGACAGGTTGCACGGATAGCCGGGAATTCTTCACGAGCGCCATGTTGGCAAGTCTTGGCTCGTCCTTGGTCGCCAGGAGCGTGACCGGATGCGGAAACGGCCCCACCGCAGCGACATCGACGCAGTTCCATCGGCCAGTCTTATCCGTCGAATCGGGATGGATTTCATGGACGACCTTCACGACGCCTACGATCTGCTTTTCGTGAACCGAGTGATAAAAGAAGCCGAGGTCGCCAACCTTCATCGTGCGCATATTTTTCTGAGCCAGGGCATTGCGCACGCCGCTCCATTCCTCGCCCTTCGGTCCCGCCCTCACCTGATCGTCCCAGGAAAAGGCTCCCGGCTCCGTTTTGAACAACCAAAAGGCCATGCGCTAGTGTCCCGTCTTCAAATCGCCGCCCAACTTGCCGCCCCCTCGCACGGTAATTCGGAGACAAAGGGATACTAGCAGAAACAACGATCTAGTACCCCATTCGCTGAAGACTCTCAAGCGATCTTGCCTGGGCTGCGCACTAGCGGCTCCTGGCTACCATCCTCCCGCCACGCGCGTCGCGCCGACGATGGGACCAAGCGCCTCCGTTTGCAGAAACACCACGACCACATCCCCGTCTTTCGAAAGCGAGTTCAATGGCAAGGCGTAGGAGACGGGCGCCCCGGCCCACTCTCCCGCTTCCATGAGCTCGCGGACCACATTCGTATAGGTCACGACGTTGCCCGCATTCTCGCCGCGCGTGATTTGCACTGTCAAGGAGCTCAGCACCGATGCAACCCAGACCTTCCCCTTCCGATGCCGCGAACCGGACGGCGCCCCTCCTGCGTCGATGACAAGTCTGCCTTTTTCGATACGAGCGGCGAGCGAGACCGCTTCCTTGCCGATGAGCGGCGCCGTCGACTTAACCGCCGTCTCGATGTCCGCAAGCCTGTTACCGAGGCAATTCTGCATGCCATTGACGATGGCCTGGGGCGTATAGACTTCGCCGTCGCCCAAAATCCTGGCGTAGCTCCGCTGCCGCTCCGAATTCTCCGGCCGCGCGAGCGTATCTTTCCATCCGAGGTAATCCCAATAGCTGACTGGAAAACTCAGCGCGATGACATCGGGCCGCTGAGCAAGCTTATTCAGGAGATGATCAGCCTCCGGACAAGAGGAGCAACCTTGGCTGGTGTAAAGCTCTATCACCGAGGCGTATTTCGGGGAGCTTGCTCCTGCTGCGTGTACTGAAATACTTGCGACTGAGAGGATACCCGTCACTACTAGACCGCCCAGGGACGAGATCTTGGTCACAACTGGCTCCAATGAAAAAATTTCACCGGATAGAGACTTTGTTTGACGCTACTTTCAACGTCCAGTCACGTCTGCTTGCTTTCGCACCGAACTCGAGCAACTTTCCGTCATCTCCTATCCGAAATGGGTACCCTTTCCGAGGGGAAAGCCGCGAAGGAATTCCGCGCCCCCCATGGGCCGCCTGCCCGCCCTTTGGACCTGGGTCAGGCGGATAGCCTGGGAGCCGCCGCACGCCACCGTTAAATGGCCGTCGAGAAGAAGACCGGGTTCGCCCTTTCCGGGGACAACAACCGAGCGCAAGACCTTGACCCGCTCGGCCTTGCCTCCGAGCAGCGCTTCGAACCAGGCTCCGGGGTAAGGCGAAAGCCCTCGGATCATGTCATGGATCTCCGTGCCGGACTTTCTCCAATCGATCCTCGTCTCCTCCTTGGAGATCTTCGCGGCATAGGTTACGCCTTCGGCTGGCTGCGGCGTAAAGGTCAGCTCTCCCTTCTCCAAAAGGGTGAGCGCCCGCAGCATGAGCGACGCGCCCATCAGCGCCAGATGGTCGTGGATTTCTCCGGCGGTGGAGTCGAGACCGATGGAGATGCGATCGGCGAGAGCGACAGGCCCTGTATCGAGGCCCTCTTCCATCTTCATGACCATGACGCCGGTTTCCTTGTCGCCAGCCATGACGGCTCGTTGCATCGGAGCGGCCCCGCGCCAGCGCGGGAGAAGCGAGCCATGAAGATTGAGACAGCCGAGCGGCGGCGCCTTCAGGATGGCTTTCGGAAGAATGAGGCCATAGGCGACCACAACAGCGACATCGGCGCCGAGGCTTGCAAACTCGTTCTGGACCTCGGCACGGCGAAGACTTTTGGGCGTGAACACCCGCAGACCGGCTTCCTCTGCGAAGCTGTGCACTGGAGATTTTCTGGCTTCCATCCCGCGCCCGGCGGGCCGGGGCGGCTGTGTGTAAACGGCCACGACATCATGGCCCGCTCCGACGATTTCGCTGAGCGTCGGGACAGAAAAATCCGGGGTTCCCATGAACACAACCCGCAGCGTCATGGTTGAGAGCCTCCCTGCGCCTGATGTGATGGAAGGTCGTGTTAAAGCGCCAGTAAACGGCTTTTGCAAGTCGGAAAGGTGGCTCTATAAGCTCTTGACGAGGCTTGAGAGAGCGGAAGGATTCAGCATGACGCGCTTGTATTTACCCGCGGCCGGACTTAGTGGCGCCTTCCGAGGCCGAGATCGAGGTCCGCGCCGCCCCGTTTTTTCGAAGGGGAAAGGCAAATACAGGAGGAGCGAGCGGTGAACCATCCCCGGCCCGGAGTTTCTACCGCGGTGTTTCGAGGAGACGAGGTGCTCTTGGTCCAGCGCGGCAAGCGGCCTTATGATGGCTTCTGGTCTCTTCCCGGCGGCGGAATCCAGCTGGGCGAGACCGCTGCCGACGCAGCGCGCCGCGAGCTTAAGGAAGAAACCGGCCTGCTTGCCTTGACCCTCACTTTGGGGGATGTTGTCGATGGGATTTTGAAGGATGGCGCGGGCGCGGTGACGGCGCATTTTACGATCATCGTTTTTGCCACGCGCGACGTGGAGGGCGTGCTCGCGGCGGCTTCCGACGCTGCAGCCGCAGCTTTCTTCGGACCCGAAGAGAGAATGCGCCTTCAACGCACGCCAGGGCTCGATCAGGCGATCGAGAATGCGAAACGGGCCTTGGAAAGGGCTAGCCAATGAGATCGCGGGCAATCAAGTCAACCGTCGTGGCCATCATCGCCGCCGCCATGGCCGCCATATCGCTGGCTGCCCCCGCATGTGCGCAGAACGCGGCAGGAACGCAAAAGCAGCACCAAGCGCCCACCCCGCCCAAGGCCGTTACCACCGATGACCGCCCTTACGATGCCCAGCTCTTCCGGCTCGCCGAAATCCTCGGCACGCTGCATTACCTTCGGGAGCTGTGCGGAGCCAATGAGGGGCAGGTCTGGCGCGAGCACATGCGCGAGCTGGCCGCAAGCGAGGGAACAAGCGCGCTCCGCCGCGCCAAGCTCGTGGAAAACTTTAACCGGGGCTATCGTGACTATTCGCGAACCTACCGGTCATGCACCCAGCCCGCTATCGTCGCGATCCAGCGCTACATGGAGCAGGCGTCGGCCATCACCGATGGGCTGATCGCCAACGATAAGTAAGGGTTTTACTTAATCCTTCATGCCCTTAGCGCAGACTCCAACGCCTGAGCGGCCGGGAAGACCGCGGTAAACGAGGCAATCGCCACGTTCCCGTGGAAAAAGTTCTTCCAATTGTACTGTTCGTAATCGCGAACGTTGATGACGACCGGCAGTCTCGCCGATTAGGGTTGAATAGCTGAGGCCGGGCCCGACCGCATCCCCCAGGCTCTCGAAAAGAGCCCAGAATGGCGCCCGAACCGGAGTCGCCGGTGAGTTGGCGGTAATCGTAACCCACGACGCCGATCAGAAGGCCGTTGTCGAATTTATAGCCAATGGCCCATTCGGCGTGGAATTCGTTCCCCGTTTGATATTGGGTCGCGTTGTTCTCCAGGCTCGCCATGAAGCCGACGGCGCCGTTGATCTGCAGCTTGGAGTTCTTATCGAAGTAGGTAAAAGCCCAACCGATATCGAGGGACGGCCGATTGAGCCCGATAATGGGATAGAAGCCGGTGTCGTAGCGGCCCGTGGGTATGACGCCGAGAAGGTAAAGTGTGAGAAAAGCTTCGCGATCCCAGCCGAGCTGGAATTGCAAGTTCATATCGCCAAGCCACCGCCTGCGGTTGTCGCGTGATTGTGCCCCGCGCTCCCGTGCGCTGCGTCATATTGACATAGCCCGCAGGCACCGAGACGACACGCCAAGATAGCCGTCCAAGACCTTTTCCCTGCGGCACCGTCAGGATGTTCGTACTCTCGAGAAAAATATCGGCCTTGGCGCCGGCATTGAAGACGAGGCCGCCGAAATCGAAGTTCCCGCCGACGAGCCTGAGAAGAAGGAAATGCCGTCGGTGACATAAATGCCGGGCGGAGGGGTTACGCCCGCTCCAAAAGCGAGGCCGCCCAGAGGATAGGAGGTGAAGGCATATTCGGCGGCGCGGCTGGCTGGAGCGCTGGCAAAAAGCCCGCAAGTCAAGGCGAGGGCGCTTATTGCACAGAGGCGCACGCGCCTCCTCGTCTTTTGCCCCGCTATCCCGTCCGCTCTCGTGATTTCGAGGGGATTTTTGAACGGCTTCCGCGCATCGCGAGCGCTGCATTGGCCTTTACTGATCAACGCCCGACGAATGCTCTCGGTCATAGCCGGCTCCCTGAGCGATAGGGTCGAAACGCGGAACGTCGAAGTCTGATGACATGATTTCTAACACTATTGATAGTGCTTTTTTAACACAGACGAGCGCGAGTTTGTTTTGAGGGCAAAGCGAACTCGCGCTTCCTCAATTTCAGAGTGACCGGCTAAGAAAATTCTACTGCCAGCTGCAGACCAGAACGGCGCGCAAATTCAAAATCGAGGTCAAGCAAAGTTCGGGGAACGCTTTCGACGGGCACGCATTAACTCCGAATTATTTGCATTGTTGCGTCTCTGGCTGGCCTCAGGAGGAAACGGTGTCCGTTAAGCTGTCGCATCAGTACGCCCCCGACCGGCGGCGCCTACTTCACAATGGCATTTCGCTTATCGCAGTTTTCGCCCTATGGATCATAGGCGTGGCTGGAGAGGCGCACGCGCAGCAGCAATCCGAAAAGCAGTCACAAACTTCGGGCGGCAAGCCGAACATTCTTGTTATCTTCGGCGACGATATCGGCCAGTCGAACGTCAGCGCCTATGGCTACAATCAGCTTCCGTATCTCACGGGCAAGGAGCCGCACAGCGCGCAGGAAGGAGTTCATCTACTTCAACGACGACGGCGATCTGGTCGCTCTTCGCTACGAGAACTGGAAGCTCGTGTTCGAGGAGCAGCGTTCGCCAGGAACGCTGGCGGTCTGGGCCGAGCCCTTCACGAAACTGCGGTTCATGAAGATGTACGACCTGCACGCCGACCCATTCGAGACGGGCGGACATCACGTCGAACACCTACTGGGACTGGCTCATGGATCATGCCTTCATCGCCTACGGCGCGCAGGCCTACGTCGCGAAGTTCCTCGAGACCTTCAAGGAGTTCCCGCCGAGCCAGCGCGCCGCGACCTTCACCATCGACCAGGCGATGGACAAGCTGAAACAAAATCTTGGCGACTGAGCGCCGCCTCGTCGTGCTGGCGTCGTTAAGGCCCGGCGGGGCGCGCAGATGTCACTTTAGAGCGCGCCGCAAAGGCGGCCAGACGCCACGAGCGCGACCGGCTCGCGCCACGCGACCCGGTAACTAATCAGGCCATGGGCGAACTGCGCAAGCAGCACCGCCCCGAACATAACCAGCACGACGCCCGAGACCTGGTTGATCCGCTTCAGCCGGCTTTCGGTAAGCTTGTGGCGCACGCGAGCGATCAGGTTCGACAGGCTGGCCCACCACACGATGCTGCCCGCCATGATCGAGACCACGACGGTGACGGCCTGAATCCAATTGTCGATGCCGCCCAGCACCGAAGTGGCGCCGCCGAAAAGCGCGAACAGGCCAAGGATGGCGCCAGGGTTCGTGATGGTCAGGAAGAAAGTCTGGGGCACGATGCTCAAATGCGGCATGATGCGCCATACCTTGAACCGCAGCGTCGGCCGCAAGAATCGAGGCACCATGTTCGAAAGCCGCCTCAGCCGGGCGATATTCGTGGTGGCCGTCGCGACAATCTTCGGCTGCGCGAGAAAGACATTGAGGCCGAAGCCGGTCAGGATAAACCCGCCGACGAGTTCGATCTTCAGCTCATGATCCCGCATGAAGCCCGAGATGGCGGAAGCGCCATAGGCCGCAATGGTCGCGATGAGTCCATCGGCAAGGACAGCGCCGAGACCGGCCGCGAAGCCGCCCCAGAAACCGCGCTCCAATGTGCGCTGGATGCAGACGATGTTGACCGGGCCGACGGGGGCGGCGATGAGCACACCGATGATGAGGCCAATGATGGCAAATCTCGTCGGATCGATGATCGACTGCGCCCACATTGACCTTTTGAGCCCTCGTCTGTGATGCGCGAGAGGCGACGTCCCGCGCCATCATCGCGCCTAAAAGCGGAAGAGAGGTGCATAGACTCATCGCACCTAAACCCATCCATGCCGTGAAACGGTCATGCCTTGCAACAGGAGACGAATGTGAAAACGTTGCCAAGAGCAATTTTCTTCAACGGTCTGAAACGCGTTCGCAACGCAATCTGCGCTTTCGCCGCAGGCCTGATGCTTGGAACCGTCATGTTTGCGGCAACACAATCGTTTGCGGAAGGGGTTCAGCTAGGGCGCGACGTTTCGAAGCTGCCTCCCGAGGCGCAGCGCATGCGGCAAGCCATCCTCCAAGCGGCCATGAGCGGGGATATCGAAGCGCTTCGCATCCCCATCGACATGAACGAACTGCACCCCATTTTCGCGAAGGAGCGCACCGCCGACCCGATCGCCTACCTGAAATCGGCCTCGGCTGACGGCAATGGCCGGGAGATGCTCGCCATTCTTTTCAATCTGCTCACGACGGGCTACGCGATCAAGAATGCGGGGACGAAGGACGAGATGATCGTCTGGCCCTATCATGCCGCCATTCCCCTGACCGCGCTCACGCCTAGTCAGGAGGTCGAGATCTACAGGTTCCTGACCCCGGCGCGCGTGAAAGAAATGACGCTGGCGGGAAAATATTCCTTTTACAGCATCGGGATAGGCCGGGACGGCGTCTGGCATTACTTCTCGCGGGAATGAGGACCGTTGCAGGGCGGCTGCTCATCCATGCACGGCGTCGCTCCCGTGGGAAGCGTTATCCCGAGAAGAGGAAGGGGACGGCGCCTGCGTTGCGGCCGACTTGGCGAGCGATGATTGCGGAAGCTCCACTTCGCACTTCTGGCCGCCCAAGGGCAGGCCCGCGCAAGCAACGATGCCTTTCCCCGGTATGGACTGACCGATTTGATCCGCAATCGCAAAGGGCTGGACTTCTCGCAAGCGTGCAGGCGCTCAAAGAAACCAACGAGCAGATGAAGAAAGAAACACGGGGCATGCGACACTCCGCGCCGTTGCAAATAATCAGATACTTATAAAATAACCGATTCACCGCGCCGGCAATGAGCCGAAAATTGTATCGGTGTTTGGACGGAGTCGGGAAGCCGCCACGGTTTGATGGCTTTCAAAAAAAAAGCCGCGCCTTCTATTGCCGGCGCGGCAAAAATCTCATGCCTGAATGTCTCCTATATAACGTATCTTAACGCCCAATTACCACAATATTTTGTAGCCCTGCGACATTTTGTGCGCTTGCTTGGTGAACAACCAGGGAACGGAAGGACACAGCCTTGTGATCGCAGCGCGTTTTCCCAAACACCCCGGGGCGTCGTCGAGGCCCGCAAACGCGTATGTCAGGCGACGATGCTGTCGTAGGCGGCCTGTTGCAAACGATGAACGTCCGGGATGAAGATCTCGCGATAGTTCATCAACTCGATGACGCCTTTGGTTTTCAGCCGCGTGATCTGGCGGCTCACCGTCTCGATGGTGAGACCGAGACAGTCGGAAATCTCGGCGCGCGATAAGGGAAGGACGAAACGAACCTCATTCTGCTTATGGGACGCCTCACACCCGAGATTGGGAACGCGCCTGGCGATCATGAGCAGAAAGCTGGCGACCCTTTCCTCGGCCTTTTTGCGGGCGAGCAGCAGCATCCATTCCTGGCACGCATCGAGTTCGCTGAGTGTGAACTGAAACAAGCGGTGCTCCAGCCCCGGATGCTCCTTCAAAAGCTTCTCGAAACCGGCGGTCGGAAACACGCAAAGCTCAACATCCGTCGCAGCCTCGGCAAAATATGGATTGTCCGGACGGAAAGCCCGGCCCAGGAAGTCGGACGCGAAAAGCAGGCCAATGATGTGCTGCCGTCCGTCATCGAGGGTTTTGGTGAGTTTCACAACGCCCGAGATAATATTCGCGAAAATGGAGCGCTCTTCGCCTTCTCCCAGGATCATCTGCCCGGCGGCCACGCTTCGCTTTCTCGATAAGCGGTTCAGGGCCTGAATTTCGTCCGGGCTGAGCGCATCGCAAATCGCCTTGTGGCGGATCGCGCAGGTGGCGCAGCGGGTCACGTTTTCGACGTAGGACACAAAACACTCCCTGCTGGCCTGCGGCGCCCGCGGTGGTCCGCGCCAAGCGTGGACGAAAGCCTCTTGTGGCAGCCAGCAAATTTGATTTATATCAAGGGAGCGATAAAGCCGCACCTGTAAAATCGCCTGAAGGCGCGGGTTGTTTCCGGGAGATAGCGTCCATGACCGCCACACCCCCCGCCGCCGCATTGGCGCAAACGTCAACACAAGCCCCCACAATTCGGCGTGTCGCATTCGATGCCCCTTGGGTATGGCTCGCCGCGGGCTGGAGAGACCTTTGGTCGACCCCGGTCATAAGCCTGACCTACGGCGCAGTTTTCGCGGTAGCCGCCGCCGTCTTCGTTTTTCAACTCGCAAGCATCAATGCGCTGCCCCTGATACTGCCGCTTGCAGGTGGCTTCCTGCTTATCGCCCCATTGCTTGCGGTCGGCCTTTACGAAATCAGCCGCCGAAGGGAGAACAGTCAACAGGCTTCCTTTCACGATATAGTTTCGGCTGTAAGGCAATCCGGCGGCCAGCTCGCATTCTTCGGGGTGCTGCTTCTTCTCCTCTATTTCTTCTGGATGCAGGTCGCGTCCCTCCTCTTCATGCTCTTCTTCGGGAACGCGGATATTCCGCCCGTCGAAAACTTCGTCCCGACCCTGCTTTTCACGCCGCATGGTCTCGGCCTTCTTGTGGTGGGGACAGCAGTTGGAGCCATGTTCGCCTTGGCCGCCTTCGGCGTTTCCGCCATTTCGGTGCCTATGCTCCTCGACCAGAAGCTTGATGTGATCACCGCCGTCACCGCAAGCGTCAGGGCCGTCAATTTGAACCGGCCCGCCATGATCTTATGGGCGGTCCTCATCGCTGGGCTGATTGTGGCGGGTTTTGCGGCGCTTTTCGTAGGGCTCGCCATCGCGTTTCCGCTGATTGGCTATGCGACATGGCACGCCTATCGCGAGCTGACCGGAACAATGGCAGGCTAAGCGGGCGCTGGCTCGCCGATCACTTACAAGGATACGCCGATCTCAGCGCCGCAATCGCCACCTTCGTAAACGGCTCGTCTTGCCGTTTGGGATTGGACCGGACAAAGAGGTCGAAGATCTGAATGATCTGAACGAGCGTGGTCTCCGGCGGCGTGCAGATTTGCAGGATTGATGTTCTCCCGCCTTCCACTTTCGTGACGATGAACTGCTGTATGCTCAGGAACGCGCCCCAGCAAGTTCCTGACGCAAAACTATTATCGAGTTCGATCTCGTCCAGATTTTTCGCCGTCTTCGCCGACTCCTCGATCGCCTGGCAACTGGACAGCATCTCGCCCGCGGAAAACTTATCCTCCGCGCGCGGCGCAGTCAGCGAGGCAAGCAGGACAGCCCCAGCAAAGAGAGCGCGGATCTGCCCGCGCTTTTTGTCCGTCATCAAGTTTCCCTCGAACACGCCCCTGCCCCGCTTCCTTTATTGGCGTGGCCGATTTTCGGCATAACCGGATCGTTTTCAAGGCGAACACGCCACAAATTGAAGTGAGCGTCCATTGCGGCGAACCTCACGCATTCGCGAGGCAAGGCCCTCGTTCCGCACGTCCTTGCTGAAACTCTTTTGAAGCAAAAGCGTTCTTACTCGGAACGACTTAGCCGCTAAGTTGTTCGGAGGGGTGTTCTTAGAGGCAGCGCACTTTGAATTTTCAATATGACCCAATATTTTGGCCTTGGCGTTGCATTCTGATCCTCTTTTTTCTCGCCGCCGCCGCCTCCGGGGCGTCGGCGCAAGCCCCTCCGGCCGGACCTCCTGCGGTGGGCGTCGTCCGGGCGGAAGAAAAGCCCCTGACAGAAACCAGCACCTTTATCGGCCGAATACAAGCTGTGGGACGCGTCAATCTCGTCGCGCGCGTGACGGGATTTCTTGAAAAGCGCTTCTTCAATGAAGGAGTCGAGGTCAAAGAAGGCGATCTGCTCTACCGTATCGAGCAGCCTCCCTTCAAAGCCGACGTTCAGGCGAAACAATCCACGGTCGATCAGCTGAAGGCGCAGCTTGAGTTTGCGAAGCAAACTCTGGAGCGGGCCAAATCCCTTCTTGCCGGCCCAGCCGGTCAGCAATCGACCTACGATTTCGCCGTCGCATCCGAAAGAAGTCTGCAAGCGCAGGTCCTGGGCGCGGAGGCGCAACTCCAGCAATCGCAAATCAACCTGAGCTACACCGAAATCCGCGCTCCCATTGCGGGCAAGATCGGGCAGACCGCCATCACGGAGGGCAACGTCGTCGGCCCCACGTCCGGCACGCTTGCCACGATCGTAAGCCAGGACCCGATGTATGTGATATTTCCGGTCTCAGTGCGCGCCGTGAACGAGCTTCGCCAGAGGTTCGTCCCGCGAGGCGGCTTCAAGGCTGCCCGCATCAAAATCCGGCTGCCCGATGGCCGCATCTACGGCGAGGAGGGCGAACTCAACTTCGTTGACAATACGGTTGCGCCCCAGACGGAAACCGTCAACATCCGCGGGTCCATCGCCAATCCGCTGCTTCCGATTTCCAG
>CAWFXN010000056.1:0-127655 GCA_963819665.1 uncultured Alphaproteobacteria bacterium
CGGACGAAATAGCTCATGTACACGGTGCTATTGAGGATTTATTTACCAGAACAACCGCACATTCTGGCTGGTTGCACAGAACTCCGCCATTCCAGGCAGGAGCTTAGAGTTCTTCAAGGCTGCTGTCGCTGTCGTCCCCCTTAAGGGCAAGCTGCTCAAGTTGTGGAATTTTTCTGAAAATCAGAAAAAACTTATCCCCTTTAGGAATAAATTGACCATTATCGCTGCACTATACCAGCGTGAGCTTAAGCACAAGGCATAAAAGCAGGAATTCTGCCAATGCTATTGAATCCCAATATACAGTTAGCGATTCCCGAAATGGATAATCTTTTCCCGCGTCAACCAGATGATTTCCGTCAAGGTAACGCTGAAGAGGCGCTGCATTCACATCTGATTATCGGCTTTGAGGAGGCTCTCGGCCTTGGCATGCCCCCTATGGAGGCTTTAGGCCATGTGTTGTGCTGGGTGGCCTCGGAGATGGCCCGGATCAGAACTGCGCAAGGCTCTCAGGGCGCGCAAACCGCATTGCCCAAAGCTGATTAGTGACTCCCGCAAGTCCATCGGCTTTTGCGGCGTGAGGTGATGCAACCGCGTTGTCGGTATTTCCCGTCGGCGGCGATTGGATCGCCATTGACGTCTCGGATGAAAGCGCGAGGTCCTTTGCATGCGGCTCGAAGAGAACCAGATCGCATCCGAAGCTTCGACACCTTGATTGTGAATGTTGCGGTTACCGAGCCCACATCGCGAAATCTAAAGGTTGCGTGAGCCTCGCCTTTGTGCTCCCTCAACTTGGACTTTCATTCAATGGGCGTGAATTGCAGCGCAAATGACCGTATCCGTTTATAAGAACGATCTGCCGCCGGACCTTGATTTTGGCGGCGCAGTGGCGATCGATACCGAAACCCTCGGATTGAACCCCCATCGCGACCGGCTTTGCGTTGTGCAGCTTTCCTCGGGTGATGGAAACGCGCATCTCGTACAGTTCGAGAAAGGGCGCTACGATGCTCCAAATCTGAGGGAGCTTTTGACCAATCCGCAGGTTCTTAAGATTTTCCACTTTGGGCAATTCGATATCGCTGTTCTCCAGCATTATCTCGGGGTGACGACACGCCCGGTTTACTGCACCAAAATCGCCGCGAAGCTTGTCCGCACTTTTACGGATCGTCACGGTTTGAAGGATTTGTGCCGCGAGTTGCTTGGCGTGGAAATCTCAAAGCAGCAGCAGACTTCGGACTGGGGCCAGGCTGTGCTGACGCCGGAACAGCTGAGCTATGCCGCCTCGGATGTTCTCCATCTTCACGCGTTAAAGAACAAACTCGACACACTTCTTAAGCGCGAAGGGCGTGAAGAGCTTGCTCACGCCTGCTTCTCCTTCCTTCCCTATCGGGCTGAACTCGATCTGAAAGGGTGGTATGACGACTCGGACGTCTTCAACCATTAGCGGTTGAGACGCGCGAGCAGGCGAAAAGCGAAACGGCATGGCATTTGCGACTACGCCCTTTGGAGGGAACAGCGCGCCGCTCGATCGGCGGCCAGGGGAGGCGCGGGCGCGCGGCGAAGATTCGGCCCGGGCCCGTGAATTCCATATCGCCAAGCGCCACAGTGTGCGGGTCCGCGTGCTCAAGGCGCTCCTTCCCACAGCGGCGGCGGCAATTCTCAGCCTCTATTTGCTTCCCTCGCTTTTCAAAGTCTCGATCGATAACGGCCGCGGCACGGCGTCCGTTCGCACCGTTACCTTGGAGGCCGGGTCGCTGAAGATGCTGGACCCGCACGTCCGAGGTGTGAACGAAAGGAATGAGCCCTACGACTTCCTGGCAAACTCGGCGACGCAAGCGTCGAAGGACGCCGAGGAGATGTATCTTGATAATGTTCGCGGCCGTATGACCGGACAGGATGGCAAGATCACAACGCTGACCGCGCCGAACGGCCTTCACAACAACAAGGCGGATCAGATGACGTTCAATAATGGCGTCGTCGTCAAGCGTGAGCCTGACATGACCGCCACCTTTCAAACGGCGACCGCATTCATCAAACGGCAGACCGTGATCTCGAAAACGCCCGTCATCGTTCGCCTTCATGAGAGCACGATTCACGCGGAGAGTATGACGATGTTCTGGGGCGAGCAGCGGGCGATTTTCGAGGGCAACGTCAGGACGCATGTGGAGCGGCAGGCCGAGGAGGCTGCTTCCGGGCGCTCTGAAACGCAGCCTTCTTCAGCTGCTGGCTGGGCGGTCGGAGCCGCCCCGGCGAATTAATCGCGGAGCACTCTTGGGATGGCGCTATGTCGGCAAGGGGGGAAGTTGAGGCGGCAGGCAGAGGCGGCAGCCGTTCTGATGGCCGTTGCTCTCTTGGCGCTGCCTGGCCAATCACGCGGCTCAAACCCCTGTTTCAGGATTCAACGGCCTCGGCGGCGCAAATTCCAAGAAGCCCATCGATATCGAATCCGACCGCTTGGAAGTCGACGACAAGAAGCATGTCGCGATTTTTAGCGGCAATGTTTCGGCGACGCAGGGCGATTATAACCTTCGCGCTCCTCGCCTGGAGGTCACCTACGACAAATCGGCGGATGCCACTCCTCAGGAGCACAGCGGCGCGCAAGCGGCGCCGAAAGCTGCAAAGACCACAAAGGCGGCAAGCACAAACGCCGATGCGCCTGCCGATCCCCTATCGAGTGGACAGATCAAGTTTGTTCACGCGACCGGAGGCAAGGTGATTGTCACGAGCAAGGTCGATGACGAGGAAGCAACGGGCGACGACGTCATGTACGACGTGAAGGGCCAAAAAATTATCATGACAGGGAAGGAAGTGATCCTGACCCAGAAGAAAAGTGTGGTGAAAGGCAAGCAAATCGAAATCGACCTTGCCACCGGCCGCGCGACCGTTATTCCAGAGCATGGGCGTGTTCGGGCCATTCTGACGCAGGATGACGCCAAAAGCGTCGTTAACCCGCTGACCGGCGCCA
The DNA here is from genome assembly GCA_963819665.1 of uncultured Alphaproteobacteria bacterium. GTDB lineage: Bacteria > Pseudomonadota > Alphaproteobacteria > Rhizobiales > Rhodomicrobiaceae > Rhodomicrobium. The sequence continues at coordinate 2,963 of CAWFXN010000056.1, forward strand.
AGAAGAAGGACACGGATTCGGCTGCGGAGGCACAGAAACCGTCTTCCGGGTCCGGCTGGCAGACGCAAAATCATTAAGGTCTTTAGAGCGGGTTGGTCAGAGGTTCATGGTTCTACTCGATAAACGTCAACCCGGCCCCCCGCTGCGACGGCCCGAGCCGCGCCCCCGCATACAGCCTATCCCTGAGACCTATGCCGATCCGCGACGGGCGTTTGACGCGCAAGAGCAACTCGTTGTCGATCGGGTTAAGAAGACCTTCAAGAAGCGGACAGTCGTCAAGGGCGTCAGCATCAACTTGAAGCGGGGTGAGTCTGTTGGCCTTCTCGGCCCGAATGGAGCGGGCAAGACGACGGTTTTCTACATGATAACCGGCCTGATCAAGCCGGACGAAGGCTCTGTCTTTATCGACGGCTACGATGTCACGAAGCTTCCCATGTACCGGCGCGCCCGGCTGGGAATTGGCTATCTTCCGCAAGAGGCGTCAATTTTTCGCGGCCTATCGGTTGAAGACAATATCATGGCCGTCCTCCAGGTCACCGAGCCCAACAAAAAGGAGCGCAAGCGCCGCCTCGACGAGCTTCTGGAAGAGTTCAAGATCGGACGCCTGCGCAAACAGCCCTCCATTGCGCTGTCTGGCGGCGAGCGCCGGCGTTGCGAGATTGCGCGCGCTCTGGCGAGCCGCCCCGCCTACATGCTGCTCGACGAACCTTTTGCGGGGATTGATCCTATCGCCATCGGCGATATTAGAACTTTGGTGCGACATTTAACCGATCGGGGGATCGGCGTACTCATCACAGATCACAACGTGCGCGAAACTCTGGACTTAATCGACCGGGCATATATCATCTATGATGGTCGTGTGCTGACAGAGGGCACTCCAGCCGAGGTCGTCGCGAACGAGGAGGTGAAGCGCGTCTACCTGGGCGATATGTTCTCCCGGTGACGGCCGCGTCCAGCGTTCGCAACTCCGGTGGTTCAATGTGCTCCAACTAAGGCTCGAGACACGGCAAACCCAGAAGATCGTCATAACGCCGCAATTGCGGCAAGCCATTAAGCTTCTGCAGCTTTCCGCTATCGAGCTTCAGTCCTACATCGAGAACGAAGTTCGCGAAAATCCTCTCCTGTCTGTCGAAGAGCGTCCCGATAACGAAGGCGCGCCGGAAGCGCTTCCCGAAATGGCGGCGAGCGCGAACGGTGAAGCAGACATTCCGGCCTTCGATGCCCGCGACTCGAGCGAAATAGAGATCACCACGGATTGGGAGCCGGAAACGCCGGGCGATCGCCTCTATGAAGGCGAACCGGCTTCCGCTTCCGCCGCTGTAGAATGGTCATCGGCAGGTGGTTCGAACCTCCCCTCGGGCGATGATTTCGATCCCTTTGCGACAGTCGCGAGCACGAAGTCTCTTGCGGATCACCTGAACGAACAGGCTCAGCTTGCCTTTACCTCCGCCCATGACCGTCTGATTGCCCGCTATCTGGCCGATCTTGTCGACATTGACGGCTATGTCCGCAGCCCGCTTGAAGATGTGGCCGCTTCGCTGTCAACGAGCCTGGAGGAGATCGAACGCGTGCTCGCCACGCTCCAGACCTTCGATCCGCCAGGAATTTGCGCCCGTGACCTCGCGGAGTGCATGGCGTTACAGCTGAAGGAGAAGAACCGCTACGACCCCTTTATGGAACGCCTTCTTTCGAATCTCGATCTGATCGCCGCGTGCGACTTCCAGCGCCTGAAGAAGGTGTGCGGCGTGGACGCGGAAGATCTCCGCGAAATGATCTCTGAACTGCGCCAGCTCAACCCAAGGCCAGGCAGGTCGTTCGATCGCGTGGAAATTGAGACGCTTGTTCCCGACGTCATCGTGAGGCGAGGACCGGACGGGGAGTGGCGCGCGGAACTTAATCCTGGCGCCGCGCCGTCGCTCGCCGTCGATCGCGCCTATTATGCAAGCTTGAAAGCACGGTGCCGGTCGAACGCCGACCGAAACTATCTCGGCGACCGGCTCAGTTCGGCGAATTGGCTCGTGAAAAGTCTTGAACAGCGGCTGACGACAATCCTGAAGGTCGCGACGGCTGTGGTCGAGGAGCAGTCCGCGTTCTTCGATCATGGCGTGCGCCACTTGAAGCCGTTGAACCTGCGGCAGATCGCCGCGAAGATCGGGATGCATGAATCGACAGTGAGCCGTGTCACGTCAAACAAAGCGATCGCGACGCCGCGCGGCATCTTTGAGATGAAGTACTTTTTTACTTCGGCGATTTCAGCATCCTGCGCTTCCGTCGACGCTCACTCCTCCGAGGCGGTCAGGGATCGCATCAAGGAATTCATATCAAATGAGTCGCCCGCGGAAATTCTATCCGACGACCGGATCGTGACGCTGCTCAAGGCAGACGGCATCGATATCGCGCGGCGCACCGTCGCGAAGTATCGAGAGGCTCTTCGTATTCCATCTTCCGCTGCGCGGCGCAGGCAAAAGCGCGCTGCGAGCGCCGCCTGAGCAACTTTCCAAGAAGGCAACGCGAAACCTGTGACAGGGGACGCGGTTTCATCCGAAACTCAGCTAACTCCACGAGCCGATATGAATTCACGCGAACGCATGATCCGAATGTACGACCGCGCCCTGATCAGTGCGAACTACAGGCGGTATTTCGAGGACAGCGGATTTTATAACTTCGGCTATTGGGAAGGCGGCGCGAGATCGCAACGAGAAGCGAGCGAGGCGCTCGTGGACGAACTCGTTGGCAGGATTTCCAATAGGGCGGGGCGCATCCTCGACGTGGCCTGCGGGCCAGGAGCTTCAACTCGCCGCCTGCTGCGCTATTATGCAGCGGATAAGGTCACCGGCATCAACATCTCGGAAGTCCAGCTTGCCGCCGCACGAGAGCGGGCGCCCGGTTGCGCTTTCCTTCTTATGGATGCGGCGCAGCTTGCCTTTCCCGACAATCAGTTTGACGCCGTGATGTGCGTCGAGGCCGCTTTCCACTTCAATACCCGCGAGCGGTTTCTGCGCGAGGCGCTGCGCGTTCTGAAACCCGGAGGCTCCCTGGTGCTGACCGACATGCTCTTTCGCGGATTTCTCAAGCCGATTGGAGATTTCGGTCAGGTCCCGCCCGCAAACTTCGTTCAGAACATTACTGAGTATAGGGCCACGCTCGAAGCCGCCGGTTTCGACAGTGTCGAGGTGGAAGACGCGACGGACCGTTGCCTCAACGGCTTCCGCCGGCACCTCGTGCGATGGCCGGCGGCCGAACGCCGACGGGGGCGAATGCCGCTTGGACAGTCCCTTTTAATGTCCGCGTTCAGCGCCGGGATCGCCCGCTATTTTCGAATGACCTGCAAGGCTTATTTGATCGTCTCGGCGAGAAAGCCGCTTACCACAATCCCGGCATAGTTTTCCTTGCTGTGGTTATTCACTTTAACGACGCCCGCAGCGCGCAAAACGAAATGGCCGGGTCAATGCCCGGCCATTTACAAGAATCATGAAGATTGACGCGGCGTCAGTGCTCGACGTTGCGCCACAAGGTCTTCTTCGCAACAAAGAGCAGACCTGCCAGCGCGGCGAGATACGCAAGCACCAGGATTCCGAGTTTCTTGCGTTCAACCAGATGTGGCTCCGCCGCCCAAGCAAGGAACGACACGACATCCTTGGATTCCTGATCCAGGGTATTCGGCGTGCCATCCTCGTAGTCCACGGCGCCATCGGTCAAAGGCTGCGGCATGGCGATCTGGTGTCCAGGGAAGGCCCTGTTGTAGTTGGAGCCCGCGTTGAGCTTGAAGCCTGCAGGCGGATCAACGTAACCCGTTAGAAGCGCGTAAAGGTAGTCCGGCCCCTGCTCCTGATATTGGGTGAACAGATCCTTCAGCATAAGGAAGGGGAAAGTGTACCAGGCAATTTCGCGCTCGACAGTGCGGGCTTTCGCCATCACAGACAGATCTGGTGGCGCAGCTCCGTTGAACGCGGCGCCAGCCTCTTTCTCATTCTTGAAATGCCACTGGAAGTAGTCCGACGGCTTGCCCGGGCGCATGATGGGTTCGCCTTGATCGTTATACCCGTCTTGCACCTGAATCTCGGCCGCCAGCGCTGCGACTTCCTCCTTGGAGAAGTTTGGACCGCCCGGTTCTCCGAGATTTCGGTAGGCCAGGAAGCGCATGTTGTGGCAGTTCGCACATACGTTCTTGTAGATCTTGTAGCCGCGCCTCAGTTGCTGTTCGTCGAAATAACCGAAGAGGCCGCCAAAGGTCCAATCCTGGCGAGGGATCTGGTAGTGTTCCGCGTGGGGCGCCGCCGGCTCTGAAGCTGGAGCCGCCGCCGGTTTTTCGGCCGCCGCCGCGGGTTCTGACGCCGGAGCCGCCGCCGGCTTTTCGGCCGCAGCAGGTTGCTCAGCCGCCGCCGCTGCTGCGATTGCAACCAGTGAGAACATGGTTCCGGCCGCGAGAGCCCTGAGGGACCGCCGGGCGAGAGTGGTTTTTATTGTGATCATTGTCCTCTCCTACTCGGCCGGTACCGCGCGGATGTCTTGGCCTGAATCCTTAGCCTTATGCGTGAAGGTTTCAGATATTGTGGAAGGCATCGGCCTCGGGGTCTCGATCAAGCCGACAATCGGCATCACCACAAGGAAGTGCGCAAAGTAGTACAGCGTGAAGAGCCTGGCCGCGATCACAGCGTTGCCTTCCGGAGGGATCGCGCCCAGGTAACCCGAGCGCAAGGACATCGATCACCAATGCCAGGAAGAACCAGCGATAGATTGGACGGTAGGTCGTCGACTTTACGCGGGATGTATCGAGCCACGGCACGAAGAAGAGCACGACGAGCGCCGAGAACATCAGAAGGACGCCGCCAAGCTTGGACGGGATCGCCCGCAGGATCGCGTAGAACGGCAGGAAATACCATTCGGGTACGATGTGCGGGGGTGTCACCAGCTGATTGGCGGGTACATAGTTCACCGCATCGCCCAGGTAGTTCGGCACGTAGAACACGAAGTAGGCGAAGAGCATGCCGAAAACGACCATCGCCAGCGCGTCCTTCGTCGTGAAGTACGGATGGAAAGGAAGCGTCTCCTTTTCTTGATTGCGGACTTCGACTCCGGCGGGGTTGTTGCTTCCGGGAATATGGAGCGCCCAGATATGGAGGGCGACGAGGGCCACAATGACGAAGGGCAAGAGATAATGGAGGCTAAAGAGACGGTTGAGCGTCGCATTGTCGACCGCGAAGCCGCCCCATATCCATTGCACGATTGCGGTGCCAAGACCCGGAATGATCGAGTCGAATGAGGAGAAGAGGTTCGTGATCACCGTCACGGCCCAGAAGCTCATTTGGCCCCAGACCAGCGAATATCCCATGAACGCCGTCGCAATCATCACGATGAGGATGGCGACGCCGATCATCCAAAGCACCTCGCGCGGAGCCTTGTAGGACCCGTAATAGAGGCCGCGGAAGAGGTGGATATAGGCGGCCAGGAAGAACAGCGACGCGCCGACCATGTGCGTGTAGCGAATGAGCCAGCCATAGTTCACGTCGCGCATCATCTTTTCGATCGAGTCGAATGCGAGCGCCGTGTTGGGCGTGTAATGCATCGCAACGATGACGCCGGTTATGATCTGCATGACCAGGAAAAAGGTCAGGATCGCGCCGAACGTCCAGATGTAGTTCAGGTTCCGCGGGGTCGGGAACACCATGAAATCCGCCGCGAAGCGGATGATTGGCAGACGGGAATCGAGCCATCGCGTGACAGCCGTTTTCGGTTCGTATGTCGAAGCATGAGACATGGAGCAATTCTCTCAGGATGCCGGAGGCTTAGCCGATCTTGATCTTGGTGTCCGTCGCGAAATCATACGGCGGTATTTCAAGGTTACGCGGCGCGGGCCCCTGACGGATGCGTCCCGACGTATCGTACATTGAACCGTGGCATGGACAGAACCAGCCACCATAGGGACCCCGCTCGTCGCCGGGCGCCTGGCCCTTTGGGATGCAGCCAAGATGAGTGCAGATGCCGATCATGATGAGCCAGCTTTCCTTGCCGGGCTTCGTCCGGTTCGCGTCAGTCGCAGGCAAGCCTGAAGGAGCGCCCATGACATCCGCATAAGGATCTTTCAGATCTGCCACCTTGACGTCCTGCGCCATTTTGATCTCTTCCGGCGTCCGGTGACGGATGAAAATCGGCTTGCCGCGCCAGAGGACGGTTATGGCCTGCCCGACGCCGACGGGCGCCAGGTCCACGTCGGTCGATGCGAGCGACAATGCCGACGCGTCCGGATTCATCTGATCGATGAGTGGCCAGAGCGCCGCCGCAGCTCCGATCGCCGCAAACGCCGTTGCGGCGATGTAGATGAAATCACGGCGCGAAACATCGCCTTGATCACTGTCGTATGTTGTGGCCATGCGAGTTACCTTGTAGGAGGTTTTTGCGGGTGCGAAAAATCGTATTCTTATGCATCCGAACGGTTGGATGTGTCTATGGCGCAATTTAGCCCTCATCCCTTTGGCGAAAGCCCTTTCGCGATGCGTATAGCACTATATCAGCCTGACATTGCTCAAAATACGGGCGCCATATTGAGACTCGCGGCATGTCTTAACGTCGCAGTCGACATCATCGGGCCGGCCGGTTTCGATATCTCATCGCGGGCGTTGAGACGCGCCGCTCTCGATTACTTCGATAAGGTCGACCTCAGGCGCCACGGCGCCTTTGCGGATTTTAAGCAGGAAATAGAAAGAAGCAGCCGGCGGCTGGTCCTGCTGACGACCCGCGCCGACACCGCCTATCACGATATCGTGTTCAAAAATAACGACGTTATTCTTGCCGGACGCGAGAGTGCGGGCGTTCCTGAGGAGGTTCATGCTTCTGTTGACCTCAGGGTCCGTATTCCGATGCGTCCCGATCTGCGCTCCTTGAATGTTGCCGTCTCGCTGGCAATGGTGCTAGGAGAAGCCCTTAGACAAACAGGGGGTTTTCCCCCTCTCACCTAGTTCTGCGGCGGAGTGGCCATGTCGACATCCAGCGCTGCGCGCATACGAGCCTCGCAATCTGAGCACGCAGAACCCTTCAATCTCGAAAAATCGAAGGCGCGTGTTTGGTTCTCGTCGCTCCGCAACGACATCTGTGCGGAGTTCGAACGGATCGAAGACGAGGCGAAAAACGGGTCCTCGTCGTCCTTGCCCGCTGGCCGCTTCGTTCGAAAGCCGTGGAACCGCGCCGACCACACCGGAGCGGATGGGGGCGGGGGCACGATGGCCATCCTGCATGGACGCGTGTTCGAGAAGGTCGGCGTCCATGTCTCTACCGTTTACGGTGAATTTGCGCCGGAGTTCAGGTCTCAAATTCCTGGCGCGGAGGAGAATGCAGGTTTTTGGGCTTCCGGGATCTCGCTGATCGCTCATCCGCTCAATCCGAACGTGCCCACCGTTCACATGAACACCCGGTTCATCGTGACAACCAAATGGTGGTTCGGCGGCGGCTCGGACTTGACGCCGATGCTGGAGCGCAGGCGCAGGGATGGCGAGCAGGATACGCTCGACTTTCATGCGAAACTTAAGAGCGCTTGCGAGAAGCACCCCGTTGCCGACTACGCCAAGTACAAAGCCTGGTGCGACGAGTATTTCTATCTTCCGCATCGCCGCGAGGCCTCGGGGCGTGGGCGGAATCTTTTACGACTATCATAATTCCGGAGACTGGAACGCGGACTTCGCCTTCACCCAGGATGTCGGCCGCGCCTTCCTGGGCATTTACGCCAAGCTTGTGCGCCGGAACATGAACACACCTTGGACCGAAGCGGACCGCGAGGAGCAACTCGTCCGGCGCGGCCGCTATGTCGAATTCAACCTTCTCTATGACCGGGGCACCGTTTTCGGGCTGAAGACAGGTGGAAACGTCAATTCGATCCTGTCCTCGATGCCGCCGGTCGTCAAATGGCCGTAAACCCGGCTGGCTGACCTTCGGGCGCTATCGTGACCCCGGAATTCCGGGGTTCTCTTTTTTCTTTGACTCCTCGCCCGAGGTAGCCGCCCGAAGCTGATACGAGCTCAGCACGCAGGTGTTGTCTTTGTCGAGCGTTGTGAAGGCTGGGTTGGGGCGGTCCACAAAGTCAGCCTGGGTGACAAAGCCCTGCTTGTTCACGTCGTAATAGTCGAAGTTGGCGGCTTCGAAGAGTCTGTCGATTTTCGTAAGCTTGGCGAACTCTTCGCGCGTTAGCTTTCCATCGTGATTGGTGTCGACTTCCTTGAAGAGCGACGCCGCATAGGTGCGCCACTCGTCGCATGTGATCTTGCCATCGTGATTGAGGTCCCAGGTCTGGGCCGCGCGGATAAAGGATCCCTCGACGGTGTCGCTCAGTCCGGGCGCTGTCCCAGCGCATCCAGCTCCAAAGAGCGCGATGGAGCAACCGGCCAGTAAGAATCCATAGTGTAATGTTCGTAGCAGGGGCATGGTGTCCGACCAGATTAAATAACCGATTCAGTCAGGCAATTACGGAGAGGGCCGAAATGTGGTATGATTACGCCAAACCGGGCTGAGTTGACGCTTTTGTGCCATTTTTGACTCTGCGCCGCTTAATTTGAGGCAAGGGGGGAATAAGATTTTGGATCGGCGCAATACGCCTTGATATAGAGGCAGGGAGCGATCGATTCGGGCGCTTCTCATCCATTCGAAGTGGGGATTCTTGATGCATTGCCGGTTCATGGCCGCAGGCATATTAGCCTTTTTGTCCTTCTCTAGCGCGGCAATAGCCGGCGAATGCGCAGGGAACCCGGACGCGCTCGGCACAAGCCGGGTGATCACACTCGATCCCGCCGAGTTCAAGCGGCTCGGCACGATTCAATACAAGCAGTCCCTGCCTCTTGAGGATCACGAGGTGGTTCTCACCTTCGACGATGGACCGATTCCGCCGCACACCGATAAAGTTCTGGATGAGCTTGCCGCGGAATGCGTCAAGGCTACGTTTTTTGTCGTGGGCGAAATGGCGAGAGCTCATCCTGCCACCCTGCAGCGAGCCTATCGCGAAGGCCACACGATCGGAACGCATACCGAGCATCATGCGCATCTCAACCATATGCCGGCGGACAAGGCTCAAAAGGAGATCTCCGACGGGCTCGCCTCCGCAGCGCAGGCTCTTGGCGACAAGAACGCGGTCGCTCCTTTCTTTCGTTTTCCCTATTTCGATGCCTCAGGCGGGGCCGAAGAACGTGCGGAGCATTTAGGCTTAAGCATCTGGAGCTCTGACGTCCACGGCAGCGACTGGACGTTCATCACGGCCGAGAAGGTGACAGCTCTGTCGTTGAGCCGCCTCGAAGCCAAGAAGAAAGGAATTTTGCTCCTTCATGATATTCACGACAGGACGGCTAAAGCCCTGCCGGTTCTTTTGCGTGAGTTGAAAAAGAGGGGATACCGCATCGTGCACGTCGTGCCGGCGAGCGGCGCCGTTGCGAAGATCGAAGACAAGCCGGATGAGAAGACACCGGTGAAGACAGAGCCAGACGGCTGTCGCAAGCTCGGATGAGAAGACGCCGGCAAAGACGGATGAGGCGGCTCTCGCGCATACCGAGCAAAGCCGCTGAAAAATCGAAACAGGAAACCCCTGCGAACCTTGATACGAAAAGCCAAAAGAATGCTGACGGAGGATGGCGCACGCACCTCAAGCGGCGCAAAGTCACCGCCGAGGCGAAGCCCAACGCTCTCCAAAGTTTGATACAGGCGTTCTGGCATCGGTAAGCCATCGGGGATAGGGTCGGGCCGTATTTTGAGCACCCAAATCCCCGAGGCTTGAGATTGTGACATCCGACATCGAAGGTATGACGAAAGCCGCCCCGCTTTCACGGCGAGAGTTCATGACGGCGGCAGCGGCGACGGCGGCCGGGTACACGCTCGCAGCAGGCCCCGTTTGCGCGGATGTGATCAAGACTGATGCCGTTGGCCTTACCGTGGGAGACGCCAAAATTGCGGTCTCCGGCGGGGAGATGCCGGTCTATTTCGCAAAGCCTGACGGCGTCAGCAATCCTCCGGTCATTCTCGTGGCGATGGAGGTGTTCGGCCTTCATGAATACATCAAGGATGTCGTCCGGCGGCTCGCCAAGCTCGGCGCCTTCGCGATTGCGCCGGATTACTATTTCCGCAAGGGCGTCGACCTGACGAAAATCACCGACTTCAACGAACTGATGCCCATCGTGAACGCGAAGCCCGATGCCGAGCTTGTGGCGGATTTGGACGCCACCGTAGCCTGGGCGAAGTCTCAAGGCGGCGACACTTCGAGGCTTGGGATCATCGGTTTTTGCCGGGGCGGACGAACGGTGTGGGTCTACGCTGCCCACAGCAACCTCCTGAAAGCAGGCGTCGCTTTCTATGGCTCGCTCGTCGATCCGCAAAATCCGGTCTGGCCCAAAAGCCCGGTCCAACTCGCGCCGGACATGAAAGCGCCTGTGCTCGGACTTTACGGCGAAGCGGATCAAGGCATCCCGGTCTCGCAGGTTGAGACGATGAAGGACGCTCTGAAAGCGGCGGGCAAGACAGCGGAAATCAAAATCTATCCAGGCGCCCCGCATGGTTTTCATGCGGACTACCGGCCAAGCTACCGGAAGGAGAGCGGCAGAAGATGCTTGGCAGAGAATGGAAGCCTGGATGAAGAGATACAATGTCTTATCCTGATCGGAGCGCAAGACGATGAACGCTGGCGCTGCACTTCTCCCCGACAGAAGCGTATTGGAGATCGTAGGCGAAGATCGTTTGAGCTTTCTTCAGGGCCTCGTCACCAACGATGTTGAAGGCTTGGCTGAAAGGGAGGGGCGTTTCACCGCACTCCTATCGCCGCAGGGCAAAATCCTTTTCGATTTCTTCGTCGTCTCTGCCGGCGATGCCTTTCTTGTCGATTGCTCGAGCGAACTCGCCGCAAACCTTACCAAGCGCCTCGCGCTTTACCGGCTGCGCGCCAAGGTGACGATTGCGGACGTCTCGGATCGCTGGCGGGTTGGCGCGGCCTGGGGCGAGGGGGCGCCGGAGTGGGCCGAGGCGAACGCGCCGGTTATTTATCCCGATCCTCGCCTGCCCGCCCTGGGGTTTCGTTTGCTGGTTCTTGGATCCCATCAACCGGAGTTTTCAGCGAGCTTTGCCGATTACGAAGCCATGCGCATCGCGTTTGCGGTCCCCGAAGGCGGCAAGGACTACGCCTATGGCGACGCCTTCCCGCACGAGGCGTGCTTGGACCTCCTTCATGGGGTCAGCTTCAAGAAAGGCTGCTTTGTGGGGCAGGAAGTCGTGTCTCGAATGCAGCATCGAGGCACCGCGAGAACGCGGGTGCTGGCCGCGTCGGCGGAGCAGCCTTTGCCGAGTGGCGGGGCGGATATCCTCGCGGGCGGCGTTGCGGTGGGAAGGCTCGGCTCGGTCGCAGGCCGGCAAGGAATCGCGCTGGCGCGCGTGGATCGCGTGAAGGAAGCGTTGAAGAAGGGCCAGACTTTTACGGCGGGCAGTGTTGCGGTTGAATTCGCCGCGCCAGCCTGGGCCAGCTATTCACTCGATCCTGAGCCGGCGGGAGCCGCGCATTGAGCGCAAGCGGTAGCGATGGCCTCAACCGCTGCCCATGGGCGCGCAGCGACGCGCTTTACATCCACTACCATGACGAGGAGTGGGGCGTTCCGAAAACGCGAGACGCCGAGTTCTTCGAGAAGCTGATCCTGGAGGGTTTCCAGTCCGGCTTGTCCTGGCTCACGATCCTTCGAAAACGCGAGAATTTCCGCAGGGCCTTCGACGGGTTCGAGCCTGAGAAGATCGCGCATTACGACGAACGGAAAGTCGCGGAGCTGCTCGCCGATGCGGGCATTATCCGGCATCGCGGCAAGATCGAAGCGGCCATCGCCAATGCGCGCGCTTACCTCGATCTGGCGAAAAGCCAAACGCTGGCTGGCTTTTTCTGGAGCTTCGTGAACGGCGAGGCCATCCAGAACCGTTTCGCCAGCATGGCCGAGATCCCGCCCCAAACGCCGCTGAGCCGAACCATCGCTAAGGATCTCAAGGCGCGCGGCTTCCGTTTTTGCGGCCCTACCACGACCTACTCCCTTATGCAGGCTTGCGGTCTCGTCAACGACCACCTCACCTCCTGTCATCGGCACGATGCATGTGCAGCTTTGGCGCATCCTCAACTTCTGGCATAAAAGAAAGGGCACGAATCGAGGGAGCCGACCATGAATGCGCCGATTGAGACACCTCTGCCTGCGCGGGTCTGGCAGCGCATGCTCTCGGGCCGCCGCCTGGACCTTCTCGACCCATCGCCCTTCGATATCGAGATTTGCGACATCGCGCACGGCTTGGCGCGCCTGGCGCGCTGGAACGGGCAGACGAAGGGGCCGCATGCGTTCACGGTTGCGCAGCATTGCATTGTGGCGGAAGCCATCGCCTCGGCCCTGAAGCCGAACCTCAACGCGAAATTCCGTCTCGCCGCCCTCCTTCACGATGCGCCGGAGTATGTCGTCGGCGATTTGATCAGCCCCTTCAAGGCGCTGATGGGGACGAGCTATAAATCCTTTGAGGACCGCATCCAGCGGGCCATCCACATCCGCTTCGGGCTTCCGCCTCTTCTGCCTCCGGGCGTGGCGCAAACCATCAAGAAGGCCGACAAACTCGCCGCTTATTACGAGGCGACCCAACTCGCCGGTTTTTCCGTGACAGATGCGAAGGTCTGTTTCGGCGATCCCTTCGCTTTGTCCATCCCGCTTCCGGAAAGCGTCGTGCACTTGGAGCCGATGGAGACTTCGGCCGCGCAAGCAGCTTTTTTGCAGCGCTTCGAGGCGCTGGAGGCCGAAGGCTGAAAGGCTCCCACGCATGCGCCCCGATCTGAAAGTCCCTACGCCGGAAGTCCTGTCGCGTTTTGCGGCCATCGTGGGCGACAAGGGCGCGCTGACAGCCCGGGAGGATACCGAACCCTACCTCAACGAATGGCGTGGCCTCTATCACGGCCGCACGCCCTTGGTGCTTCGGCCTCAAACGGTGTCTGAGGTCAGCGCGATCCTCAAGCTCGCTCACGAGGAACGCATCGCGCTCGTGCCCCAGGGCGGCAATACCGGGCTCGTCGGCGGTCAGATCCCTTTCGAGTCTGGCGGCGAAGTTGTGTTGAGCCTCAACCGCATGAAGGCGATCCGCGCCGTCGATCCCGCCGGAAACACCCTGACGGCTGAGGCGGGCGCAACGCTGCAATCCGTTCAGGAGGCTGCTACCGCAGCGGATCGGTTGTTTCCGCTTAGCCTTGCCTCGGAGGGCACGTGCGAGATCGGCGGCAACATCGCGACAAACGCCGGCGGCGTGCACGTCCTTCGCTATGGGAATACGCGCGATCTCGTGCTCGGCCTTGAAACGGTCTTTCCCGGCGGCCACGTGTGGAACGGCCTCAAGACGCTTCGAAAAGACAATACGGGCTATGACCTCAAAAGCCTGCTTGTCGGCTCCGAGGGTACGCTCGGCGTTATCACCGCAGCGACGCTAAAACTCTTTCCCCGGCCAGCTGAGGTGGCGACCGTTTTCGCGGGCCTGCCGAGCCTTGAATCCACGGCTTCTCTTTTTTCCAGCGCCTTCGCAAAAGCTGGCCCGCTTCTGACAGCCTTCGAACTCATCCCGCGCGTTCTTCTCGATTTTCTGCCTCACGCATCTCCCGCAACACCGCGATCCGCTGGCTGGACGCTATCCCTGGTATGCGCTGCTGGAAGTCTCCTCTCCATTGGCGGATGGCCTCGCCGAGCGTGCGGCCCTGTCCATTCTGGAAGACGCTGCCGGGAAAGGCATCGTCGCGGATGCCGCCGTTGCAGCCTCTCAGGCACAGGCCAAAGCGTTCTGGGGCCTGCGGGAAGCGGCATCCGAGGTGCAGAAATACGAAGGCGGCAGCATCAAGCACGACGTGTCGGCGCCGGTCTCCGAAATTCCGCGCTTCATCGAGGAGGCGAGCGCAGCCGTGACCGCGCTCATTCCCGGCGCTCGCCCGGTTCCTTTCGGCCATTATGGCGACGGCAATATTCACTTCAACATATCGCAGCCGAAGGGCGCGGATAGTGCCGCCTTCCTCGCCAGATGGGAGGAGGTCGCTTCCCTCGTCCATGGCATCGTGCTGCGATATGGCGGCTCGATCAGCGCGGAGCACGGGATTGGCCGCATGAAGGCGGCGGCGCTCGAAACCGTGAAAACCCCATTCGAACTTGCGTCGATGCGCGCGATCAAGGCCGTCTTCGATCCGCGCGGCATCCTCAATCCGGGAAAACTTCTTGCTCACTTTCAGCCTGCCGGGTGACGCATCGGCGAACAGGCTCAAACCGCGTATCGCGGACCGGCGGAAAACGGTAAAATGCCTGAAGTTGACGGGACGCGGCGGCTAGCTCGAATGCGGATCGAAGGAAGGCCGCATTGTGTTCCGTAATTCAGCGTCGCGTAAGGCGATGGGTACACATCCGGCGGCTCCATGACGACAAGCGCGACCATAATCGGGACCGAGAAGCCGACGCTGCGGCAGGCGGCGCTCATTGGCGCGCTTGGTGTCGTTTTCGGCGACATCGGCACAAGCCCGCTCTATGCCTATAAGGAGGCGCTACATGCGGCGGGCGATGTCGAGGCGCTTCGCCCTCTCGTCTTTGGTTGCATGTCGCTGGTCTTCTGGGCGCTCATCATCGTCGTTTCGATCAAATATGTGCTTGTCGTCATGCGAGCCACCAATGACGGCGAAGGCGGCATCATGGCGCTGACAGCGCTTGCGGTCACGCCGCTGAAGGCGGACCGATGGCGCGAGGCCGCAATCTTGGTCGGCCTGGTTGGCGCTGCGCTTTTCTACGGCGACTGTATCATCACGCCCGCCATCTCGGTCTTGAGCGCCGTCGAGGGGCTCGAGATCGCGACGCCGGTCTTCAAGCCGTATATCGTCCCCATCGCCGCCGGCATACTCGCCGGCCTTTTCATTTTGCAGAGCCGGGGGACGGCGCGCATCGGCAAGCTTTTCGGCCCCATCATGATCATCTGGTTCGCGGTGATCGGCGTGGCCGGGTTACCGCATATTTTCAAAACTCCTGAGGTGCTTCAGGCTCTGAACCCGGCGTATGGCCTCGAACTCGTTACAAAGCACGGGTGGACCGGCTTTCACGTTCTCGGGTCTGTCTTCCTGGTTCTCACCGGAGCTGAAGCCCTTTATGCGGATGAAGGGCACTTTCTCGGCGACGTCATCCGCATCGACTGGTTCTCTATCGTGCTTCCGGGGCTGCTCCTGAATTACTTTGGACAGGGCGCTCTGGTGCTTCAACACCCGGAGGCCGTTACGAACCCCTTTTATTTGATGTTTCCGGGCTGGGCGCTCTATCCGGCCGTAGCCCTCGCAACGACGGCGACGATCATCGCGAGCCAGGCCGTAATCAGCGGGGCGTTTACCATGACCCAGCAGGCGATCCTGCTTGGTTTTTTGCCCCGGATGGAAATCCGGTTCACATCGAAGACCGAGGCCAGCCAAATCTATATTCCGCAGATCAACTGGCTCTTGGCCGTCACCGTGATCGGACTCGTTCTCGCCTTCAAAACGTCGAGCTCGCTGGCCGGGGCCTATGGCGTCGCCGTCTCGACGACGATGCTCGCCACGACCCTTCTCGTCGGGGTCGTCGCCCGATATATCTGGGGCTGGAGCCTGCTTCTGACGGGAACGGTGATAGCATTCTTCTTCATTGTTGATGCTTTCGTTTTTCAGCGCGAACCTCGCCAAAATATTCGAAGGCGGCTACATCCCGCTTTTGGTGGGAGGAGCGATTTTTGCGGCGATGACCACATGGCGCAAGGGGCGGACCATTCTGTTCGACCGGATTGCGAGGGATAATCCCCGCTACGAAGAATTCTGGGAAGAGATGCAATGCGCGAAGATGCCTCGCGTTCCCGGCGTCGCCATCTACCTGACGAGCCGCGCCGATCGCGTTCCATCCTCCCTCAAGCTGAACGTGAAGCACAACAAGTGCCTTCATGACACCGTTGTTCTGCTCACGGTGCTCACGGAGCGCATCCCGCGTGTGCCGAGGCATCGCCGTGTCGTGGCTGAACCTCTTCAACATGGCTTTGTGCGCATGACTTTACGCTATGGCTTCGCCGAGTTGCCCAACGTGCCGCGCTCGCTCAGGCGGGCTGTGGAACGGGACGTCGATCTTTGCTGCAAACTGGATTGCGACAGCGTTTCCTACTTCGTGGGACGGGCCATACCCGTACCTTCGACGCGGCCCGAGATGGCGGCCTGGCGGGAGCCCATTTTCATTTTCCTCACCAAGAACGCCACGACCGCGTCGAGCTTTTTCTGCATCCCCTCCGAACAGGTGGTGGAGGTCGGTACGTTCATAGAAATCTAAGAGCCCTCTCACGAGGCGATCAGGCTCACCACGCGCTGTATGAGCGTGCGATCGTCCTTGGTATGGCTCTTGATGATGTCGTGGACGACGTTGAGCTTCTCGGTGACCTCGGGCGAGATCACGAACGGATAAAGGTCGTCGATGCCCATGCTCCGGTTGATGCTGTTCACCGCAAACGTCATTGGAATCCAAGCTTCGATGAGGGTGTCGAACTTGGGCTGATTGTAGGGATCGAAGGTAATGCTCGCCTTCAGATTATCGTCCTGACCGGCGCGCGGTCTGATCCTCAAGCCGAAGGCATAGGCTGTCTCCAGCGTGTCGACCATGTGGAGATAATGGGCGAAGGTCTCGGCCCAGTCTTCGTGGGGATGCGAACTGGCGTAGGCGCTGATGTGATGAAGCTGCCAGTCGGCTGGGGCGCCGTTCGCATAATGAGCTTGCAGCGCTTTATCGTAGTCCTGTGTCTCGTCGCCGAAAGTTTTTCGGAAAAGGCCGTACTCCGGCTGGTCCTTGACGATGCGCTCGAAGTAATAGTGCGCGATTTCGTGCCGGAAATGTCCGAGAAGCGTGCGGTAAGGCTCGTGCATTTTCTGGCGAATCTCGGCGCGAATGGCGTCGTCCGCTTCTACGACGTTGAGGGTGATTTCGCCGTTGATCATGTCCGGTGAGGATCTTGCCTTGGCCATCCTCGCCGGGAAGCGGCGCCATGAAATCGAAGGCGATTCCGGTTTCGGGCTGCTCGATTTTGCTGGCGACCGGAAGTCCGAGGCGGAGAAGACTATAAACGAGGCGATGCTTCGCCACCTCGATGCGTTGCCACCGGCGCAGATTTTCGGGCTGAGTGAGATCCGGGATCGTATGGTTGAGCTTGCAGGCGGGGCAGAGGGGACCCGATCCCGCGTCAACGAGCCAATTGCAAGCGTTATGCTCGAAATTCGCGCAATAGGACACGCTGCGCGCCGGGTCGGACAAAGGCGTGTACCCGCCTGACCCATTTGCCTTTAATGCGGTCAGCATAGCCGCGTCTGGGAGGAACCCCAATGGAAAGCGGCACCGCTCGCACTGCGTGTTTTCGAAATAAACGAGCTGCCCGCAATTCTGGCACTCAAAAAGCTTCATGGGATTCCTCTCGAACGCTCTGCTCAATCCCTCACAAACACGATCATCCCGATTTCGATCCGGGCGCTGAGTTTGGAAACCGCCTAATCGTTGAATAATTCAATGAGCAAGCTGGAACGTTTCTTCACGCGCGGCGTTTCTCGAACGTGCCGGACTGGGCATATGTTCTCAAAAGGACATGAGCGTGAATGCAATCGCCGATCCTCTGAATGGCCTCCGTGTTCTTATCGTTGAGGATGAGACGCTTGTCGCCATGCTGATCGAGGAATATTTGCTGGAAATGGGCTGCGAGGTTGCGTTCTCGGCGAGCCGTATAGCGAAGGCTTTGAAAGGTCTTCAGACTTCACGCATCGATGTTGCGGTTTTGGATGTCAATGTGGCTGGCGAAAGCATTTCGCAGCTTGTGGATGTTTTGCATCAGCGTGGCATTCCCTTCATATTCGCAAGCGGTTATGGCCCAAGAGGGATCGATGCGCGCTGGTCAGGCAGCCCCGTCCTCCAAAAGCCGTTTACCGGAACCGATCTGCGAACGGCCCTTCTTGCGACGCTTAAAAACACTTCGAAATCCCAGCGCTGCTCGGCCCCGGCCTGGAGCTAAAGTTATCGCTTCCGCTATTTGGTCGTCTGTTAGTTGCCGGTGGCGTCCTGTACGTCGTCATCCCGAGACAAAGGAGCGAAGTCCGACCTCGCTCGTAGGGGCCTCGGCTTAATGAGGCAAAACAAGCTCCGGCGTCCCCAAAAACGCGCCTGACTAATCGCAATTAAAGATTATTTAACGATTAATTGTAATGATGCTGGAGAAACAACCTTAATGCGTTGTTATCCAGAGAAAACAACAAGCCGCAGCTTACACAACGTATTTGTTTTGTTTGAGGGAGTAAGTAATGTCTCGCGGACTTTTTTTTGCTGCGGCCGCCACTTTGACCGTGTTGTCAAGTTTGACCGCAGCCAGCGCCATGCCAGCTTCCATTGGCGCTTCCTTGCAACCCACTGACGCTGCAATAACAAGGGTGCAGTTTTATCCCGGCTACGATTACGGCAGCCCGTTGGATTTGCCTGCCGCCGTGATCGGCGGCACGCTTGGCTTTGTGGCCGGCGCGCTCAGCGCCACAAGCTTCGGTCCATACGATCCGAACTTCGGGCCGTCCTGGGACGAGCGTATGGCCGCTTGCGCCGCCAACTACTTCTCTTTCGATCCCACGACCGGGACCTACACGACCTACGAGGGCTTCCAGGTTTTTTGCCCCTTCCTTCGCTAGCCGGCGGCTAAGGCGACGGGGCTTTCCCAGGCGCCGCCTGCGCCTGGAACGGACTATTCGGCGATGCCCTCCAGTTCGGCAAATCGACCCGGCGGCGCCAGCGGATCGGATGATTTGTGATCCTCGAACAGGAAGCCGCCAGACTGCCGCGCCCATAGGCTCGCGTAAAGCCCTCCACGGCGCAAGAGCTCCTCGTGGTTTCCACCCTCGACGATGCTGCCCTTCTCCATGATGATGAGGCGGTCCATCGCCGAGATCGTGGAAAGCCGGTGAGCGATCGCGATCACGGTTTTGTTCACCATCAGGTTGTACAGTTGCTCCTGGATCGCAGCCTCAACCTCGGAATCGAGCGCCGAGGTGGCCTCGTCCAGGATCAGGATCGGCGCATTCTTCAAGAGCACCCGCGCAATAGCGATGCGCTGGCGCTGGCCGCCCGAAAGCTTCACGCCGCGCTCGCCGACCTGCGCATCGTAGCCGCGCCTGCCTTTGTGATCCTGAAGCTCGAGAATGAACTCATGGGCATGAGCCTTCTTGGCGGCGGAGATCACGTCCTCTTCCCGAGCCTCTGGCTTCCCGTAACGGATGTTGTCCATGACGGAGCGGTGCAGCAGCGACGTGTCCTGCGTCACGAGTCCGATTTGCGCGCGCAGGCTGTCCTGTCCGACGTGGGCGATGTCCTGCCCGTCGATCAGGATGCGCCCAGATTCCAGATCATGGAAGCGCAGGAGGATATTGATCAGCGTGGATTTGCCCGCGCCCGACCGTCCCACCAGGCCAACCTTCTCGCCCGGCCTGATGGTGAGCGACAGGTTCTCGATGAGTCCGCTGTTGCGTCCGTAATGGAAGCGAACGCCTTCATAGCGGATTTCGCCCTTCTTGACGCCCAAAGGCTTCGCGTCAGCCGCGTCAACCACGCTCCACGGCTTCGCAATCGCCTCCATGCCCTCTTGCACGGTGCCGATATTCTCGAAAATCGCCGTCACCACCCACATGATCCAACCGGCCATGTTGTTGATGCGGATCACGAGTCCGGTAATCACTGCGATGGCGCCAAGCGTGATCGAGCCTTGCGTCCAAAGCCAGAGCGCAAGACCGGTTGTGCCGGTGATGAGCAGGCCCGTCAGCACCCATTGCGTCATCTCCATTCCCGTGATCCAGCGCAATTGCTTTTTCAGCTTGTTCAGGTGGTCGGAGATGGCCTCTTTCGCATAAGCATCCTCGCCCTCCGTATGCGCGAACAGCTTCACGGTCAGGATGTTGGTGTAGCTGTCGACGATGCGGCCTGTCAGCGTGGAACGGGCATCCGAGACGACGGTCGCAAAGCGGATGAGCCGCGGCACGAAAAACCACATCGTCCCGATAAAGGTCGCCATCCACAGAACGAGCGGGATAACGAGCCGCCAGTCGAGATCGAAGAAGATGACGGCCGCGCTCGTCCAATAGATCGCGACGAACCAGAGCGCATCCACGACCTCGACGACGGTCTGCCGCAGCGACCCGCCTGTCTGCATAATCTTATTTGCAAGCCGGCCCGCAAAGTCGTTTTGAAAAAAGGAAAGGCTCTGGCGCAGCATGTAACGGTGCTGCTGCCAGCGCACCATGTTCATGACGTTGGCGTTCGCCGTCTGATTGATCAGCAGCGCGTGAAGCGCGAAGGCGACGGGCCTTGCGACCAGCGCAACAAAAGCCATCCAGATCAGCGTGGTTCCGTGTTCGTCGAAAAACGAGGCCGGATCTTTCACGGACTTCGCAAGATCGACAATCTTTCCAACAAAAGCGAAAAGAGAAACTTCGATCAACGCGCCAAGCAGCCCAAAAAGCATGATGAGCGCGTATACCCACCAGACATGGCGCAGAAAATGCCAGTAAAAAGCTCCGAGTTTGTTCGGAGGCTGTTCAACCGGGACGTCTTTGTAAGGGTCGATAAGTCTTTCAAACCAGGAAAGCATGGCTTCGCTCGCATAAAATGAGATTGGAAGAATTGGCGCGGCGAAGCGAAGCTGAGGACTTCGCGATATGGTGCTCGCGCTTAATTACCGGGCAATGGCGACCGTCATCAGCAAACCGCTCCTTACTGTTTACGATTTGAAAAAGGGGGACAGGGCTTGTACCACGAGAGCGGCCCCTGTGGAAGGGTCATCTCAAAAACGGCCCGCAATCAACTCTTTCTACGACTTTCGGCGTGGCGCGATCCCAAGCCATTTTCTCGCCTTGATCTAAAAATACTCACTTCTCCTTCCCGAAGGGTGCGCTTGGGTGTGGGTCAATGAGTAGCAAAACCTAAGATTGCAAACGGGTTAAAGCACTGTTTATATCATTGAGAAGCTTATTGCTTTTTTCACGCTTTTGCTAAAGGGCGACACCTCGGCAGTGGAAAAGGTGATACGGTAACAAATCCTCGAGGAGGGGATTGAGCTGTGGCGTTGGCGGAAAACTTACGCTATCTTGAACGTTTATTCTGCAATCTGTTGCTCAAAAAACGCAGATTGTTGAGTAGCCACATGCTAACCTTGGAACTCGAGTCACTTATAGAAACTAAACCGCGTTAAGCAAAGACGAAAGTCTCATGCGAGCTGCAACTGTTCTTCCGCTCGAGCAAACTCCGGTCCTTCGTGTGCCAACTGTGGGCTGCACTGTAGAACTGAGACGCTCGCCACGCGCCAAGCGATTTTCCCTCAAGGTTAGCCACACCGAGCGCGCCGCCATACTCACCCTTCCCAATAGAGGCCGGGTCGAGGATGCGAGCGCCTTTCTGGCTCGTCACGCCGACTGGCTTAGAAAACAACTTGAGCGCCTGCCTGAGCCGGTGCCCTTCATCGATGGCGCCATCATCCCTCTCAGAGGCGAGCTTCATCGCGTCAGATTCGCGGGTCCACAGCGCCACGGCCGAATCGTCTGGCAGGAAAGGGAGACTGCGAGCGCTTCTCCTGCCGATTGGCGCAGTTTGAGCAGCCAACGTTTCGACGCTCCTATCCCGAGCCTTCACGTGAGCGGCGACAATGAACACGCGCCGCGCCGCCTCCATGACTGGTTGCGGGCCGAAGTTCGGAAGGACATCTCGGTGTGCGTGGAAAACTACGCCAAGTCGCTTGAATGTAGCTTCAAGCGCATTGCGATCCGCGATCAAGCAACGCGCTGGGGCTCCTGCTCGACAACCGGCACTCTCTCTTTCTCATGGCGGCTCATCTTTGCGCCACCATTTGTTTTGGACTATGTGGCGGCGCACGAGGTCGCTCATCTTCGTGAAATGAACCATGGTCCGCGGTTCTGGCGATTGATGCGCGATGCCGTCCCCGGGATGCAAAGAGCGCGCGTCTGGTTGAAAACCTGCGGCGCCGAACTGCATCGTTTCGGAAGCGACCTATAAGCAGAAAGTGACCTTTTGCGATTGGACGACGCACATTTGCGCTCTGGTCTAACGCTGCATTTTTCGGCACAATGTCCTGGATTTCTAAAGCAATCCCCGGACCGCTGTGGACCAGAAGCGACGATTTCCCGAGTTCTACGTGACCGCTCCGCAGCCGTGCCCGTATCTGCCGGGCCGGTTCGAGCGGAAAATTTTCACCCACCTGTCTGCTGATCGGCCCGTCGCGCTCGTCGACAATTTGCTGAAGGGCGGCTTTCGGCGCAGCCAGAATATCGCCTACATGCCCTATTGCGACCACTGCGCGGCCTGTGTGCCGGTCCGCATCGTGGCGAATGAGTTCGAGCCTCGGCGGACGCTGGCGAAAATCTGGAAAATCAACGCCGACATCGAGGCTCGCCGCGTCTCCGGGCGGCCGACGATTGAGCAGTTCGCCCTTTTCCGAGCCTATATCGAGGCGCGGCACGCCGAAGGCGGAATGGCCGACATGTCGCTCCTCGACTATTCGATGATGATTCAGGACAGCGCCGTCGAGACCTTTCTGACGGAGTATCGGATCAACCGGCCCGGCAGGTTGGGGGCCAAGGATAATCCCCTCGTGGCCGCCGTGCTTTGCGACCGTCTCAGCGACGGCATTTCCCTCGTCTATAGCTTCTACGAGCCTGATCTGACGAAGCGGAGCCTTGGGAACTACATCATCATGGAGCAGGTCGCCTTCGCCAAGTCCCGCGGTCTTCCCTTCGTTTACCTTGGCTATTGGATCGCCGGGTCTCGAAAAATGGCCTACAAGACAAGGTTCACCCCGCAAGAGCATCTGACGCCAATGGGCTGGGTGCGCCGGGCTCTCTGATCTGCGGAACGTCACGGCCAGGTGCGCGAACGTCGCCGCTCACGCGCCTTGCGCTGCTCGCCGGTCCGTCGTCTTTGACGTCTCGCATCTGTCGCATATGGTGTGTCAGTACGCCGCAGGTAGGGGAGACAAGTTTACGTCTTGTTTCGCTTAAGCTTGGGAAATCAAAGGTTTACGCCCATCTGATCGGGATGAACATGGGGCAGGGAAACGATGACGATCCACGATCCCAAGATGCCGAAGGAAAATGGCGCCAACCCCGATCGCAGCATCCATCCGGGTTCGGGACGGCGCAAGACCCGCGAGTTTCCCAAGGGCCGACAGGTTGACCTGCAATCCCTTGAAGAGGTTCGATCGCTGCTGGGCGACCGCTCACGGCAACCGGATCTTTTGATCGAACATTTGCATCTATTGCAGGATCGCTTCAGCTGTCTGCACGCCCGCCATCTTGTCGCGGTGGCGGCGGAAATGCGCCTCGCGCTCGTCGAGGTTTTCGAGGTTGCGTCCTTTTATGCCCATTTCGACATTGTCGTGGATGGCGAGACGCCTCCCCCTCCGGTCACGGTTCGCGTCTGCGATAGCCTGACCTGCGCAATGATGGGAGCGGAGACGCTCCTTGAGACCCTGAAAGACCGCTTGGAGCCGGGCGTGCGTGTCATCCGGGCGCCCTGCATGGGAGGCTGCCACAATGCGCCGGTAGCGGCTGTCAGGCATGCGCTTCACGAAAACGCGACCGTCGAAAGTGTCGTTGACGCGGCGCTCGGCAGCGAGCCGCATAAGCCGCTGCCGTCTTACGTCGATCTCAATCACTATCGCGCCCATGGCGGCTATGACCTTCTGACCGGGTGCCTCTCGGGCATACGGACCCCGGCGGATATCATCAAGACCCTCGAAAACTCGCAGCTGCGCGGCCTCGGCGGCGCTGGCTTCCCCATCGGGCGCAAGTGGGAGTTCGTTCGCGCGGAACCGGGGCCTAGAATGATGGCCGTCAACGCCGATGAAGGCGAGCCGGGAACCTTCAAGGATCGCTACCATCTTGAGACCTCTCCTCATCGCGTTCTCGAAGGCATGCTGATCGGCGCCTGGGTCGTAGAGGCCGAAGCGGTTTATATCTACCTTCGCGATGAATATCCGCAGTGCCGCGAGATCCTGCTCCGCGAGATTGCCAAAGTCGAAGCGGCGAACCTTGCCCCGCACACGAAAATTCACCTGCGGCGCGGGGCGGGCGCATACATATGCGGCGAAGAATCGGCCATGCTCGAGTCCATCGAGGGCAAGCGCGGGCTGCCGCGCCACAAGCCCCCCTTCCCAAGCCAGGTTGGATTATTCGGCCGTCCGACGCTTATCAACAATGTCGAGACGCTGTTCTGGGTGCGCGACATCGTCGAGCAGGGGCCGGAGTTTTTCTCGAAGCACGGCATGAATGGACGCAAGGGGCTGCGCAATTTCTCGGTGTCCGGCCGCGTCAAGAACCCTGGCGTGAAGCTCGCGCCCGCTGGGATCACGGTGAAGCAACTCATCGACGAGTACTGCGATGGGATGGCGGACGGTCATGTCTTCAGGGCTTATCTGCCTGGCGGCGCGTCAGGCGGCATCCTCCCGGCTTCCATGGCCGACATTCCGCTTGATTTTGGAATGCTCGAACAGCACGGCTGCTTTATCGGCTCTGCCGCGGTCGTTGTGCTGTCCGACCAGGATTCCATGCGCGATGTCGCGCTGAATCTTCTTCGCTTTTTCGAGGATGAGAGTTGCGGCCAATGCACGCCGTGCCGGGTTGGTACTGAAAAGGCCGTTCGCCTTATGGAGCAGCCAAAGTGGGATGAAACGCTGCTGGACGAGTTGATGGCGGTCATGACCGACGCCTCGATTTGTGGCCTTGGGCAGGCGGCGATGAACCCTGTGAAGCAGGTTTTGAAGCATTTCCGGGACGATATTGCGGTCACACATGAGGAGGCGGACGCGCATCTGCCCAAGAGCCAAGCAGGTATCATGAGTTTGAGATGACAGAAAGCATCACGTTTCTGCTCGACGGTCAGGAAGTCCAGGCGCTCCCAGGGGAAACGATCTGGCAGGCTGCCAAGCGTTGCGGAACGGACATTCCGCACCTTTGCCATCGTCCTGAGCCCGGTTACCGGCCCGACGGCAATTGCCGCGCCTGCATGGTCGAGATCGAGGGCGAGCGCGTACTCGCCGCGTCCTGCATCCGCAAGCCCAATGCGGGCATGAAAGTCACGACGAACTCGCAGCGGGCGGAGAGAGCGCGCAACCTCGTCTTCGAGTTGCTGCTCGCGGATCAGCCCGAACGCCAAGCCGCGCATGATCCGAAGTCGAGTTTCTGGACCTGGGCCGACAAGCTGCGCCTCTCCGGGAGCCGCTTCCCTGAGGTTGCGCGGCGGACCAAGATGGCGGATTTCAGCCATCCGGCCATGGCGGTCCAGCTCGATGCCTGCATCCACTGCAATTTGTGCGTCCGCGCCTGCCGGGAAGTGCAGGTCAATGATGTGATCGGCATGGCGTCGCGCGGCCATCTTGAGAAGATCATCTTCGACTTCGACGACCCGATGGGAAATTCCACCTGCGTCGCCTGCGGGGAATGCGTGCAAGCCTGTCCCACGGGCGCCCTCATGCCCAAGACGCTGGTCGATGAGAAAGGCGTTTTCGCCAACGAGCCGGAACGCTTCGTCGAAAGCGTTTGCCCCTATTGCGGCGTCGGCTGCCAGCTCACCTACCGGATCAAGGACGACCGCATCGTCGCCGTCGAAGGCCGCAATGGCCCTTCGAACCAGAACAGGCTCTGCGTGAAAGGCCGGTTCGGCTTCGACTACGTGCACCATCCCGACAGGCTGACAAAGCCGCTCATCCGCAAGGATGGCGTTTCTAAGCACGACACGGCCATCGACCCGCTCAATCCTCTGACCCATTTCCGCGAGGCAAGCTGGCAAGAGGCGCTCGACCGTGCCGCCGCGGGGCTGCGCACGGTGCGCGACGCTCACGGCGGCGGCGCGCTTGCGGGCTTCGGCTCCGCCAAGGGCTCGAACGAGGAGGCTTATCTCTTTCAGAAGCTCGTCCGCGCAGGCTTCGGCACCAACAACGTCGATCATTGCACGCGGCTGTGCCACGCATCCTCAGTCGCGGGGCTTTTGGAAGGCGTCGGCTCAGGCGCGGTCTCAGCGCCGTTCATGGCGGCCGAGGATGCCGACGTTATCGTCGTGATCGGCGCCAATCCCACCGAAAATCATCCTGTCGCTGCAACCTTCTTCAAGAACGCGGTCGAGCGCGGCGCGAAGCTTATCGTGATGGATCCGCGCGGAACGGCGCTCGCCCGGCACGCCACCCACATGCTGCAATTCACGCCAGGACGCGACGTAAGCATGCTGAATGCGATGCTTCACACCATCATAGAGGAGAAGCTTTACGACGTTCAATACGTCCAGGCCAACACCGAGGAGTTCGAGAAGCTCGTTGAGAACGTGCGCGACTTCCCGCCGGAGGCAATGGAGAAGATTTGCGGCGTCCCGGCCGGAACGCTGCGCGAGGTGGCGCGGCTTTACGCCCGCGCGGAAGCCGCGATCATCTTCTGGGGCATGGGCATCAGCCAGCACATCCACGGCACGGACAACACGCGCTGCCTGATCGCGCTTGCACTTGCGACGGGTCAGATCGGCCGTCCTGGCACAGGGCTGCATCCGCTGCGCGGTCAGAACAACGTGCAGGGCGCTTCGGACGCGGGCCTGATCCCGATGTTTTTCCCTGACTACCAATCAGTAGAGAATGCAACGACGCGCGGCTTCTACGAAAAGCTCTGGAACGCGAAGCTCGATCCAAAGAGCGGCCTGACAGTCGTCGAGATCATGGACGCAATTCACGCGAATCAAATCAAGGGCATGTACATCATGGGCGAAAACCCTGCCATGTCGGACCCTGATGTGCAGCACGCCCGCGAGGCGCTTGCCAAACTCGATCACCTCGTGGTGCAGGACATTTTTCTGACCGAGACCGCGAAATACGCCGATGTGGTTCTGCCCGCATCGGCTTGGCCTGAGAAAACTGGCACCGTAACGAACACGAACCGCCAGGTCCAGATGGGCCGCATGGCCCTCCCGTTGCCGGGCGAGGCGCGGCAAGACCTTGAGATTATTGTCGATCTGGCAAACCGGCTCGGCTTGAACTGGCTCTACAAGGGGCCGAGCGATGTCTTCGCCGAAATGGCCTTGGCCATGCCCTCTCTTGCGAACATCACCTGGGACCGGGTTGAGCGCGAGCATTCCGTGACCTATCCGTGCCCGGCGCCGGATAAGCCGGGACAGGACATCGTGTTCGGCGACGGTTTCCCGAGGCCGAGCGGGCGCGGCAAATTCGTTCCGGCGAAGCTCATCTCCCCCGCGGAAGAACCCGATGCGGACTACCCCTTTGTTTTGACGACGGGCCGCCAGCTTGAGCATTGGCATACAGGCTCGATGACGCGCCGGTCAAACGTGCTCGACGATCTCGAGCCGGAGGCCATTGCATGCCTCTCCGCGCGCGACATGGAACGGCTCGGGGCGTCGACAGGCCAAAAGCTGCGCGTCAGCACTCGGCGCGGTTCGATCGAGCTGAAGGCGCGCATCGATGGCGCGGTGCCGCCGGGCCTGATCTTCATTCCGTTCGCCTATGCGGAAGCCGCTGCGAACATTCTCACGAACCCGCAGCTCGATCCATTTGGCAAGATCCCGGAATTTAAATATTGCGCGGCTCGCGTTGAACCCGCGCGTGAGGCTGTCGCAGCGGAGTGACGGTAAACGGATCGTTGCTACCGCGTAAGCCGGCCGTAAATTTAACCGAATAGGGTTAACAGGAGCGCGCCGGAATTATTTCCGGTCATAAGTTTGGTAAAAAAGGAGTTTACTTTGCGCGGGAGGAAGAAATTCCGCGCCTACGACCGTGGAGGGATAATTTACTACAAGCCATTGAAAATCAATGGTTTTTTATAGTAAACGAATTGCCCATTAAATTAAATTTAATGCCGGATTTTTTTTCTTTACTGGGACGCGCAAAAGTCCGTTAAATATATTTTGGCTTCAGAAATTAACGTCTGTGCGCAAGCCGGAAAAGCTGCGGCGCAGGCGCGGCGACGGCGTCGCGAACGGTCCTTTTCCTCATATTTATCAGGGTTGGAGCGGGCTGAGGCTCTTGTTAACCTGCCGTCAAGGCGATTTCGCCGAAGATCCTTCAGAAGAAGGAAATCGGACGAAAACGTCAGGGGGAAGTTGACAGACAGATGCCGACATTCGCGAGATGCATACAAAATGCCGGCCGTCCTGGCTCCTTCGCCCGGCCGGCACAGCACACTGTCAGCCAGATCGACGGCGCGCGGTCAGGCAGACGCCGCCTCAACGCTGAGCGCGACCGGCTCATACGCCGCAACGATATCCCTGATGCTGATGACGCCGACAAGCGTGTGGTCGTCGATGACAGGGAGATGGCGGATACGGTGCTTGTTGAACAGCTCCACTGCTCTTGTGGTGTCGTCGTTCGATCGCAGCGAAATCACATTCGGCGACATCAATCTCGACACCGGCAGCTTAAGAATTTGCGGGCCGCGCCCCAGGACGGCGCGCAGAAAATCGCGCTCGGAAAACATCCCGACCACGACGTCGCCCTCGGTATTGCAGCTATCCTTGATGACGAGCGCCCCGATGTTTTCGTCACGGAGCATTTCTGCGGCCCGCTCGATTGTTTCATCCATACGAACGGAAACTATTCGCCCACCTTTTTTTTGAAGGAGTTGACTGACTTTCATGCGTTCCTCCCATGTCCCGCTGAGCCTTTTCGGTTTTTCGAGAGCGGTTGTAGTAGTCTGGTATGCTAAATGAGAGCCGTCAATCGGGTTTGAGCGCAGAATCTACTATTGACCAATCCTTCCATTGCACAGCATGCGTTTTCGAAAAGGCGATTATTTGGTTCAGCTTGATCCAGAATTACTCAGGATTCGCAATCGGCTAAGCGACGACTTTGCGATAGAGGTGCCAGCTTGCATGCCCAAGCACCGGCAGAACAATCGCAAGTCCAAGGAAGAGCGGCAGAGAACCGACGATAAGCGCCGTGGCGATGATCGTAGCCCATGCCAGCATCGTTATTGGATTTGCGAGCACAGCCCTCACCGAAGTCACGATGGCCGCGGGAGCGCCCACATCCCGGTCGACGAGAAGCGGGAACGCGACAACGCTTATCGAGAAGGTCAAGAGTGCGAAGAGAAAACCGACACCAGCGCCGACGAGGGTGAGAGTTCTGCCCTCGGTAGTTTCGAAGACCTGGTGAACGAAGCTGCTTAGGGATTTCGCCGGAGCGTCGCCGAAAAGGGTCGTGTAGATCATTTCAGCCGCCCCGATCCAGGCAAAAAAGATCACCATCAAAAGCGCGCCAAGCGCCAGGATGGAACCCTGCGACTTGCCTTGAAGCGGGCTGAAGACGCTCCACCACGAGGGATCAAGCCCCTGTTCCCGCCTGCGGCTCAGCTCATAAAACCCGAGCGCCGCAAACGGGCCGAGAAGCGCAAAACCCGCCGCCAGAGGGAAGAACAGCGGCAGCACGTCGTAGCCGAAGGTCAGCCGGGCGATAAAGAGACCGATGATCGGATAGATGATGCCAAGAAGCAGGATGTGGCCTGGCTTTTGCCTGAAATCCTCCCAGCCTTTCGCCAATGCATCATTCAAATCCGCGAAGGTTATTTTGCGAACCGCCGGCAAGGCTGCCGGGGCATAGGTTACCGCATGTGCAGATTCTTGTGTCATCATTGAGCTCTCAAAAGATTGTCTCAAAGCAGACTGAGCTTTTGCTTCCACCCTGGCCGATTGCAGAGCATTTCTTTGTTATGGCGCTCATCACCAGGACTCCAATTCATGGTAACGTCCTTGGCGGGTTTCGTCTTTATTTGTTACGAATATTTGATGTGTAGCATGATCAATTTAAAGTGCCATGCCTGATGTAGCGTAAGCACGGCGTTATAATTCTATGCCTATGTCAAGAGATATCTATATAGTAAAAATGTCAGCAGGCCCTGTACGTTAGCTTGTTTCAGAGTCAGGGCTGGCGCCGAATGGTTTCGTTTCCTTCGAGCGCTGTCTTCGCCGGAGAGGCAATCTCTTTCGCAGGGGCTGAAATCTCTCTCGCGACCCTGAATCCAAGCGTCGGCGCCTTTGCCTCGGCGAATTCCTTATTCCTCGCGGAAGGCCGCCAGCCCAACCCGCCGCCAGCGCTTGCATTGCCGCGCACAACGCGCTCGGCGCAATCCCCGCCATCGGCTGATAACCAAGGTGATGCATCTTCTGGAGCGTTATCATAACTCCCATGCCAGCAGTCCTCGACCCACTCGAGGACGCCACCGCCCTGGATGCCCCATGCATTGGGACCCGCTGCGAAGTGACCAAAGCGAACCCGCGGAAACAGACCACTCGTATCTGTGGTGTATCGGCGGCCGCCCGCTTCCGGCTCCATGGGCCCCCTGCCTTTACCGGCTCGAGCTGCGTATTCCCATTCGGCTTCGGTCAGGAGGCGATAGCGCCACCCCGTCGTTTGCGACAACCATCCCACATAGGCTTTTGCGTCGGGCCAGGATATGCGGGTCGCCGCCACCCGGGGGCCGACCGCCAGCAGCGAAGACAGGCTTAGCCGGCAAACGCCAGCGTCCACACAGGCTCGCCAATTGCCGGCTGAAATGACGGTTTTTGAAATCGCCAGTGGCTTAGTGAGTTGAATTCTATGGGCTGGCGCCTCTTCCCAGCGGGATCCATCGCTTTCAACGCGCGATCCCATGAGCGCATCTCCCGCGGGGATTACCACCATTTCAGGGCAGGAAGGGCAATCGGTAAAGCTTTGCGTCAGCCCCTTGCCCGGCTGAACCCGAAAGGTTTTTTTCCGGCCGCCCGGCCCGGTAACAACTTCAATAGGCTCCGTCAAGCTCTTGGATGGCCCGGAAACGCTTTGAGCTTGATGCTCAGGCGGCGCCTTCGAAGCGGCGTCGATTGGCGATGGCGCAGTCCAGGCAGGTTGTGCGGGCGCAGGAGAGGGAGGAGACTTGCTGGCTTCGGACGATGAGGGCGGTTTTGCTGCGGCCTCCGGCGCCTTGTTTCGCTCAGGCGAAACATCGCCGGCATTGGCTTCCTTTTCGTAGGCCACGACACCTTTCAACGAAGTCCTGGGTTTTCTCGCCGCCTCTGCGGCCGGCGCGGTCGATGGTGTTCACAGTCCCAACCGCAATGATAGCCAGGAGGATGCCAACGCCGAGGCCTATCGCGAAAGATCGCTTTCCCGAACGCGAGGAACGGGCCTCCAACTGCCGAGCTTCGTCTAATTCCTGGTCATAGGCAGCGCGCCGGCTTAAGTCTTTTAGCGTTTCATACGCTTCGGTGATCAGTCTGAAATCGAGCTTGGCAGAGTCCCCACCGTCGCCGCCCCGCCGGCTATCCGGATGATGCTCCTTAGCGAGTGTGCGAAAGGCGCGGCGAATGTCGGCGTCCGAGGCGTCCCTGGGCACGTCCAGTATGGAGTAATAGTCATGCTCGCTGTCCATGACCTGCGCCTAGCCGCCGATATTCACAATCCGGCGACCGTCGGCCAGCCGGCGCGCCCTGCGAACTAAGTTGCCGTCTACGGCAGGGTTAGGGCGTATTTGCGGCGGCGACAGAGCAATTTTCACAGAAAGAACCTGAGAAAGCTTTCTGGTTTACGCTGACTATTTTGTGTTGCCGAGAATCTTCGGGCATTCCTTTTTGATGAAACGATTCACTTCCCGAACCATGTCCTTTTGAAGAATGCCAAAATTCTCTTCGAGGCTCGCCGCAGTCCAGACCACGCCTTTGATCAAGGGCGCGCCGTGAATGTTGTCCATGTGCAGCGAGACGGCCGTTGTCGCTCCCTGTTTGAACGTCAGCTCCGGGGCCATCGTGGCGCGCAACTCATATCTTTCGGTTCCAATCTCACAGGCGATCGATTGCTTGTCGAGCCTGAAGGTGATCTCCGGCGCTGTGACGGCGGCGATGATTTCCGAGCGTTTCGCTTTGACTTTGGCGCTGCATTTTGCCGAACCAAGGCCCCACGTCAAATTCGTGGAATCCGCTCCTTTTTGAATCTCATCCTTCTGCCAGGTTTTAGTCAGGTCACAGCTCAAATCCGGGCCGCTTGCCTTCTTGGAGACGATGATGGCGCAGATGTCCTTCCCGCACTGGGCGAGCTTTGCTTCGTCCGCTTCGGTGTCAGCCAGCGTCGCCATGGGCAAGACCGCAGTCATCGAGAGCCCTATGGCCACCGCCCGCATTGCGTCCGTCGCCTGTTCAAACGCCACCATACGCCAAACTTCCCTTTTGCCTGTTCCCGCAATTGCCGTGCCAGCGTTGCTCCTGTAGTACTAAAGAATGCGCGCTTTGTGGCGTTAGAGAATTGGACTCAACACTTGGCGCGGGTAGAAACTTGTGTAAATGTTCGTGCAACAAAGGGGCAAAAGCCCCCAAGCGAAGGAACTGGCAATGGACAAAGACCAAACCAGCGTGAGCGAAGCCATGGACATGCCAGCGCACGAAAAAACCTACAAAAACTTTACCAACTTCGTAATGTTCGGCATAATAACGGTCGCGATTATCCTGGCCGCAATGGCTATTTTCCTCACTTAAGCTTCTTACTTCCCGTAGGCCCAATGATCACAATCTCCGTCACGAGAGAGGGGGAGGGCGAGACGCGAGTAGCCCTATCCCCCGAAACAGCGAAAAAATTCAAAAATCTCGGCGCTCGCATCCTATTTCAGGCGGGGGCTGGAGAGCGGTCATACATGCCTGACCAGCTTTTTAAGGACGCGGGAGCGGAGATCGTTCAGAATGCGGCCGACGCCATCTCCCAGGCGGATGTCGTCCTCAAGGTTGGACGGCCCTCTCAGGAAGAATTGCAGGCGATGAAGCCCGGCGCAATCTTCGCGGGCATGATCGATCCTTTCGGCTCGCGCGACGGGCTGGAGGCATTGGCGTCGAAGGGCGTGTCGGCCTTCGCGATGGAGTTCATGCCGCGCATCACCCGCGCGCAATCAATGGACGTGCTCTCCTCGCAATCGAACCTCGCTGGATACAAGGCCGTGGTGGATGCAGCCGCGCATTTCGGCCGTGCGCTCCCGATGATGATGACGGCGGCCGGAACAGTTCCTGCTGCGCGGATATTTGTCATGGGGGCAGGCGTCGCAGGGTTGCAGGCCATCGCGACCGCGCGCCGTTTGGGCGCTGTCATTTCTGCAACCGACGTCCGCCCTGCGGCGAAGGAACAGGTCGCAAGCCTTGGCGGCAAGTTCATCGCGGTCGAGGACGAAGAGTTCAAGCAGGCGGAAACCGCAGGCGGCTACGCGAAAGAAATGTCCGACGAGTATAAGAAAAAGCAGGCGGAACTCGTCGCGAGCCATATCGCAAACCAGGATATTGTGATCACAACGGCTCTCATTCCGGGGCGGCCGGCGCCGAGGCTCATCACGAAGGCGATGGTGGAGAGCATGAAGCCCGGCTCCATAATCGTCGATCTGGCGGCAGAGCGCGGCGGAAACGTCGAGGGCACAGTGCCCGGCGAAATCGTCCAGCATAACGGTGTGACGATCATGGGCCTGACGAATCTTGCGGGACAGGTGCCCGGCAATGCGTCGAGCCTCTACGCCAGAAACCTTTACGCCTTTCTTGAGCCTCAAATCGACAAAAAGCAGGGAAAGCTCGCCATCAAATGGGACGACGAAGTCATAACAGGCACCTTGATCGCCAAGGATGGCCAGATCGTGCATTCGCGTCTGAAAGGAGGCGCAGCATGAGCCGCGGAATTGTGCCGACGCTGACGGCCCTCGCCTTCGTGGCGCTGACAATGGTTGCGCCTGGAGTCGCATTCGCCGCTGCCGAAGAAACGCATGGCGCGAGCCCGTTCGTGTTCGAGTTCTCGATTTTCGTGCTCGCGATTTTCGTCGGTTACTACGTCGTCTGGAGCGTTACGCCCGCTCTGCATACGCCCCTGATGTCGGTGACGAACGCGATTTCTTCAGTGATCGTCGTTGGCGCGCTCCTTGCCGTCGCGGTGGAAGCGGCGGATGTGCTTGCCGGAACCGGACACGCAAACGCCAAGCTTTTGGGCTTTGCGGCTCTGGTCATGGCGTCCGTGAACATCTTCGGCGGCTTCCTCGTTACGAGCCGGATGCTCGCCATGTACAAGAAAAAAGAAAAGAAGGTGGAGCGGTCATGACCCTGAGTCCTAACCTCGTCGCTCTACTCTATCTCGTGTCCGGCGTCCTGTTCATCCTGGCGCTGCGCGGTCTTTCATCGCCGGAAACTTCGCGGCAGGGCAACACCTACGGCATGATCGGCATGGCCATCGCGATCGCGACAACTCTTGGTGTCGCGAAACCCGAGGAAAGCCTCAGCTGGGCCATGATCGTCGGGGGCATCGCCATCGGCGGCGGCATCGGCGCCTATATCGCGCGCAAGATTGCCATGACGGCGATGCCGCAGCTTGTCGCCGCGTTCCACAGCCTTGTCGGCCTTGCCGCGGTTTGCGTGGCGGCCGCCGCTTTGAACGCGCCCGAAGCGTTCGGCATCGGCCAGCCCGGCGCAATCTATATGCAAAGCCTTATCGAGATGTCGATCGGCGTCGCCATCGGCGCGATCACATTCTCGGGCTCGCTCATCGCGTTCGCGAAGCTGAACGGCAACATGTCGGGCAAGCCGATCCTGCTGCCCGCTCGCCATATCATCAACCTTGGCCTCGCGATCGGCCTTATTGTCCTCATCGTGCTTTTCGTCCGGGCTGGAAGCCAGGGTCAGGAACGGGCTTGGGTCCAGACGCTCTTCTGGTTGATTGCGGTGGGCTCATTCATCTTCGGCATCCTGCTCATCGTTCCCATCGGCGGCGCCGACATGCCGGTCGTGGTGTCGATGCTGAACTCCTATTCGGGTTGGGCTGCCGCCGGTATCGGCTTCACCCTTTCGAATACGGCGCTGATCATTACAGGCGCGCTTGTCGGTTCCTCCGGCGCCATCCTGTCCTACATCATGTGTAAGGGCATGAACCGCTCGTTCATCTCGGTGATCGCAGGCGGATTCGGCGGTGAGACAGCTTCGGCGGCTGGCGGAGCCACCGAACAGCGGCCCGTCAAGCTTGGTTCGGCTGACGATGCGGCTTTCATCCTGAAGAATGCGCAGAAGGTCATCATTGTGCCGGGCTATGGCATGGCAGTGGCCCAGGCCCAGCACGCGCTGCGCGAAATGGCGGATACGCTGAAGAAGGAAGGCGTCGAGGTCAAATACGCGATCCATCCGGTCGCGGGCCGTATGCCCGGCCACATGAACGTGCTCCTCGCCGAGGCGAACGTGCCCTATGACGAAGTGTTCGAGCTTGAGGATATTAACTCGGAGTTCTCGCAGGCCGACGTGGCCTTCGTGATCGGCGCCAACGACGTCACCAACCCGGCCGCGGAAGACGACAAGACCTCGCCGATCTACGGCATGCCGGTGCTGCAAGTGTGGAAGGCCGGCACCGTGATGTTCATCAAGCGCTCGCTCGCTTCTGGCTACGCCGGCATCGACAATCCGTTGTTCTATCGCGACAACACCATGATGTTGCTCGGCGACGCCAAGAAGATGACCGAGCAAATCGTGAAAGCGGCGTAACTTAAAGGCAGGCGCAGCTGTCACAAGCTGCGCCCCTATTCTTCGACTATAAAGGCTCGAATGTTTAGCGCCCCGGCCACGATCAGTAGTGGATATGTTAACGGCGCAGCGATCGGACGCTTGTCAGTACTGATGGCCTTCTCTAACGTCCGGCGTGTTTATTCGGAGCTTAAGTCCAATCTTGGGGGGTATAGCATGCTGAGCTGGCTTCTTTGGTTCATTGGTATTCTGATTGCGGTGGCCGTGGGGCTCTCCGTCTTCCACGTCTATGACGTGCCTTTCGTGATCGATCAAATCAGGACGCTCGGAACCGACGCGTTGACAAAAGCGCTTTTCATCGCGCTTGCATTGGTAGCGCTTTCCAAGCTGGCTTCCTGACGCTCTGATCGCAGTTAACGGCTGAAAAACCGGCATGAGGTGAAACTCATGCTGGTTTTCGTTGGAAGTTGCCGTATTTCCCTACATTAGTGTTGCAGAGACCTCTATGACGTCTCTTCCCGATGGTTTTCCCGGAGGAAAGCGCCATGGATGGACACCTCTTGATTCAATTGGTCGTATTTTTGGCCGTTGCGGCATTGGCCGCGCCGGTCGCCAAGACCCTTAAGCTTGGGTCTATCCTCGGCTATCTGCTGGCCGGAGCATTTATCGGGCCTTACGGAGCCGGCAAACTCTTTGGATATTCACCAGCTTACGCCGAGACGCTGAGGCATATCGCAGAGCTTGGCGTCGCGATGTTCCTGTTCCTGATCGGCCTTGAACTTCGCCTGAAGCGTCTCTGGAAGATGCGCGACGCCGTCTTCGGAGCAGGCTCCATCCAGCTCATCGGAACGGCAGCCCTTCTCGTCGCCTTGATTTGGGGCATCCATCCAAGTTCCGATCTATCCTTCTCGCAAGCGTTGCTGGTGGGACTGGCGCTCGCCCTATCTTCAACCGCCTTGGTGCTCCAGACATTGGAGGAGAAGCATGAACTCACCACGCGCCACGGTCGACTTGCTTTTTCCGTCCTGCTTTTCCAGGATCTCGCTGCGATCCCGCTGATCGCCGTCGTCCCGCTGCTTGCTGACGGCGCGACGGCTGAATCGGCGATAACCCTCTCGGGCGTGCTCAAGACCATGGCTGCGATTGGCTTCATCGTCGTTGCAGGGCATCATCTTCTTGACCGGCTCTATCATGTCCTCGCGTTGACCCAGGTGCGGGAAGCGATGATCGCCGCGTCGCTCTTAACCGTGGCCGGGGTTTCGCTCTTGATGACGGAGATCGGACTTTCGGCGTCGCTTGGGGCTTTCCTCGCGGGCGTTCTCCTGGCCGACTCCCCGTTTCGCCATAAGCTCAAAGCCGACATCGAACCGTTCGAGATGCTGCTGCTTGCGCTGTTCTTCACTTCGATCGGGATGTCGCTGAACTTCAATGCCCTCATCAGCCAGCCCGGTCTCATCGCGGCCGCAGTCGCGACTCTCGTGGCCGTGAAGGTCCTCGTCCTCTACCTTGTCGGCCGCTCGCAGCGGCTCACCGGTCCGGCGGCCCGACGCTTTGCTTTTGTGACGTCGCAGGGGGGAGAGTTTGCCTTCGTCATCTTCACCAGCGCCGAACAGGGAGGCGTGCTGACGCCCGGATCTGCGTCAGCGCTCGGAATGATCGTTACGTTGTCGATGATGACGACACCGCTCCTTCTTGCCTTGGACGATCTCATTCGCAAGCGCGTCCGAAAGGTAGAGCCCGTATTCGACGATTTGCCCGCCAAGGATGGTCATATCGTGATCTCGGGCTTCGGGCGCGTCGGCCAAGTTGTGGCCCGTATCCTGACGGCAAAAGGCATTCCCTTTACGGCGCTGGACCACGATCCTGACCAGGTTCAGCTCGTCAATCAATTCGGCAATAAAAGCTATTTCGGCGATGCCAGCAGCCTTTCGATTCTGGAAGCGGCCGAGGTCGGTAAGGCGAGGGCGTTCGTTCTTGCCATGGAAGACATAGAGAAATCGCTCAAGACGGCCGAACTGGTGAAAACCTACTTCCCGCACGTCCCGATCTACGCCCGCGCACGCAATCGCCGCCATGTCCATCAGCTCATGGATCTTGGCGTCAAGCATATCGAGCGGGAGACCTTTCTTTCCTCGCTCGCGTTGACGCGGGATCTGTTGCGCGGTCTCGGTTTGCCGGAAGGCGAAATCCGCTTCACGGTTGACACCTTCAAGGAGCACGACCAAGCGCTGCTTTATGAGCACTACGCTCATTATACAGACACGCAGAAGATGGTCGCTCTCGCGATGAAGCGTTCGGAGGAACTCGCGCAGGTTCTTGCGGAAGACTGGGAAGTGGCGGCGGCGAGGCGTGCAAAACAACTTCAGGATAAACGCAAGACCGACACGAAGCCTTCGCTCGTGAGGGTGGATGGCAAGCCTCTCGCTCCTCCTTCCGAAAAGGGACCGTTGCGCAAGTCAGGCTGACGCCGTCGCTCATACCAAAGTCGGCGTCATATCATCAATTGGAAATGGGACATTCCAGGCCCAGGCGTTATTCCGTCAGAGGACAAACGGTTAACCAGATTGGGTTTGTTTCGTAAAATCCATATAGGTAGTAATGTAAGTAATTATTTGCCGCCATGGGGCCACAGGCGAGGACGCCGCGACCTATGGCGGTTCGCATCAGATGGTGTGACCTCGGATGACAAAAACGCTCTCGATCTTCCTGGCGTTTCTGCGGTTGGGCTTGATCAGTTTCGGCGGCCCTATCGCCCATCTCGGCTATTTCCGAAGCGAGTTCGTAAACCGCCGCAAGTGGCTGAGTGACGAGGCCTATTCCGACATTGTGGCGCTCGCCCAATTCGTGCCCGGTCCGGCGAGTTCGCAGACGGGATTCGCGCTGGGGCTGATACATGGCGGGCTTCCCGGTGGGCTCGTCGCCTGGGCAGGGTTCACGACGCCATCGGCGGTCCTTATGATTCTAGCCGCCTATGGTCTGGGCTATGCTGAGGGCGACACCGCGAAGGGTCTTATCCACGGATTGAAACTGCTTGCCGTCGCCGTCGTCGCCCAGGCCGTTTGGAGCATGGGCCGCAACCTGTGTCCGGACCGGCAGCGGGCCGGATTTGCGTTCGTGGCTGCTGCGATGCTGATTGCAATGCCGAGCGCCGCTCTTCAACTGGCGGTTATCGCGGCGGGAGCTTTCTTCGGACTTCGCTTCCTCCGAACGGATATCCACGCAACGCCCGCTTCTTTCGGCGTCGGGATCAGCCAAACCAATGCGTTCGCGGCGATCTGCGCCTTCTTTCTGCTTCTGGCGGGCCTTCCTGTGGTCGCGGCCATCTCGCAGAATGGCGTCGCTGCGCTTACGAATGCCTTTTACCGCGCGGGCGCGCTTGTTTTCGGCGGCGGCCACGTCGTGCTTCCGCTGCTTCAGGAAACAGTTGTGAAACCGGGCTGGGTGGGCCGCGATGATTTCCTCGCGGGTTACGGCGCCGCGCAGGCGCTTCCGGGCCCGCTTTTCACGTTCTCGGCTTTTCTCGGCGCGAAATCGAGCGTCGGGCCAGGCGGCGTCGCAGGCGCTCTCGTGGCGCTGATTGCGATCTTTTTGCCTGGGATGCTGCTTGTCTACGGGGTTCTGCCCTTTTGGGATCGGCTGCGGACAAGGAGCGCCATTCGCGGCGCGCTCAATGGCGTAAACGCAGCCGTCGTCGGCATCCTCGGCGCGGCGCTCTACGAGCCAATCTGGACATCGACCATTCTTGGCGCGGCGGACGCAGCGCTAGTCCTTCTTGCCTTCGCGGCGCTGACAGTGGCCAAACTGCCGGTATTTGTGGTGGTCGCGATGGCGGCCGCCACAGGAATCGCGTTGACAGTAATTTAGCGAACCAAAGTATCTTTTTCGGGTTGAAACATGGCCTGCAACCCTTCAGGAGGGACGATGTCCGCGCCAGTCTTCTTCCGCCATCTTCCGCCGATGAAGCGAAAGGAAATTGCGCCCCTCGTGATGCTTTTGCTCGCGGCCGGGCTTATCGTTATATTCGCAAAGGTCACCGAGGAACTGCTTGAGGGCGGTCTGCACGATTTCGACCGAGCGATTCTTCTTGCGCTCCGGCATCCCGATAATCCGGCAAACCCGCTCGGCCCGCTTTGGCTGCAGGTCGCCGCTCGCGATGTGACAAGCCTCGGCAGTCCGGCCGTGCTTACGCTTATCACCCTGGCGGTGCTGGGCTTCCTCGGACTGAAACGGCAGTGGAGAGCGGCGCTTTTCGTTCTTGGCTCGATCTGCGGCGGAACGGCAGTCAGCTCCGCCCTTAAAGAACTGGTTCAAAGGCCAAGGCCCGACTTCGTCGCCGCCATAGCCCAGACCCAGACATACAGTTTCCCAAGCGGCCACGCCTTCCTCTCAGCCGTGACGTTCCTGACGCTGGGCGCATTGCTGGCGCGAGTGCAGCGTGAGGCCGAAGTCAAAATCTATGTCCTCGCTGTCGCCATCACGATCACGGTCCTGGTCGGGATCAGCCGCATCTATATCGGCGTGCATTGGCCGACCGACGTGCTTGCCGGATGGTGCGCGGGCGCCGCTTGGGCGATCCTATGCTGGCTCATCGCGGAACGGCTTCAGCCCAATAACATCCCGGCCTCATAAGCCGCTGTGCGCGTGCTTGTCCTAAGCAACTTCGCTATCTGGCCAACGGATTGTCGTCCCGGCAAGCGAAGCGCCAACCGGGATCGCAAAAAGTAGACGCTTCGATCTGTTACGGTCCCGGATAAGGCTTCGCCTTTTCGGGACGACGGCGGCGATCCGTTAGCGCGTCCGGCAAAAGCCTGCGTGGAACCTGGGGAAATAGTTTCCGCCGCCCTTTTACATCGTCTCCGCTCCTGTATTGTTGCCAAGTTTTTGTAGCCTGCGTTCCGTAATCAATCACTGGGCAATGGCTGATAGAATAATGATTTTGTTTTCTAAAAGGAACGTAATAGTTTTCCTGCTCGCATTTTCTTCATATTCTTTCTTTGTTTGTGATCTTAATAACTACAACACACTGAGCAGAATCGGGTTAACCGTCAATCTTGTCCAAAGCGCGCGCCTTGATATTGGCGGCTTCTCAAAACTGACAGAGGACAAGGCATTTTCTAAGGGTAAATATTACAGCGACAAAGCGCCGGGCATGAGTTTTCTGGCGGTTCCGGTGGCCTATCTTTTCACGCGATTCGCCCGGGTTTCACCGAACGTAGACCTCGACGATCAGGGGCCGAACCGGAAGCGGACAACGTTGTTGCTCCTCTCCTACCTTTGCGCCGTGGCGACGTCGGGACTGCTCACGGCTCTCGCGGCTGCCGCCCTCTTCGGGTTCATTGAAAAAAAGACGGCAAATTGGCAGGCTGCAGCGGTTGGCGCCGCGACCTATGCCCTCGCGACCCCCACCTGGGGTTGGGCGACCAACTTTTTTGGCCACGCGACCGCGGGGGCGCTCCTGATCATCGGGTTTGTCCTTGTCGACAAGCTGGCCGAGAGTATGGGGGAGACTCGCGATGGGAAAGCGATCGCAGGTCTAATCCTGGCCGCGGGATTGGCGCTTGGAACCGCAATATCAGTGGAGTTTCCGTCGGCCGTTCCGGTCGCGATTATTCTCGCTTACCTCACAATCCTCAATATTCCAAAGCAGACCTTGGCGTCAGCGCTTCTCATAACGGCGGCCGTTGGCGCCGTCGTCGCCGCCACGCAAATTCCGCTGCTCTTATATAACAACGCTGCATTCGGCGCGCCGTTCAAGCTCGGCTACTCCAACGTGGTCGGTTTCGCCGCGATGAAGTCGGGCTTCTTCGGTATTCGCCTGCCCAAGCTTGATGTGCTTGGCGAAATCCTCTTCGGCTCGAGGCGCGGCATCCTTTGGCTGTCGCCTGTGCTGATTCTTGCGTTTGTGGGCGCTTTTGACGGCCTCCGGCGCGAGGGCGAAATGGCGAGAAGCGCTCTCATTGCGTCCATTGCCGTCTTCTATCTCTTATTGAATTCAAGCTATGCCTATTGGGATGGCGGATGGTCTACGGGGCCGCGGCACATAACGCCGGTCTTTCCCTTTCTCGCCTTGGGGCTAGGCGTCTGGTATGCGCGTGCCTCTGTTATTGTTCGAACCGCGATTCTCGCCTTGCTCGCGTTAAGCATCATCATAAATCTGATGTGCGCCTCGGTAACGATGACCAGTCCCGATAAGATGGGAAACCCGTTGCGCGAGCTGATCCTGCCGTCTTTCCTCCGCGGCGATCTCGATCAAACAGTGCTGCACGCCTTTTTTGGCGCAGATGGCCTTTGGCAAGTCATCCCGCTCGTGGCGTTGTGGCTGCTCCTCGGGCTCGCTTTCTTGAAGACGACGGTGAGAGAGAAGAAGGCGATGGCGGAGCCAGCAATGCCCGCTCTGCAACCGGCCGAGCTATAGACGGCATATATGCGTTCAGCCCCACGGCCCGCGTGTCCAGCCGGATGTCCCCCCTGGACCGATCGGAGATGCGGGGGGGCCAAACCGCGGCTGGGATTCGTCGTAGGTCCGATCCGGAGCAAAACGCCAGAGCGGTATTAGGACAAGGCCTGTTATAAAGCCACCGATATGAGCCCACCACGCTATTCCGCCGCCCATGGAGGGCACGGCGAGGTCGATGAAGCCCTGCGCAAATTGAAACACGAACCAGATGAGCGCGTAGAAGAGCGCGGGCACCCTGAAGAAGAGCGGGATGATGATAATGAGGATCAGGATGGTAAGCTTGGCGCGCGGAAAGGTCGTGGCGTAGGCTCCGAGCACGCCGGCGATGGCCCCCGACGCCCCGAGCGCCGGCACGGCCGAGTCCTGATTGAAGAAGGCATGGGCGAAGCTCGCGCTCAGCCCGCAAACAAGATAGAAACTTAAAAATTGCAGACGGCCGATGCGTCCCTCAAGGGACGATCCGAATATGAACAGCGTCCACATATTGAGAATGAGATGCCACCAGCCTCCATGCATGAAGACGCCTTCGATGAAGGGAAGGTAATCGGTAGGATTTAGCCCATATGCAACTGCCCAGCTCGGGTCGAAATAGCGGCGCGGCACAAGCGCGTGCTCGTAGGAGAAGTTGATAGCGTCCTGTTGGCTGAGCGACGTTTGGTAGAGAAACACTAAGGCGTTGATCAGGATCAGGCTGTAGGTGACGACCGGCGCGAACGGTATCCTGATCGAATCCTTGATGGGAAACATGTTGCAAGCTTTTCGGGGAGCTAGATTGGCCGCGCGCCTGTAATCTTC
Source organism: uncultured Alphaproteobacteria bacterium (assembly GCA_963819665.1). Lineage (GTDB taxonomy): Bacteria > Pseudomonadota > Alphaproteobacteria > Rhizobiales > Rhodomicrobiaceae > Rhodomicrobium. Next base: position 45,755 of record CAWFXN010000056.1, read on the forward strand.
TGCTTGATTGCGGAGAGGACCTCCTCCACGTGGTCGAAAATCCAATAGTGGCCTGCGCCTTCGATCCGAAACAATTCGCAACCGGGGATGATCTTGGCAAGGCGGAGCGACGCCGCCATCGGAACGTTGTTGTCGGCTGTGCCCTGCCATAGAAGAACAGGCGCTTTGATCGCCTCGAAAGGGATGCTCCAAGGCTTGGCGAAGATTTTCATTTCCTGAACGACGCCTTGAACGCCCGGACGCAAGCCCTCGATAACGCCCGCCAGCAGGTTTTTCCGAACCTCGGGCCGCAAGAGGATGTGTTCGTCCGCCGGGCCTGCGCGCCGCATGATCATTCGGTACATGGAGTTCGGACGCATTCAGAAACATAAGGCGTCCAATCGAGAAGGCTCCGGCCATCGCCGGCGTGATGCGAGGCAACAGCCGAAAGGTGACGATCTGCGCAGGCAGCAGATTATCCGGCCCGTCGGATGAATGCAGCGGGCCTACGGGGCTGACCAGCGCCGCGGCGGTCACTCTTTCCGGCAGCAACGCAGCGCACGCGGCCACGTAAGGGCCGCCCCCAGAAATGCCCGCCACGCCGAAGCGAGCAAGCCCGAGCTTATCGGCCAGCGCGCGCACGTCGTTGGCCCAGTCGGCGAGCGTTCGGTTCTCCTGGTAATCGGACAGCCCGAATCCCGGCCGGTCCGGGGCGATGATCCGCAAGCCCAGACGCCGCGCGGGTTCATCGACGAGCCGAAACATGAACCGCGAGCCGGGCGTGCCGTGAAAAGCGCAAAGTGGTATCCCCAGCGGGTCGCCGAACTCCGTGTAGCCCAACCTCCGCCCATCGGGCAGACCAAGAAAACGGTCTTCGCCCGCTTTGGCGTTGCTGGTTTCAAACCGGCGTTTCGTCGCTAAATCCATGATGTTTCTTGTTCCTGGCGTTGAATGTTCGGCTTCCTGAATAGATATCTTTGGCAGGCTCCCTGAACATGGAGCGCTCAGAGCTGAATGTTAGCACATCAAGGGAGAGTACGATGGCTGACGATGTAACGAGCAAAGGACAAGGCGGACGCTTACCCTCCCGCTACCAAGACCCGTTCCAGTCTTTCCGGTCGGAAATGGATCGGCTTTTCGACAGCTTTCTCGGTGGCGCGCCCTCGCTGGCAAGCTTGCGCCAAGGCTTCTCCGGGCGCAGGTCATGACGCCAACGCTGGACGTGAAGGAAAACGAGAAGGAAATCGTCGTAAAGGCGGACCTGCCGGGGATGGACGAAAAAGACATCAACCTCACTATCCATAACGGCGTGCTCAGCCTCCGGGGCGAAAAGAAGAGCGAGCACACCGACGAGCGTGAGAACTACCACGTCATGGAACGCAGCTACGGTTCGTTCCAGCGGTCGGTCCGTCTCCCGGACACAATCGACGAGGACAAAGCGGAAGCACGGTTCGACAAAGGCGTGCTGACTATTTCGCTTCCGAAGCGGCCGGAGACGTTTAGCGCCCAAAAGAAAATCGAAATCAAGGGCGCGTAATAGTCGCGCCTAAGCCAATGGCCGGCTTACCCCCGGCCATTGGCGTTACGGAACTTCCAAGCTTCGAGCTGCGCGATCATTTCCGGGCTGTCCCATTCCATCGGCCCAAAGAGGCGGGCAATTTCCTGGCCTTCCTCGTTGAGGACTATGCTTAGAGGCAGCCCCGGCTCCTTCATGCGGATTGCGGCCTCCCCGGTCTTGTCATTAAAGACCTTCAGATGAGTAATGCCTTCCCTGCTGAAGAAGTTTGCAGGCGCCTTTGGGCCACCCCGGTCGGTGCTGAGAGCCAGGACCGTAAATTCTTTTCCGCCAAGTTTCGCTTGTAGCCTGTCCAGCGAAGGCAGCTCGGCTTTGCAGGGGGCACACCACGTGGCCCAAATATTCAGGAGGACCAACTGGCCACGCCAATCCGATAGGCGCACCGGCCGGCCGTCTGCATCATTGAATGCGATGTCGGGAACAGCCTGGGGCTCCGCATGGCGCGTGAATTTGCTTAAAGGGTCTTGAAGATACGTCGTTCGAAACTCTCTGAGTTTGCCAGTAGCCCCCGGGAGTAGCAAAGCCGCGGCGATCCCCGCCGAAAGGGCAAGCACCGCCAGAGCCGCATATTTCAGGGCCGTCCCTTTCCTGTTCAGGTCACGTCCGCCATCCATGTTCAACACTTATCCCCGGTATTGCCGACGAAGCTATCCATAAGCACCTTCTTTACATACCGCCGCACGAGCCTGGCACACAATTTGCTCTTTTTATTGAATGCGGTGTCGCGCGCCAAAGCGCCCGCCGAGGCGTCCGAGGGCTGCAAAGCACTAACTTGGGAAACAAAGGCCGCCGTGGCAAGCAGGCTGAAGCGCTGCCGTCTCATACATCTTACTTAGGAAGGCAGTCTTGTGCGCTCCGAGATGGCGCGCTAATGCTTCGCTTTAAGCCTCATCAGGCGATGACACGATGGCCAATAAAATGTGGGGCGGGCGCTTCGATGCGAAACCCGCTGAAATCATGGAGGAGATCAACGCCTCCATTGCGTTCGACAAACGCTTCTATGCCGAAGACATTCGTGCGAGCCAAGCGCATGCGAGAATGCTGGGCGCCTGCGGAATCATCTCCGCCAAGGAAGCCGAAGAGATCATAGCCGGCCTCGACGCCGTTCGCGAGGAGATCGAGCTTGGCCGTTTCGAGTTTCGGCGCGAGTATGAAGACATCCACATGGCCGTGGAAGCGCGTCTGAACGAGCTTATTGGCCCGGTTGCAGGCAAGCTTCATACCGCGCGGTCACGCAACGATCAGGTCGCCACCGATTTCCGCCTTTACATCCGCGGCGCGATCGATCGCCTCGACAATCAGCTCCTGAGCCCTTCAGACGGCGCTGGCACGCAAAGCCGCCGCGCATGCCGACACCATCATGCCCGGCTTCACCCATATGCAGACGGCGCAGCCCGTCAGTTTCGGGCATCATTGCCTTGCCTATGTCGAGATGCTGGCGCGCGATCGCGGGCGCTTCGCTGATGCAAGGAAACGCGTCAACGAGTTGCCTCTGGGCGCCGCGGCGCTGGCCGGAACCTCGTTTCCCATCGACCGGGCCATGACGGCGGCGGAGCTTGGCTTCGCCCGTCCAATGGCGAACTCGCTTGACGCCGTCTCCTCTCGCGACTTCGCTCTCGAAACGCTGGCTGCGGCCTCGATCTGCGCCTCGCACCTTTCGCGCCTCGCCGAAGAGATCGTCATCTGGTTCAGCGCAGGCTTCGGCTTCATCGCTTTGAGCGACCGCTTTACGACCGGCTCTTCGATCATGCCCCAGAAGCGAAATCCGGACGCGGCGGAGCTGATTCGCGCCAAGGCCGGCCGGATTTCGGGGGCGTTCGTCTCGCTCCTGATGGTTATGAAAGGGCTTCCGCTCGCCTATTCGAAGGATATGCAGGAAGACAAGGAAGCCGCCTTCATCGCCATCGACGCGCTTTCGCTCGGCCTCGCCGCCATGGCAGGCATGGTCGAAGACATGGAGCCTAACCGGCAGAAAATGCTGGATGCGGCGGCGCAAGGCTTCTCGACGGCGACCGATCTTGCGGATTGGCTCGTCCGTTGCGCCGGGCTTCCCTTCCGCGAAGCCCACCATGTTACGGGGCGCATCGTGAAAGCCGCCGAGAACGCAGGCCTTGATCTCGCCCACGTTCCGCTGGAGACCATGCGTGAGATCGAGCCGCGCATCGACGCCTCGGTTTTCGAAGTGCTGCAGGTCGGCAGCTCTGTCGAGAGCAGGCGAAGCTTCGGAGGCACAGCGCCGCAAAATGTGCGCGCAGCGGCGGAGATCTGGGTGAAGTCGCTGGAGTTGGAAGAGGCTTCGGGGTAAAGACAGTTTGGGCTAGAGCAGCCCGCGTCCACTTGGACGCGGATAAGCTGCTCTAAGACTTTAGAATTGATCAACTTTTCCGTTTAATCGGAATCGATTAAAGGCGGGTTGATCTAGCGTGCCGGCGGTGCGCCATTACGGGAATAAAATGACTCGCACAATGCGCAATCTGGTTCTGGCTGTGGGCATTGCGCTCGCGCTAGCCGCATGCGGGAAAAAAACTGACTTGCAACGTCCGCTGCCGCCTCCAGATGTTCCGAAGGATGCATCAGGAAAGAATGCGGATCCCAACCGCCCCTTCGTCCTGGATCCGCTTTTGCGCTAAATCGACCGGGCCCCTGCTCGATGCATTACTTTTCCTATCGAAGCGGCATGCTTCATGCCGAAGAGGTTGCTCTGGACGCACTTGCGCGCGAGGTCGGCACGCCATTCTATTGCTATTCAACGGCGACCCTTGAGCGGCATTATAACGTGTTTTCGGAGGCGTTTGCCGGGCGCGACACGCTCATTTGCTACTCGATCAAGGCGAACTCCAATATCTCGGTCATTCGCACGCTGGCGAGGCTCGGCTCCGGCGCCGACGTGGTCTCGGAGGGCGAGATTCATCGCGCGCTGGCGGCTGGCGTTCCGCCCGATAAGATCGTCTTCTCGGGCGTCGGCAAGACGCGGGCCGAAATGGCCTTTGCGCTCGACACCGGCATTTTCGGCTTCAACGTCGAGTCCGAGGCCGAGCTTCGCGCCCTGAGCGAGGTCGCGAGCGGCCGTGGCGCTTCCGCCCGCATCGCTTTTCGCATCAATCCCGATGTCGATGCGAAAACGCACGCCAAGATCTCAACGGGCAAGTCCGAGCACAAATTCGGCGTAAGCTGGAAGGATGCGCGCTCTCTCTACGCCCTTGCGCGAACGCTGCCCGGCATTGACGCGCAGGGCGTCCATATGCATATCGGCAGCCAGATCACGCATATGGAGCCGTTCAAGAACGCCTTCGCCCTGCTGGCGAGCCTGGTGGAGGACTTAAGGTCGGATGGGCACACAATATCCTTCGTGAACCTCGGCGGAGGGCTCGGCATTCCTTATCGCTGGGACCTTCAGGAACCGCCTTTGCCGAGCGACTATGCCGAGATCGTAACCGCTCTTTCGAACCGTCTTGGCGCAAAACTCCTGTTCGAGCCCGGCCGCGTCATCGCAGGCAATGCCGGGATTTTGGTGACGGAGGTGATCTACACCAAGCGGGGCGGCGAGAAGCATTTCATCATCGTCGATGCCGGCATGAACGATCTGATCCGGCCCACGCTTTACGACGCGTATCACGATATCTGGCCCGTTCGCGAGGCCCTTCGCAACGGGAATATGGCTCGGGCCGACGTGGTTGGCCCTGTTTGCGAAACCGGCGATTTCATGGCGAAAGACCGCGCCATGCCGGCGGTCGCCGCGGGCGATCTCCTCGCAATCATGACGGCCGGCGCTTATGGCGCCGTGCAGGCGTCGGCCTATAACACGCGACGCCTCGTGCCCGAGGTTCTCGTATCGGGCACAAACTACGCTATCATCAGGCCGCGGCCCTCTTACGAAGACATGCTGAAGGCGGAGGCCATTGCGCCGTGGCTTCGCTGAAAAAAGCTCAGTTGGCGCTGGCGCTGATTTTGGTCCAGGTCTTGTAATCTTCAGCAGGACACGGACGGGAACTTTTTGACGAACGCCGTGATGGCCCAGATTTCGGGGTCTTGCACCTTGATGCGCGCAAAGCTCGGCATCCCGGTCATGCCAATGCCGTTCTTGATGACCCAGAAAATCGCGCCAGCCGACGCCTCCTTTGCGACCTCTTTGAGGTCGGCAGGGTCGGGTTTCATGCCTTCCGAGAATGGCTCCCAATCGGCTCCTGGCGCTCCATGGCAGGCAACGCAACCACGCTTGGAGAAAGCGCGGGCGCCGGCCTGAATTGTAGCCGGGTCCTCAAGGTTGGAAGGCGTAGCCGTAGGCGCGCGCCTTTCAATGGATGCTTCGCGAACGCGTCCAATCAGCCATTCCACGGGCTTGGAATCCGGCTGGGCCGCCGCGATGTCGTAGAAGCCCCCAAAGAAGTAAACCGCGCCTGCGATGGTGGCCAAGACTGCAAGAACCCCAATGAATGCGAAAAATCTCATGGCCGTTCTCCCCTTACCGCGTCTTCGTTCGCACGCTCCGCTGGCGAAGCTTTAACGATCAACTGAAGCGCGAACCCTTGCTCTGTTACTCTAACATTTCGAGATGCTCGCGTTGAGAGAGGGGCTTTGCGCTACGCTCCATTTGACGCGATGGGGACGATAACACCTTTGTCCAGGCCATGCTCCTGCGAGAGCTTTGAAAATCGAACAAGCATTTATCAAATTAAGGACATCAATCGCCCTGAACGCGAAGGCGGTAGCCCACCCCGGTCTCGGTCATGATCAGGCTTGGACGCTCGGGGTCTTTCTCGATCTTCTGCCGCAGCTGCCGCACGTAAATCCGTAAATACTGGACATCGCAGCCCGCTCCCCAAACTTGCTGCATGATAAAGCGATGGGTGAGCACCTTTCCCGCATGCAGAACGAGGAGGCGAAGGATGTCGTACTCCTTCGGTGAGAGCTTTATCTCCTCGCCGTTCACTGTGACGACGCGGCGGACAAGGTCCATCTGGAGCGGCCCGCTCTTGAACAGCGGCTCGCCGCCCTGTTCCTGAAAGCGGTGGCGCAAAGCGGTGCGAATGCGCGCAACCAGCTCGGCGATGCCGAAGGGCTTTGTCACGTAATCGTCCGCGCCAAGCTCCAGAGCCTCGACCTTGCCGCGCTCGTCGCCGCGGCTCGACAGGACCACAATCGGCAGCTTCGATCCGCTCGTGCGTATGCTCCGGATGACATCAAGGCCATCTTGGTCAGGGAGGCCTAGATCGAGAATGACGATTTCGGGCTTTCTCGTCTCGATCGCTGTCAGCGCCTTCTCCGCGTTGTCAGCCTCGATCACCTCAAAGCCCTCCGCTCCAAGACTGGTTCGCAGGAGTCGCCTGATCGGCGGCTCATCGTCGACCACCAGAAGCGGTGTCCTGTCACTCATGGTTTTCCGGCCTCATAAGATCAACCCGTCTTTCATCGGAATCGATTAAAGGCGCGAAAGCTGATCGATTCTAGGATATTAGAGCGGCTTATCCGCGTCCACTTGGACGCGGGCCGCTCTAAGCCGCCAATTCTTTTTCGTGGTAAGGAAAGGAAATGGTAAATATCGCGCCAGACCGGTCGGCCCTGTTGGCCGCGACGATCTTGCCGTCGAGCGCCGTCACAAATCCGCGGCATATGGCAAGCCCAAGCCCTGTTCCGGCGCGCTGGCGGTCGCCCTGTTTGACGCGGTGAAACTTCTCGAACACGCGCTCCAGGCGATCCTCGGGAATGCCCGGTCCCTCGTCCAGAACCTCGATCGCAACCGCGTCCTGCGTCCGCCGCGCTCGAATACGAATCTCCGATCCTGGCGGCGCATATTTTGCCGCGTTGTCGAGGAGGTTAACAAGCACCTGCTCGAACAGCATCACATCGAGATCGAGCATCGGAAGGTTCGCCTCGAGATCGACTTCAATCCTGTGGCCCGACACCATGCCGGAAACCCTTTGCAGCGCAGTGGCGACCACCTCGTCGATATGAGCTTGTTCCCTGTCGAGTTCGATTGAGCCGGACTCGATCTTGGTCATATCGAGCAGGTTCGCCACAAACCGTGAAAGACGCTCCGCCTCCTCCTGGATCGTCGACATCAAGTCTTCGCGAGCCGGATTATCCAAGAGATCGCGGTACTGCTTCAGCGACGTCACCGCGCAGAGGATCGAGGCCAGCGGCGTCTTCAGATCGTGCGACAAGGACGTCAAAAGCGCCGCCCGCAGCCGCTCGCTCTCCGCCGCCAGGCGCGCCTCGTTGATCTGTCCGGCCAGCCGCACGCGTTCGAGGGCGACCGCGGACTGGTCCATGAGCGCGTCGAGGAGGCGACGCTCGTCCGGGGTCAACAGCATCTCCGGCCGCTGCCCTCTGGCAAGGCCGATCACGCCGATTGCGCCCGCGCCTGTGCGAAGAGGAAGGAAGAGCCTTCTTGCGCCCGGGAGCGTCTCCGATCCCCGCCCAGCGGCGCGGTTGTTCTCGAAGGACCATTTCGCCGCGCCAAGCTCCGCCTGATCGAGGTCATCTTCTGGCGGGAAACCAGCCCGCACGCTGAGCGCGCCATCGCTGTCGGGGAGGACGATAACAACGTCGGTTTTCAGCGAATGCGCTATTTGATAGGCGGTGGCCCAAAGCAGGTCGTCAAGCGACACGATGCCTGCGAGCTTTTTCGAGAAGGCGTAAAGAGCCTCGGTCGTCGAAGCGCGGTTTCGCGCCGTCTGGGCTTGCGCGCGAACCTTGGCCGTCAGGTTACTGACCACGAAGGCGGTGAAGAAGAAAAAGCTAAGCGCCGTAAAGTTCTTCAGGTCGGTCAGACTGGTATTGTAAAGCGGCTCGAGAAGGAAGAACTGATAGCAAATCATGCTCAGCACGGCGGTGGCCATGGAGAGCCATAAGCCATACTTATAGGCGATGCCGATGACGGCGACGAGGAACACGAGGTCTGAGCTTTCAATCCCGATAAACGGCTGGAGGACATAAGCAAAGCCAAGCGCCAGCGCGACCGCCGCGACCGTCGCGACGTAGGGAACAACGTCCCAGCCATCAAACTCTGTCGAGTCGCGCGTCTTAACTGTTTTCTTTGGAATCGGCTCGCCGATGAGATGCTCGCCCGCGATCACGTGCACGGTGATATTGCCTGAGCCGCGTACAAGCTCGTTGACGATCGAGCCGTGTATCAGCTCGACCCAGCGTGTGCGTCCCGATTTGCCAACCACAATCTGGGTGACATTGTTGGCGCGAGCATAGGCAAGAAGTTCTTCGGCGACGTTTGCGCTGGGCAGGGTGACGGCATCGCCTTGCAACTTTTCGGCAAGCCTCAGCGTATCGGCGATGCGGTCGCGCTCGACCTCGGACAGTTGCTGGCTGCGTCTGGATTCGATATAGACGGCGGTCCAGGGCGCATGAAAGCGATCTGCGAGCCGCTTGGTGTAGCGAACGAGCCCGGCGGAGCGAGGGTCGTCGCTGATGCAAACAAGCAGGCGCTCGCCCGCCGGCCATGGACCGGGGATAGCGTGCGCCCGCATGTGGGTGAGAAGTTGCTCATCCACGCGCTGAGCGGTGCGGCGCAGGGCGAGTTCGCGCAGCGCGGTGAGATTTCCGGGCGAGAAGTAATGCTTGAGCGCCCGCTCGGCCTGCTTCGGGACATAGACCTTCCCCTCTTTCAGCCGTTGGATAAGCTCATCGGGCGCGAGATCGATGACCTCGATGTCATCGGCCTTGTTGAGGAGGGAGTCCGGCACCGTCTCGCGCACGCGGATGCGCGTGATCTGGGCCACGACATCATTCAAGCTTTCGACATGCTGGATGTTGAGCGTGGTGTAGACATCGATCCCGGCGGCGAGCAGGTCTTCGACATCCAGGTAGCGCTTAGGGTGGCGGCTGCCGGGGGTATTTGTGTGGGCAAGTTCATCGACCAGAACAATCTGCGGGTGTCGCTTGAGGATGGCGTCGAGGTCCATCTCTTCGAGAATGTGTCCATGATAGTCGGTCTTGACGCGCGGAATGATTTCGAAGCCTTCGAGCAGCGCCCGCGTTTCAACTCGTCCGTGGGTTTCGACGACGCCAACAACGATGTCCGCGCCCTCGGCCAGCCTCGCGCGAGCCGACATCAGCATTTCGTAGGTTTTGCCGACGCCGGGAGCGGCGCCGATAAACACTTTGAGCCTGCCGCGGCTTCGATCTTCGCGCCGCGCCTCTTCGAGAAGCGCATCTGGCGAAGGCCGCCTTATGGTATCGGTCTGGGCCATTCCCCTCAGCTTGCCGGTTGCCCGGCGTTTTCGGCCTGCTTGACAATGACATCATAGATGTCCGCAGCCTTGACAGCTTTCCGCATCGCGGAAGCGCGGTCCTTATCCCTTAACAGTCTTGAGATCGCAGCGAGATTCGCCAGGGATTCGCTGGCGCCCGACTTCGACGCGGCGGGAGTGATGACCGCGCAGACCAGATCAACCCGCTCGCCATCGATTGAATCGAATCCGATGGGCTTCGCAAGCGAACAGAGAAAAGCGTAGGGCCTGTCCAGACCGGGCAGGCAGACATGGGGCACTGCGACGCCACGGCCAATGCCTGTCGACCCCAGAGCTTCACGAGCGGCCAGGGCCTCCCGGATGCGCTCAGGAGGGACGCCGCTCCTGGCGCCGAGCGCCTTTGCCGTAAACCTGAGGGCATGGGATTTGTCGTCGAGGTGCACGCGCACGGCAATCGATGCCGGGGTGATCAGGTCGGATATACGCATACTCTTACCCATGCAAGGAAGCCCCTCTGAGAATTGGTGTGGCGGCTCAACTTTCAAGCCGCCCCCCAAGCTAGGGTAATTGAAATCGAGCTTCAGGTCAGCGGTTTGCGCCAACGGTCTCTGCGTCCAGCTTCATGTTGAGCTGAAGCACATTCACCTTCGGTTCTCCGAGAATGCCAAGGAAGCGTCCTTCGATGCTTTGGTTCACAAGGTCGTGAAGCCGGGCCTCCGAAATCCCCCTCGTTTTCGCCACGCGCGGCGCCTGGAAGTGCGCCGCCGCGGGACTGATATCCGGATCGAGGCCGCTCGCGGATGTCGTGACGAGATCAACGGGGATCGGGGCCGATGGGTTCTCGGCCTTCAATTTATCGGCATCCTGGGTGACGCGGTCGATCAGGCTCTTGGAGGTCGGCCCGGCATTGGCGCCGCCGGAATTGCTGGCATTGTAGGGCGCCGGAACCGTCTTTGCCGGATCGTTCGGGTCCGTGTCCGTCGTGGCCGATGGCCGGCCGTGGAAGTACCGCGCATCGGTGAAGTTCTGGCCGATAAGTTTCGAGCCGATAATTTTGCCGTCTTTCTCAATCAGGCTGCCATTGGCCCGATGAGGAAAGAGAAGCTGCGCGAGCCCGGTCATTCCGAGCGGATAGACCAAGCCTGTAATGACCGTCAGCAAGACGACCATGACGATAGCGGGTTGGATTTGTCTCAACATGATTGCTTTCCTAGATCAACCCGCCTTCAATCGGAGATTAAAGGCGGAAAAGTTGATCGATTCCAAGTGGACGCGGGCTGCTCTAAGCAAGGCCCGCAGCGGAAACGGCCATGTCGATCAGCTTGATGCCGATGAATGGGACAATGAGGCCGCCGACGCCGTAGATCAGCAGGTTGCGGGTCAGGATCTTCGAGGCGCCCAAGGGCCGGTAGCGCACGCCGCGCAGCGCAAGCGGGATCAGAAAGACGATGACCAGCGCATTGAAGATGATCGCCGAGAGGATCGCGCTTTGCGGCGTGGCAAGGTGCATCACATTCAGCGCGTTGAGCTGCGGGTAAAAGGCGACGAACATCGCCGGGATGATCGCGAAATATTTCGCCACGTCATTGGCGATCGAGAAGGTCGTCAGCGCCCCGCGCGTGATGAGGAGCTGCTTGCCGATCTCCACGATCTCGATCAGCTTCGTGGGATCGCTGTCGAGGTCGATCATATTGCCGGCCTCTCGCGCCGCCATGGTGCCGGTGTTCATGGCCACGCCGACATCGGCCTGAGCCAGCGCTGGCGCGTCGTTGGTGCCGTCGCCGCACATGGCGACAAGCTTACCCTTCGCCTGTTCCTCGCGGATCAGGTTCAACTTGTTCTCGGGCGTCGCCTGCGCCAGGAAATCATCCACCCCGGCTTCGGCTGCGATGGCGGCGGCTGTCAGCGGATTATCGCCGGTGATCATGACGGTTCGGATGCCCATGCGGCGCAGCTCGGCGAAGCGCTCGCGGATGCCGCCCTTCACGATGTCTTTCAGATGGACGAGCCCGAGAAGGCGCCCATTACGGGCGACGGCCAGCGGAGTTCCGCCTGACGTCGCTATCGCTTCGGCCGCACGTTCAAGCTCTGGCGGAGCCGGCATGTTGGGATTGCCGGTCGCTTGCCGCACATAGTTGACGACGGCGTCAACGGCGCCCTTGCGGATCTGCTCGCCTTCGAGGTCTATGCCGCTGATCCGCGTTTGCGCCGAGAAGGGAATGAAATGATGGCCGCTAAAGTGCGCCAGGTCGCGGCCCCTGATGCCGTAGCGGTCCTTGGCCAGAACCACGATGGAGCGCCCTTCCGGCGTCTCATCGGACAGCGAGGCAAGTTGCGCCGCATCCGCCAGCTCTTTCTCGGTGACATCCGGCAAAGGAATGAACTCCGACGCCTGCCGGTTGCCGAGCGTAATGGTGCCGGTCTTGTCGAGGAGCAGCGTATCCACGTCGCCCGCGGCCTCCACGGCGCGCCCTGACATGGCGAGCACATTGAAACGCACAAGGCGGTCCATGCCCGCGATGCCGATGGCGGACAGCAGAGCGCCGATCGTCGTCGGGATCAGCGTGACGAAGAGAGCGACCAAGGACCAGGACCGAGATGCTGCCTCCGGCATAGGCTGCGAAGCTCGGAATGCTCGCGACAGCAAAGACGAAGATGATCGTCATGCCCGCAAGCAGGATGTTCAGCGCAATCTCGTTCGGCGTCTTCTTTCGTTCCGCGCCTTCGACAAGCGCGATCATTCTATCGAGGAAGCTTGAACCCTGGCCGGCCGTGATGCGGACCACGATCCAGTCCGAGATGACAAGCGTGCCGCCTGTCACCGCCGAGCGATCGCCGCCGGACTCGCGGATCACGGGAGCGGACTCGCCGGTGATAGCCGCCTCGTTCACGGAGGCGACGCCTTGAATCACCTCGCCGTCGGACGGGATGAGGTCGCCCGCCTCGACGAAAACGACATCGCCCGGCTTTAATTGCATCGCGGGCACAAGCTCGTAGCGCTGATGGTTCTTGGCGTCAGCCAATTTCTTGGCGACGATGTCCGTTTTTGTTGCGCGAAGACTGGCGGCCTGGGCCTTGCCGCGGCCCTCGGCAACGGCTTCGGCGAAATTCGCGAAGAGCACCGTGAACCATAGCCAGAGGATGATCTGGATCGAGAATGTGTAGTTCCCGGCGCCCCATATGACGTCGCGGACGAAAAGCACCGTGACAAGAAGCGCTACGACCTCGACGACGAACATCACCGGGTTCTTCACAAGCGTGGCAGGGTTGAGTTTCTTGAAGGACTCACCGATGGCTGGAATCAGGATCTTAGGGTCCGTGATCGTGGCCGTTGAGGTCCGTTTGCTTTTAGCTGTTGCAGCAGGAGCGAGCATGAATTTTCACCTCGAAGCTCAGAAGGTTTGACCGGCGGCCATCGCGAAATGTTCGACGACTGGGTCCAAGTGAGAGCGCCGGGAAATAGGTGAGGCCGCCGACGATGAGGATCACGCCCGAGACGAGCAGGACGAACTGCAGGCCATGCGTCGGGAATGTTCCGGCCGAGGGCGGCACGATTCTCTTGCGCGCCAGCGACCCGGCGATGGCGAGCGCCGGGATGACCATCAGGAAGCGCCCGATCAGCATCGCGAAGGCGAGCGTCGTGTTGTAGAACATCGTGTTGGCGGAAAGCCCCGCAAACGCGCTGCCATTGTTACCGGTGGCCGAGGTGTAGGCGTAGAGCGCCTCGCTGAAACCGTGCGGCCCGGCGTTCGCCAAACCGGCCAGACCATCCTTGACGACGACGGCGATGGCCGTGAAGCCCAGGATGGACAGCGGCAGGATGAGGATCGCGAGCATCGCCATCTTCACCTCCTTGGCCTCGATCTTCTTGCCGAGATATTCGGGCGTGCGTCCGACCATGAGTTCGGCGATAAACACCGCCAGGATCGCAAATAGCAGCATGCCGTAAAGGCCGGAGCCCACGCCCCCGAAGATGATCTCGCCCAGCATAATGTTGAGCAAGGGGATCATGCCCCCAATGGGGGTTAGGCTGTCGTGCATGGTGTTGACCGCGCCGCAGGAAGCGTCCGTCGTTACGGTCGTGAAGAGCGCGGAGTTGGCGATGCCGAAGCGGAGTTCCTTGCCTTCCATATTGCCGCCCGGCTGGAGCGCGCTTGGCGTCATGTCGATGCCGAGCTTCGCGAAGGCAGGGTTTCCTGCCCCCTCGGCCGAATAGCAGACCGCCACGCCGGCAAGGAACAGGAGGCCCATGACCGAGAAGATCGCCCAGCCCTGACGCTGATCGCCGACCATGCGGCCGAACACATTCGTGAGTGCTGCGCCGATGGAGAAAATCAGAACGATCTGGATGAAGTTCGTGATCGCGTTAGGGTTTTCGAACGGATGCGCCGAGTTGGCATTGAAGAATCCGCCTCCGTTCGTGCCGAGCATCTTGATGACCTCTTGCGAGGCGACCGGCCCTTGGGCGATGAGCTGCTTTCCGCCTTCAAGAGTAGCGACCTCGGTATAGGCGCTCAGATTCTGCGGCATGCCCTGCCACACGAAGAACAACCCAACCACAATCGAGACGGGCAGGAGCACATAAAGCGTGCAGCGGGTCATATCGACCCAGAAATTGCCGACGGTATTGGAGCTCCGCCGCGAGAAGCCCCGGATCAGCGCAAGCGCAAGCCCGACGCCGGTTGCAGCGGAAAGGAAGTTGTGCACGGTGAGCCCGGCCATTTGCACGAGATAGCTCATGGTCGTTTCGGGCACGTAGGACTGCCAGTTCGTATTGGTGACAAAGCTGACAGAGGTGTTGAAGGCGAGGTCAGGCGTGACCGCAGCCTGCCCTTGCGGGTTGAAAGGCAGCGAAGCCTGAAACCGTTGCAGCGCATAGAGCGTCACGAACCCGGCCACGCTGAAGAACAGCATGGAAACGGCATAAGTGAGCCAGCTCTGCTCCTGTTTTTCGTCGACGCCGCTGAGCCAGTATAGCGCCCGCTCGATGGGCCGCAGCGGCCAGTAAAGCGGCGTCTGCTGGCCGCTGAACACGCGGTCCATATACCAGCCGAACGGCTTGGTGATGAGAATGATAACGAGCGCATAGAGTGCGATCTGCACCCAGCCTAGAATTGTCATGGATAACGGTCCTCTAGATCAACCCGCCTTTGATCGGAATTGATCAAAGGCGAAAAAGTTGATCGATTCTAAAGTGCTAGAGCAGCCCGCGTCCGTTTGGACGCGGGCTGCTCTAGAACCGCTCGGGGCGGACAAGCGCGTAAACGAGGTAGACGAGCAACAGAGCGGTGACGGCTCCGCCCAGAATGTAATCAAGAGACATAACGGTCCTCACAATCGGTCGCAGGCCGCGACATAGGCAAGGGCGATAACGAAAAAGCCGATGCCCAGGGCCAGCATCACAATGTCAGTCATTTCGAGCCTCAGGTTTCTGCCGCGCTCAGGTCTGGGAGGGTCGTCATCCGGAGCGGCTACCGGCGAACAATCAGCAATCAGACATAAAAAAACAATTCGAGCGCTCACACGCTCCCATAGGAATTTCATAGTCGCGTGATGCGCGACATACCCCTCCCGTCATCCGGGAACGGCGCTTGCTCCGTATCCGGGATCGGAAAATGTAAAGATCCCGGACAACGCCTGCGGCGTTTCCGGGATGACGAAGTAAGGGCTGCCCTAGTACACCCCGCGGATAAGCTGTACTAGATAAAGCTCCGCCTCAGGCTGCTCTTGCGTCCCGAAGCGCAGCGCTGTCCCTCTTGACGGCGGAGCCCGGCTCGGAACCTTCGCTGGGGGGAGGAAGCAGCAACGGCGCATCCGGCGCGGCCAGAGCGCGCTGCTTGAAAATGCGAACCTTGTGCAGGCGCCGCGGCCCGGCTTCCATGATCTCGAAGGTCACACCCGACGCATGCGGAATGATCTCACCACGCCTTGGGACGCTGCCTACGGCGGCCATGATCAAACCGCCCAAAGTCTCAACGTCCTCCGGGATTCCGTTTGTCGTCAAGCTCATGCCGAGCACCTGCTCCACATCCTCGATGGGCGTGCGCGCGCTCGCAATGAACGCATCGTTCTCAACGCCGATGGTCAGGGCTTTGCTGTCGTCGTGCTCATCGGCGATGTCGCCGGTGATCGCCTCCACCACGTCCTCAAAGGTGGCGAGGCCATCCGTCCCCCCGAACTCATCCACGACAATGGCGAGGTGGATCTGCTTCAGCTTCATCTTCGCCAGCAACGCCAAGGCCGACATGGAGGGTGGCACAAAGAGAGCTTCCCGGACAAGCTTGGCGGAAGCTATGGTGGTCCTCAGGGCCGAGCGGCTCAAATCGAGGCTTTGAACAGCCTTCTCCAGCGCAGCCTCGTCTTGCAAGCTTAGTTTCGCGCCGCGGGTGACCCAGGCGATCGCATCCTTGATGTGCACCATCCCGACTGGATTATCGAGGCTCCCGCGAAAGATAGGCACGCGCGAATGGCCGATGCGCGCAAAAAGGTTCAGGAGCTCCGCGACGGTCTGGTTCTCCTCCACGGCGACGATGTCGGCGCGCGGGATCATAACCTCCGATACTTTGGTTTCCCCGAATTCGAGAACGTTGAGCAGCATCAGGCGCTCCTGCTGCGACAGAGACTGGTCGTCCTCGGCGCCCATTTCCCGAATTGCGGTTTCGAGCGTTTCCCGCAGGCTTCCGCCGCTGGTGAAGCCGAGGTTGGCCGCCATACGCTGAATCCAGCTCGGCGATGCCTTCGTTTTCCCCGTTTCGTGCCCGGTTTGTATAGGCATAGCTTTTTGTTGTTACCTTATGACTAATGAGCGTTTGCGAGCGAGGCTGCGTCGTCCCTGTAGGGATCGGGAATGCCGAAGCGGGCGAGAACAGCGCTCTCGGCCGCTTCCATGCGCTCGGCATCGGCGTCGCCGTCGTGGTCGAACCCTGCAAGATGCAAGACGCCATGCACCACGAGGTGAGCTGCGTGTTGAATGACGGTCTTGCCCTGAGCCGAAGCTTCGCTCACGACCGTCTCATAGGCCAGAGCCACGTCTCCGAGGAAAAGCGGCTCACCTTCGCGGCTTCTGGTATATGCCGAAGCCGATGACGGAAACGACAGCACATTTGTCGGGGCGTCCTTGCCACGGAAGGCCTTGTTAAGCCCGCGCACCGCTGCGTCGGAAAGCAACGCAATGCTGACGCTGTGATTTTCTGGAGAAAGGCGCGCCGCGCGAAAAGTCTCAGCCACGAGATTTGGAATGAGGTCTTCGAGACCCGTTACAGAAGCCCAACGTTCATCTTCAATAACAATATCCGTGCACGTTCGGGAGGGCTCACCCTCGCCGCTCGGCGCGTCTTTCGCAGAAGACGCCGCAGTCTCAATAGTCGTGTCCACACCAGTTGGCATCATAACAATCTTAATTTAGCGCTTTGTTTCATAAGCTTCAATGATACGGCCCACAAGCGGATGGCGAATGACATCCGCGCGAGTGAAGGCAATATGGGCGATTCCCTCGACATCGGTGAGGATCGACAGCGCATCGGTAAGGCCCGATGATTGGCCCATCGGCAAGTCCACCTGCGAAGGGTCGCCGGTGATGATCATCTTGCTGCCTTCTCCAAGGCGGGTCAGAAACATCTTCATTTGCATCGCAGTACAATTTTGCGCTTCATCGAGAATCACGATGGAATGCGCCAGCGTCCGGCCCCGCATAAAGGCGAGCGGCGCGATTTCAATCACTTTCGTCTCAAGACCGCGCTCCACCCTTTCCGAGGGGAGAACATCATACAGGGCGTCATAAAGGGGGCGCAAATAGGGATCGACTTTTTCCTTCATATCCCCAGGCAGGAAACCGAGGCGTTCCCCTGCCTCGACCGCAGGCCGCGATAAAACGAGCCGATCGACCTCGCCCCGTTCAAGGCAGCCGGCCGCATGGGCGACGGCGAGGTAGGTTTTGCCTGTGCCAGCCGGGCCGGTTCCGAACACCATTTCCTGGCTTTGGAGCGCCCGGATATAGGCCGATTGCGCGGGCGTGCGCGCCAGCACCGTTCGTTTGCGCGTTTTCAGTTCGCCGACGACAGAAACAGGCGCAGGCGTGCTGATCCCGGGCGCGGATGCATTCGCGCTCTTTGACAAATGGCGAATGGCGCCCTCGACATCGCCTTGGGTCAAGGCCGCGCCGCTTCTGGCCCGCTGATAAAGCGTCTCCAGAACCTCCTTGCCCTGCAAGCAGATTTCCTTGTCGCCATCGAGGACGACCACGTTGCCATGCACCACAGCCTTCACGCCAAGCTTGTTCTCGATGAGAGCAAGGTTGGCGTCGAACTCGCCGAGCACATCCGCAAGCTTGCGGTTGTCGTCGAAGGTGATTTCAATCCGGTACAGGGATTGTGACGATTGCGGCTTTGTGCTTGGTCGCCAAGCCTGATTACGCGAGCCTGCATTCATCGTGAGCTAAGGGGGCGGTGTCTTGGCACCGGGCAAAAAGTATCTCTCCGCATCCTATCGCCGTGCGAACCTCATGTTATTGTCGGCTTATGTAGCAAGCGCGTCCACATTTTTTATGACGGCCCGAAGACTATTTTGGCTAGCGCCCATAATTTCGACGGGGGTGATTCTTCCGATCAGTTGAGGAGCGCCCTCGGCATGCACGGCTTGCAGATAGGGAGACCGGCCCACGATCTGCCCCGCCTTCTTGCCAAGCGATTCCCAGAGTACGTCCAATCCGCGGCCCACCATGCTCGCGTTGAACGCCGTCTGCTGAGCATTGAGCAAGGATTGCAGCCGGGCTAGACGATCGGACTTGACGTCCTCGCTGATCTGGTCGCCGCGATCGGCTGCGGGGGTTCCGGGGCGAGCGCTATATTTGAACGAATAAGCCTGGGCGTACTTTACTGTCTCGACGACCTGCATCGTTTCCTGGAAATCTGTGTCGCTTTCGCCTGGAAAGCCCACAATGATGTCTGTCGAAAGCGCCAGATCGGGCCGCGCGGCCCTGAGCTTTTCCACGATGCGGAAATAATCGGCCATCGTGTGCTTGCGATTTATCGCTTTGAGGATGCGGTCGGAGCCCGCCTGGAATGGCAGATGCAGATAGGGCATGAGCTTGGGCAGGTCGCGATGGGCGGCGATGAGCGCGTCGGTCATCTCGTTAGGATGGCTTGTCGTGAAACGAAGCCGCTCGACGCCATCGACATTCGACAGCGCGCCAAGAAGCTGCGCCAAGTCCCAGGTTTTCCCGGATGGACCGGCGCCATGATAGGCGTTCACATTCTGGCCGAGCAGGGTGATCTCCTTCACACCACGTTCGGCGAGCCGCTTTGCTTCGTCGAGGATTTGCGCGACGGGACGAGAGTATTCTGACCCTCGGGTGTAAGGCACCACGCAGAATGTGCAGAACTTATCGCAGCCTTCCTGAACCGTGAGGAACGCAGAAGCCGGCGCGCGAGGCTGTCGGCGCGGGCAGCGTTTCAAACTTTTCGGCGGCGGGAAACTCGGTTTCGATGATTGGGGCGCGGCTTACCTCCCGCCGCTTCAGAAGGTCGGGCAGTCTGTGATAGCTTTGCGGTCCGACGACAATGTCGACGGCGGGCGCGCGGCGGACCAATTCCTCGCCTTCGGCCTGCGCCACGCAACCGGCGACCGCGATGATGCAGTCGCCGCCGCTTCTGCGGCGCGCTTCGCGCGCGAGCCGGATACGCCCCAACTCGGAATAGACCTTTTCGGCGGCTTTCTCACGGATATGGCAGGTATTCAGAATGACGAGGTCTGCGTCTTCGAGAGTGTCCGTCTCGGTGAAGCCCGCCGGCGCGAGCGCATCCGCCATCCGTTCGGAGTCGTAGACATTCATCTGACATCCGAACGTTTTGATATGGACTTTCTTCGGCGCCACGGTCGCCTCGCCGGCACGCGGGGGAGCGTCGTCTATCAATATGGTCGCCATCCTTAGGCCGCGCGGTTACGCGCCGTCACCTGCTCGATGTAATACTGCCGCACCTGCGCCTCGGAGAACGCCGCAAGTTGCTTGCGATCGCGAAGCGAAGCAAGCCGCACGGGCTCGCCAAGCCGGATGGTGACATCGAGAGGGCCGCTTTTGAGGATATTCCAGGCGTGGCTCAACATGTCCATGTCGCCATACCACGCGACGAACGGACGCTCATGCCGCAAAATCGGCAGGCCGTGAAGATGGGTATAGGCGATCGCAACCGTTTGAACGACCGCTTCCGGGCCATTGTCATTGGCCGCCTTCGGAGCAAGAGAAGCCGCCGAAAACAACGAGCTGCGGAAGGGGAGGATGCGGTTGCCGTCGCTGCTTGTGCCTTCAGCGAACAGCACGATGTTGTCGCCCTGGGCTAAACGCTCGGCGATTTCGCCTGCCTTATCCTTCACAATCGTTCGCCGCGACCTGTCCACGAAAACGCTGCGCTGCAGCTTGGCAAGCCAGCTGACGAACGGCCAAGCGCCGACTTCCGACTTCGCGACAAAGCTTAAGGGAGCCACCGTGCTCAAAGCCGCGATGTCGAGCCAGGAAACATGGTTGGAGACGAGAAGAACAGGCCGGTTGGGATCGAGCGCGCCGCTAATTCGAACGCGTATTCCGATGAGATGGCACACGAATTTGTGATAAGCTTGAGGGAGGGTTTTCGCCTGCTTGAGACCAAGCTTTAACAGCCCATACTGAACGAGCATCAATGGAAGGGTTACGGCAATAAAGGCGGCGAGAAGCACAGAGGCCCGTAAGCTTCCGAGAAGCCTCATCATTCTCCCATGAAATACGAGAGCATCCATCCCTGGCCCGAATCGAACCTTATTCTCTGATGATCTCATTAAGTGCAGCTTTTCTCCAGGTCAACCGGCGCGGGGAGTTTCGCGTCCCGCCTCATGATGAGAGCCGTTTCAAACGCGGAACTTGATGAGCGGTAGTAGTTTTCGCGGCGCCCGATCACGAGGAAGCCGAACTTCTCGTAAAGCCTGCGCGCGGGCGTATTACTTTCGGCCACTTCCAGATAAATGCAAGACATGATTCGGTCCTGGCAGACGCTTATGCCTCTTCGAAGCAAAGATGCTGCACAGCCAAACCTCCGCCGGTCCTTTGCGGTTGCAATTGCAAGGAGTTCGGCCTCGTCGGCTGCGAATTGCAGGACAAGGAAACCATGCAAATAAGACCCTTCCGTGGCCTTCAAGACGGCCCGGCTTGGATCAGAGCAGGCTTTGGCGAGTTCATTTGCCGGCCAGCCTGGGGGCAAGGCCTCGGCGCAAAGCGCCGCGAGAGACCCTGCATCGGCGGCGGTTGCTTCCGTAATACAGGCCGCAGGGCTCTTAATCGGTTTCAAGTGCGATAACATGGTTCGTTTGCGGCCGCGCATCGGCGTCGCGGACGTAATAGGGCGAGGGCGCATCGCGCTCGGGATCCAGGTTGGCGGCGATGTCCGCAAGGGTTGCGGCGTCGGGGTGAAGCTCAGCGGCTGCTATGGGGAGAGACACGAAGCCTTTCTCGGAGAGAGAGGCGGCGGCAGGGCCGGACAAGACCTCGGCTTTGCCCTTGAAGAAGGACTCACACTCCGATTGAGGTAACGCCACAATCTCGCTGAGCGGCTTGCAGCCGCGAGCGATGATCTGGCAGTAGACCGCGTTCATTCCAGCCGGACCGGCGAGCGCGTAGGTCTTCGGAACGCTTCCCGTCTCCTCGAACGCCGCCGCCATGATCCTGAAGCTCGTCGCGCCGACGACAGGGATGCGCGCGGCGAGTCCGATCCCTCGGGCTGCGGCGACTCCCGTTCGAATTCCCGAGAAGCCGCCGGGACCGATGCAGACGGCGACGCGGCCCAAGGATGCGAAAGGCAGGTTCGCCTCTTCCATCAAGGCGCCGATCAGCGGAATAAGCTGTTCGGCCTGACCGCGCCCGGACGGAATCCGCTTCGCAAGCATTGGTTCGCCGGGGCGCTTCAGCGCCACCGACGTTCGGCCCATGCTCGTCTCGATCGCCAGGATTTTCATCAGCAACCCGAACGTGTCCGAGTTCCCCCTCACCCCAGCCCTCTCCCGCGAGGGGAGAGGGGGCTATTCGTGCCGGCTGAAACGTCGTCCCTTCTCCCAGCCGCATCCGCTTGCGGATGCGGCTTTCTGAGATGGCAATCTCGCCAAGGCGAGATTGTGCGGGAGAAGGACAGGATGAGGGGTGAGGCCATTGTCGAAGCTCTAGATGATTTTCGCGATTTCGTCGAAGGAGAAACGAGGAGACCGTTTGAAAATGCCGGAAGGGTCGCCGTAACCGAGGCTGCAAAGGAAGTTCGACTTCACGCTCGCGCCAGCGAAAAATTCCCGGTCGACGCCCGCATTGTCGAAGCCCGACATGGGCCCCGTGTCAAGCCCAAGCGCCCGCGCCGCAATGATGAAATACGCGCCTTGCAATGTGCCGTTGCGGAAGGCCGATGTCTCGATGTGCTGCTCAGGCTTCCCCTCGAACCAGCTCTTCGCATTGGTATGCGGGAAAAGCTTCGGCAGATGATCGTAAAACCTCAGGTCGTAGCCAATGATTGCGCAGACGGGGGCGGTCATCGTCTTCGCGCGATTGCCTTCGGACAGATGCGGGGCGAGCCTTTCCTTGGCCTCCGCCGATTTCACGAACAGAATTCGCGCAGGCGATTGGTTCGCGCTCGTCGGCCCCATCTTCATGATGTCGACGAGCTGCCGAAGCAGCTCCTCGGGAACGGGCTTGTCTTGCCACTTATTGTGGGTTCGGGCCTCGAGAAAGATTTGATTCAAGCATTCCGCACCGATGCGCCCGGCCATGGATACCCCTGATCGTGTGTCTCATCTTAGGAGACAGGATATAGGCCGGCGCACGGGGAACCGCTAGACGGGCTGCACCTCCTGAACCTCGGGGATGAAGTGCTTCAACAGGTTTTCGATCCCGTGGCGAAGGGTCGCCGTAGACGACGGGCAGCCCGAACACGCGCCCTGCATTTTGAGATAGACAATCCCGGAGCGGAAGCCTCGAAAGATAATGTCGCCGCCATCATTGGCCACCGCCGGGCGCACGCGCGTTTCGATCAACTCCTTGATCGTGGCCACAACCTCCGCGTCCTTCGGATCGAAATCCTCGCCCGCGTGGCCAGCCCCGTGTCCGTCGGTGACCACGGGTTCGCCGGAGAGGAAGTGCTCCATGATGGCGCCGAGCACGGCGGGCTTCAAAAGCTGCCATTCGCGGCGATCCTTGGTGACGGAAATGAAGTCCGAGCCAAGAAAAACGCCCGTCACGCCATCGACAGCGAACAGCCGCGCGGCGAGCGGCGAGACCGGTTCCGCCTCCGAAGGCTGGCGAAATTCCCGCGTGCCCTCCTCAAGGACGACCTTGCCGGGCAGAAATTTCAGGGTCGCCGGGTTCGGTGTCGTCTCGGTTTGAATGAACATCCTGATTTCCTTTTCCACCCATGCCACTGCTTCTTAATAAGGCAGCCTTCAGCGCCGGTTTCAAGTGAAAATCCGAGTCCTGAAGTCAGGCTAATCCTTGGATGTCTTGGAGCGTCAGATTTCCGGGGACGATGGTGACCGGAATCGGGAATGCGCCGGCCTTGGCGCCTGCCGCGAGCGAGGAAACAAGCGGACCCGGCCCTTCCGTGTCGGTCGAGGCGCCGAGCACCAGAATGCCGAAGTCCAGATCCTCTTCGATGAGCTTTACGATCTCTTCGGCCTTATAGCCCTCGCGGATGATTTCTTCGTGCGCGATCTCTTCGAAGCCCCAGTTCTTGAGTTTCCGCGCGCGAAGACGAAACACGGCCCGGGCCTTCTGATGCTGCTCGTCTCGAAACATATCGGCGACGCCGAGCCAATGCGACATTTCCGGCGGTTCGATCACAAAGAGAAGCGCCAAGCCGCCGCCCGTCCGCTGGGCGCGGCGGGCCGCGTAATACAGGGCCGTTTCCCCTTCGGGAGATTCGTCAACGATGACCAGAAACTTGCGTTTGTGACCTTCCGTGAAAAGATCGCGAGGCGTGCGGTCCGCCATGGGCATCCAACCGGCTGCTATCGATGGAGCGCCACCTTAGCACGCTTTTCGGCGGCGTTCGCTTGCACAAAGCCGACAATATTGCGGACATGGTGAAGCGTCTCGTCCGCGATGACCCGCGCGCGCTCGGCGCCATCCGCGAGCACGCCGTCGATATAGGCCGCATCGGCGGAAATGCGCTTCATCTCCGCGCCGATGGGGCCGAGCTTCTCGACGGCGAGGTCGGCGAGCGCATTCTTGAAGCGCGAGAATTGCGAGCCGCCGAACTCCCGCAGCACCGCCTCCATGCTTTGGCCGCTGAGCGCCGCGTAGATCCCCGCAAGGTTCTCCGCCTCGGGGCGGCCCTCGAAGCCCTTCGCGTCGGCCGGGAGCGGATCGGGATCGGTCTTCGCCTTCCTGATCTTCCTGACGATCGTCTCGGCGTCGTCCGCGACATTGATGCGGGACAGATCCGAGGGATCGGACTTCGACATTTTCTTCGTGCCGTCCCGCAGGGACATGACGCGCGTCGCGGGGCCGGCGATGATCGGCTCGGGCTGCGGGAAGAAGCCGTCCGCGAAACCTTCGGCGGCGATCGTCTCCGCGAAATCGACGTTGAACTTCTGCGCGATGTCGCGGGCAAGCTCAAGGTGCTGCTTCTGGTCGTCGCCGACCGGCACATGCGTCGCGCGATAGGCGAGGATGTCCGCCGCCATCAGCACGGGATAGACGTAAAGCCCGATGCTTGCATTCTCGCGGTCCTTGCCCGCCTTCTCCTTGAACTGCGTCATGCGGTTCAGCCAGCCGATGCGCGCCACGCAGTTCAAAATCCAGGCGAGTTCCGCATGCGCGTAAACCTGCGACTGATTGAAAATGATGTGCTTCTTCGGGTCCACGCCCGCCGCGATGAACGCCGCCGTGACCTCGCGCGTGGAGCGCCGCAAATCGGCCGGGTCTTGCTTGACCGTGATCGCGTGCATGTCGACGACGCAATAGATGCAATCGTAATGATCCTGGAGCGCGACGAATTTCGTGATGGCGCCCAGATAGTTGCCGAGATGCAGATTGCCGGTCGGTTGGACGCCGGAGAAGACGCGCTGTTTCATGGTTTTGGATGCCCTGAATTGTAAGGCGCTGTTATGGACCGCGTCGCGCGGGATGGCAAGCCTTGGCGGCGCGACGGTGCGCTTTACCCCGCGCTAATCGCTTTCTGGCGGGGATGAACTCAATATTTTTGTATCACGTTTATTTGCTCTTTCCCTGTTTGCCGTGATACATATATTGACATGAAGATCGTTTTCGACCCATCCAAGCGGCTCGCCAACCTCGACAAGCACGGAATGGACATGGGTGAACTGACTATGGAGTTTTTCGAGAACTCCATAGTTGTACCTGCCAAGGGCGGTCGCTCTATGGCGATCGGCGTCTTCAAGGGAGGGGCGATCACTGTCGTGTTCAAGCCGCTCGGCGACCGAAGCAATTGCCCCGATCTCCATGCGCCGGGCGAGCAAGAAGGAAAGGAGCCTGTTATGACCGGAAAGCGCAAGATCAAATTTGAATCCGGGCGGGGCTACTCGAAAGAGGAATGGGAAGACGCAGACAGTCCAGAAGCGACGGACGACCAGCTTGCAAAAGCGCGTCCCTTTGCCGAAGCCTTTCCGGCTTTGGCGGAAAGCATCAAGCGCAGCCGGGGTGCGTCCGCCGGTGGACAAGCCCCGCCGGCAGATCTCCATTCGTCTCAGTCCAGATGTGATCGAGCATTTCAAGAAGGACGGTCCCGGCTGGCAGCGACGGATAGAGGAAGCCTTGCGAAAAGTGGCGGGGCTCTGAGACTATATGCGCATCGAAGGGAAGAGCGCCCGTTTGGCAGCCATCTATGAAACAGGCCGCAGCTGCAACGACTTGCTGGACCGGGTCAAGCCCCCCATGTCCCAATGACGACGCAAAAGCGGGGCCCCAACGGTAAACGCATCGTTGACGCGGGCAGGCGCGGCCAGGATGTTAATGGATCAGGGTTAACAGGAGCGCGTCCGCATTTATTTCCGCCCGTCTCATGGTTAAAAAGCTCTTTATGCGGCGCTGGATGAAAAGCGCCGTGCCCGCGATCTGACAGGAAGTAATTAGGCTAGGTCATTGAAAACAAATAGCATTTTTCTCGACCGTGACCTCCCATTAAATAGAATTTAATGCCGGAATTTTTGTCTTTACTGGGACGCGCAAAAGTCCGTTAAATATGTTGCGACCTCGCTTTTTAACCATGCTCGCGGGACGCGCCGGCGCCGCGAAGGCGCTGGCGACGTTCCCTGCTTTCAATATTTCTCGTTTTAAATCAAAAGCTTAGCTGGTTAACCTTTCAGCAAGGCGCTTTCTCCTAGAATTCCGCCGAGCCAATGCGGGTTCATTCGAGGGGTCGACCGAGGCGCCGTCTTTCACCTGCCAGGATTGTCATGACAAGCTCGCTCAGATTTTCTGATTGTACTCGCCAATCTCCGGATAGGTGGAGAGGTGGGCGTCAAGCTCCGCGAAGATGGCGCGCATGTTCGCCTCGGAGGCGGGGCTTTCCACGACGACGACCAGCTCCGGCTTGTTGGACGAGGCGCGCACCAGCCCCCACGTCCCGTCTTCGAGCATGATGCGGATGCCGTTCACGGTGATGACGTCGCGGATGGGCTGGCCCGCCAGCTTCTCCCCGCGTTCGGCGAGGCCCTTGAAATGCGCGATCACGCGCTCGACCACGCCATATTTCTTCTCGTCGTCGCAGTGCGGCGACATGGTGGGCGACTGCCAGGTCTTGGGCAGCTCGCGATAAAGATCGGCCATGCTTTTTGAGGGGTTGTGCGAGAGCATGTCGCAAATCGCGATCGCCGAGACAAGGCCATCGTCATAGCCGCGGCCGAGCGGCGGATTGAAGAAGTAGTGGCCGGACTTCTCGAAGCCGACGAGCGCGCCGGTCTCATGGCTGTAACGCTTGATGTAGGAGTGGCCGGTCTTCCAGTAGGCGGTGCGGGCGCCGTTCTTCGTGAGCACGGGGTCGGTGGTGAAAAGGCCGGTCGATTTCACGTCCACGACGAAATGCGCGTCCGCGTTGCTGGCGGAAAGATCGCGCGCGAGCATCACGCCGACCTTGTCGGCGAAGATCTCGGCGCCCTCGTCGTCCACGACGCCGCAGCGGTCGCCGTCGCCGTCGAAGGCGAGGCCCACATCCGCGCCCGAGAGCTTCACCGCATCCGAAACGGCGTGCAGCATCTTGAGGGATTCGGGGTTCGGATTGTGGTTCGGAAAGGTGTAGTCGAGATCGGTGTTGAGCGGGACAACGTCACAGCCGAGCTTCGTCAGCACCTGCGGCGCGAAAGCGCCCGCCGTGCCGTTTCCGCACGCAACCACCACCTTC
Source organism: uncultured Alphaproteobacteria bacterium (assembly GCA_963819665.1). Lineage (GTDB taxonomy): Bacteria > Pseudomonadota > Alphaproteobacteria > Rhizobiales > Rhodomicrobiaceae > Rhodomicrobium. The sequence goes on from CAWFXN010000056.1 coordinate 72,871, forward strand.
AATTTGCGTTTGAAGGGCTCGCGATTCGTGAGATCGGCGATGTATCGCTCGGCCATGTCCGCATGGAAGTGATAGGAGCCGCCTTCGTGCAGCGCGACGCGGCCTTCGAGAACCAGGTCGCGCAGCGCGCTCATATCCTCCGGCCCGAAGGTCAAGGGACGCGCCATGCCCATCTTGATGCCGGTCCAGCCATTGTCATTGTGGCTCGCCGTGACCATGGCCACGCCTTCGACCTCAAGCGCGAACTGCGCGAAATAGGCCATCGGCGAAAGCGCAAGCCCGATATCGTGCACCTCCGCGCCGCCAGCAAGCATGCCGGAGATCAGCGCGTATTTGATGCTCGACGAATAGGAGCGGTAATCGTGCCCCGTCACGATCCGGGCCGGCACGCCGCGCTCCCGCATCAGCGTCGCCATGGCGATGCCGATCGTCTGCATCCCCATCAGGTTGATTTCCTGCGGGAACAGCCAGCGCGCATCGTATTCGCGAAAACCGGTGGGCTTCACGTAGGGCAGCCGCTCGAAATCGGCGGTGTTCGGCTTCAGATCCCTGCGCGGCTTCGGAAAGGCTTGGGCTGTCATGGCGTTTCTCCCGATTCGTCGGCTTTTGGATAGCTTGGCGCCTGGAGCATGCCAAGGCCTGTTCCATCGGAACTGGGGATTAAGCTCGCTTCTGGGTCATTAGCCGGACGCATGACGCTGTCGAGGGTGCGCCCGGACTTTGGCTGCGCTTTATGGCCAAGCACGTCCCGCGGGTATTCCCGGCGCGCTCAACCCAAGTCGTTAGATCAGGGTGAATGAGATCCCGGCAAACGTTAAACAAATACTGCACCTTTTCCGTCCTTTCGCAGTTGCTGGGGCGCCGGGGCTGGACTATCCTTGCCTTCGATCACCTGAAATTTCGCTTTTGATCGAAGGGCTTCGGCTTGTTGAGCGATGTCTACTTGGTTCTCAATCGGATGAACTTGGCCGGTCCCGATTGACCTAGCTCCGTGTGAGTTTGCTTGGGCATGGCGCCAATGTAAGATCAATCAGAATCCAGTGCATGCGGCGCCGTTCGATTGAACGGGCGCGGCTTAACGGTCGCTGCCGGCGGCTTAAGCGTGAGCCGGAAGGCGGTGTGCTCTTATGAATAAGAGGCCGCCCCGGCGCGAAAACCGAGTTCCCTGCAAGGAGACCGCCATGCCCGTGAGTTTCCGACCGATGCGAGCAGAGGATAAGGAGCAGTTCACAAACTTGCTTCGATCGCTTCCCAGCAAGGACAATTATTACTTGCTGGTGGATGTGAATAACGATCGAACCATCCAGCGTTGGATGGAGGGGGTTGAGTCCGGCGAGATCATCAGCGTGGTCGCGCTAGAGGGCGGCCATATGGTCGGCTATTGCAATCTTAGAATCAACGATCCGCCGTGGATCCGCCATGTCGGCGAAATTCGCATGAGCGTTTCAGCCGCTCATCGAGGCGAGGGCATCGGCCGAATTCTCGCCGGGAAGATTTTCGCAATCGCACGGGCGCGAGGGATGCAAAAACTCTGGGTTCGGATGGCGATCAGCCAGGCGGCGGCACAGGTTGTGTTCCAAAATCTGGGATTCCGTACCGAGGCTCTCCTGTCAGACTTTGTGAAGAACGAGAACGGCTCGACCGAGTCTCTCGTGATCATGTCGCATGATTGCGGGCAGCTTCGGCCGGTCTAAGCGCGGACAAGCGTGGTGCAACGAGAAAGTTACAGAGGAGGAGATTATGCCAATCATGGGAGACGGCGCCGCTTTTGCTCATGCCATCCTTCCAGACAAGCTGAAGCAGTGGAGCTATAAGCCAACGGAGGAGGAGGCTGCGAAGGCCAAGGCCCTCATCAATTCCCTTATGCAGGATCGGTTTTTCCTCGCCCTTTATCGCAGTAACGACCCGAAAGTGCGCGCCGCCGCAATGGATAGGCTGAACAACGCTCACTGTCAGGCTTACGGCGAGGCGCCAACAAAAGACGATGATGCTGGGAGGAGTAGCGCCGCCTCTTCCGTGCCCGAGAGAGAGTGACGACCCAGCAGGCGAAGGACAGCGCGGATTGTGCGTTCGCGTTGTCCGGCAAGATCGGCAATGCCCGGACGTCGCCATGTGCCGACGAGAGGTCAAGGCGTGATCAGGTAATCACGTCCGGATGCTCACGACCTGTGCGCCGCCGTATTTCCGCAATGTCCTCTGCGGTTTTGATCAGGTCTGCGAGAGCCGTCTGAGTCTCCTGAGCCAGCTTTCCGGGATCGGCCTCGTAGCGATCGATGTAGACGCGCAGCGTCGAGCCGGTCGTGCCCGTGCCCGACAGCCGGTAGACGATGCGGGAGCCGTCGTCGAAGATGATACGAAGGCCTTGGTTCTTTGAAACGCTCCCGTCCACCGGATCGTTGTAGCTGAAGTCGTCGGCCTTGGCGACGAGGCGTCCATTCAAGTGGCTGCCTGCCAGGTTGGGAAGCTTCTCGCCGATGGCTTTCATCAGCGCCTGCGCCGCGGGCGTGTCCAAATCTTCGTAGTCGTGGCGCGTATAGTAGTTTCGCCCGTAAGTGGCCCAGTGCTCTCGTGCGATGTCCTGCACGCTTTGCTTGCGCGCAACGACGATGCTCAGCCACAAGAGCACGGCCCACAAACCATCCTTCTCACGCACATGGTTGCTGCCAGTGCCCGCGCTTTCCTCGCCGCACATCGTGATGCGCCCGGCGTCCAGAAGGTTGCCGAAAAACTTCCAGCCCGTCGGCGTCTCGAAGCAGGGAATGCCAAGCTTGGCGGCGACGTGGTCGACTGCGCCGCTGGTTGGCATGGAGCGCGCAACGCCCGCGAGGCCGGCGCGATAGGCGGGAGCCAAAGGCGCGTTTGCCGCAAGCATCGCAAGCGAGTCGGACGGCGGTATGAAGATGCCGCGGCCGATGATGAGGTTGCGGTCCCCGTCGCCATCCGACGCCGCGCCGAGGTCGGGCGCATCGGGGCTCATCATCAGGTCGAGCAGGTCCTTGGCGTGAACGAGGTTCGGGTCGGGGTGGTGGCCGCCGAAGTCGGGGAGCGGCGCGCCGTTTCGGACCGTGCCCGCGGGCGCCCCAAGTTCGCGCTCGAAAATCGCATGCGCATAAGGACCGGTGACAGCGTGCATGGCGTCGAAGGCGAGCCGCAGGCCGGACGCAAAGGCCGCGCGCAACGCCGGGAAATCGAACAGCTCGCGCATCAGCTCAACGTAATCGGCCACGGAATCGATGATCTCAACCTGCGTATCGCCGACGCGGTGACTGCCGATTCGCGCGAGGTCGACATCGGGTGTGTCCAGGCTCAGGATCTCGGTGATTTTCAGCGTCTCGGCGTAGATTGCGTCGGTGATCTTTTCCGGCGCGGGGCCGCCATTTGCCGCGTTGAACTTGATGCCGAAATCGCCGTGGGGGCCGCCCGGATTATGGCTGGCCGACAAGACGATCCCGCCGAAAGCCTTGTGCTTGCGGATGACGCAGGAGGCGGCGGGGGTAGACAAAATTCCGTTGGCGCCAACCAGAAGACGTCCGACGCCATTTGCGGCGGCGATGCGGATGACGGTCTGGATCGCCTCTGCGTTGTAGTAGCGGCCATCCCCGCCCACCACGAGCGTGACCCCGCTGAAGCCCTCAGGAGGCCGGACAGCGTTGAACACCGACTGGACGAAGTTCGCCAGGTAGTGGCCCTGCATGAACTCCGTAACTTTCTTGCGCAGGCCGCTCGTGCCCGGCTTCATGCCGGCAATCGGTTTGGTTGGGATGCGCCGTGCCGTCATGGGAGACCTCCAGAGCCCAGTTTTCATTCTGAATAACCCGCGCCGCTAAGGCTGCCAAGACATTCGTCTCGGCCGGCGGTCTCTCAGTCCGCGGCATTTTGGTTCCGCGCCTCAAGCGCCATTAAGCGCAATATCGATCTCGCGGCCTCGCCCGGCATCGACGAAGAAGTTCTTGATCTCCGGCCGGCGTTCAAGCTGGAGACGGTAGACCGCTGCGGCGGCGGAAGACAGTTCCCCTTTCCGGCCGAGTTGCTCCTCGCCGAACATGAGGATGCGAAGGTTCGGCCATGCTTTTTCGCGGATGCGCACAATGCGGGCCATCACATCGCTTGCGGGAACATCCGGCAGGGCCTGCGCCAGCAGCAACGCCATGGCGGCTGTGGATCGCGAAATCCCCATGTGGCAATGCACGAGAAGGTGCCTCAGATTTTCGGGGTCGCGCAAAATGTCCTTGCCGAATGCGAGCATCTTCGCGACGTCTTGGGGCTGGGGGGCCCGGAACCCCGGCGTTTCCTCGATGACATCATGAAATTTAAGCTCCAGCCGCGCATGCTCTCCATAGGCCCCGAAGGCCTCCGGCTCAGGTTGATCCGGGTCCAGGATGGAAAGGACGTGGCTCACCTGACGGCCGGCGTGGCCAGCCAGTTCCTCCAGCCCGCAAACGGTGATCATGAAGGGCGTATCGACTGAAGGCATCACGAAATCCTTCCGCTGAATGTGCTGTTTGCGCTGCTCTTATACCGCAATTCGGACGGTTCAGGGTTATTCACAAGGCGCCGCGTCGCGAAAAAACAAGTCGCAGGTGGAAGCGTGCATGGCTGTGCTGACAGGTTTATGACGGAAGGCGCATAAGCGTACCAGGACAGTGCGGCGAGCACGCAAAGATACAATCGTCCGCGGTTAAGCCAATTTTCGGCATCGTAAAAGTCAAGAATTGCCGTAATTGCGTTGCGGTCGAGCTTTTCCTTTGGGTTTTATTTCTGGGTTATTGAGATTTCATCCACGGCTTTCACAAGAAGAAGGCGGCCGCCTGTAAAAGATGAACGGAATATGAAGAACGGGTTGGGACCGCATTCAGAAACGTTTCGCTACATTCGTGAAACCATTTCGGGACACATGAAGGGAATTGACATGAAAAGTTCAGCTTTGGCGATCGCAATCGTAGCAGCCCTTACGGTCAGCGCCGGCATCGTCAGCAAGGCGTCGGCGGAAACGGAGCAGCAAAAGGTGAACAAGGTTCACCGCCTGAATAAGGATATTCGCCACGATAACCGCGACATTCGCTCCGATAAGCGCGACATTCATAAAGACAGGAACAAGCTCGCCCACGATCGCGCTGAGCGGAATCACGACCAGATGAGGGAAAACCGCGCAATCGAGCATGGCAATGTCAAAGGCGCTGAAAAGTGGGATCAGCAGCGGCGCGCCGAGCAGGGTCAGGTTAATGCGGACAAGAAAGACATCCGCAAAGACGAGCGGGACCTAAACAAGGATCATGCCGATCGCAACGCCGATGTTCAGGAACGCAACCGGGCTGCGAGCGGCCTTTAGACGCGATCATCCGTGTACCCCGCGGCCGGGCTTCGCCCGGCCATTTTTCTTGCGTCAATCATAAAAAAGAAACTTAAGCTCTGACGCTTCAATTAGCACCTTGCGCAATCCGTCCTGTTTTGCACACTATGCAGAAATAGGGAGGATCGGAAAATGAGCACAGACGCACAAGCGAAGAGCCGCTATTTCGAAGTGTATGAGCGCTGGAAGCGCGACCCGGAAGGTTTCTGGGCAGAGGCTGCGCAGGAAATCGATTGGATCGAGCAGCCGAAAAAGATTTTCGACCCGACGCAAGGCGTTTACGGACGCTGGTTTACTGGCGGCGTCACCAATACGGCCTACAACTGTCTCGACCGCCATGTCGAACGCGGCCGCGCCAACCAGCCCGCCATGATCTACGACAGCCCTGTGACCGGCCAGAAGCGCATCTATACCTACGCTGAGCTTCTGGACGAGGTCAAAACCTTGGCCGGCGTTCTCCTCGAAGCTGGCGTCGGGAAGGGCGACCGGGTTCTCCTCTACATGCCGATGATTGCCGAGGCGCTGATCGGGATGCTGGCCTGTGCTCGTATCGGAGCCATCCATTCCGTCGTCTTCGGCGGTTTCGCACCGAACGAGCTGGCGGTGCGCATCGAGGACGCACAGCCCAAAGTCATTCTTTCGGCGTCCTGCGGCATCGAGCCCAACAGAGTCGTGAAGTACAAGCCGCTGCTCGATGAGGCGATCAAGCTTTCATCGGTAAAGCCGGACTACTGCATCATCGTGCAGCGTCCGCAAGCGACCGCGGAACTGATCGAGGGCCGCGACTACGATTACGCCGATCTTATGGGGAAGGCGAAAGAACGCGGGTTGAGCGCGCCGTGCGAGCCGATGGCGGCCACCGACCCCCTCTATATCCTTTATACATCAGGCACGACAGGCAAGCCTAAGGGCGTGGTGCGCGACACAGGCGGCCACATGGTCGCGTTGAAATGGACCATGAAGGCCCATTATGACATCGATCCGGGGGACGTATTCTGGGCCGCCTCCGATGTCGGCTGGGTCGTCGGCCACTCCTACATTGTCTATGCGCCGCTGCTGCATGGCGCAACGACAATCTTTTACGAGGGCAAGCCGGTCGGCACGCCTGACGCCGGAGCTTTCTGGCGCGTAATCAGCGAGTACAAGGTGAAAGCGCTCTTCACCGCGCCGACCGCGTTCCGCGCCATCAAGAAGGAGGATCCAAACGGCGCGCTGCTCAAGAATTACGACCTTTCCCATTTCAAGACGCTGTTCCTGGCGGGCGAGCGCGCCGATCCCAATACGGTGCATTGGGCCGAAGACCTGCTGAAGCTTCCCGTCATCGACCATTGGTGGCAAACCGAAACGGCTTGGGCCATTGCGGGTAATTGCGTGGGACTTGGCGCCATGCCCATCAAGTACGGATCGCCGACCTTCCCGATGCCGGGATATGATCTTCGCGTTCTGAACGAAAGCAACGAGGAGGTGAAGCGCGGTCAGACGGGCTCGCTGTCAGTCAAGTTGCCGCTGCCGCCCGGATGTCTGCCGACGCTCTGGAACAACGACGCGGGCTGCGTTGAGAGCTATCTGACCGAGTTCCCGGGGTATTATAAGACTGCTGACGCCGGTTACATCGACGAAGATGGCTATGTCTTCGTGATGGCGCGAACGGACGACATCATCAATGTCGCGGGACACCGGCTCTCGACGGGCGCGATGGAGGAGGTTGTCGCGAACCATCCCGATGTCGCCGAATGCGCCGTAATCGGCATCCATGACGGATTGAAAGGGCAGGTGCCGGCAGGCTTCGTGCTCCTCAAGGCGGGCGTTGAACGCGATATCAGCGACATTGAACGGGAGATCGTCGCGCTCGTGCGCGATAAAATCGGCCCGGTCGCCGCGTTCAAGACCGTGCTGACGGTGAACCGGCTGCCGAAGACGCGCTCCGGAAAAATCCTGCGCGGCACCATGCGCAAGATTGCGGACGGAGAGGCGTTCAAGATGCCGGCGACGATCGACGATCCGGCGATTCTGGCGGAAATAACGGCGGCGCTGAAGGCGAAAGGCTTCCCTTCCGCGTCCTCCGGCGCTTAAATAGGCATTTGGAGAGGTCATGCGCGTTGCAGCCATCGCGTCCCTTGTTCTTTGCTTGATGGCATTGTCTTACTCGGCAATGTCGGAGAGTTCAGAAAAGTGGGTCACGAGCTGGGCTGCTTCCGCGCAGGGGCCTTATCCGAGCGGCAATGCGTTGGTGCAACCCGATTTGCGCCGCGTCTTCCCTTCGCCTGAAGCAGGAGCAAAGGATCAAAGCTTCAGGCTCATCGTCGGGCCGGACGTCTGGGGGCGCGCTGCCCGCATCCGGCTCTCTAACGCCTTCGGAACGAAAGCGGTGACGTTCGATGGCGTTTTCGTGGGCCTTCAGCTTGACAGCTCGGCGATCGTGCCTGGTACGAACCGGCCTGTGACCTTCGCCGGAGGGAAGAGCCTAACAGTCCAACCCGGTGGAAGCGTTTGGAGCGACGCCATCGCGCTGCCCTTTACCGGTATTCTTCCAAAACCCTATCTCCAGTCGAGAAAGCTTGCCGTCAGCTTCCATGTAGCGGGCGAAAGCGGCCCCATGACGTGGCATGCAAAGGGGCTCACGACCTCCTACGTCACAGAGCCCGGAGCAGGCTCGCAGGGCGCGAATGATGATGAGGCTGCATTTCCCTATGGCACCACATCCTGGTATTTCCTTGATGCCGTGGACATGAAGGTTGCGGGCGATACACGGGTTGTCGTCGCCCTCGGCGACTCGATTACCGATGGCACCGGCTCGACTCTGAACGGTGATGACCGATGGCCGGACGTGCTTTCCCGCAGGCTCCACACCAAATTCGGCGACAGGTTCTCGGTGGTGAATGCTGGCATTGGCGGCAACCTGATCGCAGGGCCCCCTAAATACAGCGTACAAAAGCCATATCCCGGCGGCCCGGCGGCGCTTCAGCGTCTCGAGCGGGATGTCGCCAGCCTTTCGGGTGTCTCGACAGTGATCTGGCTGCAGGGCATCAACGACTTCAGCAAGAACGGCAATGCCAGCGTTGAGTCGATCAAGTCCGCCTTCAAGGAGGGGATCGCCGCGCTGCGCCGGCGAATTCCGGGTGTCCGCGTCATCGGAGGCACCCTGACCTCGGCGCTTGGAAATCTAGGCCCCGCGCACGGTTTCGCCGAGCAGGACATGAAGCGTCAGGCATTAAACACCTTCATTCGGAGCGGAGGCGCGTTCGACGGGGTGATCGATTTCGACAAGGCCACCGTCAGCGAAGAGACCGGAGAGATGCGGCCGGAATTCGTGCCCGATAACACGATGGGCGGACCCGGAGATAGGCTTCACCCCAATCGCATTGGTTATCTCGCCATGGGGGTAGCAGTCGACCTGGGGCTGTTCGGGTCACCCCCCTCTTAAGACCCGTCGGCCAAAAATTATTTAGCTCGGCCGGATGCCGAGCCGAGCTTCTCGGCTATGGTCGCGCAAAGGATCGTGGTCTTCGCCCCTTGGATGGCCATTTTCGAGGCCACCAAATTCGCTTCTGATTTCAGAATAATTCCGTCGCTCAGATTCCTGAGGCCGTTCGCTTTCAGCGTGGAACCCGTCGAGGTGATGTCCACGATGGCTTCCGCCAAGCCCGCGGCCGGCGCGCCCTCGGTCGCTCCAAGGCTCTCGACAGTGCGGTAGTGAACGACGCCGTGCGCTGCAAAAAATCGGCGCGTCAGGTTCGGATATTTCGTAGCGACCCGCATGCGGCTGCCATGCTCCGCGGCGAACAGCGCGGCCGCCTCTTCGAGATCGGCCATGGTCTCCACGTCAAGCCAGCAATCGGGAATGGCGACGACGACATCGGCGCGGCCGAAACCGAGTTTAAGGAGACAGGACACGCGCTCGTCGGCGTCGGGAATCTGCTCCCGGATGAGATCTTCTCCCGTCACGCCCAGATGAATGCGCCCCGATTGGAGATGCCGCGCAATCTCACTGGCCGAGAGAAACTCGACCGCCGCTTCGGGCACGCCATCCATAACGCCGCGATAGCCGCGCGGGTCGCCCGTCTTCCCTATGGCGAAGCCGCCGGTTCGGAAGATTTCGAGCGTGTCTTCCATGAGGCGCCCCTTTGAAGGCACACCGACGATCAGTCGATCCATGTGTCACCTTTATCTGGCTGCCGCGAGAAGGCGCTCGGTATGCAGCGCGGCGCCTACGGCTGGAATGTTATGAACGCCGCGGGAGAGAGCGTGGATCAGGCCGTCATAGCGGCCGCCGCCTGCGATCTGACCCGCAAAGCCTGCGCTGTCGATCTCGACCTGGAAGACCATGCCTGTATAATATTCGAAATGACGCCCGAAATCGGCCTCGAACACGATGGGAGCCGGTCCAGCAAGAGCTTTCAGCCCGTAGAACAGCGCGCGCGCGTCCTCCAAGGCATCCCCGAGGTCGATGTTCGCCTGGCGCGCCAGCGCTTCCACGGCTCTTAGCGCAGTGGCGACGTCGCCGCGCGTGTGAAGGTAGCTTTCAATGAGCTGGACCGTTTCCGGCGCGAGCGGAGGTTCCTTTCGCGTCGGCGGCCTTGTCCTGTAAGCGCTGCACGATTTCCGCTGGACGGCGAAGGCCCACGAGCGGGATGCCCCTTGCATCCAGATGATTGAGCAAGCCGCCTTCGCTCAACGCGTCGGCAGGCAAAGGCAGGCTATAGGCGTCCGTGCGAGAGAGCGTCGCCAGTTCGCGCGCAAAGGCGGCATGTCGCCAATAGGCGCGCTGAAGTCTTCTCCCGCCAGCGCGACGGGATGCTCAATCCGTTCAAGAGCGCCTTGAACAGGCCAAGGTGTCCGACCCTCGCCGTGAACGACCTCACCCCGCTTTTTCGAACGGCTTGGATCGTCAGTGCAAGCACCTCAAGGTCGGCATCATGGCCGCTCTCGCCGAAATACTCGATGCCGGCCTGCACGAACTCGCGTGGTCTGAGTGGGTCTGGCTTCTCCTGAACACGAAAAGCGGGGCCATTATAGCAGAATTTCGCGACGCCCTCAGCGGCGCCCCGTTCCAGGAAAACCCGGCAAACCGGGAGGGTCAGATCGGGGCGCAGGCACAGCTCTTCCCCGTTCGGGTCGGTAAAGACATAGGTGCGCGCGCGAAGCGTTTCGCCGATGCGGTCAAGAAACAAGCTGGCGGGCTGAATGTAACGAGGGCGCTACGTGCTCATAGCCTTTGGAGGTAAACAGGGTTATCAGGCTCGCCGCCTGCGCCTCCAGGGCCTCATACTCTTTTGCGCCTTCAGCCGTCACGTCTTTTGCTGCTCCTTCAGAAGCCGTTTCACGGCCTCGACCATCTCACTTGCCGGGACCGCGAATTGGGCCGGGCGCACATTTCGCCACTTCTCGCGTTCAGCAATCTCGCCGGAGAGACGCGCGCCTTCCACAAGATCCTTGATCGTCACCTCGTCGCGTGCGCGCTCGTCCTCGCCCTGGATGACAACACAAGGGCTGCTGCGCTTGTCGGCATACTTCATCTGAGCCTTCATGCCGGCGTCACCGACATACATTTCGGCTCGGATGCCGGCATCGCGGAGCTGGCTCGTCATCTTCTGGTAGTCGCCGATGCGGGCCTTATCCATCAGAAGCACCACGACAGGCGCTTGCGAGGCGGCGGCGCCCTTCAGCTTTCCGAGATGAGTGAGCGCCGCATAAAGGCGGGAGACGCCAATCGAGAACCCTGTCGCGGGCACGGGTTGCGATCTAAAGCGCGAGACGAGGCCGTCGTACCGTCCGCCACCGCCCACCGATCCGAACCGCACCGCCTGTCCACCTTCATCCGTGGCTGGGAAGGTCAGATCTGCCTCGAGGACTGGGCCGGTGTAATATTCGAGCCCCCGGACCACCGTTGCATCGAAGCGAATGCGGTCCTCGCCGTAGCCCGCCTGTCGAACGAGTTCGATGATCGATCCGATGGTTGTGTCCGCGGGGACTGCTTCTCCTGAAAGAAGCGACAAGATGGCGTTCGCCTGCTCAGGAGCCAATTCTGCCCCCGGCGTATAGTCTCCGCTCTCATCCTTGCGGCCTTTGCCCAGCAACTCCGCGACACTCTGGAGACCGAGTCTGTCGAACTTATCCACAGCTCTGAGCACAGCGAGCCGCTTTTTGGGGTCGGCAACAGCTGCACTGTCCAGAAGAGCATCGAGCAAAGTGCGGCTGGAGACCTTGATTGCATAGCTTCCGCGGGGGATGCCAAGCGCCTCAAGCGTATCGGCTGCGAGCATGCACATTTCCGCATCGGCCGCCGGGTTCGCCGTTCCCACCGTATCAGCATCGAATTGCATGAACTGACGGAACCGGCCTGGCCCCGGCTTTTCGTTGCGGTAGACATAGCCCGATTGATAGCGCCGGAAAGGCTTCGGCAGCGCGTCGAAGTTCTGCGACACGAAACGGGCTAACGGCGCCGTTAAGTCATAGCGCAGCGAAACCCACTGCTCGTCTTCGTCCTGAAACGAGAACACGCCCTCATTCGGCCGATCCGTATCGGGCAGGAACTTGCCGAGCGCATCAGTGTATTCAAAAGCCGGCGTATCGAGCGGTTCGAATCCGTACCGCTCGTAGACTTGGCTGATTTTGCCCAGCATCTGCTGCTGGGCACGAAGTTCTTGCGCTTCGATGTCGCGCAAACCCTTAGGTAGACGCGCCTTGACCGGGGTGCGGTTCTTCTTTTCATTCATGCAAGAAGAAATGCAGAGCTACGCGTCTTAACGCAACAGATTTATTGAGCATTTTTAAGGCTGACTCAGCGACCGCAAGGCAAAAATACACCCTTACCGGGTTTGCTCGGCGGAACCGCTGTCAGCTTTGTTCGGAAGGAGTAGGGTGGCTTAAGCCACGTGTCGCTCGGACTTGAGCTTCTCGATCTTCTCTTTGAGACGGAGCTTCTTACGCTTGAGTTCGGAGACTTTCAGGCTATCGACGAGGGGATGGGCCATCTCTTCTTCGATCTGGCGGTGAAGGGATTGGTGCTTCTCGGTCAGTTCCTCGATATGCGCAAAAAGGCTCATTCCACGGCCTCCAATTTCTGTTTAGCTCTCCATCGCACTCCCATATTATGGCAGAAAAATGAAAAAAATAAGTCCTAAATATGGCAAGGTTGCAGGAGGTAGCTAAAGCAACCATACGGATTTTCTAAATTCGCTTGTCCTATCAAATATGTGACCCTCCTATTCGACTTATGGCTAAGTCCTCCCTGCTACGCCGGCTTGGCGGCTGCGCATTCGGCGCGAGGATGTAAGCGTCTTTTTCGAGAGTTACCCTCTTTACTTTCCGTCTGCGCTGGCGAAGGGTGCGGCATGACCATAGAGAAACGCTCTGTCCGGGCGGACGATGATGGCCTCCGTCTCGACCGCTGGCTCAAGAAATATTATCCGTCGCTTCCTCATACGCTGGTGCAGAAACTGGTGCGAACCGGCCAGGTTCGCGTCGACGGCGGCCGCGTGAAGGCCGAGGCCCGCCTCTGTGCCGGCCAGGAGATCCGTATCCCGACCCACTTCGCGGCGCCTCAGGCGGAGCCTGAGCCGTCTCTGAAGCCTCCGCCGGGTTTGTCGAAGGCCGACCGCGATTTCATCGAGCGCATGATCGTCTTTGAGAACGATGACATCGTGATCCTGAACAAACCTTTCGGAATTGCCGTGCAGGGGGGGACGAAAACGGCGCGTCACATCGACGGCCTGCTGGCCGGGATGGCGGACCGTTTTGGAGGCGAGCGTCCCCGTCTCGTGCATCGCCTCGACCGCGATACGAGCGGTATCCTGGTCGTCGCCAAGAACCGTCAGACGGCGGCGCGCCTCGGCAGGCTTTTTCAGACACGCTCCGTCCAGAAGATATACTGGGCCGTGACTTTCGGCATACCGAAGCCGCCGCAAGGCAAGATCGAAGCCGCGCTTGTGAAGGCTGCCGGTCCCGACGGCGACCGCGTGCGCAAAGCGAAAGCCGGCGAGCAAGACCTGGCTCAGCACGCAACCACCTATTACTCGGTCATCGACCGGTCCGGTAAACTGGCGTGGGTGTCGCTGAAGCCCGTGACGGGGCGACAGCATCAATTGCGGGCGCATATGGATATTCTCGGCACGCCTATCCTGAGCGATCAAAAATATGGTGATGTTGCCGATTTGCCCATGGACGGCCTTGAACGGAAGCTTCATCTTCATGCGAGGCGTCTCACTTTGAAAGACGCCAAATTGGGGGAAATCGACGTTACAGCGCCACTACCGCCTCACATGGCGAAGACATTCGAACTGCTGGGCTTTGATGCACAGCGGTACGGTGAATAGAGTCTCATCAGCCTTATCGTATGACTTCACTCGAAGTTATCTTTGTTCAGTTTATATGGGGTGCGGCAAGAGCAAGGGATGGGATGCTTGGGCGCTGAATGAACCTGCTTATTGGGGGAAATATGGGCCCAATTCTTATCGTTTTTGATTGCGACGGCACACTTGCTGACAGTCAGCACATTATTACAGAAGCGATGCGGTTTGCTTTTCAGAGCACCGGTCTTGCCGCGCCGGAGCGCAGCAGCGTTTTGCGTATCGTTGGCCTCTCGCTGGATGAGGCGGCCACCGCCCTTGCCCCGGATCAATGTCAGGCGAAAAGAGATGAAGTTGTGCGCGTCTTCCACGAGTGGAGCACGGCTCTGCGCCTGAATGCGAGCGCGCGTGAGCCATTGTTCCCGGGCGCGGCTTCGCTTCTGCGGAAGCTCGCTGAACGCGAAGACGTCATCCTCGGCCTTGCTACTGGAAAATCAAGGCGCAGCGTTGCGCGCATCATCGAGCAGAATGACCTGCGCGGCATTTTCACCACGATCCAAACCGCCGACGAGGCGCCATCGAAGCCGCATCCGGCGATGCTTTTCCAGGCGATGAAAGAGACGGGAGCATCGCCAGAAACGACTATTATGATTGGCGACACCTCTTACGACATACAGATGGCTGTATCCGCGAATGTCGCCAGCATTGGCGTTACCTGGGGCTATCATACCATGGCGGAACTACGACGCGCCGGGGCGAAGAGGATCGTGCATAGCTTTGCCGAACTGGCGAGCACGCTCGACGGCGGCGCTGTGTTCGCTCAGCCTTACGAGGCTGTGGCCTAAACTTAATTTTTCTCGGGAAGGCCGAGGGGTGAACGGCGCGGAGGCGTTAGTGTTGACAGCCCGTCGGCCAACCCATTAGATATGCGAAATCCGGACACGTAGCTCAGCGGTAGAGCATTCGCTTCACACGCGAAGGGTCACAGGTTCGATCCCTGTCGTGTCCACCATTAAAATCAAGGACTTAACGGATATTTTTGAGGTGTTCATGGTATCTTATGTGCGCGGTAGGCGTGCTTTTGCGGATACCGGATGCGCTATGGTTTTTATGTGGTGGAATGGGACGCGCGGGACGCAACTTGGTGACTTGGACCATGGACAGAAGCTCTGAGTGATTTACTCGGCACTCGACGGAGAGTTGAGTGTCGAGGAGGTAAGTATGCACTTTCAAGTCGGAGACGTCGTTCTGAACGTTAACTCGGAATGCGTGCGCCGCATGATGTCCATTGAGGTAAAGCTTCGGACGTGAATGATGGTGGAAGCGCCCGCTGTTCGACGTGGATTCGATGAAGGACACTGCGCGGGAGCTGCGAGAACGTTCGACTCGCAAATGAGAAGCGCCGCTGAAGGTTGATACGGCATTCGCGGAGCGGGCAGCGATGCCCCGCTGTCGTAATGCGGGCGGTTTGTTTGATCGGCAACGAGGTCGGGAGTTCACGCATCTACCGAGTGGATTTCTTGCCACACGCTGTTGCCGAATTGCCACGACTCAGCGAAAGTCGCGGTGTGGGTGGGAAATTCACTGAAAGAAAAAGGGGGAACCGCGAGTGAGGTGTCGGATTGCGGAGAGTAAAAAATCATCCGGAGTTACCGTTAGGCCTTGAGCCTATGACGGGGGCAGCAAAGCACCGTAAGAATAAGTCTTCTAGTCCGGGTCGTCGAAAGCGGCTAAGCCGATTTCATCGTTTTCGACGATGGCTATGGAACAAGGTCGTGCGCGGAGCCGGTCGTGGAATTGAGGGCGCAACGGCAAAAGTGGTTTACGGCTTTATAATCTTCCTATGCATATGGCTCAGTGGATTGGGTAATTGGGCGTACGCTCGTTACGACGCGTTCACGTGGAAGACCGGCACTTGGACCACTGTTGTTACCAATCTTTCTTCGGATCGTAAGTAGCGGAATGGTAAAGCCCTGCGCGACGCGGGGCTTTTTTGTTTCTCAGTAGTCGTTCTGGCTTAAGCCGTTGCAGCCTTCATTCCAAAAAAGACACCGTCCCGCAGACAATTGTGGGGGCGATCTACTTCAGAGGCACATATCCGCCGCCGCCGAAGTGATAGTTCAGGCCTATACGGGCGGTCTGGAAGTTGGTGTCGAGCGGGTTGGTTGCGTTTCCCAAATTATCGGTGAGGGTTTCGCTCCCGAGATTGATATATTGATACTCGGCCTTCAGCGACCAGGCAGGGGTGAATTTATATTCGACGCCGCCGCCAACGGCGTAACCCGTTTGCGTTGTACTGCTTGCGAACACATCGCCGCCGTAAACGGCGCGCTGATTGACGTTGCCGTAGGCAAAACCGCCGGTGCCGTAGAAAAGCGCGTTGCCGAAAGCAAAGCCGAGGCGGCCGCGAACCGTCCCGAACCAATCGATGTTCTCCTTGCTGGAAAAGTCAAAGCCGTTGGCGGTCAGGCCGGTCACGCGATCGCTGATGCCGGCGCCTTGGAAGTCGGTTTCAACGCCAAAGACGAATGAGCCGGTCTGGTAGTTGTAGCCGATTTGGCCGCCGCCGAAGCCGCCCTCCGGCTGTGCGCGCGCTGATTGATCCACGCCATCGAAGTAAGAGATGGTGTTGCCGTCGCCGCCCCAGCCATAGCCCCCGTTGATACCGGCATAGAACCCGGTCCATGTGTTTGCAGGGATAACGGGTGGCACGTAACTCGCGGGCGGCGCGGGAGGAGCGCGATATAAGTCAGCGGCGTATGCCGTCATTGCTCCGCCAATAGTACTTATCGAAACCAGAAACGCGAGCCCAAAACATCTGCTGTACATCCTAAGCATCCCCCTCTGTTGGACGCAAACACTGACAAATTTATCTCAGTGTTGCCTTGCTGTCGGAAAGTTATACTGGCGACGAAGTCAATAGAAGGAGTTTGGCGATGGCAAGGCAATTAAACGTCTTTTTGTTGGTGGGTTGATCTGGAAATTCAGGACTTGGTATAAATTATTACATTAACTCATTTGTAATTTGGTGAGTTATTTTTGGAAGAGGTTTGTAACATAATCAATCATAAATTTGCCTATGACTGGGATAAATCAATTTTGCCGCCAGAATATAAAGGATGCGATTTTGCCACCTTATGGTGATGGGTTGGAGGCGCTCTTGTCTTTGTTAAAATGTATATCGATTGTCTGAGCTGAGCGTCATACAGCAAATGAGAAAGCCGGGCATATCCTCGTGAATGCATACACTGGCTTATTTTTGACCAAGTTGAAATTTACCGGTGAATCGGGCCGCGATTCGAGACTATTTGGGCATCTAAAACTTTCCGTGCTGCAATCCGGCCAGTTGTACTGGTGTCGTTGTGCAACCAACGTAGGATGACAGACATGCGGATAAACACATTGATCGTGGCCTTGTTCGCGCTGATCGGCTTAGGCGGGGCAGTCGAGAAGGCCAATGCGCAGATCGTTCTTTCGGTGGGCATCGCTCCGCCGGCGTTGCCCGTCTACGTCCAGCCCCCCATACCGGCGCCGGGATACATTTGGACGCCCGGTTATTGGGCCTGGAATGAAGGATATTTCGGAGTATTACTGGGTGCCGGGAGCATGGGTGACTGCGCCGCGTCCGGGTTTGTTATGGACTCCTGGTTATTGGGGCTGGAGCGGCGGTTCATATGCTTGGAACGCCGGTTATTGGGGACCGACCGTCGGTTTTTACGGCGGCGTCTGCTACGGATTTGGCTATACAGGGGTGGGCTTCGCGGGAGGCTACTGGTCCGGCGGATCTTTCTACTATAACCGGTCTGTCACCAATATCAGCAATACCACAGTTATCAATAACGTCTACAACCAGCAGGTGGTTAATAATCATACGACCAATGTAAGCTATAACGGAGGAAATGGCGGCCTACAGGCTCAGCCTACCCAGCGAGAACTTCAGGCCGCGAACGAGCAGCATATCGCGCCCACCCATGAACAGCAAAACCATCAACAGCTCGCAAGCCAGAACAAGGATTTGCGCGCATCCGTGAACCATGGGGCGCCTGCTATCGCGGCCGTTGGCAAGGCTGGCGATTTCAGTTCGCACAATGCGGTCGCCGCACAGGCAGCAGGCGCCCATGTCAAGCCAGCCTCGCTTACGACTGGCGGCGTGCAAAATGGCGCTCACCCAGGGGGCCAAAACAGTGCTCAGCCGGGCGGCAAGAATCAGACGGGAATTGGGAATGCCGCGGCAGGGAAAACCCATGCTGATCCCAATTTGGCGTCGCAATCGAATGGCACCGCGCGCCGCACACCACGATGCGAGCCACGGAGCGAATGCCGCGCCAACGGCCATGAATCTAGAATCAATGGCGCACTGAACCATGCAAATGGCGCTTCAATCCATCCGAATGGAGTGTCCCCACAAGGGGCCATGATGATGAAGACGCCCGGTAATCCCGCTGCGCATGCGCAGCCTCATCCTAATATGCCAAGGCCGACAGCGCACATGCCGCCACCCGGGGGACCGCGGCCGGCGGCACACCCTCATCCGGCTGCACCGCAGAAAAAAGACCAGCATCACAGTTAGGAAATAACAATATAGAATAAGCTAAAGCGGCTGTTTTTCAGCCGCTTTTTTTATCGGGCCGGGCCTCGTCGTGAGCCGGGGGCCGGGACAATAGCGAATGCAGTGTCATCTCGGCAAAAGCGTGCGCCCCATCAAAGCCTTGTCGATGGCATGTGCGGCTTGCCTGCCCTCGCGAATCGCCCACACCACCAGCGATTGGCCGCGCCGCATGTCACCGGCTGCAAAGACCTTCGGGCGTGAGGTGGCGTAATCGTGGTCGGTGGCCTTGACGTTGCCCCGCGGGTCGAGATCGAGACCAAGAGGGGCCGCAAGAGCTTCATGAATTGGCGAGACGAAGCCCATCGCGAGAAGTACGAGATCGGCGTCGATCTTAAATTCGCTGCCGGGTATGGGCTGCATTTTCGAGTCCACGCGCACACAGTGAAGGGCCTTGACGTGGCCATTCTCGTCGCCCGTGAACTTCGTCGTCATGACGCTGAAATCGCGTTCGGCCCCCTCTGCCTGACTCGATGATGTCCTGAGCTTCAGGGGCCAGTGCGGCCAAGACAGCGCCTTGTTCTCCTTCTCGGGAGGCTTCGGCAGAATCTCCAGCTGCACGACGGACTTCGCTCCTTGCCGGAACGACGTGCCGATGCAGTCCGAGCCGGTGTCGCCGCCGCCAATGACAACAACGCGCCTGTCCGTGGCCAGGATGGGCTCGACATTCCCAACGGGCTCGCCGGAAACGCGCCGGTTCTGCTGCGGCAGGAAATTCATCGCCTGCTCGATGCCTTTCAGCTCGCGCCCCGGGATTGGCAGTTCACGCGCCTTTTCGGAGCCGCCCGCCAGAAGCACGGCGTCATGGTTCTTCTCAAGGTCGAGGATTGAGACGGTCACGCCGACAGTCACGTTGCAATGGAAGGTAACGCCCTCCGCCTGCATCTGCGCCGCTCGCCGCTCGATGATGTGCTTTTCGAGCTTGAAGTCGGGAATGCCGTAACGAAGCAGTCCACCCGGCATCGCGTTCTTTTCATAGACATGAACGTCATGGCCAGCGCGAGCGAGCTGCTGAGCGGCGGCCAAGCCCGCTGGGCCTGAACCAATAATGGCGATGCGCTTGCCTGTTTTCTGCTCGGGGGGTTCAGGAACGATCCAGCCCTGATCGAAGGCCCGGTCGGCGATGGAGCATTCGATGCTTTTGATCGTGACCGGCACATCATCGATGTTGAGCGTGCAGGACGCCTCGCAGGGCGCGGGGCAGATCCGGCCCGTCACCTCCGGGAAGTTGTTGGTGGAATGCAGGTTGCGCGCCGCTGTCTGCCACTCGCCGTGATAGACGAGGTCGTTCCAATCGGGGATCTGGTTGTTCACCGGACAGCCGCGATGGCAATAGGGGATGCCGCAATCCATGCAACGCGCCGCCTGCCTACGTGCATCGTCCTCTGAAGGCGGCAGGACAAACTCGCGGAAATGGCGGGTGCGCTCGCTGACGGGCGTGTAATCGCGATCCTCGCGTTCGATCTCAAGAAAACCTGTGATCTTCCCCATACTTGGTCCCTCAATAATGTCGGCAGCCGCAATGCGGGCGCGCTTAAGAATGGCGCCTCTATTAAGTCGCGCGGCCATTCACACCGATTGCGATGTCTGCGTGCTCGGGCGGATGCGGAGCCACCCGGAGGCGCTTCATATTTTCGAGCGCCTTGCGGTACTCGATCGGCATCACTTTCACGAACTTCGGAAGATAGGCTTTCCAATCGTCGAGGATCGCCTTGGCCCGCTCCGAGCCCGTGTAGTGGCGCTGGTTGTCGATGAGCCGGAACAGTCGCAACTCGTCATCCTTCGTCATGTCGTGAAGGAGATGCACGAAGTTGAAGCGCTCCAGCGTGTCGCCGCTCGCCTGATCGAAGGGCGAAACGTCACCCGGGTCGATCGGCTCCAGCTCTACCATCGCCATGTTGCAGTGCCGCTCGAAGTCGCCGCGCTCGTCGAGTACGTATGCCACTCCGCCCGACATGCCCGCGGCGAAATTTCGGCCCGTCGGGCCCAGAACCACGACGCAACCTCCCGTCATGTATTCGCAGCCGTGATCGCCTGTGCCTTCCACCACGGCGATGGCGCCCGAATTGCGAACGGCGAACCGTTCGCCCGCCACGCCTCGGAAATAGCACTCGCCGGAGATGGCGCCGTAGAGGACGGTGTTGCCGACAATGATGCTTTCCTCAGGCACGATGGAGGTTTTATCCGGCGGCCGAACGATGATTTTGCCGCCCGATAGCCCTTTGCCGACATAGTCGTTGGCTTCGCCCGCCAGATCGAGGGTTACGCCCCGTGCGAGCCACGCCCCAAAGCTCTGGCCTGCCGTTCCCTTGAGCGCAATCCAGATCGTGTCTTCCGGGAGACCGGCATGACCGTAGGTTTTCGCCACGCGGCCCGACAGCATGGCGCCCGTTGTGCGGTCGCTGCTCGCAATGGGAAGCTCGAGTTTTACGGGCCTTGCCGCCTCAAGCGCAGGCGTGGCGCACTCGATCAGTTTACGATCAAGCACATGCGCGATGGGATGGTTCTGCTTCTCCGAGTTATGGATTGCGACAGAATCCGGCATCTCTGGCTTGTAGAAAAGCCGCGTGAAGTCAAGTCCCTGGGCTTTCCAGTGTTCGATGGCCCGCTGCTTGTCGAGCCAGTCTGTCCGGCCAACCAGTTCGCTGTAAGTTCGGACGCCAAGCGCCGCCATGTACTCCCGGAGCTCTTCGGCGACGAAGAAGAAGTAGTTGATGACATGCTCCGGCGCTCCCTTGAAGCGCGCGCGAAGAACTGGATCCTGCGTTGCGACGCCAACGGGACAGGTGTTCAGATGACACTTCCGCATCATGAGGCACCCGGCTGCGATCAAAGGCGCGGTCGCAAAGCCAATCTCATCCGCGCCGAGGAGTGCGCCGACAAGCACGTCGCGGCCGGTGCGAACACCGCCGTCCACCTGAACCGCAATGCGGCCGCGGAGCCGGTTCAGCACAAGCGTCTGTTGCGTTTCGGCAAGGCCGATCTCCCACGGCGAGCCGGCGTGCTTGATCGAGGTGAGCGGGGACGCCCCCGTGCCGCCTTCGAAGCCGCAGATCGTCACGTGGTCAGCACGCGCTTTCGCGACGCCCGCCGCCACGGTGCCGACGCCGACTTCCGCACCAAGCTTCACGCTGACCCAGGCCGCCGGGTTCACGTTCTTCAGGTCGAAGATGAGCTGCGCCAGGTCTTCGATGGAGTAGATGTCGTGGTGCGGCGGCGGCGATATCAGGCCGACGCCAGGCGTCGAGTGGCGAACGCGTGCGATGATCTCATCGACCTTATGGCCCGGAAGCTGACCGCCCTCGCCGGGCTTTGCCCCCTGAACCATCTTGATCTGCATCATGTCGGAGTTGACGAGATACTCGGTCGTCACTCCGAAGCGGCCCGACGCCACCTGCTTGATCGCCGAGCGCATGCTGTCGCCGTTCGGCAACGGCCTGAAGCGGTCCGTTTCCTCGCCGCCTTCACCGGTGTTCGACTTGCCGCCGATGCGGTTCATGGCGATGGCGAGCGTTGTGTGCGCCTCGCGGCTGATCGAACCGAAAGACATTGCGCCTGTCGAGAATCGCTTCACGATCTTCGTTGTTGGCTCGACTTCCTCTATAGGAATGGGAGCGCGGCCGATTTCGTGGGCGCTCTTGACGCGGAACAGCCCCCGGATGGTCATCAGGCGTTCGGACTGATCGTTCAAGCGCTTAGCGAATGAACGGTACTTGTCTGGCAGGTTGCCACGCACGGCGTGCTGAAGATCGGCAACCGTGTCGGGATTCCAGGCATGCTCCTCGCCGCGGATTCTGAAGGCATACTCGCCGCCGGTTTCGAGCGCATTCTTCAACACCGGCGCATCCGAGAAGGCGAGCCGATGGCGTTCAGCGGTCTCCGTGGCGATCTCGGCAAGGCCGACGCCCTCGATGGCCGTGCGCGTGCCGGTGAAGTACTTGCCTACGAAGTCGGAGCGCAGGCCTACGGCATCGAAAATCTGGGCGCCGCAATAGGACTGATAGGTCGAGATGCCCATCTTGGACATGACCTTCATAATGCCTTTGCCGATCGCTTTCACGTAGCGATAGAAGGCTTCCTTTTTTTCGATTGGCGTCTCAAGCTCGGAGAGGTTGGCCTCGATGGTCTCGAAAGCAAGATACGGGTTGATCGCTTCCGCCCCATAACCTGCCAGAACGCAGAATTGATGGATCTCGTGCGCTTCGCCCGTCTCGACCACAAGGCCGACCGATGTGCGCAACCCCTTGCGGATCAGGTGATGGTGGATTGCGCTCGTTGCGAGAAGGCTCGGGATCGCGATGCGGTCGGGACCGGCGGCGCGATCCGAGACGATGATGATGTTCCAACCGTCGAGCACCGCCTTCTCGGCGTGTGCGCACAGCGAGTTCGAGCGAGCGCTCCAATCCCGATGCGCCGAGGTCAGCGGCATAGGTGATGTCGAGCGTAATGGTTTTGAACGGCGCGTCAGGCACTTCGGCAATGAGGCGGATTCGCTCCAGCTCGTCGTTGGTCAGGATCGGCTGCGACACCTCAAGCCATTTGAGCTTGGATGTGCCTTTCAGGTCCAGAATGTTCGGCCGCGGCCCAATGAAAGAGACGAGGCTCATGACCAGCTCTTCGCGGATCGGGTCTATGGGCGGGTTCGTCACCTGGGCGAAGTTCTGCTTGAAATAGGTGTGGAGCAGCTTCGGCTTGGATGATAGCGCCGAGATCGGCGTATCGGTGCCCATCGAGCCGATGGCTTCCTGGCCCGTCTCGATCATGGGCGAAAGCAGGAATTTCCAGCTTTCCTGCGTGTAGCCGAAGGCCTGTTGCCGGTCGAGCAGCGCAATGTTGGTTTTCGGCTGCGATGGCTCGACATGCGGCAGCGCTTCCACCCGCAACTGCCCGCGGTTCAGCCATTCCTTATAGGGGTGCGCATTGGCGAGCTGCGCCTTGATCTCGTCGTCGGAGATGATCCGGCCCTTCTCCAGATCGATCAGCAGCATCTTGCCCGGCTGTAGCCGCCACTTATGAACAATCATCTCCTCGGGCACGGTCAGCACGCCCGCTTCCGAAGCCAGGATCACGCGGTCGTCGGACGTGATGACGTAGCGCGCGGGCCGAAGGCCGTTGCGGTCGAGCGTCGCCCCGATCTGCCGTCCGTCCGTGAAAGCGATGGCCGCTGGTCCGTCCCACGGCTCCATGAGCGAGGCGTGATACTGGTAAAAGTCATGCCGCTTCTCGTCCATGAGCTTATTGCCCGCCCATGCTTCGGGGATGAGCAGCATCATGGCGTGGGCGAGGCTATACCCACCCTGAACCAGGAACTCGAGCGCGTTATCGAAACAGGCCGTGTCGGACTGCCCTTCGAAGGAGATCGGCCAAAGCTTGGAAATATTCTCGCCAAACAGCGGCGAGGATACGCTCGCCTGCCGGGCCGCCATCCAGTTCACATTGCCGCGCAGCGTGTTGATCTCGCCATTGTGGCAGATCATGCGATAAGGGTGTGCGAGCCGCCAGGACGGGAAGGTGTTCGTCGAGAACCGCTGATGGACGAGCGCAAGCGCCGACGTAAAGCGCGGATCATGCAGGTCGCGGTAATATTCGCCCACCTGATAGGACAGGAACATGCCTTTGTAGACGATGGTGCGGCAGGACAACGTGACAAGATAGAAGTCCATGATGTCCTTGGGGTCGAGCACGGCGCGCGTCCGGTTCGATATGACCCTCCGAACGAGATAAAGAGCGCGCTCGAAGGCCGTTTCATCTGTGATGTTGGAAGGACGCCCCACGAAGACCTGCCGGTGGAAGGGCTCGGTCGCGAGAACGATCTCCGGCAAAGGCTCATTGTTAACCGGCACATCGCGCCAGCCAAGCAGCGGAATGCCTTCTTCCGCAAAACCCTCGGCTATGATCGCCTCGCAGCGTGCGCGTAGCTCCGGGTCTTGCGGCATGAAAATCTGGCCAACCGCATAGCCGCCGGGCTCCGGCAGCTTGAATCCGAGACGCTCCGCTTCTGCAGCGAAGAATTCGTGCGGAATCTGAACGAGAATACCCGCCCCGTCGCCTGCAAGCGGATCGGCGCCAACCGCGCCTCTGTGCTCCAGGTGCAGCAGGATCTTCAAGGCGTCCTGCACGATCTGGTGGCTTTTCACGCCCTTGATATTCGCGATCAGGCCAAGGCCGCAGGCATCGTGCTCGTGGGAAGGATGATAGAGGCCTTGCGGTTCGGGGAGGCCGTGGGCGTTAAACCTGTTACCTGGATGCATCGCGATTTCGGTCATGGCTGCTTTTCTTCGAGCGAAGTCTTTGTGTGTTCGGCGATCTTGATGTAGTTCATACGCGAGCGTCTCTTCCGAATGAAACTGAGACGCGCCCGCTGCTTAGAGGTGACATGATCATCTGGCGGGGAAGGCTGCATTGCCGTTCATGGTCACGCCTTTCAGGCCGCCCATTCTCATTTCGTCACTCCTGCCCGCAGTTCTCGACACGCGGGCACGCAAAATCCCGCCCCGAAACGCATTTGTTCGCTAGAACAAATGGTAACCGGGCCGAGCTCGACCGCACGGGCATTTCAGCCCATCACTTTGAAGCGTGCCAGAATTCCGGGGTGATGACAAGCCTGCAATGTTGCAGTGCGATGCAAGCGCAACCTCACAAATTGCCGCCGCGCGCTTTGCCGATGGACTGCAGACGCAGACGCTTTCACTCCTATATAAGATGGATTGCGCCCAGTTTTCGCGCCGCAGACCACAGTTCCGAAGCAAATGGAGCAAATCAGAGCGTAAATGGCGGCCATGGACCAGTGGGGGACTCTGCAAGACGTTTTGGCGCGAAGCTGGAAAAGCCTTCGCGATACGGTCTTTTCGCCGCAAGCCATTGCAACGCCGGATGAAAAAGTGGCGGCGCTCGCGAGCAAGGCTGCCCCGGTTATCTGGCTCATCGGCAAAGTTCAGTCTGGGAAAACCTCGATCGTCCGGGCTTTGACCGAAGCCACGGCGGCGGAAGTGGGCGAGGGCTACAAGCCTTGCACGAGAACGGCGGCGCTTTTCGATTTCCCCTCGGATGCGCCCGTCATTCGCTTTCTCGATACAAGGGGGCTTGGCGAAAAAGGCTACGATCCCGCGGAAGACATCAGCATTCACGAAAGCCAGGCGCATCTCATGCTCGCGGTCATGAAGGCGCTGGACCCGCAGCAGGAAGCCGTTGTCCAGACCGTCAAGGCCGCCAGGAAGAGGCATCCCGAGTGGCCGCTCATCGTGGCCCAGACAACGCTGCATGATGCCTATGCGCCGGGGCAGGGGCATCCGCAAACATATCCCTTCGGAGCGCCGGGAGAGGATTTGCCTTCCGGCTCCGCCATTCCGGCGGACCTCGCAAGAAGCCTCGCCTATCAGCGGTCGCTTTTCAAAGACTTGCCCGGGAACGGTCTTTGTTTGTTTGTGCCGATCGACTTCACGCAGCCGGATGACGGATATGAGCCTCAGGAGTACGGGCTTGAGGCGCTGTTGCATGCGCTCCAAATGGCGGCGCCCGCCGGTCTTGTCGCAGCCTTGAAGGATGCGAACGCGAAAGCGGGCGATACGCTTGCGAGCGAAGCCCATCCGCATATCGTGGGCTACGCCACCGCCGCCGCAGCCGCAGACACGGTGCCGGTGGCGGGCGCGGTCGCCGTCCCGGTCGTGCAGTCGAAAATGCTGCATAGCCTCGCGCGCATCTACGGCGTCGACTGGAACAGGAAGGCGCTGGCCGAATTTGCGGCCTGCCTTGGCTTAGGAGCCCTTTCCCGGCTTGCGGCTGGTTTCGGCTTGCGCGAGCTGGCAAAGCTCATTCCGTTTTATGGCCAGACGGCGGGGGCCGCCGCCGCCGCGGCCATGAGTTTCGCGACCACCTTCGCCATCGGCAAGGCGGCCTGCTATTTCCTGGCGATTCATCGGGCGGGCGGGAGCGATCCGAAAGGCGTTTCGAAGGCGTATGCCGAAGCGCTCGCGCAGGCTTTCCGCTTCCGCAAGGCCGAACAAGGCACAGCCACATGAGCAAGCAGCGCGACACCACCTTCTGGCTACGCCTTTGGATTTCGGCGATCTGCATCGTCCTGCCTTCGCTGACGCTCGTGCCTTTCGGCGGCATCTGGATGTGGCAGCACGGCTATGCGTTCTATTGGGTCATCGGCGCATGCCTTTTCGTCGTCGCAGCCTTTCTTTTTCAGCTCTACCTGTTCAAGAAGCTCGATCTTTCGTCTGCGAAGGCGCAGCACGCAGAGCCCCCCGAGGACGCCGCCGCCGCCACCTGGACGCCGCGCGAGAACGAAGCCTGGAAAGCAGTTCTCGCCGTGGCCGATACCGTAGACCTGAGCCATTTTTCAAGCTGGCCGGCCTTTCTCGGGCTCGGCAAGCAAACGATCGAGGCCGTCGCGAAGAGCCTTCATCCCGAGGTCAAGGAGCCTGTCTGGCAATTCACCATGCCTGAAGCGCTGACGATGGTCGAGCAGGTGAGCCTGCACCTCAAGCCAATGGTCATCGACAATGTCCCGCTCGGCGACAAGCTGACGATTGGGCAGATCCTCCAGATTTATCGGTGGCGGGGCGCCATCGACGTCGCCCAGAAGGGCTACGACATCTGGCGCATCATCCGCATGCTCAACCCGGCCACGGCCGTGACGCAGGAGCTTCGTGAGCGCCTTTCCAACCAGATGTATCGGTGGGGCCGGGAGGAGTTGGCGAAGCGGGTCGCGCGCGCTTACGTGAAAGAAGTCGGGCGCGCCGCCATCGATTTGTATGGCGGACGCTTGCGGGTCGCGCCCGAGGATCTGGAAGCGCACATCACCGAGGCGACCGAGCGCGACCGGAAGGCGCCCAAGCTGCAGGCCGAGCCCTTGCGCCTGCTCGTCGGCGGGCAGGTGAATGCGGGCAAGTCCAGCCTCATCAACGCGCTCCTGAAGGAGATCCGCGCGGGTTCCGATGCGCTCCCGCTGACGAACCAGTTTACCGCTTATGAAATCAGGCGCGAGGGCGCGCCGCAGGTGCTTATCCTCGACAGTCCCGGCCTCGACAGTCTGGAACAGCCGCTCGAAAAGCTGGTGGAAGAGGCGGCGCAGGCCGACCTCATCCTCTGGGTGTCGAGCGCCGTCCGCGCCGACCGGGAACTCGATGCCCGCGCGCTCGACGCCATTCGCGAGTATTTTTCCAAGCGCCCCAACCGTCGCCGGCCGCCCATGCTGCTGGTGCTGAGCCATGTGGACCGGCTGCGGCCCATGCAGGAATGGAAGCCGCCCTACGATCTGGCCGATAAGGCGAACCCGAAAGCTGCGTCCATCCGGGCGCGCCATCGACGCGGCGGGCGGCGATCTTGGCTTCTCGGCGGATGATGCCGTCCCCGCCTGCCTCGATGCGAAGGTCGGCGCCTATAATGTCGATGCGATCTGGGCCGAGATCATGGAGCTGATGCCGGAAGCGCAGCGCGCCCAGCTTGTGCGCACGCTGCAGGATATCGACCGCGGCTTCGACTGGCGGCGGCTGCGCACGCAGGCGCTGAACGCCGGGCGCATCCTCGCGCAGGCCGTGCTGTCGGGGAGCGGCGGCGGGACCACGCGGCCTTAGACCTTTTTATCATTCAATGGCTGTCCTACCCTGTCCCGTTTACGACCGGCAAAAGGTTGCAAAAAAGATAAGTAGTTTAATTCGAGATTGGTAATATGACTTTAAGAAACGCGATTATCGTTCATTTGCTTGCTCTTGCCTTCGTCGTCGGAAGTATTGAAAACACTCGGGGCGAGACGCTTCTTTTCCATGCCTCCGCCTCGGGCCGCCAAACCATGGATGAGGGCGAAGGAGGCTGGTAATCCCTTCGCCAGCGCTTTGATCGAAATTCTTCAGAAGGACGAAGTGCGCTTGGGGGATTTCCCCGAGAGACTACGGGAGCTTACGGTCAAGAAAAGCTCCGGCTTTCAAACCCCGGATGTGCCCAAGAATGTCTCTGCCCGACACTGGGCGCTCGTGCCTTCCCGCTCAGGGGAGAGGCGCATCGCCCTTGTGCTTGTCGTTTCAAACTACGAACGCGCGGGCGCCATATCATTGCCAGGCGCCGCCCACGACGGTCATCGAATGACTTCTGCGCTGACCAAGGCGGGATTCAAGACAGAGCTGGCATTGGATCTCGACCTCAAAGGCATGAGAAAAAAGCTCGCTGAATTCGGGGCGGCCAGTTCCCGCTATGATGTCGCCGCGATCTACACAACAGGTCATGGAGTGGAGAAGGACGGAGTTATTTACCTTGTGCCAGGAGCGTTCCCGATTTCGCAGCGCGATGCCGCGCTGCCTTCAAACGCGCTGCCTTTGCGGGATATCGCAGCAACGCCTCGCGCCAGAGCTATGAATTTGGTGTTTTACGGCGGGTGCCGGGATAACCCGTTTTCGGACTGAGATTGGGACGGGCGCGCCGAAACCGCCGGTAGCGGATCGGTCTTGTATCTCGCGCTGCTTCGAACTAAGATGTAGTCACGATGACTACAGCAATGCGCAAGCGAACGAACAGGCGAGGAAAGGCCTCCGCCCCGAATGTGTCTCCCCGCTCCCGAAGCGGCCGCTGGACCTTGCGCGACGCGAAAGCCAAGTTGAGCGAGGTCATCAAGCGCGTTCACAGCGACGGACCGCAGCGCGTCTCGGTGCGGGGCGAGCGAGAAGTCGTCATTGTCGCGGCGGAGGAATATCGGCGGCTTAAGGGACATGAGAGCGGTCAGGTGCTGATCGACGCGCTGGCGCGCTCCCCCCTTCGCGACGTCGAGTTTGACCGCGAGCCTTATCGCGCTCCTGTCCGCGATGTCGAGTTGTGAGCTATTTGCTCGACACGAACGTTGTTTCCGAACTGAGAAGACCGCAGCCGGAGCCGCGTGTGCTCAGTTTCATCGCAGCAGCCACGCTCGATGATCTTTACCTATCGGACGTCACAATGGCGGAGATACGCTTCGGCATCGAGCGCGTCTCCGATCCCTTGAAGCGAGCCGAAATCGCAAGCTGGCTCGACCATGTTCTGCGCCCCATGTTCGGGCGGCGCGTGCTTCCCGTCACTGAGGAGGTTATTCTCCGTTGGCGCTTGATGGTGGAGGCTGGGCGTCAGCGAGGCCACACATATTCGCAACCCGATCTCTTTATCGCCGCCACCGCTTCGGTGCATGGCCTCACGGTCGTCACCCGCAATGCCGCAGATTTCGCGGGCGCCGGCGTCGCTGTTCTTAATCCTTGGGGGTAGGTCTCGAACTTACTCCAACGCACGGCGCAAAAGCCCGGCCATAAAGGTAAATGCGTCGTTGCTGGGCGTAGCCGCGCCATGATGGTAAATCGCTTGATGGTTAACAGGAGCGCGCCGGAATTATTTCCGGCCGTAGTATGCTTAAAGAGCGGTTTACTCCGGCGCGACGAGGAGAACGTCGCGCCTTTGGTATGGATGCAGGAAGGATTCAGATAGCCCTTGAAAAGAAGAACAGTTTTTTTCGTGAGTGATTTGCCATTAAATAGAATTTAATGCGGGAATTTTTTTCTTTACTGGGACGCGCAAAAGTCCGTTAAATATGTTTGGACTTCACGAATTAACCTCGCGCGCACCGAAACGGCCGCAGTGCAGCGGGACGATGGCGTTCCGTTCGGTGTTTTCCTTCGCAATTTCCCAGCAATTATCAAGGGTTGGAGCGAGCTGAGCGCTCTCGTTAACCTGCCGTCAAGGCGATTTCGCCGAAGATCTTTCAGAAGAGGGGATGCAGACGAAAGCGTAAGGGACAAGTTGACAAACAGAGGCCGCCATTCGCTCTTGCATACAAAAAGCCGCTGGACCCGGAAGCCGGACTCTGCGCGAGCCGCCAGCAAGCCTGGGTCGCGGATCTTAACTTACAAGAACATTCAGCGGTTGACGGGCTTTCCGCCGCTTTCCATAGTCCGGTTGATAAAATCAACCCGATCAGAACCGATCAGAATTGAATCAATCATGACAGCCGCCGACCAATCGCTCGCAGAGCTTGCGCAAACCTCCAAGGCCTGGCCCTTCGAAGAGGCGCGCAAGCTCCTGAAACGGCTGGAGAAGGCGGACCCGGCCCGCGAGGTGATCTTCGAGACGGGCTATGGCCCTTCGGGCTTGCCGCATATCGGCACGTTCGGCGAGGTGGCGCGCACGTCGATGGTGCGTCATGCGCTGGAAGCGCTGAAGCCGGGTGTCAAGACGCGGCTCGTCTGCTTCTCGGACGACATGGACGGCCTGCGCAAAGTGCCAACCAATGTGCCGAACCAGGAACTGCTGCAGGCGGCGCTCGACAAGCCGCTGACGGCGGTGCCCGATCCGTTCGGCACGCATTCAAGCTTCGGGGCGCATAACAACGCGCGGCTGCGCGCCTTCCTCGACAGCTTCGGCTTCAAATACGAGTTCCTGTCGGCGACCGAGTGCTATCGCTCGGGGCAATTCGACGAGACGCTCTTAAAAATGCTCGAAGCCTACGACAAGGTGATGGCGATCATCCTGCCGACGCTCGGGCCGGAGCGCCGCGCGACCTATTCGCCATTCCTGCCGATTTCGCCGGATACGGGCAAGGTGCTGCAAGTGCCGATCGAGAAGCGCGATCTCGCCGCGGGCACGATCACCTATCGCGACCCTGATACCGGCAAGACGGTCGAGACGCCGGTCACGGGCGGCAAGGTAAAGTGCCAATGGAAGGCCGATTGGGCGATGCGCTGGACGGCGCTTGGCGTCGATTACGAGATGGCGGGCAAGGACTTGATCGACAGCGTGACGCTGTCGTCGAAGATCTGCCGTGTGCTCGGCGGCAGGCCGCCCGAAGGCTTCAATTATGAGCTGTTCCTTGACGACAAGGCGCAGAAGATCTCGAAGTCGAAGGGGAACGGCATCGCCGTGGAGGAGTGGCTTGCCTATGCCACGCCGGAAAGCCTCTCGCTTTACATGTTCCAGAAACCGAAGACGGCGAAGCGGCTCTATTTCGACGTGATCCCGAAGGCGGTCGACGATTATTTCACCTATCTCGACAGCTACCAGAGGGAGAACGCCGAACAGCGGCTGAACAATCCGGTTTGGCATATCCATGATGCCAAGCCGCCGCAGCACAGCGTGCCGATCAGCTTCAGCTTGCTGTTGAACCTCGTCAGCGCTTCGAACGCGCATACGAAGGACATTCTTTGGCAGTTCGTGCGCAACTATGCGCCG
The DNA here is from genome assembly GCA_963819665.1 of uncultured Alphaproteobacteria bacterium. GTDB lineage: Bacteria > Pseudomonadota > Alphaproteobacteria > Rhizobiales > Rhodomicrobiaceae > Rhodomicrobium. The sequence goes on from CAWFXN010000056.1 coordinate 104,297, forward strand.
GAGGCGAACCCGCAGGATTATCCCGAGCTTGATCGCCTGATCGGTTTCGCGATTCGCTACTTTGAGGAGCGCGAGAAGCCGTTCAAGGTCTACCGTGCGCCGACGCCGGTGGAGCGCGCTGCGATGCTTGATCTCAACGCGCGGCTGCTTGAGGCGAGCCCCAGGCTCAGCGCGGAGGAATTGCAATCCATCGTCTATGAGGTCGGCAAGGCGCATTCCTTCGAGAATTTGCGCGACTGGTTCAAGGCGCTCTACGAGGTGCTTTTCGGGGAGAGCCAGGGGCCACGATTCGGCTCTTTTATCAAGGCGTATGGCATCGAGCCGACGCGCAAACTGATCTCAGAGCGGCTGCATCAAGCGGTCGAGGCGGTCTAGCATCATGAAAGTCGGGACGATCTATAAGCTCATGACGGCTGCCGAATGGGACGCGGCATGGGCCGAAGGCGTCTATCGCGGGTCCGAGCAGGATCAGCGCGATGGGTTCATTCACTTCTCGACCGCGGCGCAGATCGCCGAGACGGCGCGGAAACATTTCTCCGGCGTTCCCGATCTCGTTCTCTTGGCCGTCGACACGGACGTGATCGAGAAGCTGCACGCCCCTGCGAATGAAGGGCAACAGGCGGGGCAAAGCGAGGGCAGTCCGTTGCGCTGGGAACCGTCGCGCGGCGGCGATCTTTTCCCACACCTTTACGCGCTGCTTCCTTCCACGGCTGTGCAGAGCGCGACGCCCGCCCCGCTTGCCGATGACGGGACGCCGATCATCCCGCCCGACCTTCCTTCATGAATCGTTTTTGGTCCGCGGCCCAAGCGAGCCTCCTCTTTCTCGATCCTGAGACGGCGCATGAGGCTTCGCTGCGTGCGCTGGAAGCGGGCGTTTACCCTCGGCAAGCGAAGCCCGAGGACCAGCGCCTCGCGCAAACCCTGTTCGGCCTCCCCTTTCCAAACCCCGTCGGCGTCGCCGCGGGCTACGACAAGGACGCGCGCGTCTACAATGCGCTCTTCGACATCGGCTTCGGCTTTGCGGAGGCGGGCACAATAACGCCGAAGCCGCAGGCCGGAAATCCGCGCCCGCGTGTGCTCCGGCTGATGCGCGAGCGTGGCATCATCAACCGGCTCGGCTTCAACAGCGCGGGCCATTCCGCTGCCCTCGTCAAGCTTGCGAGTCAGGCCGCCGCGTGGCGTTCTCGGGATAAATATCGGCGCGAACCGCGACAGCAGCGATCCGATCGCGGACTATGTTGCTGGCGTGCACGCTTTCGGCTCGTTGGCCTCTTACCTTGCGGTCAATATCTCTTCGCCGAACACGCCCGGCTTACGGGATCTGCAAGCGCCAGATCGGCTGAATGCGCTGCTTGAGGCCGTGATGGCCGCGCGGTCGAGTCTCGGGCGCGCGACGCCGATCCTGGTCAAGCTTGCTCCCGATCTGCACGACGAAGACATCGCGCCCGTGATGCAGTGCCTGCTCGCCCACAAGGTCGAGGGCGTCATCCTCACCAACACGACGCTGTCCCGGGAGGGTATCCCGGCCGATTCGCATCGAAACGAATCAGGCGGCCTCTCGGGAAGGCCGTTGTTCAAACGATCCACGCGCTTCCTCGCGAGGTGCTACCTTGCAACGGAAGGCAAGCTGCCGCTTATCGGCGTTGGCGGCATCGACTCCGGCGCCGCAGCCATCGCGAAAGTCCGCGCTGGCGCATCACTCATCCAGCTATACACGGGCCTTGTTTATGAAGGGCCGACGCTTTTGCCTGATATCAAAGATGCGCTCGTGGCGGAGATCGAAGCCACCGGAAAGCCGCTTCAATCGCTTGTTGGAACGGCGGCGGATGAGTGGGCGAGAAGCTGAGCTTCAGGCACTGGCGGCGGCGCTCACGGCAGAGCCGTTGACGCCGCGTTCGAGTGCTGGATAGCGCAGCCCAAGCGTGGCGGCGCGCGTGATGTAGAAAATCATGAGAGAGGCCCAAAGCCCGTGATTGCCGAAAGCAGGCGTTAGCAGCGCCCATGCGGCGAAAAACACGGCAAGGCTGACGATCATCATGTTTCGCATGTCGGCAGTGCGTGTCGCGCCAATGAAAATGCCATCCAATTGGAAGCAGGCCACTCCGACGACCGGGGTCATCGCAGCCCAGGGCAGGAATTCGTATGCCGCCTCCCGCACCGATGGCGTCGTGGTCATCAGCTCGATCAGGAAAAGTCCGGTAACCCAGAAAGCAAGGCCCATCGCCAAGGCGAGGGCGGCGGCCCAAATCGAGCTGAGATGGACGGCTTGACGGAAGCGCGCAAAGCTTCCTGCGCCAACCGCCTGCCCGACAAGCACTTCGGCGGCGAACGCGAATCCGTCGAGCACATAGGCGGAAAGGTCGGAAAGGCTTCGCAGCACGCTGTTCGCCGCCAATGCCACCTCGCCGAGCCTTGCTCCTTGGGCGGCGAAGAAGGTAAACGCGAACATCAGACAAATGGTGCGGATCATGATGTCGCCATTGACGGCGATGAGCCTTCGAAAAGCTCGCGCTCCAAAAAGAGCCGCCCGCTTGCCCTGGCGTTTGCCAAGAATGTGCCTGGCAATCGAAAGCCCGGCTAACAAAGCGGCGTATTCCGCGAACACCGCCGCCAGCGCAGCTCCTTTCACGCCTTTGCCCGCAACAAGAACGAGGAGAATCGCCAGCGCGATGTTGATGACGTTGAGGAAAAGTTGCAGGACAAGCGCGAGTTTGGCGCGCGCCAGACCGATTAGCCAGCCGACGAGAGCATAGTTTGCGAGCGTTGCGGGCGCACTCAGAATGCGAACGCCGAAATAGTCTCCCGTCGCAGTCTGGACCCCGGCGCTGCCGCCTGTCAGCTTCAGGATGAGGAGGATCGCGGGCGTATGAAAAGCGAAAAGCAGCGTCCCAGCCGCAACCGCGATAAGCAGCGCGCGGTAGAGGTTGGCCGCGACTTCTGCGTCATCCCCGGCGCCCGCGGCCTGGGCCGTCAGGCCGGTGGTTCCCATCCGCAAAAAGCCGAAGGCCCAGAATAGCATAGCGAATATTGTCGAGCCAAGCGCCACGCCGCCAATGAGCGCGGGGTCGTTGAACTGGCCCATAATGGCGGTGTCCGCGATACCTACCAGTGGCGCCGTCGCGTTCGACAGGATCATCGGGATCGCAATTACGAGCACGTCCCGGCTTCGGAGCCGCTTCCTTTGCGGTCTTTGTTCGCACAAGGTGCGGACCTTTAGATTTTTTGCCTTTTACTTCCTGTATCGGCGCGATGCCGGAGATTCGGATCGATCGACCCGGCGGCCGGACCCGAGGAAGCTGAAGAAGCGCGCCAGAAGCCAAAGCGGAATGACAATAAGAGCGCCAAGAATGATGTACCGGGCCGTTGTTTTGACCGCATCAAAGCCGAGCGAGGAAATCCAATCTCCGAGCCGGATGATTGCGTGATACAAATTATTGGGATTGAAGCCAAAGAACGAGAGAACAACCCCAATGATAAGCGAGGCAATCACAAGCTTCAAAACTATAAGAATCGGGCGACCGCCGAAAAAGCGTTCCATGCTCAAGTCCGTTTTCTGCGCTAGCACACGCATACCCGGCGCCTGAGGAATCGCAAAGAAGAAATTCGCGACCGGCCGGCGACCTGTTGATACAACAGACCCCGCCAAATGACGGGGCTGTTTCTAGGGCGCGTTTTCCGGACTAAGGTCGCTAGACTTGCGAGCGTTGTTCGCGTGTTTTGCCGCCATGACTCGCTTGCCCGCCTTTACGGCCAGCCTGAGCGGCAAGATCGCGGTTCCGTGAGAAGCTGCGGTTCTCGTCTGAGACATTCTGACCGCCTTTACGGCCAGCTTCCGCCGCCAATGAACGATTCTGGCTGAAGCTTCTTTTTTCATTCGGCACACTCTGTCCGCCCTTGGATGCAATTGCCCTTTGCTTCTCAGCATCCATAGAGGCGAAACCGCGATTCGAGGTCGAGCCCGGTTTCTTTGGGTGGGAGGGCATTCAAACTCCTCTCTTGCTGTTTATTACGTAGCCTCGGACTGAGACTTTACGTTCGTAAACAGCGCGCTCCCGCTCTGGTTCCGCTATAAGGGCCAAGTTTTGTGTGATTTTTGCAGTTCCTTCGTCTAATTTCTGCATACCTATAATTGTAGTGCGGATGATTGACAACCGAAGATTGTGGTATTAATGATGCAGCTTTTGGTTTGGGCTGCGTTGTTAGCAGCGCTGCTGTTGCCCGGAGAGCAACATGCCTTGAGCAGAGAATTCGTTGGGCAGGCGCAAAGGGGGCTGGACGGGACTCTCTGTGCACAAAGAGAAGTTGTTGGAACACCGCCTTTATGGCCGTATGGCTATCGCTACGCATAGGAAGGGGATCACCTGGCGCGCCTCATCGTCGATTGAGACGACATCTCGAAGTTGCCTTCCTGAGGGGTTCGAACATATTCTTGCTGTCTCCACAGCCATCATGGAAAGGGCTGGACGCGCCAGCGTGCGGGAGGTGGTTCAAGCAAGAACAAACTATTCTCGGGAACTCGCTGAAGGCGGGACTTTCTTTGTTTGCCTTGGATTTGTCGAAAGTTCAGAGAATGATCATAGCAATACTGGGACCTAAATCTGAATTCGCTCAGTTTGGCATTGACGTATTGCTGTCAACTCTCGAGGCTGTGAAGGGAAACGCTCAATTTCACACGATGATCGATCTTGATGTCGACGCCTTGGATGCCATCGCGCGGCAGTCAGAGAGTGCCGTGGTGAACTGTATACTTCCTTCCTCTGAATTATGCCGTGAACTGGAAATGAGAGGAATTCCTTTTGTTATATTTCTCGATAATGGAGCGGCCCTATACAGAAAGTTAAGAACAATGGATGGGCTCGAAAGGTATGATGCGATCCGCGCGGCATCCTTGTATCTCGCCGCGCTCCATGATGAAGCTCTTGAAAATCCTACAGCTATATTTAAAAGGGAAGAGCTATCTGAGCTTGGCCCAGAGAGGTTTTCTATAAAGCTCATAGATAGGTTGCAAGTTTTGGCTGGGGACACCACAATTGATGCGCTTGTCAAGACTATGGTGGCTCGGAAAGCTGCTTCCAACGCGATAATCGATCGCGATGACAGCCAGCTAATTGCGGAGGAGGACGATTCTCTCATCGTGAATGTTCTCGATCCATTCTATAGCGTCAAAGAGACTGCGCCTTTGCGCACGGTCACCTGGCCTCCTTCGTTGTTTTTCTGCGGAGAGAACAACCCCTTTAAAGGTCCCTGTAGCCTCATCGGCCCGGCGCGTATCGTTATTCATGGCCCATATCTTCATCTCCCTCCCGGAGGCTGGGTGGCGACAATCGACTTTGAGGTGGCTGACAATCTGTCCGGGAACATCATAATTTCAGAAATCGCCTCATCGGCGGTTCTGCATAATGAGGAGTTGTCTCAAAAAGAACTCGCGCGAGGCGAGTTTGGGCTGCCGACTTCCGGGGGCTTCACCTTCGAACAAGCATTCGAGGTTGCGTCGCCTCTTGAGTCGTTGCAAATCAGGTTTTCCACAAAGGAGGGCGCTATCGAGGGAAGCTTCGGACTAAGAAAGGTTACGGTTTCCCGAGCGTGAACGCTCGGCGTCGTTCGGTGCTGTATTGGCGCCGATCGAAAAGTGGTGACGGTAGCCGTGGCTGATGCAGGTTCAGATGTCTGGCAGGAAACCTTCGCCACCAAGCAAGCTTTCGATAACACCGTTATCTTCTTCGCTTACGTGTAGAGACTGGCCAATACCAATCCCTGTGGCTTCAACGACGCCATTGACGATTCCCACCGGATCATTAAGGCTCCTGAAGGCTAGGAGATAAATGCGGCGTTCCCGCTGCCGGTACTCGGCCGTTGCATTGAAACTGAGGCGGATCGTTGGAAGCACTTTCGGTTTTGTAACGAGCGTCCCGATTGCCTTAAATAAAAAGCGATGCCTTTCCGACTGCGCTCCCTCGATTGACTGCAGATCAATAAAGGCGTCCTCAATCAGAGAATATGCTTGTGCCTTCGACTGAAATTTCTTCAGGATATTCGTCAGGTTTGTGGCGCAAAGCATCTCCCTTGTGACGTCTCGAAAGTCCAAGTTCGGTTCCACGTGTGCGATCCTAGGTTTGTCTCAAGAGCAGGACATGGATTTGGGTTCTGTGTCGCCTCTTTCGCAACGAGACCCAACCGCACATTAGGGCTCGATATGCTCTGAGCGACGCGAACCCAGCCAGCTAGCGGGTTTTGATCGTAAAGCCAAGGAAAAACTGCGCCTTCTTCTCCAGTTGTTCCCGCCGATCGAGGTCGCCCGAGGACCGTGTGTCATTATTGCAGCCTTAAGAAAAAGTTATCTATGGCGTATCGGCATAGAACCCGAATCGCGAGTATCGCAAAAGCTTGTCCGGAGCTTGCTGCGACGCGGTCTTGATCTGAGGAGGTCTGCTGGGCACAGACGCTCGCTCAGGTAGTAGGTGGTCTCTCGCTCGCAAGACGTGACTTGGGTTGGGGGACTTATGCAAAGAATACTTTTCGTGTCGGCTCCTTTCGGTCCATTTTATAAAACTGTTTCAAGGCGGCTGATACGGCGCGGACACCACGTCTGGCGCGTTGTGTGGGACGGCGGAGATTTGATAGAAACACCCTTGGGTCAACAAGTTATTTTCCGGGGTGATCGCTCAGAGTGGAAGGAGTTTATCCGTCGCACGATCATAGATAAGAAAATCTCCACGGTCGTGACCTTCAACGATACAGCCCCGCGTAACCGGATCGCTCTCAATCTGGCGAGGGCTATGAACATTAATAGGTTTGTGCTTGAGAATGGATATCTGCGGCCTCACTGGATAACGTTCGATCGCGACGGAGTGAATGGCTACTCCGAATTGCCGAAAGATGCCGCTTTCTACACGTCCGATAAATCTGCTGCTGCGGAGCACGCGGAATTTCCAAACCGCATGCGCTATCACGTTTTTAACACAATTAGGCATTTCATGGGGGCCATGATATTTCACCCGATCCTGCCGATTGTTGAAAGATATTACGGAGACCCTATCGTCCGTCAGGCTCGCGGTTATTTTAGGGAGTATAGCTGGCGTGTTACGCACTCTGAAGTAGAGAAAATCGCTGCGATCGAGGCTCTAAAGCGCTCTTCTGGCGCCAAGGTGTTCGTCACTCTACTTCAGAAGCCCGGCGACGCTCAGCTTCGCGTACATTCACCTTATGGGAAGAATACTGGTTTTTTGTGCCAAGTCTGCTCATCTTTTGCGAAAAGCGCCCCCGGGAATTCGGTGCTCGTTGTAAAGCAGCATCCGTACGACTACGGCATTGAAAAACTGCCCAAACTCTTTAGCAGATTGGTGCGGGAGTTTAACTTGGAGGGGCGTGCATTTTACATTCGGAAAACAAGTATCGATGTTGTTCTCGATAACTCGGATGGGCTAGTCACCGTAAACAGCACCGGCGGATTGACGGCGATCATGAGACAGTTGCCGGTTGTTTGCTGCGGAGAGGCCGTCTTCAATATGGAGGGACTAACTCACCAGGGCGGCCTTGATTCCTTTTGGACCAGTCCAACGAAGCCAAACTCAAAGGCCGTGGACGCTTTTGTGGCCTATTTGAAAAGGTACTCACAACTGAATGGCGGCTTTCATCATCGTGTAGGCATAAAAGCTGCCGCCGAGGGGATTGCGCGGATTATCTCCTACGACAGTTTTTCTCCTCATCACATTGCATCGAAAAAGGCTGCAGTTCACGACGACCAATTGAGTTCCCTGGCTGCGCCGGTTCCTGCATGAAGGCGACTTGAACCTGACCACTTCAGTTTTTTTGAAGTTTAGAGGCAAACAGAGAGCGGCAGTGAAAATCGTTGTTGACGGGTTCAACCTGGCCCTTGAAAAAGGTACTGGGGTTTCAACTTATGCGCGAAATCTAACTTATTGTCTTCATGATATGGGGCATGAAGTTAGTGTTCTTTACGGCTCACGTCGCGCGCCGGACAAGACCCAGCTTATGAAGGAGATTGCATTCTTCGACGAGAACGTCGTTTCCCCCTCCGCCGCGATTAAGCGCTGGCGAGGAGCTTTGGAGATTCTTGTTCCACGTCTTTCGCGAAAAGCACACCCTCTCACTTTGAGCGGAGCCGTCATTCATAGGCAGTTCTCATCGCGCATGCCGTATTTTGATGCGCTTTGGAACTCACCCCATATATTTGATCACGCACCGATACATTTTAAGTGGTTCGGAGGCCGTCTGAACCTAACTCCTCCATCTGCCGCCGACGTAATGCATTGGACCTATCCCCTTCCTCTTCGGATGAGGGAGATGAAAAACATATATACTTTGCATGACCTTGTTCCCTTGCGCCTACCTTACACGACACTCGATAGGAAGCGTGATTATTATAAGCTAATGCAGCTTTTGGTGAAGCGCGCCGACCATATTGTCACTGTGTCGGAGACTTCAAAGAAAGATATTATTAGTATGTTGGGAGTTGAAGAGCACAAGATCACAAACACTTACCAGTCAGTTTCGATACCAAAAAAATACCTGGACGTCCCTCGGGATACTCTGAAAGATGAGTTGAAGGGAACATTCCGGCTTTCCTATAAAGGGTACCTGCTATTTTACGGCTCGATTGAGCCGAAGAAAAATATCGGGCGAATAATAGAGGCTTATTTGGCTTCCAACATCGACATTCCGCTTGTGATTGTCGGGGCGCAAGCTTGGAAATCGGAAAATGAACTAAAGCTGCTTGTGGAAGACAACATCCGCTCTTTAATTCAGTTGGGACCAGAAACGCTTGTGAAACGTAAGGTAATCCGGCTCGACTACGCGTCGTTCCCTCAACTCGTAAGTTTGATTCGCGGAGCAAAGGCTATCCTCTTTCCTTCTCTTTACGAAGGCTTTGGTCTCCCTATTCTTGAGGGGATGATATGTCAGACACCAGTTCTTACCTCCAATGTTGGCTCTATGCAGGAAATTGCCGGTTCGGCTGCCGTTCTGGTTGACCCCTACAATCCGCGCGAGATCAAGGACGGCATGCTGGCGCTGGTGAATAACCCGGATCTATGCGCGGACATGGTTCATCGGGGAAGGGCAGTGGCGGAGCGGTTTTCGCCAGAGGCCTACCGGCAGCGCTTAAGCGCTGTTTATGCAAAGATTTGTCAGAGAAATAAGAGGCACGGCGCACGAACCAAAAGTAGCGGTTCCGGCCTAGAGATTTGCAGGGGAGAGCATGTTGTATCTGGCGGTTTAATCTTAAGTGCGCCGGCGAAAGGAAAGTAGTAATGAATGATGATAATCTGGGTGAAGCTCTTCTTGCTTTGCGTAGTAGCGCAGCGAGGACTGTTGTTGTGCCCGATTATTTATGCTCGGCCCAGCTCGGATTAGCGAAAGAAGTATTTCCCTATGTCGCGTTAAACAAGGACACGTTTTCGCAAATTGATGCCATATTGATTCATAAGGGACTTATGCATCGCGTTGGCATGGAGATTCTCTCGCGAGTATACTTTTCATGGTCGCCATGTTTTGCCAATGACGTCTTTGTTCTCTTCACCAAATCGCCTTCGAAGTTTTCTTCCAAAAGCTGACAGCTCCGACCTTTTCGATCATCTTGGTCCCTTGGAAACCTTCTTGGCGGGGGAACCCGCCAGTTTCGGTAGAAACAAACCACTCCGCACCGCTGCGGTCGTATCCGCCTACGGGGTGGGAAATATCGGGGATGACCTCGTATCACTCGCTTCCAAACAGCTTCTTCTCGACGTAGGACTTTCCGATATCGTCCTTACTGGACCCGCTCCCACCTACGAGCAGATTTGTAATGCTGATGTGATTGCCTTAGGCGGTGGAGGTCTCTTCTATGACTATGATATAGAAAACATTGCGAACTACATATATCCGCTGCAGGAGGCGAAGAGGCAGAGAAAGCCTTTTCTGGCGCTTGGCGTGGGGGTGCAAGGTATTCAGTCGCCCCTCGGCAAAGCAATCTACAAACAGAACCTGCCTCTTGCCGATCTGCTTGCGATTAGGAACGATGTTGACGCAAACCAGTTGCTCGAGCTGGAGCCATCTTTGAGCAACATTTTCGTCGGGAACGATATGGCGTTCTATCTGGCAGACACTTTGCGCGCGAGCGCAACTGCGGTCGAGAAAGATACGCGCATAGCGCTGTTTAGCGTATCGATCACCCACGAGGGTCACTTCAGGAAGCAGGGTTTTGATCTGAAGGTCATTGCGCAGAAGACCATATCGCACTTGAGGGCTAAAGGATATGAGGTTCTGCTGACGGTTCACTCGGTCGATGATCTGTCAGTTTTACAAGGAACTAAGCAAAAGTCTTGCGGTAAGAATGATCTCCTTGGAACGGCTGGGTATCTATGGAACCGCGAGACTTTACGCATCCGCCGATGCTGTGGTGACATCCCGGTTTCACGCACTGATATTGTCCGCGATATTTGAGAAGCCGGTCGTGTCGCTGTACGGGGCAGGGAAGGGCGGGCGCCTTTTGAGTTCGGGGTTGCCGTCGCTGAAGGAGCAGTCCCAGGACATCAATGCTTTCAACCTGAAAGAGTTTTTGGACAAGATTTCGAACTGCAGGCCACCTGCACTCGAAGACGTCGAGAAGTGTATCGCAGGCGCTGTCGGGATAAGGGATCAAGTGGCGCGCGTCTTGGCAAACAAGTCGTCGTCCTAACCTTGCAGACTAGCAAGGCGACCTATGCCATTGAAATCGCTCGCCCTCACCCTGAGCTTGTCGAAGGATGAAGCCGGGATTCCATGCTTTTTCAGCAGCTGTAGGAGGATGTTCGGCGGGGACGCGGCAAGCGATGCATTCGGCGTGACAGCGGATCGAATCAATTTCCGAGGGTTTATATGCGTAAGGCCGTCCGGCTTATAGTCATGTGTGTTTTGCTTGCGCCAAACATGGCACTGGGCTCGTTTCAAGAGGAAGCGCTGGATTACCTCGTTCAAGATGTTTGCGAGGTGCACGGTCAGCCTAGTTCGAAGGGCCCGCTAGATTGTCCCGGAACCCTGCGTAATCTCAAGGTCGGAGAACCAGCTGAGGTATCATAAACACGATTGGCCGAACGTGCATGACTTGGCGAGTCGCCCGGGCGGATACCAGCGCGGCGATTTATTCCCGATTGACTGGGAGCAGTACCGCGTTGTCATTCACACTTTCGATCACTCGGGCGGACAGCGGGAGTTCGGGCGGTTTGATCCGGGAGACGGCGGTGACTTCTACATCGTTGGCGAGAGTTCCGTTAACATCGCACTCACAGAGACAAGCAAGGGTCTGTACATGTTTCTTGGCCCGCACTGCGGTCCGCGGCCTAGTCTTGGAAATCTTCTCGACAGCTGGGTGGTATTACGGACGCCGATTGATGGTGGCTCAACAGTCGCTACCCTGCATCTTTCCCAAGACCGGAGTTGCCCGTTGCGGTACAGCCGGTCGCATACGGATTGGAGAACGAGAGCGATCCGTTATCGCGCCACGCTTGAGGGGGCTTTGACGGAGCCGATTAAGACGATCATTACCGATCATTTTTCGCAAGAGACGCCAGAGCGATCCGCTGCGATGGAGCGTTTTTTCTTCACGCGCGAACTGGGTGTGACGCGCTGGGAAAAATGGCAAAACTTTGCACATCCAAGCACCCCTTCAACGGCAGCAGTGAGGGAGCAACGGCTGGTGGAGTCGGGGCGGTGCGGCGTTCGGGAAGGGGGGCCTTCGCGGTCTTGGCATCTCCTCGATTGTCGCGAATTTACAAACATCGTTCCGGTACAATCGGAGTTCGGGCGATGCGCCGGTATTCTGGATCGATCGCCTGAGAGAGCATTCCAGAAATGGTAAATTCTAATACCAAATGTGTAACTTTAGCGAGAGTTGTTCTGCAAAAGGCAACCTTAAGTAGAGGTTGGTGGTTGGTGCGCGTATGCAACGAGATGTAGTGATACAATCTTATTTGCGTTGATTTTGTACAACCAAACTCGAATCGCTTATTGCTTGATCCCACGTAGGGCACATGGGTGGGATAGGGCAGATGACACGTATATTTGCGATTTATATTTTAATCGCAATAACTGCTGCCGGTTGTTCCGTGCTTCCTGGGACTGGGCCTTCTACATTCATTCTTGACCCCCCGGGTGAGCAGGAAAACTGGTACCAGCTGATCGACGTTGATGAGCGCACAATCGCCTCTCTCATGCATCGCCCGCAAAGCAGCTTTTCAGCGTTTTCTCAATACAAGGCTGCGTCCGAACCTGTTGTCGGTGTTGGAGACACGTTGAGATTGACGGTGTGGGAGGCTGCGCCTGGCAGTTTGTTCAATGCGTCGCTTACAAGCCCGGCCGGTACGAGCGTCGGCGGCACAACAATTCCAGACCAGGTCGTTCCACGAGCGGGGACGATAAGTGTCCCCTTCGCCGGCGATATTAATGTGGCGGGGAAGACCCCTCGCGATGTTGAGAAACTCGTTCAAAAAAAGTTGTCGCCAAAAGCGGTAGACCCCCAAGTTCTGGTAAGCGTGGTTAGGAGCGTCGGGAGCACTGTCACGGTGAGCGGCGACGCTGTTGCAGGCGCTCAGATTCCGCTCGGCCCCGGTAACGAACGCGTTCTGGAGGCGATTAGTCTTGCGGGCGGATTGAAAGCCGCTGAACATGAGACGCTCGTTACGCTAGTTAGGAAGAAATCAATCGGTCTCGCTATCTTTCTCTTCCCTGACGGAGCAAGCGTCGGAAAATATAAAGCTTGCTGCTGGGGACGTCCTCTTTGTAAACCGCCGGCCACGTACATACACAGTCTTGGGGGCCGCTTCCGGTAATGCGGAAATTCCGTTTACTGCCAACAGCATTAGCTTGGCGCAGGCTATCGCACGCTCAGGCGGGCTCTCTGATAGCAAAGCTGATGCAAGCGGGGTTTTTATATTTAGATATGAAACTCCTTCGCAGATACCGACGCTTCTGCACGACCCGGTCATTACAATGCCCAATGGAAAGGTTGCCGTTATCTATCGGGTGAACATGCGCGAACCGAAGGGCTTGTTTTTTGCCCAGGCGTTTCCTGTCATGGAAAATGACATGATCTACATATCAACAGCGCCTGCCGCAGAATTGGCAAAATTCTTCGCAATTATTAATTCTACAGCGCAGCCCGCTGGTACTGCCGCCGTACTGTACAGGGCGGCAAATTAGTCAAAGTATTATCCTGTTGCTTCTATGAAATTTCTGACACTTGTGTCGACAGAAAATCGCGCATTGCTGGCCGTTACGAAACAGGTCGGTCGGCTTTGGTCGGCTATCATTCATGTCAAAACTTTTTCTGTGCATGGTTTTGGTTCCTGTGTTTGCTTCTACTCTCTATTATTCGTTCTTTGCTACGAATCGCTACGTATCTGAGGCCGTTTATGTGGTGCGCGGGATTAGTCAGCAGCAACAGGGCGGCCTCGCTTCGGTTCTAAGCACTTTTGGACTTAGTACGTCTCAAGACAACACCTTTTCGGTCCTTCAATATCTTCAGTCTAGGGATGCTGTTCGAGCTCTCGACCAGATGCGCCCCCTGAGGAGTATGTTCTCTAAGCCTTCTATCGATTTTCTTTCTCGCTATCCCCGCCTTTGGCGATCCGACACCTTCGAGGCGCTTTACAACTATTATCTCGACAGGGTCGAGGTGTTTTACACAACTTCAACTGGAATGAGTACAATTCGTGCTGTGGCATTTAGTCCAGAAGAAGCTAAATTTATCGCAGATAGTCTGCTTCAACTAAGCGAGAAGCTGGTCAATCGCATAAATGAGCGAGCCATTTCTGATGCCGTTTCTTTTGCTAAGAAGGAGGTTGCTCTCGCGGAAGAAAAAGTTATCAGCACGCAAAGCGCGATAACGAGTTTTAGGAATCGTGAGCTTATGCTCGACCCGTCAGCTCAATCGCTAAAGATTTTTGATCTCATCGGGCAACTCACGGGTGATATCGCGCAAACTCGGCTTCAATTAAGCGAAACGCTTACCAGCGCGCCATCGAGCCCCTCCATCCAAAGCCTTAAGGTTCGCATCGCCTCCCTCGAGGAGCAGATAGCCTCTGAAAGGGCGAAAATTGTAGGCGGAAATGACGCCTTGGCGACCAAGGTAGCGGAGTTTGAGCGGTTGAGCCTCGCCCGCGGATTTGCCGATAAGAATCTTGCGGGCGCGTTCGCTGCGCTGGAACTTGCGAGGCAACAGGGCCAGCGCATGCATCTGTATATCGAGACAGTCGTTGCTCCCAACTATTCCGATGAGTTGACGGAGCCGAGAGCGACGCGTCTTATTGCGTGCGTTTTTCTCGTGACTTTTGTGTTTTTCTGTCTCCTCTGGCTCGTTATTACCGGTTCAAAGGAACACCAGCATGGCTAGAGCCGCCGTCAGAAGTTTTATGATCCGGCTTCGCGTTCAACTGCGAGTTCTGCGGGCTTTGTTGATGCGTGAGATGCAAACCCGATTTGGTCGCGAGAACCTGGGTTTCTTTTGGCTCATGGGCGAACCGCTATTTCTGACTTGTGCGGTTATGGTTTTGTGGGCTTCCTGGCATCCCCCCCTTGCAGGCGGGTTGAGCATTATTCCATTCGTTCTCTGCGGTTACACACTCATTACGCTGTGGCGGCACATTGTTGCGCGGTCTCAGCATTGTTTCCGTCGTAATGCCGGCCTCTTGTATCATCGAAATGTTCACTTTCTCGATACTCTGATTGCAACTGCGCTGCTGGAGATCGCCGGGACCGGTCTCTCTTTCTTTATCGCCTACACAGCCTTCTTCTTGTTCGGTTATCTGGATCCGATAGCTGACCCTCTTGTGCTGGTCGGCGGTTGGCTTTTGTCAGGTTGGTTTTCTTTTGGGGTTGGGCTAATCCTCGCGGGCTTAACTGAAATCTTTGAGATCAGCGAGCGATTTATTCAACCGTTAATGTACATCTCCCTGCCGCTTAGCGGGCTGTTCTATATGGTTTCTTGGCTTCCCCCCAAGACAGCCGCAATCGTATTATATTCTCCGCAAGTCAATGCAATGGAGATGTTTCGCGGAGGGCTGCTTGGTAATCAAGTTGAAACTCACTGGGACGCATTTTACCTCATTAAGACTTGTATAGTCTTGACAGCCGTCGGTTTATTTGTTGTACAAAAGTCCCGCAAATATATCAGTCCGAAGTAGTCGTTTCAGAAGAAGCAGGCAACCGAATGTCGCAGGCAATTGCAAAGCAAGCACCAGTTCGGCTTGAGCTGCGTCGCACTAATGGGATAGATCTGGACGAGGATGCGAATGATGCGTGGTCCCTCGGCCGAACGGTTCAGCATTTTTTTAGGCAACGCCTCCTGCTGATCGTGGTTCTGGGCATCGGCACTTTACCTGCGCTCGTATATTACGCTTTCATAGCTGCTCCGATCTACGTGTCCGAAGCGCGATTTGTCGTGCGGAGCGCCGCGTCGGCGCCTGGGATGCTTAGCGGAAGCTACAACGTCGCAAGCCAGCTCAGCGTGATGGCTCGCGCGGATGCGGATACCCAATCGGTCAATGCCTATCTGGCATCTCGTTTCGTCGTCGACGAGCTTATTAAGCAAGACGGGCTTCTACCGATTTTGGCTCGCCCGGAGGGAGATTTTTGGGCACGATTTCCAAGACCTTATGAAAGTGGAACAGTTGAGGAGCTGTTCTGGCGGTTCCAAGACTATGTAGACCCCGAGTTCGATGCCAACACGGGCATCACTTACCTTTATGTTTACGGGTTCCGCCCTGAAGACGCTCAAAAGGTTGCCTTGGCTTCCCTCAAACATGCTGAGGCGCTAATAAATCGCCTCAACGATAGGGCTCGGCAGGATGCTGTCTCGGCGGCACAGGATGTAGTGGACAAAATTGCTGTGAGGGTCCGGCATGCACAGGACAATATCACAGTTTACCGTAATCGTGAGATGGTTTTCGACCCCGTTCAGGAGGCGGGAGCCGTCATCCAAATAATTGCAAAAATGAGCTCGGATCTGGCGGAGCTCAAGGCATCGTTAAGGGAGACTGCGGTCAGTTCTCCGAGCAGCCCGAAGTACGGAGGCATTCGGGCTCGCATAGACTCACTCGAAGAGCAGATCAAAAAGCAGCGAGCCCTTATTGCTGGTGGCGATTCAACTATGGCTCCCAAGATCGCTGCGTACGAAGAGTTGATGTTGAGACGTGACTTGGAGGTAGCGGCATATCAATCGGCGCTAACCACCCTGGAACAAGCTAAGCAAGATGCTCAACGTCAGCAACTTTACCTTGAGCGGGTTGCCGAGCCGAACTTGGCAGATTATCCGTTGTACCCGATGCGAGGCCTTTCGACGCTGGCTTTTCTTGGTTTTTCGCTTTGTGTTTATTGGATATTGAATGTTCTTGGCTTCGCTGCCTGGGAACACGATCCGCTGATTTCCGTGACAAAAAGCTCAACCCGTCTCGATATTCGAAGGGTCGAAGATGATATCTGAGACACAAGTTCTGCTGTCGCTAGATGATATCATAGCACACAACCATTTCGCATACGATGGCGCGAAGCCAAAAAAGCTGAAATCCGGAATACACATCGATAGTATCGTCAAAGAATATCACACCGCAGTTGGCACCCGGCGAGTTCTTGATAATATCTCTTTCAACATTCAAAAAGGCGAGAAAATCGGTATCCTGGGACGTAATGGGTCCGGAAAGTCAACGCTTGTGAGAATTATCGGAGGCGTGGAAAATCCGACACTTGGGAAAGTGACCCGGAACATTTCGATGTCTTGGCCAATCGGCTTCTCGGGCGGCTTCGAGACTGCGATGAGTGGGTTGGATAATATCCGTTTTCTTTCAAGGATATATCAGCAAAATATTGATGATGTCGTTGCATTCGTGGACGATTTTGCTGAGCTCGGGAAATTACTCTACGTTCCAGTCAGCACCTATTCTTCAGGAATGCGTGCACGGCTTGCGTTCGCGATGACGCTCGCTGTGGATTTTGAGTGTTTTCTTGTGGACGAAGTTATCTCTGTCGGGGATCGAAGATTTCGTGTGAAGTGCCATGAAGCCTTGTTTGTCAAGCGGAAACATTGCTCGATGGTTCTGGTCACCCATGACGTTGCCATTCTAAAAGCATATTGCAATAAGGCTCTTGTGTTGAAGAATGGCAGAGGAAGGGTTTTTGATGACATCGAGTTCGCGCTTAGCATTTACTCGACGCTCTAGCAGGAATGCTATTACGAGATAGCGACTGTGCGCTTCTCTCCACTGCAAAAGAAAACGTGCAATGCGTGTACTCTCTACCCCCGCGCAGGCTGTTGCACTGGACCCCGTCGGCCATACTGTGGTCCTAATCACACAATCGAAAAATGGACAGCCATTCTTATGAACAGCTCCTTGAACGCAACAGCAAGGATTTAGTAGGCGCTTTTTGGGGATGCATCTGTCGTCCTACGTTAACGACAAGGACCTTTAAATGTATCGCGGATATCTCCCGAGGGATCTGGTGAAAGGCCCTCAGGGAGCAAGAAGCTTAAGCAGGCTGCCAACGGCAACGATCGCATGTTTCGGCTCGAGATCACGGCGAGTGAACTTCTGCATCCAAGCATTAAAGCTTCTGATCGAGATTAGAGGTAAGGAATTCGATGTCGTAACAGCCGGCACGGAGACAGCATTCCGACATCAATGGGCCAGTCGAAAGCACGATGGGTGTTTCATATACCTGGCTGCTCCCGACGGTGCGGTGGCTGAGCTGTTCATGCAAGACATACCTTTTGTTGTTTTTAATGACAGCCCGATGGAGATTGTTCGGACATTACTAAATGATGGAATGGATATGCTCGGCGCTATTCGAAAAACTACCGAACATCTGGTGAAGATGCAGGATCTCTTGCTTTCGAATTCGGCTTTTGTTGTTTCTGAAAAAACATTCTTGCTGACATTTAGAGAACTCATTGCGTCTGTCGCAAGCCATTTCAAGCAGCAGCTGACCCCTTTGGAACTGAGCAACGTAGCTAAGCGTCTTAGCAAGGATAAAAAGCTAAGAGAAGACTCGCTCTTCGAGGACTATTTTCTGTCACGCAACAATGACGAGCAAACTACCTCGCTTACGAGGGCTCAGGAAGAGTTAGTAGAATCATGCCTGACTCCACTCTCAAGAGTGTCGGCGACCCAACCATTGAGCCTCACTTGGCCAAGGGATGTTTTCCTAGGAAGCGAGAATAACCCGATAAAGGGGCCTATCGAGCTGACAGGACATGTGAGGCGTTTCATCCACGGTCCAAAGCTGCATCTCCCCAAAGGGCAGTGGATTGCGGCTATTAGTTTTGATGTTGTCAACAGTGACTCTGGAAACATCCTCAACATAGAAATTCATTCGAAGGTAATTTTAACGAAAAAGAGATATATCCTTCCATCCTCTGGAAGTTTTTCTAGTATCATAGAATTCAAAAACTTTGAGCCGTCATCTCCGATTGAATTTCGCTTTTTAATCGATGGCGCGTCGACAGCGGGACTTTTCACACTCCATAATGTTAGTTTGGTTCGGGCAAGTTTGTAATCTAAGTCCCGCACCCTACGGTTGATGAGAATTTAAGCACACGCTACACTGTAACCGAGAATAGCCGAGGATGTGGGGAGTTCGATTTTTCCAGGCACGGATCGCAAAGTTTCAACAGGAGTTTGGCGCAGCCTGATTGGTGAAACAAAGGCTTTACGGTACCGTCGTGCAGAGCATAGGGGCGCGTTTCTCATGAGATCGAGTTTTCAACCTCCATTTTATTCGGCCTTGTGAACCCGTGAGGCTCTTTCTCGACGTCACTCGGGTTGCAACTCGTATGATCGGTTCGGCGCCGACAGGCATCGACCGGGTTGAGCATGCTTATGCAACGGAGATCATATGCAAGCCCAGCGACATTGAGTCTGTGGGTGTCATCACGACGCCGTTATTCACAGGCGCTCTGAGAAAGCCGCTAATCCAGGAAGTGCTCGGCCGGGTCGCGTTGGCCTGGAAGACCGGAAGCTCGCCGAGGGAAGATGCCCTCTATCTCAAGCTCAAGGAGTATCTTGAGACGCCGGTGCAACTGGCTCGAACACAAAGTTTTCGAGTTGCCGGCCTTCCGCTTCTGCAGCGCACGCGAGATCAAGCCATTTTCCCGGTGCGGTCGCTTGCGCGCGCTTCAACGCGGCTGAAGCGCTGGGTTCACCGCGGAGCCGGCCAAGCCAACTTTTATCTCAACAGCTCCCACACCCAGCTAGAAAAAGTCGAACGCTTCGAGTGGACAAAAGCCGCGTCCATAAAGTGCGTTTTCTTCATCCACGATCTTATCCCGATCGATTTTCCGGAATACGTATCCCCGCGTTCTCCTGCCCGGCATGAAGGCCGCCTTAACACCGTATCGCGCCTCGCGTCGGGCATCATTGTCAACTCGGACTACACCGCGCGATCGGTTGCCGCATATCTGGACGCACGCAAAATTGGGGCGCCGCCGATCGAAGTTATTCCGTTAGGCGTCACAGAGTGGTTTTTGGACAAGAGTAAACTTCACCCCCCGCAAGCAACCGCGCCATACTTTGTGAACGTCAGCACGATCGAGCCGCGAAAGAACATGCTGTTTCTTTTTGCGGTATGGCGGCGCATGATCGAAACATTGGGGCCAGCTACGCCCAGGCTTGTCCTCGTCGGCCATCGCGGCTGGGAGAACGAAAACGTCATCGATGTTCTCGATCGATCGCGGGGGCTCGCGCCGTTTTTGGTGGAGGCATCCGGCTTGAGCGACGCTGGCTTGGCGTCGCTTGTCCGGGGAGCGACCGCTGTCGTAGCGCCGTCAAGCGTCGAGGGCTTTGGGCTTCCGGTTGCCGAGGCTCTTTCCCTGGGCGTACCGGTTATTGCCTCTGACATTCCCGCTCACAGGGAAGTCGGCGGCGATCGGGTGACATTCATCGACCCGATCGATGGGCTGACCTGGGTGAGGACGGTGCGCGATTTTGTAGAAGCGGAATCGCAGCAGCGCGCGAAGGCTGCGGAGATTGCGCGAGGATACCGCCCCATGACGCTCGCAGAACACGTGGTTCGCGCAACGGATTTTGTTCAAGCCATCTCCGAAAAGCAAAGGGCCGCTGCGTAGCGCCTTTCTCGAAGTCGCCGCGCTTGATTTCAACCATGTCCGATATCTGCTAGCGTCTGCCGGTGCGGCAAGTTTCCCTGATGGAGGAAACGTTCCGAAGCCTTTGGTTGGGCGCCCAAGCGGAGCCTTATGCAAAAACGCCCACTCACGGACTCGAGACCTTTAGCCATCGCGCTTACCTGCGCAGCTTCCTTTCTTTTTGCTTTTCTCGACACGGGCGCGAAGTATCTGGCGACGGTTGCGCACATGCCAGTACTGCAGATTATCTGGGTTCGCTTCATGGTCAACACCCTGCTGATCGTCGTGATGCTCGGCCCGAAACAAGTGCGACGAGCTTTGCCGTCGAACAAGCTGTTGAACCAGCTACTTCGAAGTGTTTTTCTGATCGGCGCTACGGCTTTCAATTTCCTGGCGCTTCAGCACCTCCAACTCGATCAGACCGCGACCATCTTTTTTCTGTCGCCGTTCATCGTGGCTGCGCTCGCAGGGCCGATGCTGGGGGAATGGATTGGCTGGCACCGCATCCTCGCCATTTGCGTTGGCTTCACCGGAGTTTTGTTTGTGACACGGCCCGGTTTTGGGAACATCCATTGGGCAGTGTCATTTTCTCTTCTCGCGACTTTGAGCTATGCGCTTTACATCTTATGGACACGCTACCTTGCACGGTTCGACAGCGCACGGACAACCCTCGTCTATACGCCACTGGCAGGCGCCATCTTTGTGGCGCCCCTTGCATTCGCGAGTTGGCAGATGCCGGAGGGCATCTGGGTCTGGTCCGTTCTGCTCAGCTTGGGGTTGCTCGGCGGGTTGGGGCATTGGCTCCTTATCCTCGCGCATGGGCGCGCTCCTGCCCCGATCCTCGCACCTTTCGGCTATATCAACATTGTCTTCATGATCATTCTGGGCCTCACCGTATTCGGCGATGTCCCCAGCTGGTGGACCTTGATCGGCGCGGCGATCATAATTCTTTCCGGGGTTTACTTGCTTTTCCGGGAGCGCTATGGGCTTGGCTCCGCGCCCGCTTCCTCCGCGACCGTGGCCGAAGGATAGGCTTCGCGGACGCGGGCGGCGAGGGTTTCGAAATTGCCTTCGCGAATAGATTGGCGGATGGCCGCCATAAGCTCTTGGTAGAAAGCGATATTGGCCCAGCTCAGGATCATCGGGGCAAGATATTCGCCGGCGCGGATAAGATGGTGGATGTAAGCGCGGGAGTAGTCGCGGGCCGCGGGGCACGCGCTCGTTTCGTTGAGCGGACGCGGATCTTCGATATGCGCGGCGTTGCGCATGTTTAGCTTGCCGGTCCAGGTGAAAGCCTGACCGTGGCGGCCGGACCTTGTCGGCATGACGCAATCGAACATGTCGATGCCGCGTTCGACAGCGCCTACGATGTCGGCGGGCGTACCGACGCCCATGAGATAGCGAGGTTTATTGGGGGGGAGGAGGGGCGTTGTCGAAGAGAGCGTCTCGAACATGAGCTTCTGACCTTCGCCGACTGCAAGACCGCCGACTGAATAACCGTGAAAGCTCATGGAGATAAGGGCTTCGGCCGATCGCGCGCGAAGCTCAGGATAAACGCCGCCTTGCACGATGCCGAACAGGGCGCGCCCTGGTTCGCTGTGTTCACAAAAAGCTTCGAGGGAGCGTTCCGCCCAGAGCAGCGAAAGCTGCATCGACCGTTCCGCCTCATCCCGCGTCGCCGGATAAGGGGTGCACTCGTCGAACTGCATCTGAATGTCGGCGCCGAGGAGATTTTGCACCTCAATGGATCGCTCGGGCGTCAACTCATGTAGAGCGCCGTCGATATGGGAGCGAAAGGTCACGCCGCTTTCGGATACCGTTCGAAGCTGGCTCAGCGACATCACCTGATAGCCGCCCAAATCGGTCAGGACCGGGCCATCCCAGCGCATGAAGCGATGCAGGCCGCCCAATCGCGCGATGCGCTCGGCTCCAGGGCGGAGCATGAGATGATAGGTGTTGCCGAGTATGACATCCGCGCCCGTGGCTTTGACGTCATCGACGAACACGGCTTTGACCGTTGCGGCAGTGCCGACCGGCATGAAGGCGGGTGTGCGGATAATGCCGCGTGGAGTTGCGATTTCTCCGAGGCGTGCGTTCCGGTCAGTGGCCAGAAGCCTGAAGGTGAAGGGCGGGGTCACAGTCGCGTCCTGTCCGCGCGGTGAAGCAGGCACGCATCGCCGTAGGAGTAAAAACGGAAGCCCTCTGCAACGGCGTGGGCATACCCCATTTTCATGAGAGACGTGCCGGAGAATGCGCAAACGAGCATGAAAAGCGTCGATTTCGGCAGATGGAAATTCGTCATAAGCAAGTCGGCGCTACGAAAGTTGTGACCTGGCATGATGAAGGTCTTCGTAGAGCCCGACAAGCTTCGATCAAGCCATCTTCGCGTGCCGCTGTTTCAAGAACGCGAAGGGATGTGGTTCCCACTGCGACAAGCCGTCCTCCTTCGGCGCGGCTCGCGTTGATGGTACGCGCCGCGTCCTCGGAGATCTCGTACCACTCAGCGTGGAGCGTGTGATCTGAAATATTTTCAGCTTTTACCGGGAGGAAAGTGCCCGCGCCCACATGCAGCGTCACGAAAGCGCTGCGGAACGCCTTTGGCGGCCAACGCTTCGAGAAGCTGGGGTGTGAAATGAAGGCCGGCAGTTGGCGCAGCGACTGCGCCTTCTCTTTTGGCGTACACGGTCTGATAGTCAGTGCGGTCGCGATCGTCGGCCGCGCGTGTGTTGGCGATGTAAGGAGGTATTGGCATTGCGCCTTGGCTTGCCATGATCGCTTTGACGCTATCGCCGCAGCGCGCCGTTACCACATATCACTCCTTGTTCGTCCTTCGCGGCGACCGCAATGCGTGCTCGTTCCCCATTGCGGGTAAAAATGATCGTGTCCCCCGGGCGAAGACGCCGGGCAGGACGCGCGAACGCTTTCCAGCTTCCATCTGGGAAGCCGTTCGATGAGTGTAAGGGAAATTTCAACGGCGGGTGAGTTTGGGCCTCGGAGGGACGATACCCGCGAAGCTCGGCGGCAAGAACCTTGGTATCGTTGAATACCACCACGTCGCGGGCCCGCAAAAAAGAGGGCAGATCCCGCACCCGCGCTTCTGAAAGGGAATGATGTGAAGCGGGATCAACACAAGAAGCCTCGCCGAATCCCTCGGCGAAACGGTCGCAGCGCTATCGAAGATTTTGGCAGCTCAAAGTCGAAGTCTTTTAACAGCACTGTCATTCGGCCGCCCAGAACAGCGAAAGCGCAACGTTT
>CAWFXN010000057.1:0-33668 GCA_963819665.1 uncultured Alphaproteobacteria bacterium
GTCCGCCGACAAGCTTTCCGGCAGCGCGTAGAGCGAACTCAAGAGCGCATATTGCGCGGCGGCGTAGGCGGGCGATGTCAGCGAGGACATGAAGGCGATGAGGGCGGTGCCCGCAAATCCCGCGAAGCGAAGCTCTCGACGCCGATGGCCAGCGTCAGGAGATCGAGCCGAGGCGCGCCAGCAAGGGCGAGCCAGGCGAAGGCCAGATGCGATGCCGCGGCCGCGATCCCGCCGATCAGGAGCGCGGGCATCAACCCGAGC
Organism: uncultured Alphaproteobacteria bacterium; assembly: GCA_963819665.1. GTDB lineage: Bacteria > Pseudomonadota > Alphaproteobacteria > Rhizobiales > Rhodomicrobiaceae > Rhodomicrobium. The sequence goes on from CAWFXN010000057.1 coordinate 262, forward strand.
CGCAGCACGGCGATGTCCTCGCGGAACACGCCGCCGATGCCGATCCAGATGCCGTAGACCTTGGTCACGGTCGCGATGGCGGTCTTCGAGAAGCCGAGATCGATATAGAGCGGGTTCGCCATCACGCTGGAGCACGAAGTCGGGGAACGCGATAGATCGCCACGAGCGCGAGAATGGGGAGGATCATCGCCCCGTTGCGGCGAATGAGATCGGCGACCGGCTCGGCATAGAGCTTGAGGAAGGGTTCGCGGCGGCCTTGTCAGTCTCAGGCGGATGGCGTCGAAGAGGCTTGCCGTGATGCCGACGGCCATGAGCGCGGCCATCGTGACGTAGGCTGCCTTCCAGCCGCCGAAATCCGCGATATAGAGCGCACCCTGGCGCCTGCGCACAGAAGCGCGATCCGGTAGCCGAGGCGGTAGCTTGCCGACATCAGCGGCTGCTTGATGGCGTGACCGATGCGCCAGCCATCCACCACGACATCCTGCGTCGCCGACGAAGCGACCAAGAATGCGCAAGCCACGGTCCAAACAAGAGAGCGTGAAGGATCGCCAGCGGCCCATGCCGACAAGGCCGGCTGCTACGCTTGCCTGGGCGAGCAGCATCCAGGCCCGGCGGCGGCCGAAGCGCGCAGAAGCGGCACGTCGCGCTGGTTGACACCGGTTGCGACAGGAACTTCTCGGCGGTGGCCAGCGTGAGACATAGCTCAGAAAGCCGATCTCGGTGTGCGCGATCCCTGCCTCCCGCAGCCAGGCCGAGAGCGTTCGAAGACGAGCAGAAATGGCAGGCCGGCGCTGAAGCCCAGCGCCAGCATGAGCGCCAGGCGGCGGTCGCCATGATTTCGTCGCGAGTCGCCCCCAGCGGGAGATGCGGTCATTTCCTGTTGTCAATTCCCTTGATACGAGCAGGAGAGGCTTCGGCTCCTGCCGCTGAGTGAGGGTGTACAAGCGGTTAAAATTGGTTTGTTTCGGTAAAAACCCCATAAGTAAATATACAAGTAATTTTTCTTGCCTCAAGGAGGCGGGACAAGGGCGGAAAGCATCGTGACATAGGCGACACCCTGGTCGCCCCGGGGCCCTCCGCGCATCGGTGTCCTACAGGTCAATACCGGCATGGGTTGCTGCGGCGCTCCGGCGTTGCCCCGGCGCGCGGCCTGACTTTTACCCGGAAGGGCTATGGCCGCAAGCTCCCCATATTTCTTCGTCGAAGTCGTTCAGGGCGATATCACTGCCGGCGCTGCTGTATGGCTCATCGTCAACGCCGCGAATTCCGCGCTCAAAGCAGGCGGCGGCGTGTGCGGCGCAATCTTCCGCGCAGCCGGCTCCGAGGCGCTGAGCCGCGCTTGCGACGCCGTCGGCCACTGTGCAACGGGGGAGGCCGTCATTACCCCTGCCTTCGGCATCAAAACCGCCCGCTACATCGTCCACGCCGTCGGCCCTGTTCTACAGCGCCTACCCAACGGATAAGGCCCGCGAGTTGTTGCGTTCCGCCTATCGGTCGGCGATCCGCCTCGCTGCGGCCAACGCCTGCAAATCCATCGCCTTCCCCGCCATCAGCACCGGCATCTATGGCTATCCGCTTGACGAGGCCTGCCGCGAAGCTGTCGATGTGTGCCTTACCGAGGGCGCCGCGCACGGCCTCGCCGTTAAGCTCGTGGCGTTCGATGCGAAAACCGCCGCGGAATTGCGGCGCATACGCCTCCCGTCAGCCGGGCAATAAGCCGTCGCGCAGGCCGCTTACTGGCCTCGGGCCGGACCAGCAGGGCGACCTCGCCCTCTTCGCATCGCAAGTATCTGTCAAACTGCTCGATCCTTGCCTTTGTCAGCCGTTCGAGGCAACCCGAATAGATCATTGATAGATGGAGCCGCCAATACTGTCGCCGTGTCCAACTCACACTCGGCGTTGCGGCAAACGCAACCAGGTGCGTTCTGCGGCGATCAAGAGCTTCCCTGCCTGGGCATCGTCCATTTTCCGGCTTTGCAGCTTCTTGTAGACCGCGTTGAGTTCCGTCCGCTTTCCCAGGCCGATCCGCGACGCATTCAGGGTCGACGGTCCACGGCATCATCGCATTCGTCGCAAAGCGCCGCAGAGCTGAGCGCCGCCATCGAAATCAGCAGGAAAAATGACCGCATAAGATTGCCTATAAAGTTTGATTGTGAGCTGCCCTTCCCGTGCGCGAGCCTTCACCCCGCTTCGTCCGTGACCACGCCGACGAAGGGAATCTTCCTCGAAAGGTGTGCGCAACATCACATCCCGTAGCCAGACCAAGCGGTCGGCAGCCGCAACCCCGACAAACTGGGCTTCGATATCAAGCTGGGCGGCGGCCGCGTTTGTCGAGCAGCACGGCAATCGAAACGCTTCTGTCGCCTGGCTGACAACGATACTACGCGTGTATGCCAGCGTGTTGCCGGATCGGAGATGTGCTCATGAGAAGGATATCCCGGCCTTCCACGACGGCATCGATATCGCGGAGGAATTCGGACGCCGCCGTTTTTCTGTTCCCGCGCCGTAACTCGAGATGAAGAACAGTTGCAACTCCACCTCCGGCGCCAGGCCGGCGGTCATGCAGGCGAAAGTCGGAGTAAGATCGGCGGCGAAGATAAAAGATCCTTTGAGGATGGCGATGACGAGAAATCGCGGATCCGCCGCACCGGCAGATCTTCCTTTGCGAGTTCAAGGTTGCGGCGCTGCGATCTCTCCGCGGAGAAAAGCACCTCAGTAATTTTCTGCCCTGGACAACGGCATCGCTCGGAAGCTCCTGTCAACGGCGCGGCCACTCTGACCGGAGGTTAACACCGGCCGATCCGCCGGCAAATTTCGTTTCCCATAAAGGTCTTCGCCACGCCATGAAACAACCCCGGTCTTTCCATTGTCAGATCATAACCCCAGCTAACGGGTCAAAAGGCTAAGGGATATCGGACAATGCGCTTATTGATCGTTGGAGCCGGTTCAACCGGCGGTTATTTTGGCGGACGTCTCGCTCAGGCGGGCCGTGACGTAACCTTCCTCGTACGAAAAGGCCGCGCGGATCAACTCAAGGCGACGGGGCTGCACATCATCAGCCCTCACGGAGACGTCGCGCTGACCCCGAAGCTTGTCACCACGGAAACGATGGCGTCGCCTTACGACGCGATCATCCTGACGGTGAAAGCCTACTCTCTCGATGCGGCCCTCAAGGATATAACTCCCGCCGTTGGGCCAAAGACCATGATCGTGCCGGTGCTGAACGGCATGAGGCATGTCGATAGCATCATCGCGGCTTTCGGCCAGGACGCTCTGGTCGGCGGACTTTGCAGCATAGCCGCCGCCCTGGACGACCAGGGGCGGATCGTTCAACTCTCCCAGTTTCATAATTTCGTTTATGGCGAGATGAACCGCAGCCGCTCGGAGCGTATCGAGCAGTTGGACGCCGTCATGCAGAATGCAGGCTTCGACGCAAGGCTGTCGTCCAACATCGAGCAAGACATGTGGAACAAGTGGATGTTTCTTGCCACGCTTGCCGGCGTCACCTGCCTGATGCGGGGCACAATCGGGGACATTGCCGCCGCGCGAGGGCGACCGATTTCGTCGGGCGGTTTTTCGACGAGGTGGTTTCGATTGCGTCCGCGCACGGTCATGCGCCAGCGGCAAGCTTCCTTGATCCCACGCGAGCGCTTTTGACGGAGAAGGGCTCGACGCTCACCTCATCCATGCATCGGGATCTCATGAGAGCAGCCCGATCGAGGCGGACCAGATTATTGGCGATCTTCTGACGCGAGGCAAGCAAGCTCACGTCCAGACACCCTTGCTGGCGACCGCCTACGCCGATTCGGCGATCTACCGGATTCTTCAGGCGCCCAAACGCTTGATTAAGCATGCAGGTTGTGGGCGTAATGGCGGACCAATCGAACCCTTGACTTGAGCGGCCTCATGGGGAACGGCGATCACCCGACAGCACGGCCAAGCTTGGGCGGGTCTCTATCAGGGTACAGGTGGGCGGTCGTCGCCACATCATTTGCGGCTTTCGCGCGCTGGCTGCTCCCCGGCGCGCTGGCGCCCGCTCCCTATCTCGGCTTCTATCCCGCCGTTGTGGTTGCGGCGGCGCTCGGCGGCGTGGGGCCAGGGCTCGCCGCCACGTTTGGCGCTCTGATCCTTGTTAATTTCGTTTTTGGCCATTTCGATCTGGCTGACAGCGGCAGCCTGACGCGGCAGCTTATCTGGGTGACGGCAAGCGTTGGCGTCAGCCTTCTGGCTGGCGTGCAGCGCCAGGCCCGCTTGCGGGAACGCAGGCAGGCGGCGGAGTTGCGCCGGTGGAAGGACAAGCTGGAGGCCCGCGTCGAACAGCGAACAGCCAAGATTGTCGAGGCAAACAGCACGGATTATTTTGTTAGCGTCGTGGACAACATTACGGCGCGCCAAGAGGCCGCCATCGAGCTTGCTGAGAGCCGGACCCGCCTCAGCGGAGTTGTGGAGTCCGCAATGGATGCGATCATCAGCATCGATCCCCGCCAGAACGTGGTCCTTTTCAACAGCGCTGCAGAGAGCATGTTTCAACGCAAGGCCGCCGATGTCATCGGGCGCCCGCTTGACCAGCTCCTGCCGCAGCGATTTACGAAACGGCACGCTCGGCACGTCGACGCCTTCGCTAAGACCGGGGTCAGCAACCGGGCGATGGGCAGTCTCGGCGCGCTCCGCGCGCTTCGGGCCGACGGCTCGGAGTTTCCAATCGAAGCGTCGATTTCACAAACATCCATCGGGGGCGAAAAGCTCTTCACCGCAATAGTTCGTGACATCACCGAGCGGCAGCGAGCCGAGGACATGCAGCGTCTGTTGCTGGCCGAACTCGATCACCGCGTCAAGAATGCGCTGGCCACCGTGCAGGCGATCGCCATGCAGACCCTGGATGCCAAGATGGAGCCAGCCGCATTCGTCGAGGCCTTCAGCGGCAGAATCCAGGCCCTCGGGCGCGCCCACGGCTTGCTGAGCCGGTCGGGCTGGCGGGGCGCGGATCTGGCCATGCTCGTCAACGAGCAGCTCATGCTTGGGTCAGGAGCGGACAGCCGGATCTCGGCCCGTGGACCGCATATCATGATCGAGCCGCAGGCGGCTTTGCATCTGGGCCTCATTTTGCACGAGCTCGGAAGCAACGCGCGAAAATATGGCTGCCTGTCCAATCCGGAAGGGCGGCTGGCGACGGAATGGTGGATGAACGGCGATTCAGGAGCTCCAACGCTGCGGCTTCGATGGTCGGAAAGCGACGGGCCCCCCGTGACCGCTCCTAAGATGCGGGGCTTTGGCGCAATCCTCATCGAGCGCAGCTTGCGCTATGCTCTTGGCGGCGAGGCGAAGCTTGACTTCGCCCCGGACGGCGTCACCTGCGACATTTGCCTCCCCATGGCGAAAGCAGGACAAGGCGCCTATAGCGTCACGCCTTCGGAGGGCGCATCATGAGTGCAAATATCCTCGTGGTTGAGGACGAGTTTCTCGTCGCCATGCAGATCGAAGCCGTCCTTCGCGAGGCCGGGTGGGGCGTGACCGGGCCGGCGGGCACGCTCGCCAGCGCCGTGACGCTCGCTCGAAGCGCCGCGTGCGATGGCGCAGTTCTCGATGTGAACCTGAGGGGCGAGCGCGTCGATGAGGTCGCCGTCATTCTTTCGGAGCGCGGCATCCCCTTCCTGTTTGTATCGGGCTATGGCCGGGAGCATCTGCCTCAAGCCTTTCGCGACAGCGCGGAATTTCTCGCAAAACCGTGGAGCGATCAGACCCTTGTGCGGTCCGTGCGCGACCTTCTCAAGCGCGAGATGAAGGTTTCCTAGCGAGATGCCGAGGGGGTCGCCAACGGCTGGTCAATGAACACCGGCGCGAACGTCAGAATGGCCTTCGATTGCACGGACGGAACTTCACAGTAAGAGCCATGATTGCGTGCTGACGTAGTTTTCGCGCCGCCCCGTATACATCTGTGTGGTTGGACATGGCGCGTCGCCGTAGGAACAGAAGACGCAGCAATCCCCCTTCATCGGCTTCATGATTTTGCCGCACCCTTTGCACTTATAAAAGTATTGTCGCACGCCTTCGTGCATGGTCTCACTTTCACGATGGCCGCAGGTTGGACATACTACTGTGGCTACGAACTCAATCATTGATCTCCCCAACCACTAACGCACTCAAGTTTATCAGTATTGATTTTTTATCCAAGAAAAAAACGCAATACACACATTCACAGCTTTAGGTTACTATGTTTGTCCTGCAGATTGTCGCTCCAAAGCGAGAGCATGACAGACCTCTTAATGAGGCTTTTCTCCGAAGGTGAGCTCCGTCATCGTCCGTGTTACGCGCTTTGCGACCATGTTGGCGGTGGTTGAAGCGTATTTCTTGAAATAATCCGAGTCCCGATGCGCCCTGAATGCCGCCTCGCTTTCATAAACCTCGTACAGAAAGAGATGGTTCGGATCGTTCGCCAGCACGAGGACATCAAACTGGAGGCATCCCGGCTCCTTCCGGGTCGCTGCGGCGTCTTCTGCAATAGCCTCAAGAAACCTGTCGCGCTCCGAAGGCACAAGATCCAGATCGACAGCATTGATGTAGGCAGCGGCTCGTGAAGCCATGGCGTCTTCGCGCGTCGAAAGAAGAGCGATTGCCGCCAGAAGTAAAAGCCCGCGGATCGTTTTGTTCACCCGTTCTTTTTCCCGTTCCCTTGGAGAGCCGGCTTTTGCGGCTCGCTTAAACCAACGCACGAGACGGCTGACCGCTCCCAGCTTCAGCGGCCGCCGTGCTTCAATTCTCTCGATGGTGCTACAGCGTAGGGGGATGTTTCAATCGCGCCCGTCAGCGCTTAGAGCTATGCTCGTTCCGCAGCATGTGCTTGAACAGCCGGGTGAAACTGGCTTTGCCTTGCGCGTTCTCCATCGTCAAATCGGGAAAACGACGCTTAAGCGTCTTCGCGCCTAACAATCAGCTCCGTATTTCCAGCGGGCGTATTCGCGCGCGCGCTGTTCCGCGTCGGGGCCGTCGAAGACCGCCCGCAGGAGCGCATTGTCGCTGTCGAGCGCGTCGACGACCCAGCATCCGGGCACCTCTTCCGCTTCTGTGACCGAGACGCTTTCGATCGCGGGCTTCAATGACGCTTCCGTCTTCCAGAGCTTCGGCGTCGGCACGGCTTCGAAATTCGCCGTCAAGGCATTTTCAACGATAACCGGCGGGGCGCCCGTAACGGTGCGCCTATGCTTCGCCGCGCTGGAGGCGAGTTGCCGCATGAACCGGTCTACCGGGTCCTTGATTGGCTCCCCAAGTTCGTCGACCAATGGCTTCTCGCTCATTCTGATTCCCTTCTCAGCGCCAATAAAGTTAGCAGCTACCGAAAGCCGCGGAAAGCTGGGCCTGATCCCTATCGACAGGTAAAGCGCCGCCATGAAATGTTCCGGTTTGCCTTAAATCGTTTACCTGGTGAATCATTTATGAGTGTTTCAGAAGCAGTCGATCGCTCCGGTTTTCGACCGCCACTCCCATGGAGGCAAAATCGAATGGACAAGGAAATCTATCTGAAGCTCATTGTCCTGGGCGCGGTTTTGATCGTTGCTCTTCTCTCCCCAACTCTCTCGGCGCTTGCCCTGACCGGCATCGTCGGCTGGAACATCAAGGACAAGAGAATTGGCGATATCGGAGCGGTGAAGGCGCTGATCGAGGTGTCTCCTCCGAGCGTCAAAGAGTTCTTCAATACGAAGTAGGTCCAAACTTTCGCGCGAGCGCTCCGGCGTGCCGTCATCTCTGTTGTGGATCGCTCATTTCGGCGCGTCGCCGGACACATTTTTTCCGCTGAAATTTGATAGCGAGGCCGAGGCTCGCAATGGCGGCGAAGAGAGTCCTTGATGCGCTATTTTCTTTTGGTTCCGATGCTGTTGTTGGCTGGCTGCTCGATGCAGCAGACCTCGGAGCAGCCAGAAGCCTCGATCGCGGCTCCGAAGCCCGTAGCTGAGGCCGCGCCCAAGAAAGAGGAAAGCTGCCTGCCCAGCCCCACATTGTTTTCGCTGGTGGAATGCGTCGCAAAATAGCGGTCGGACGGGCCGCTAAAGAGCGACCTGCTCCCGTCAAAGGTGGCCGAATTCGAATTCCGCGCAGGAATAGCCGAGCATCGAAAGGCCCTCCTCCAGGAAGTCGCCAAGCAGCGGGATGCCGAGAAGGTAGGCGGCGGTCCTGTTATTATGCGCGCGGGCCGCATCTTCGCGCACGGCTTGCCAATCGCTGGCGGTATAATCGTCGCGGCCAGCCACGCGAGCGCAACGAGGTCGATCTGCTCGTCCTCCGAGAGGGCGCCGATGAAGGACGTGAGTTCTTCAAAGACGGGGTCGTCTTCGTGGTCTTCCAGCACCGCCACGTCGCGATCGTCTGAAGGATTCGATCCCGGGTCCGGCTCGCTCACCTCGTCCTTGACGTCGAACTCCCTGGCCTTGACGATAATGAAACATACTTTTTCCGGTGAGATCGAGAGGGTGATTTCATCGTCCTCCGCCGGGTTTTTCGTTTGGTCCGACACTTTGTTCATGACTGCCACCTTTGGAAGTCCTGGCGGGCGCCGTCAGGCGCGGGCGCCAGGAACGATAACTCCCCCTCGAAAACGCTCTAAATGGCTTTGAGCGAATGTCTTTGAGACAAGTCAATGCATCGCATAAACGATTGGTCCGACACGCGGACGGTCGCCAGCAAGGCGCGCTCTGTCCCGCGAGGCATCGCTTAAAATCCGGTAAAAATTGGTTTTGTTTCGTAAAACGGCCTATAGATAGGTATATAAGTATTTCTTTCGAAGCCCTTATTTACCGGGGCTCCAGGCGTACTGTTTTGCAGAACTTGCTTCGTTTTGCTCCCGATTGAAGCAAAATTACAGAAATCCGTTGGTTATTTTTATTGAACGATAGCGCGGGGTTAACGCGATTTGAGCGGCGCAGCCATGATGCGCCAAAGCGAAGTGTCCTGTTTGACGACGGTTGCTGCTCCAGGGTAGCGTTCGGGCCGGTGCGCCGAAAAGAGGCCCGAGCAATGTCTTATGATAAGCCGGTATCTCTATGAAACTACTCCAAGGCTTAATGATCGTCTTTGCCTTTGTTGTTTCGGGCTTTCCGGTAGGGCCGGCCCATGCCCATCCCCATGTTTGGGTGACGATGGAAATGGACGTGGAGCTTGATGACCACAGGGAAATCATCAGCTTCAGGCACAAATGGACGTTTGATGAGGCGTACACGGCTTTCGCGGTTGAAGGGCTCGATACGAACGGAGACGGCCTCTACAGCGAAGAGGAGCTTAAACCCCTCGCACAAACAAATATCGAGGCGATGAAGGAGTTCGAATACTTCACATTTTCTTTCATCGGAGACAAGAAACTTGCGCTGAAGGACCCGGTTGATTACCGCCTGGAATACAAAGACAAGCGTCTCACGCTTTATTTTACCGTGCCGCTTACAGCGCCGGTTCCCTATGAGAAAATCCAGGACTTCAGCGTGGCGGTTTACGATCCGGAGATGTATGTATCGCTAACTTTTGCCGACAACGCGCCTGTCAAGATCGTGTCAACGAAACCCGTTCCTTGCACCGCCCATGTTTCGAGCGCTTCCCAGCGTGGAGAAGACCTTTTGCGAGGGCTTCCACGCCAGGCCGACCGACCGCGCCGCCATGTTGGCATATTCCGGCCGACGGGCGATAAATTGGCCAGTCTCGGCTCCCAATTTGCCGAACGCGTCACCATCGAGTGCACGCCTTAACCCCTTCGCGCGCCGGCATTTCGGAGTGTTTCTGGGATACCGTCCTCATGGTTTTCAGAACTTCTGAGACAGGCCGATAAAGAAACCGCGCCGCGGGCCCCATTGCGGCGCGAACACGCCAATCCCTGTACCATCGCGAAGCTCATACACATGGTCGAACAGATTGACCACGTCGAAGCGCACTGTGAAGGGTTTCCAATCCGGTAGGATGAATTCGTGCGAAAGCCCGAGGTTAAACTGCGTATAGGCCGGGACATGATCGGTATTCGCGAAGCCTGCCCGGAGGCCACTGCCATAAATCATGTCCAGACTGCCTTTGGTGTTTTCCCAAAGGGGATACGAAACTCCGGCTGAGGCAGTCAGTGTTTGAGCGTGGTCGGTGTAAATATTATGGGTTAGAGCATATAAATACTCATCCGCGCCCTGCAGATATTGGTTGGACGCGAACTGCGTTGCGACTTGGCGCGCCCAGGCGAGGTTGCCATACACAAGGACGCCGTCTTTTGCATATTTCAGCTTCAGTTCGAGGCCCTCATTCTCTCCTCTTGCGTAGTTGAAGGCGGTCAGGACATAAGCCTGTCCGAACTGCCCATCGTCGATCAAATCTTGAGCAATTTTATAATAGGCGGACAAGCCAAGTTCCAAACCGGGAACAAGCGCCTGGGTGACGCCAGCATCGAAATAATGCGCAGCGCTCCGGCAAGCTTGGAAGAATAACGACGTTTTTCAGCACGGTTCCCGGATTTCCGACCTCGGCCGCGGCGACGGTCCCGCTGAGCAGCAAATAATTCTCCGGCGCGCCGACCGCTTGCGGTGGCGGCGTGAAGTAGCGCGCATAGCCAGCATGGAAGACGGTCCCATCGAGCGGTTTGTAAACTGCGGCGATCCGGGGACTGAGCTGATTGGCGTCCACATATTGCCACATCTGATCGAAGCGAAGCCCAGTGTTGAGCGTCAGCTCACGGGTAATTTGCCACTCATCCTGGATGTAAACCCCGGCAATCCAGCCGAGCTTGTTTTCCTGGTCGGTCACCTGAATGGGCGCTGCGACCCCGCTTGGGGTATTGCCGCAGGCCTGAACCGGATTGATGTCCGGTCCGCATGCGCCGGAGAGAAACACGCTCGCATTGTCCGTCACATAGGTTTGCTCCGCGCTGACCACGACGCCGGCCCGCAGGGTATGGTCGGGGGCGACCCGAAACGCGGCGTCGGCCTGCACGCCGTTGAGGAAGCTCATGCGCGTGACGTCGGTGGCGATGCCGTTGAACATGAGATCGCCAATCAGGTCGGGCGTGTAGCGCACGCTGCTAAAGCGTGTGAAATAGGAGATCTGGTAATCGGTACGGCTGAAATCCTGCGAAATGCCCGGGGCTTGCAGAAGAACCTTATCCAGCGGCGCATTATCGCCCTGCGGCAGCGCCTCTAGGGTTTGCCGGTCCACATCGAAGCTGTTCACCCCGATGTTGGGCAGGATCTTCTCCCGAGCTTCATTCAGGGTGGCTGCCTTTTCCATCACAGCTTCGTTGCGGGCTTGGGCCGCCTGTTCAGGGTTAGCAGCGGGCGAAATATTGGTGGCAGGCGAAGCTGCGACGGCGCCCCCGCGAGGCGCCGCGGCCGTTGCGGGCGCTGCCTCTCTCGCGGGGCGCGCCTTTTGCGTTTTCGCTTCGGGCGGCGCTGGGCCCACCTTGATAGGCGGCAACTCGGGGACAACTTGCTGTTTTGGCGGCTCTTGGCCTGTTGCGTCAGCGGGAGACGGAGGCTTCGTCGCGCCTTGCTCTTGCGCCTTGGCGTCGCTGGCCGGAGCGGACGGCGTCTCCTGCGCTAAAGCCGGCCACGACACCAGCAGAAATGGCAATAGGTAACGACCATAAGCGCCCATAACCGCCCTCCAGTAATGTTATAACGTAACATCGATTCGGTGAGACGCGGCAAGAGGACGGGCGACAAAAATCAAATATGCCCACGCCATCTTCTGCTTAGAACGGCCGCGCAGCCGACCGGTAGAAGACCGCGAGCGCGCAAAAGAATACCAGCGCGGCAATCGCGGCTGACGCGTGGGACTGGGCGTAGCCTGGGAACGCGAGCAAGCTGCCCTGCCCGCCCACGGCGTCGGAGGCGGCGAGCATGACCCCCGTCACGCTTTCCCCCACCAGAAACCCCGAAGCGATCAGCACGCCGCGCCGCCGCGCCTTCGCCGCCACGTCCGCCTTTGCGCTCGCGTCAAATCCAGCGATCCTTTTCGCGAGAGCCTTCTCGGAGAACCAGCTGATCACGGCTCCGAGCGCAATCGTCAGCGACACCTCGTAGGGAAGATAGATGCCGATGCCGACGGTGAGGGCGGGAAAGGAATATCCCCGGCGGCTCACCGCTGTTTCCAGGATCACGAGAACGGCGCCAAGCGCGGCGCCGATATAAACCATGCTCCAGGGCAGTTCGTGGCGAATGATGCCGTTCGCAATTTGCGTGATAAGCGTGGCTTGCGGCGCGGGCATCGCATTTTGCGGCTGCATTCCGGCGTGGGGCAGCGAGCCGACAAACCCATAGTTCGAGTAAAGGAGCTGGAGAACGGGAGCGATCGTCACCGCGCCGGCGACGACGCCAATCGCGAGCGCAGCCTGCTGACGCCACGGCGCGGCGCCGACCATGCTTCCGGTCTTCAGGTCCTGAAGATTATCGTTCGCGATCGAGGAAACCGTCACGACGATGGAGGCGATGAAAAGGGTCAGCGCCACGGCGAAGTGGCCGTCCTCTCCGCCGCCTATCGGGAACGCAAAGCCGAAACCGGCCGCGATCAGGATTGTGCTGAGGATGCCGATGCCCGAAATCGGGCTGCACGACGAGCCGAGCAGCCCCGCCATGTAGCCGCAAGCCGAGGCCATCAGCAATCCAAGCAGAACCGTCAGAACCGTTATGATCGGCAGGAGCCAGAAGAGCGACGGTCCGACATGCGCTCCGGAAGCGAACCATGCAAACAATGCCGCTGTCAGGACGGTGAAAAGCGCGATCGCGCCGCCAACCCACGCAATGGGGAAGTCTTGTTCATGGCGAGGCAGATCGGAGTGACGTTTGCGGGACGCATTCCAGGCGAGGCGAACGCTATCGAGCATCGGCTTCACCAGGGTGATGACAGTCCAAAGCCCGCCGATGGCCATGATGCCCGCGCCGATCAGCCTCACCTTTTCCGACCAGATCGCATCGGCGGCCGCCACAAGCTCGCCCGGCGGCGCGCGGTCCTATGATCATCAGGACCGGAACGGCGACGCCCCACGCGATGAACAGGCCGAGGATAAGGGCGAGCCCGACGCCAATGCGCACCAGATAGCCGGCGCCGATCAAGGCGAGCGACAGGCTGCCGCCCATCTGGAACACGGCGGGGCCATAAAGAGAGCGACCCCGAGAGCTTATCCGGGAGCAGCTTCAAGCCGTTCGTCAAGAAATTCAACGCCGCCGCGGCGGCTGCGCCGAGGCCCAGTTCGCGAAGCCCGGCCTCGCTCGTCGCGTCATCCCGGTGTCCGGCGCGAAGAACCTCGGCCGCCGCGACGCCTTCGGGGAAGGGCAGATTGCTTCCCACAACCATCACCCGCCGAAGCGGAACGGAATAAAGAACGCCGAGGATGCCGCCGACAAAGCAGACCGCCATTGTCTGCCAGAGCGGGAAGTCGCGCCAGAAGCCGATCAAAATGAGACCGGGCAGCACGAGGATCACGTTGCAAAGCGTGCCGGCGGCGGACGCCTGCGTCTGGACGATGTTGTTTTCGAGGATGCCGCCCGAACCCATCGCTCTCAGAACGCTCATCGAGATGATCGCGGCGGGAATGGAGGAGGCAAAGGTCATGCCCGTCTTCAGGCCAAGATAGACGTTGGCCGCCATGAACACGACGGTGATCGCAGCGCCGATGAACACTCCGCGGACGGTCAGTTCGGCGGCGTTGTCCGGGTGAGATTTTTGCAAAGACCGTGACCGTTTCCTGGCGTTCGAAAAAAAGACCCTGGAAGACCGTGCTCATCATCCGTGGGCCTTTGATGAAAGCATTTCAGCCAAATGTTTGAGATCACGCTCAGTTCCCGCCCACATTTGGCGCTTTTAATAGAACCTTAAGAAACGTCGTAACTTGGGTTCAAAGAGACGTTCGGAACATTCCTGTTACAATAATGGCGCGTCGAATCCCTTGTTCTGTCATTTTCAGCTTTCACATTCCCCAAATCGAGGAAGGAAGGTGGAAACGGAGATAGCGCATGAAAAGAACAACTTTCCTGGCCCTTGCCATGAGTTTAGGTTTGGCGATGACCGCTGAACAAGCAGGCGCCACCGTCGCAAGCCCCGGCTTGGCGGCCGCCGGCGCGAATGCGAAACAGACAGCCGCCGTCACCAAGGTCTGGTGGCGCGGCGGGTATGGTCCCGGCTGGCGCGGCGGATATGGCTGGCGCGGCGGTTGGCGTCCCGGCTACGGGTGGCGGCCTGGATACGGATGGGTGCCCTTTGCGGCCTTCGGCGCGGCCGTAGCCGCTACAGCCGCTGCGAGCTCTTACTACGGTCCAGGTCCGTACGGTTACGGTCCAGGCCCCTATGGCGGCCCCTGCGGAGGAGGCCCATGCGGCGCGCCCCCGCCCCCGGCGCCCCTCAAATAGAAAAGAATGCAGGCAGCCAATGGAGTGGCCGCCTGCCCTCCACCTTCGCTTCCGTTGCGCTCCGCGGAGCGATTTCGCGTGAGTTCTGTTGGTGAATGTTAGCGGCATCCCATATCTGACTTTCACATGTCCAAGCGGAAGGCTATGACCTGTGAATTTGGCGCCTCGCGCATTTAAGCTAACGGAGCGGAGCACATGCAGATCGGCGTAATCGGACTTGGCCGCATGGGCGGCAATATTTCCCGCCGCTTGATGAGAGCGGGACACAGTTGTGTCGTGTACGACGCCAATCCCAACGCCAGCGCGGCGCTCGCTGAGGAAGGCGCTCAAGCCGCTCATTCATTGCCGGATCTGGTGAAAAGGCTTGACCAGAAGCCGCGAGCCGTCTGGGTGATGCTGCCGGCGGGGAAAATCACCGAAGAGACAGTCGCTGAGCTTGGCCGCCTCCTCGAACCGGGCGACATCATCATCGACGGCGGGAATACCTTTTACAAGGACGATATCCGGCGCGCGAAGGACTTAGCCGCAAAGCAAATCCGCTACGTCGATTGCGGCACGTCCGGCGGCGTTTGGGGGCTCGAACGCGGCTATTGCCTCATGATCGGCGGCCCCAAGGAAGCCGTCGACTATCTCGATCCGATCTTCTCGACCCTCGCCCCTGGATCGGGAGAGATCGCTCGAACGCCGGACCGCGAGAAGCGCGATAACCGCGCCGAGCGCGGCTATATTCACGCCGGGCCATCGGGCGCCGGCCATTTCGTCAAGATGGTGCATAACGGCATCGAGTACGGGCTGATGCAGGCTTATGCCGAAGGCTTCGACATTCTGCGCAACAAGGATTCGAAAGACCTGCCCGAGGACGAACGCTTCGAGCTGAATATTCCCGATATCGCGGAGGTCTGGCGGCGCGGCAGCGTGATCTCCTCCTGGCTGCTCGACCTCGCCGCGGCGGCCCTCGCCAAGGACCCGGATCTGCATAATTTCTCGGGCCTCGTTCAGGACTCCGGCGAAGGCCGCTGGACCATCGAAGCCGCAATCGAAGAAGCCGTCCCCGCCGAGGTGCTCTCGTCCGCTCTTTTCGCCCGGTTCCGCTCCAGGCAGCAGCATACTTTCGGCGAGAAGATGCTGTCCGCCATGCGCTTCGGCTTTGGCGGCCATGTCGAAACCCCGCAAGCGGCCCCCTCAAACAGCTCAAAGTAGGCGCCAAATGACTTCGATATCTCCCATCATCGAGCTGATTGAATGTTCTCAGCGCAGAGAGCCAACGCCGCCCGGGCCATGCGCGATGGTGGTCTTCGGCGCAAGCGGCGACCTGACCTCGCGCTTGCTGGTTCCGGCGCTTTATAATTTGTCGCGCACGCGGCTGATCCCCGAGCACTTTGCGCTTATCGGCGTAGCCCGGTCGGACGCAACCTCCGAAAGCTGGCGCGATTATCTTTATGAAAAACTGAAAACCTATGCCGGGAGGCCGGACGGCGGCCGCATTGGCGGCCGCATTGACGAAGAGGCTTGGAACCGCCTTGCCGACAAGATGTCTTACGTGCAAGGCGATTTGAGCCAGCCCGAGCTTTACGACAACCTGCGCGCCGCGCTCGCCGAAGCCGATAAGACTCACGGCACGCAGGGCAATGTCATCTTCTACCTTGCCGTCGCCGAACAGTTCTTTTGTCCGGCCATTGAGCGCCTGCATGAGGCGGGGCTGACCGATCAGCCGACGAGCCCGGACGGAAAGCTTCGCTACTGGCGAAGGGTGGTGTTCGAGAAGCCCTTCGGTCATAGCCTGGAGTTGGCGCGCGCGCTCAACGCCCGCGTGCTGCGGACACTCAACGAACACCAGATTTTCCGGATCGACCACTTCCTCGGCAAGGAGACGGTCCAGAACATCATGGCGCTGCGCTTCGCCAATGGCATGTTCGAGCCGATCTGGAACCGCGACCGAATCGATCATGTGCAGGTGACCGTGGCCGAAACGGTCGGCGTCGAAGGCCGCGGAAACTTCTATGAGGCGACAGGCGCGCTGCGCGACATGGTGCCCAATCATGTGCTGGCGCTTGTCTCCATGGTCGCCATGGAGCCGCCGAGCGGATTCGACCCCTCTTCCATCCGGTCCAGGAAAGCCGACGTCTTCACCGCGATGCGCCCTGTCAGTGCGACTCAGGTCGTGCGCGCGCAGTACGCGGCGGGCACCGTGCTGGGCAAGCGGGTCGGCGCCTATCGGGACGAGCCGAAGGTCGCCCAGGATTCGAAGGTCGAGACCTATGTCGCGATGCAGCTTGAGATCGACAATTGGCGCTGGGCGGGCGTGCCCTTTTTCATCCGCACGGGCAAACATCTTTCGCAGCGCAAGACGGAAGTCGCGATCCGTTTCAAGCAGGCGCCCTACACCCCCTTCCGCGCTACGCCCGTCTTCTGCCTGCCGGAAAACTGGCTGATCATCTCCATCGCGCCGGACGAGGGCATCTCGCTGCAATTCGCCGTCAAGCGGCCTGGGCCGGTTGTGGATCTCGTCGGCGTGCGGATGGATTTTCGAGACAATGACTGGTTTCCGAACGAGCCGAATGTCGGCTACGAGACGCTGATCTACGATGTCATGATGGGCGATCAGACGCTGTACATGCGGGCGGACATGGTCGAGGAAGCGTGGCGCGTCGTGCAGCCGGTGATAGACGCCTGGGCTGCCGATAATTCGGATGTCACGACCTATATGTCGGGCAGCGCGGGACCGCTGGAAGCGGACGGTCTTCTCGCGCGCAACGGAAACTTTAGTTGGCGGACGATCGAAGTCGTTGCAAAACGGCAGTCGTGACCGAGGTCAGGCCGCAGGCCATTGTCGTCATGGGCGTTGCAGGCTCCGGCAAATCGACAGTCGCGGCCTTGCTCGCCATGATGCTGCGATACGAGTTTCAGGAAAGCGATCTCCTCCACCCGCCAGAAAATGTCGAGAAAATGCGGAGCGGCGCGCCGCTGACGGACGCGGACCGCGCGATCTGGCTCGATCGCGTGGCCGCCGCAATCGACAACTGGCGGGCTCACGGCGAGGGCGGCGTGATCAGTTGCTCGGCGTTGAAGCGAAGCTACCGGGACATCATCATTGGCGATCGCCCGGATGTGGCGCTCGTCTATCTCAAGGGATCATACGATCTGATCCACGCCCGCATGGCGGCAAGGCACGAGCATTTCATGCCCGTGGGCCTGCTCGACAGCCAGTTCGCAATCCTTGAGGAACCGGCGCCTGACGAGCATCCCATCGTGGTTGATGTGGACGGCACGCCACCCGCAATCGCGGCCGAAATCGTGAGGCGGCTGGGTTTGGCCCAGTCCGTCCCTTCCGGCAAAACGCCGCCTGCGCGGGCTTCTTAAGCACGGCTTTCCAGGAATCAGCAAATCGCGGCCCGTGGCAAAGAACCGTCAGACCGCGGTGGGCGAGAGTGATGGCGCAGATCACTTCGCGTATTTGCGCCCCCAATCACGCATGGCGGCGACAATCGGGCCTAGGTCGCGACCCTTTGGGGTCAGCACGTATTCGGCCCGTGGCGGACTCATCGAATAAAAACGTCGCTCCACGACCCCATTCTGTTCAAGCGTCCTGAGGCGATCCGATAGCGTCGTCGGCGCAATGCCATCAAGCGAGTCCTGCAAGTCCTGAAAGCGCCTTGCGCCATGCAGGAGGAGGTCGCGCAGGATGAGGCACGTCCAGCTCGATCCGATGACGCTCAAGGTGCGGGCCACCGGGCAATCCGTGACGGAAGGTTGGTTCTGCATGACCCAATTCTAGCAAGCGATCACATAAATGGCAATTGACTATGAAAAATGTAGTGACTATCATTTATGTATCAAGTGCCAAATGGAGTTCGTACCATGACCCCACAAGTTCCCGGATACGTTCTGATATTCGAGCCGGCCATGCGGCCCTTCGTGGTCTCCATCGCGTTGGGCCTCATCTGGATGGGCGCTGCGCGCATGGAGGCGGATGCGCGGACGCGCTATGGAACCGCGGCTGCACTGTCAGCGGCCCTCATCGCCTGGTTCGCCGCCGCCCAGTACCTCGCCGCGGAAAATGTGTATTACGCATCCGCCGACGGCTCGCTGCCAACCCTTCCATTCGGATTGCTGATTCCCCTTGTCGCCGCCGCCGTTAGTCTGCGGTTATCGCCGGGCATCGCAAGCCTTGTCTCCGCGATACCGCTACACTGGCTTGTGGCGGCGCAGGTCTATCGTATTGGAGGCGGCATCTTTCTCGTGCTTTGGGCCGGCGGCCACATGCCCTGGCAATTCGCGCTGCCCGCAGGGATTGGAGACGTCGTAACCGGCGCCGCTGCAATCGTGGTTGCAATTCTGCTGGCGCGGAAGGCGGCTGGGGCTCGCAGCGCGGCCTATGCCTGGAGCGTGTTTGGCATCGCCGATCTCGTTGTCGCGGTTACGATGGGCGCGTTGACCTCTCCCGGGCTTCCGCATCTCCTGGCCCATGATGCGCCAAACGTCCTCATTACGTCCTATCCGCTGGTGATGGTCCCAACCTTCGCTGTCCCGCTGGCTTTGATGCTCCATGGCCTCGTTCTGTGGCGGCTACGGCAGGGAAGTGGCGCTCCGGCTGGCCAGTTGGCCCTGGCGTGAGGCGCGATCGAACAACAATGCCAGGGAGCGGCCAAGCGCCGCTCCCTCATGAGCTGACTGCGCGTCCAGCCGAGGGAGCGATCTCAACGCACAACCGGCCGATAGTCCCGCCTAAGAGCGCGCATCGCGGTGTCGTCAAGATTGAGGTGGCCTTTGACGAGATCGGGGGGCGTCAGCGCCATCCATTGGTTCAAGGAAATGTCTTCGTAGACCGGACTGATTGAAAACGTTGATGACGCGGACCGGGGCAGCCCCGATATTTTCAATGTAATGGCCAAGCGTTCGCGGGACGAAGCCGACGTCGCCTGCGCGGTAGTTGAAGGTCCGCGCGTTGGAGGTCGCGTCGAAGACCGTCATGCGGGCTTCGCCTTCCATGTAATATTGCCACTCGTCCGCGCGCGGATGCCAGTGCAGCTCCCTCATGGCGCCGGGTTCGAGTTCGATGATCAGCGCCGAGAGCGACGTGCGCGGGAACTGACGCGCGTCGATGACTTTGGTCGAACCGCCGGCATAGCGGGCAGGCTCATGCGCCGAAGCGTGCCAGGTGAACGGCGAAGCAGGCCTTTTCTCCGGAAGCTGGCTCAGGACCTCATTCAGAGGCCCAGGCACAGGAAGAGGAAAGATATATTTCTGGGATTTCGGGATGTTCGCAAAGCAAGCTTCCGGCACGCCGAAGTTCTTCGCGAGCACCTCGCGCGGCGTATGGGCGAACCACTCCGTAATCAGCAAGGTCTGGTCTTCGGAAAAGTCGCCATCGTCGAAGACAAGAAGAAACTCGCACCCCTCCTCGAGCCCCTGAATGGAGTGCGGAATGCCAGCCGGGAAGAGCCAGACATCTCCGGCCTGCAGATCGTCCACGAACACGCTTCGATCGACATCGACGACCGTCACGCGCACGCGGCCCTCGGTCACATAACCCCACTCGGCCTCCTTGTGCCAGTGCAGTTCCCTCACGACGCCCGGCCCAAGGCGCATGTTCACCCCGGCCATGGAGGTCGACACGGGGAGTTCGCGAACCGTCACCTCGCGCGCCCAGCCGCCTTCCTCAAGCCGGTTATGAGCCTGGGAGAAGGAAAATTTCAGGTTTGGCAAGAGGCCATGATCGGTTTCCGGCGGCGCGAGAAGATCGGGATTTTGCCGGTCGAGTTCGATATTGCGGGGGCCGGGATCGCTGGCGCCCTTGCTGCCGCGAATGGGTTGCAAAATGTCCGATGCGCTCATGAAAACACCTTAGCCAATTGAAATGCGTGAACATTTCTATTTTCGCGTGAAAGACGAATAACATCCTTACACGAATGAGTGAAGAGCGCCGGGGCGCGAAAACTACTTATGCGCCATCAATTTGGCGGCCGCCTCGACGCCGATCGATGTGACGCAAGCGGCGTTTTTTGCTATGAGGGTCCCGACTGCTCTTGCTCGTCGAAGCGATAAGCCGAGGATAAAATCTTATGACCAAAGGAACGGTGCTCATCATCGGCGCGGGCGGCGTCGGCAGCGTGACGGCGCACAAATGCGCGATGAACGCGAATGTCTTTAAAAAGATCCACCTGGCGAGCCGCACCATCGGAAAGCCGAATGCCATCAAGGCGTCGGTCAAGCAGCGCACCGGCGTCGATATCGCCACCCACGTCGTCGACGCCGACGAGCCAAAGCAGGTCATCGGCCTCATCGAAAAGACAGCGCCCGAGGTGGTGATCAACCTTGCCCTTCCCTACCAGGATCTCGCGATCATGGAGGCATGTCTCGCGACCGGGGTAACCTACATCGACACCGCCAATTACGAGTCCAGGGACAAGGCGCATTTCGAGTACAAGCAGCAATGGGCATTCGACGACCGGTACAAGAAGGCGGGCGTCATGGCGGTGCTCGGCGCAGGCTTCGACCCGGGCGTGACCAACGCCTATTGCGCCTATGCGTTGAAGAAGTACTTCGACACAATCCGCTTTGTCGACATTATGGATGCGAATGCGGGCGCACACGAAAAGGCTTTTGCGACCAACTTCAATCCCGAGATCAACATCCGCGAAGTCACGCAGATCGTCCGGCATTTCGAGCACGGAAAGTGGGTGGAAACGCCAGCAATTCTCGACAAGGACGCCGTGCATTTCACCTTCGATTACCCGGTCGCGGGCTGCAAGGAGAGCTATCTTCTGTACCACGAGGAGATGGAGTCGCTCGCCAGGAACCTGCCGGGGCTCGAGCGCATGCGCTTCTGGATGACGTTCTCCGAAAACTACCTGACGCATCTGCGCGTCATCCGCAATATCGGCCTCGACAACATCCAGCCGATCGACTTCAAGGGCCAGAAGATCGTGCCGATGGAGTTTCTGAAAGCGCTGCTGCCCGATCCGGCGTCGCTCGCGACGAACTACAGCGGCAAGACCGTCATCGGCTGCATCATCACCGGCGTGAAGGACGGCAAGGAAAGCACGAAGTTCATCTACAATGTCTGCGACCACGCGGAAACGTTCAAGGAAGTCGGCTCGCAGGCGATTTCCTACACTGCGGGCGTGCCGCCCATGGTTGCGGCCATGATGGTCATGCAAGGGCATTGGAGGGGCGAAGGCGTCTACAATGTCGAACAGCTCGATCCCGAACCCTTCCTCGAAGGCGTCGCCGCGAATGGCCTGCCGTTCGAGGTGATCGACTACAAGCCCTTGCCGGCGCAGGTCTAGCGCATGTGCGACTACTCCGTGCCCCCCTCACCCTGTCCCTCTCCCGCAGGGGGAGAGGGAACGCCGTTTCTCCCCTCTCCCCTGGCGGGAGAGGGGTGGGGGTGAGGGGGCGAGGTAATTCGCAAATCTCTAATTCCTGGTACTGACGCATGGAAAAGCGGCCCAAGTCTTCGCTCGACCCGGCACTGATTGGCCCCGCCTCATTCGTGATCGAGGAAGATCGTCTGCGCCATAATCTGCGCATCCTGAAGCACGTCAAAGACAAGACGGGCTGCAAGATGTTCCAGGCGCTCAAGACCTGGTCCACCTGGCCGCTTTTTCATATCACGAAGGACTATCTGGACGGAACTGAGGTCAGCTCGCTGAACGAGGCCCGCCTCGGCTACGATCAGTTCAATCATAATGTCCACATGTATGCGCCGGCATACACTGAGAGCGAATTCCCCGAGATCCTCAACACTTGCAGCACGATCATCTTCAACACCTTCGCGCAATGGCGGCAGTTCAAGCCGCAGGTAGACGCCTACATCAGGAAAACTGGCAAGCCTATCGAATGCGGTTTGCGCATCAATCCGGAATATATCGGCAAGGACGAGCATGGCGGCCTGTGGTCGCCTTGCGCTCCCGGATCGCGCCTCGGCATTCGCGCCAGCGAGTTCAAGAAGGCGCTTGCAGAAAATCCGGATGCGCTCGATGGCATCAGCGGACTGCACTTCCACATCTTTTTCGACAAGATGTTCGGGGACTTGAAGGAGGCAGTCGAAGTCGTCGAGGCCAAGTTCGGCGAATATTTTTCGCGGATGAAATGGATCAACTTCGGCGGCGGCCAGAAGATCACCGATGACGATTACGATGTCGATGGCCTGATCCAGCTCGTCAACGGCTTCCAGAAGAAGCACGGCGTGACCGTTCACATGGAGCCGGGCGCCGCCATCGTGAAAAACGCCGGTGTGCTGGTCGCGAACGTGCTCGATATCGTCGAGCGCGACGATGTCGATTTCAGGATCGCGATTCTGGACATGTCGTTCAATGCGCACATGCCGGATTTCCTTTTAAGCCCGGACCTCGACATGCCGGTCTCGGGCGCTGAAATCGTCCGCGATGCGGCACAGCTCAAGAAGCATAAACACGTTTATCGCCTCGCGGGAGGCACCTGCGTTTCGGGCGATCAACTGATGCAATGGCATGCATTCAAAGAGCCGCTGAAGCCCGGCGACAAGGTCGTCATGCAGGACGCCATCCAGTATAATCTCGTGCAATGCACGATGTTCAACGGCGTCCAGCATCCGGCCATCCTGCTTTGGACGAACGGCGAACTGAAAACAATCCGCGAATTCAGCTACCAGGATTACCGCGCGCGCATGGGCTGATGGAAGCCGACCACCAGTTGCGCCGCGGGCATCCCTCCTATGAGCCGCCGTCTTCAGCGGACGCGCCGCAGGATCGGATAAAGTAGATAAGCCAGCCTGCAGATGGAACGGGACGAGCGCCAATGGTTTTCAAGTAAACCAACGCGCCATGTCAAAGGAGTTCCAACCATGGCTGAGAAAACCGAGAAGTCCGGCGCTGAGAAAACTGAGAAGTCCGGCCATTCCGGCCAAAGCAAAGGCGGCCAGCATAGCGGCGGCAATTTTAAAAACGATCCGAAACACGCCTCAGAAGAGGGCAAAAAGGGAGGGGAGCATTCTCATGGCGGCTCCCATGAGCAGCATGTGAAAGCAGGCCAGCAAAGCCACAAGAATAAATAGGCGCTTTATTCAACGGAAGCCTGAGCCAGCTCCGGCTTCCGTCCTCCGGCTGTTCGATCACCTTCGGCCTTTGCCGCGTCTCACTTCCCCGGCCATCCACCCAGAACCCTGACGCCACCCCGCGCTTCGCTGGTGATAGACGCCGCCAGATAGACGAAAGTATCTCCCTCCCTGACCTGCAAATGATCCGTATTTGTCACTTTTTTTGGAACCGGGCGGACGCCTGATTGTTGTAGGCCGCGCTAAGTTGCATTCAGCACCACGGAATTAGAGGCCTTTAGGAGAGCACAGCGATGGGTGCGATAGCCTCTCACAAGGCGCAAAGGCTGCCAATCGAATGTGTCTCGGCCCCGAAAATCGGGCTGGCCGCGTATGGGGTTATTAGCCTCGTCATCGCCTACATCATAATGCTGGCGTTGGCAATTGCCGAAAATTTATCGGTTGAAAAGTTTGAAGCGATAATGAACGTCACGGCCATTGCCGGATTCGTCATTCTTTGGGCCGCCTTCTGGACGTCAAGCCGCGGGATGCGAGCGGCCGCCCTGCCTGACCCGCGCCGCGTCCTGTCCGCGGATCTGCGCGAGACGGCGAACAAGGCCGGATCGCCTTCGATGGGCCATTGGGGCCCTCCATCCACAATCGGTTCCCTTAGCGAGTAAAGTCACTTCTGGAAGTAAGACAAGAGTGGGGGTATGGTCCGCGCCGACCCAACTCTGTTTGCTGCTCGAAGAGGACATGCTTGTCGATAGCCGAACACCGATCTTTCGCGCCGGTTCTGGAAAGAATAAAGTCACGCGAAGTTATCCTCGGGGCGCTCATTACTGCCTTGCTGGGAGCCGCCTCGATTGCAATCGTCTTCTGTTGCTATCGCGCATGTTTGCCGCTGGAGATCGATCCGAATGAGGCTTGGAATGCGTGGCAAAGCAAGGCTCTCGCTCATCTCTATCCGGCGGCGGACGCGCTCACGATAAACAACTATCCCCCGCTCTATTTCCATCTCCTCCATGCTTTCGCATCACTGGGCGCGGAGGAGGTCTACGCGGGCAGAGTCATATCCCTTCTGGCTTCGCTTGCTCTCACATTTCTTGTATACCGCGCGGCCATTATTCTGGGAGCCACACGATTGGCGGCGGCCATCGGAGCGATCTGGTTTCTGGCTACTCTCGCGGGCGCTTACACGGGCTATGCCGGGATGAACGATCCTCATCTTCTTGGCGTGGCCGTGATGGGCGCAGGCTTCATCTGGTTTATCGCAAGGGCGAACAAGGGAAAGGCGACGGAACCGGCGGTTCTCTTGATGATCCTGGCAGGCTTTATCAAGCACAGCCTCATCGCCATTCCGGCGTCGGCTCTCATCTGGCTGGCCTTCGACAGGCCGCGGGAGGCCGGGCGGACCGCGGCTTTCGGAGCAGCGGCGTGCGCAGCCGGACTGCTTGCCTGCTACGCAGTCTATGGCGGCGCGTTCTTTGAACAGCTTCTGACGCCACGAGCGGTCGGATGGAAGAATCTCCATCTGGCGCTAACCTTCGCCGCGCCGCTCATCGGAGCAGCCGTCATTTGCATCGCTTGGCTTGTCTATGACCGCCGCAACCGGCTCGCGCAAAAAATGGCCGTCTTGCTTGGCCTCACATTTCTCAGCGGCTTTGTGCAGTCGTTAGGAGACGGGCTCGACGTCAACGCCTATTTCGAGTTCCTCTTTGCGCTCGCAATCGGCATCGGCATGGCGTTCAGCAAAATCCAGGCTTCGCCTGCGAGCGCGCCGCGCGCCGCTGGCATCATGTCGGCCTTCGCAGCCGTCCTCTTGACTGCGCTCGCGTTTTCCTCTCAAGCCGAGCCTTACAAATTCGCGTTCAGCCGTGAGTTCCGGGCGGACATTGTGGAGAATATCGACGCTGTCCGATCCGAGGTCAGGCGCTTGAAGAAAATCCCAGGCAGCGTCTCCTGCTCGGTGATGCTCGTTTGCTATTGGGCGGGAAAGCCTTTCGTTTGGGACGACTTCGCCATGGGGGAGCGCGTCGCCATCGGCAAATGGACCGAAGCCGAGAAGAAACGCCAGGCGCGCCTGCATCACATCCGGTTCGAGACGATCGACGACAGGACGGTTTGGTGACTTTTCCAGGCCCATGGTTCGACAAGCTCATGGTTCGAGACGGCCTTCGGCCTCCTCACCATGAGGTCGCGCGTTTTCAACGGCTTAACCCTCATGGTGAGCTTGTCGATCCATGGGCCGCATCGTTCCTGCTAATCAGGTGCAGGGCGGAATTTCAATTCAACGACTTGGGGCGATTCGCGACGCTATCTCTAATTGTATAAAGGCAGGAGAGGAGCGCCCAAACCGAGCCGCTTGGTTCGACCATATGACCTGAGGACGTAATGAGAGAACCCGTTCCGTCCTCGTTCCATTGCAGCACAAGGCGATACTTGCAGGCGATGTTCCTAATCAGTTTCTTGCGCTCGACATGGGCTGCTTCCCGCATCGGGAGGTTCGCGGCGAGTCCGACCATCACGTCGCCGTTACAAGGCTCGTACTCGGTCTTCACGACCATCCCTTTGGCGACAAGATCGTCGACAATGTCCAGCAAGGAGAAGCCGGCGCGGCATAGCTCGGAGAGCGCCCTTTTCGCCTTCCTGTCCCCGGCGAAAGTCATGTGCTGTATGACGCCAAGGGGCTGAAAACCGTCGTCGAGCTCGTAGGCGGGATGTGGCTGAACAGCCTCAATCACCTTGAATTGCAGATAAGAAAACGAAAGCGCGCTGCAGTTCGGCTTTCTCCCGCTTGGGTTTATGCCCTGGGGCTCGATCAAACCGTTTGTAACGGGTGGCGCTTGAACCGGAGCCGTCAGATTGCCTGCGGGCTCGGGCAGCGTAGGCAACTGCGCCGCCGTGGCGAGGAAGCGCCAACATTCGGCATTGAAATTTTTCCACTCCTCCAAGCTCGCCTGATGACGGCTAAGCTCTAAATGGAGATCGTGAATGTGGGCCAGCAGGCCTTTGAATAAATTCATTTTTCCTTCGGGCGGACAATGTGTCGAGCGGAAGCTTATCAAGAATCATGATGCTTCTTATTAGCATAACCGTATGATATGTGAAGGCGGCATCTCGTCCAAATGTCTTGATGGTGGATGCGCGGGCGTGCTTCCCTTAGTAGGTCGGCCAAAGACCGGGCGTCGCGAGTTCGAGAAGGTGGCCGTCGGGATCGCGGAAATAGATGCTTTTCCCGCCGCGCGGCCAGTCCATGCAGCCCTCGATCTGAACGCCGCGCGCGGTCAGGCGCTCTTTCCAGGCGGGAAGTTCATCGGCGCTGATGGCGAAGGCGCAATGCAAAGGGCCAGCCCCGTCATGGCCTGGGATCACGCCGCCCTCAAGCGCGACCGTTTCAATCGAGGCGCCGCGAGCGAAGACAAGAAGGATGCTCCGGCCTCCGACGTCATAGGCGGTCAAGCGGCCGTCCGAGAAGACGGGCTTGAGCTCCAGAATGTCTTCATAAAAGCGCTGGGCGCGTCCCAGATCGTCGACATAGAGAGCCGTTTCAAGCATTCCATTCAGGCCGGGCATTTGTTCCTCCCTGGCTCACGGTTGGAGCCACAAATGTTTGTTCAATCCCACGCCATCATACCCTTGTTGGGCTTCCCAAAAAACGCATCTCATGTCTTGCTGCCGTGTTTCCCTCTAAATGCCAGTCCGGACGACTCCTATGACCCTTCAGCATTCCGCCGCGAACCCTATCGAGCCAGCAGGCGGCGCCATGGTCGATCCATTCGGGCGGCGCATCACCTATTTGCGGGTTTCGGTCACCGACCGCTGCGACTTCCGCTGCGTGTATTGCATGTCGGAGAACATGACGTTTCTGCCGAGAGCCGGCCTTCTCACGCTCGAAGAGCTCGATCGGCTGTGCAGCGCGTTCATCAAGAAAGGCGTCCGGAAGATCCGCATCACCGGCGGCGAGCCGCTGGTGAGAAAGAACATCATGTGGCTCTTTTCGGCGCTCTCCCGCCATTTGCAAAATGGGGCGCTGCATGAGGTCACGCTTACGACCAATGGCAGCCAGCTTAAAAGATTCTCGGCTGGCCTCGCCGCCGCGGGCGTGCAGCGCATCAACGTCTCGCTCGATACGCTCGATGCGCAGAAATTCAGGGCCATCACCCGGTGGGGAGATTTCGCGCAGGTGATGGACGGAATTCGCGCCGCGAAGGCCGCCGGCCTTCACATCAAGATCAACATGGTCGCGCTCAAAAATATCAATGAGCACGAAATAGAAAAAATGTTATATTGGTGTCACGGCGAAGGGATGGACCTGACACTGATAGAGACCATGCCGCTCGGAGATATCGAAGGCGACCGCACCGATCAATATTTGCCGCTTTCGGTCGTGCGCGCGCGGCTCATGGAGCGGCTGACGCTTGAAGACATCCCCTATCGCACCGGAGGCCCCGCGCGCTACGTGCGGGTGCGCGAAACCGGCGGGCGGCTCGGCTTCATCACGCCGCTGACCCATAATTTCTGCGAAAGCTGCAACCGCGTGCGCGTCACATGCACCGGCACGCTTTACATGTGCCTTGGCCAGGAAGACGCCGCGGATTTGCGCGCGCCCCTTCGCGCCGCCGGCTCGGATGATCTCCTCGCCGCGGCGATCGACGAAGCCATCAGCCGGAAGCCGAAGGGCCACGACTTCGTCATCGACCGGCGCGCTCAGAAACCCGCCCTCGGACGCCATATGAGCATGACGGGCGGATGATCGATGCGGGGATGGGGCGGGCTCATATTTGTCTGTTTTGCTTTCCTCTTCGCCCCCGCGATCGTGTGCCTCGCTGAAGAGGGCGATGCGAAGCTCACCCCCACCGAAAGCGAAACGCTTTTCCTCGACCGCCTGATGCGCGCCGAGTCCGCGGGGCGGCAATATGCGAGGAATCGCGCCTCGTCCGCCCTTGGCCCCTTCCAGTTTCTTGAAACCACGTTCCTCGACGTCGTCCGGCGCAATTTCCCGGCGCTGGCGTCGGAGAAAACGGATGTCGAGATTTTGGCGCTGAGGACCGATTTCCAGGTGTCGCGCGACGTGGCGCTGGTCTATACGCGCGAAAACGCCGCCGCTCTCGCCGCGAAAGGGAAAGAAACGACCGCCGGAAACCTCCGGCTCGCCTTTTTCGCCGGGGCCAATGGCGCGCTCAGAGTGCTGGAGGCGGAGCCGGACGCGTTGGTGTCCACCCTGCTGAGCGGGGCCGCGGTCGCCGCCAACCCGTTTCTCAGGACCATGACGGCGAGCCAGCTTCTGGCGCGAGCAAGCCGGGAGGCGGAGGGACTGGGCGCCGCAGCCGTCGCCACGGGAGCGCTTCCAAAATCGTCCGGCGCTTCCTCGAAGATCGCGGTGCGCTGCAATCTCGGGCTGGCAAGCTGCCGGCATTGGCTCGCCCTGGCCGAACGGCGGCTTGCGGTGAAAGCGCGGCTCGTCTCGTCGGGGCCGAAGAAGAAAGCCGCCGGGCGCTGAAGCCGCTTTGCGGCGTTGCTCCTGAAAAGAGTTGTTCGGCGCCCCCGACATCGCCTATTGCTGAGCCCATGACGGCATCAGGCATTCTTCCTTCGCAGGCCATCGCGGCGCTTATCGAGCGAGGCGCCATTTCCTCTGCGGCTCCCATCGGGGCCGGCCAAATCCAGCCCGCGAGCCTCGACCTGCGCCTCGGCGCGCGCGCTTTCCGCGTCCGCGCCAGCTTCATGCCCGGCCCCGCATCCAAAACGGAAGCGCAGATCGAGCGGTTCGTGCTCCACACCGTGGATCTCGGCCCCGGCGCGGTTCTGGAAGTCGGCTGCGTTTATGTCGCGGAAATCGAGGAGGCGCTGGCGCTCCCTCCCGGCGTGGCGGGCGTGGCCAATCCCAAAAGCTCGACCGGCAGGCTCGATGTCTTCACGCGCGTCATCGCCGATCACGCCCCCGGCTTCGACCAGACCGGCCCCGGCTATCGCGGCCGCCTCTACCTCGAAATCTGCCCGCAGACCTTTCCCATTCTGGTGCGGAGCGGGATCGCGGCTTTCGCAAATGCGGTTTCGCGGCGCATCCCCCGAAGGGCCGCCGCCGCTCATCATCCTCGCGAAGTTTCGCTTTCCGTCGATCTCTGCGGCGGCGGCCCCTACCCGCTGATCGGCTACCGCGCCAAGCGGCACACCGGCGTCATCGATGTGGATCGCGCGGGCGCCTACGATGTCGACGAGTTCTGGGAGCCGCTGATGGTGACGCCGCAGAAACGGCTGATCCTCGACCCGGACGAGTTCTACATTCTCGCCTCGAAGGAGGCGGTGCTGGTGCCGCCCACGCACGCCGCCGAGATGGAGCCGTTCAACGCGCTGATGGGCGAGTTCCGCGTGCATTACGCCGGCTTTTTCGATCCGGGCTTCGGCCTGACCGAGACGGGCGGCCACGGCAGCCGCGCCGTGCTGGAGGTGCGCAGCCACAAGGTGCCGTTCATCCTGGAGGACGGGCAGATGATCGGCCGGCTCATCTACGAGCCGCTCAGCGAACCGCCCGCGCAGCTTTACGGGCGCGAGATCGGCTCGCATTATCAGGCGCAGGCGCTGAAGTTGTCGAAGCACTTTCGGTGAGGTCGTCCACTTCGGCGGCTACCCTGAACCGGCTACTCGGCAAGTTACACCGGTAATCGAATCTCCCTAAAAGGCCGAAACCGGCTGTATTGGGGGAAAGTCCGGCTCGTCTCCTATCAGGGGTTGAGCGGCACTGACCGAAAAGAGATCTTCGGGCTCGGCCCACATTGCGACATTCAGGCTCAATACGTTGCGGCCATCACCCAGCTTTTCATGCGCCGCGTCCCTCTCGAAGGCTGGACAGGGGGTCAAGTCATGCCATCATGCACAGGTAGTGGCAGCGGGCGCAGCGGCCGTTGTCTTCAATCGGATGCTGTCATAGCGCTGCTTGCGCGCCACAGCGGCGTCCCCGCCGGACGTGGCGTTATAAAGGTTGAGTTCCTCAAATTCGTCAGCTTTTGGCGGCGCGATTGCAACGTCGGTGTATGTCATCCTGTCTGGCGCAGTCAGAACTTCATCCAGAATTGCCTTCGACTGCCTGTAAACCGACCAGTAACGCCAAGCCTTGAGAAGCGTTTCGCCAACATAGCGCGGATAGAAGACAAAGGGGCTCTCAACCGCTAATCCGCTCCGCCTGTCACGGCGGAACTTAAGCCGGAATGCTCCGCCTTCGAGGGGATGAACGCCTTCGTAGGTATGAATAAGCTTGAACCAGAGAAGCGTCGATAAGGTCGTTCCCGGCCGGCCTTTCGGGTTGGCGGCAACGCGGCGGAGGATCGTGCGGATATGGTTCGGGCTATAGAAGCTGTCCCAGGCAGCTTGCAACGCATCTTCCCATTCGGCATCGCTCATTTTGGCATGATGGGTGACACGGTGGTTCAGATCGTATTTGTTGATGTCTGCGTCCATCCACACCTCTTTCTCCCAGAGAACCTTGTGGTCCTCGGAACCCGGCAATGGGGTGAGGTAAAACAGCTCTAAAATATCTAGGGGCAGTTCGCGCTTGATGATCTCGATATCCCGCAGCACGGATGCTTTCGTATCTCCCGGAAAGCCGACGATGTAGCCCGCACAGGTGATTGCACCGTGGGTGCGCCACTTTTGCAGCATTTCCCGGTATTCGGTGATCTTGTTCTGACGCTTCTTGGCGGCGATCAAGTTGTCTGGATTAATGTTCTCCAGCCCGATGAAGACGCGGCGGACGCCGGCTTGCGACGCCTTTTCGATGAAGTTCGGGATTTTGTGGCACAGGGTATCGACCTGGATCGTGAACCCGATCTTGGGAAAACCATCTGACCGCAACGCAATCAGGCGATCAAACAGGACTTCCCAATCGCGGTTGCGGGCGAAATTGTCGTCGGTGATGAAAAAGCGATAGATTTTCTGGGCGTAGTTTTCGCGGATGATTTTCTCAAGATCATCTGCCGTGCGGAACCGGCTCTTGCGCCCCTGCACGTTGATGATGGTGCAGAAGGAGCACTGATAAGGGCAGCCGCGTCCCAAATCCATGCTCGACAAAGAACCGGAGGTCCGGCGCAGGTGCTTCTGAGGAAGGATAGGAACCGCCTCGCCCTGTAGCGTGGGAAGCTGGTCCATGTAGTTGTAGAGCGGAGCGAGGCTCCCTTCCCAGGCGTCGCGAACGATCTGGTCGAAGCGGCCGTCCTCAGCCTCGCCCGCAAAGAACGAGATGCCGAGCGCTTGCGCATCGCGCATTTCCTTCGGCCATTCCTGGAGCATGGCTATGCAGCCCGAGACATGAAAGCCCCCGATGCAGACGGGAAGCCCCGCCTTGAGGAACGGTCGGGCAATATCGACGGCGCGAGGGAATTGATTGGATTGTACTCCGACAAGACCAATGAGCGCCTTGCCGCCGCGCTTCGAGATCATGCTTATGATCTTCTCCGGCCGTATGCGTTGGTTGGTTTCATCAAAGGTATGGATCTGGATCTGAACGTCGGGGCCGAGGATGCTGCGGCGCTCCGCATCCATTGCCAGACCGTTCAAGCAAGCCAACGTGTTGGACGGGATGGCTGAGCGGAACCACTGGATAGGATAGCCGTCATCATCGTAATGAGCGGGCTTTATAAGCACGACATGGAATGCTTGCTGTCCCGCTAAGCCCATGCTCTTTTATCCTCTTTCTGCAGAACCGAATTGCTCAAGCGGTTGCACTTTCTTGCCGACCTTTTGGAAGGACCCCGGAGAATACAAGTGCGGGCGAGCCACAGCTGCACTTAAACCGTGCTGCTATCACAGATACCCCAACACATTTTGGAGATGAGGGAGCCGCCACCGCTTCAGGGGACTCTGTGTTGGCAGAAGACCCGTTACGGTTGTTGAGCGGCTCAGTTCATGTCACGTCGGCTCTGCTTCTGAGCTTATTTCTGCTAATTGGGGTTCTCCGGGCATTTGGTTCGAAGATCTTGAACGGCTGGAATTGACCCAGGCAGACCCAGCGGGTGTTCGACCCGTCGCCCTCCGATCGTCTATCAGAGGGTCAGGCCACGCAAATGGACAACAAATCGTTGCCGCGCCGATTATGCGTTAACCTGTGTTGGTTAATTTCGGCGCGAATGGATTTATTTCCGGTCTGATCGTCCTTAAAAATTTGCAAACGAGGAACGCCGCGCCCTCGAAGCAGACGCCAAAAATTACCTCTAACATTTTGAAAAACAATACATATTTCTTGCCATTAAATTAAATTTAATGCCGGAATTTTTTCATTTACTGGAACGCGCAAAAGTCCGTTAAATATGTTTTTGCGGCAGGAATTAAATATATTTCGCGTCGGGGCTGCATCGATTTATGGTTTCCGCCTCTTAATATCGGCGTCGCATTAACCGGTCGAAGGTCTTTTTACCGTCAGGACTCCAAAACTACTTATATGCTTAGCTATGGCCATTTTACAAAACAAAGCCAATTTCAATCCTTTGTAAACCTTGAACGGCGAGGCGCCCTGGGACGCGCCAGGCGGGGGCGCCCCCCAGCGACGCGCCTCAATCCGTGCGGCCCATAAAGCGCAGGGCGCCGGTGCCGAGCGCCCCGCCGAGCACGCAAGGAATACCCGCCTCCACCTGTCCGGCGACGGCAAGGCCAAGGCAACCCATGGAAATGGCGGCCTCGCCCACCGAGCCCCATGTCAAAAGATCGCGCGTTGAGCCGGGGCCTTTCTTCTTCAGCTCGTCGAGCGCCGCCATCGCGTCCTTGCCGAGCCGCGCCGTGTCCGCGAGTTCGGCCGCCTCGATCACCTCTTTCAGCACCGGCTTCACGTCTTTCGGCTGGCTCTCCTGCAGCCCTTTCAGCACGCGCAGCAGATCGACATCGCGCGCGGCGTTCGAGGCGAGCGTGAACCGCGCCATGCTGCCGATCGTCAGCTTCTCGACGCTGTCGCGGTCTTTCGCCCAGGGCAGGAGGGTGGCGATCTGCGCGATCGGGCTTTTTCCCCGTCGCGAAATAGATGCCCCACAGCGTGTCGATGAGATCGGCGT